>JAZTWX010000024.1:0-25529 GCA_045636125.1 Bacteroidaceae bacterium
AAAAGCTATTCAACAACCAACTCTTTTTATACCTTCGCAATATTAACAAAAAAAATGAGATTAAAAGGAAAGAGACCGGTGCAATACCGAACTCTTTACCAATAAACTTTTTATTAATCAGTCCAACTTTTTGGGGTTCACTTCATTTGTTAGCCTCATTTTTTATATTGTGGTTATTTAGAGTACAGAACCTAAATTCCTGTTATGCCTCAATGTGAACCTGAAGGGTGGGGTATTTCTTTAGTATTGCATACCCCAATACATCTGTTTCGTTTGCTTCGCCTTTAATAACAAGGCTGCCGTTCTCTTCTGATGCGTAAAGTACATTTCCACGGTATTTGGGCTGGTTGGGGTCGGTGCCAACAAGCTCGTGCATAATATTGTTTACCGGTGCAAAAATGCCGAATTCGTTATCCAACGACTCTGTGGCGTGTTTTTCTATTATGGTTTTCAGTTCACCGGTTGCATCTCCCTTTACGATATATTTGAAACTTGTGGGCGTATCCTCATAGTCCTGGTATTGCTTTTCGTCTTCGAGCGGGTTGTCATCGGTGATGAGTGCAATATCGTAATATTTTTTTGCTTTCTGCTTGTCGATGAAACGTCCGAAACGCTCGCAACCCCAGCGGTATATGTCGCCAAGTTTTTCGCACATCCACTTTATCTCTTCATCAACCTGTCCACGGCTGACACAGCATTCTCTACTGTCGAGCATCTTGTGCAGAATAATGGTGTGGTCAATGTCTGTGAACTCCAAAAGTTCAATGACGTTCATCTTTGTGTTGTTGCAACTTCTGTCATAGCTTGCGTTGTAGATGTTTGCAAACAGTTCCGCTTCCTTGTCGGCATCCATTGCGAACAACGGTGTGTCGAGTAGTTCCAGGCGTGTAATCATTACCTCTTCTTTTGTCTCCTCGTCAACGAATGTCTCAGGCACAGCATTGAAACTATTGTACATTCCCCACAGAAGAATTGCATTGTAGATGGCGCAGTAGCTGTCGTCGGCCTGCTCAAGCCACTCTTTGTCCTCGGGCTTGAAATATTGCATGAAACCGATGGGGGCTTCTGTATGGGAAATTATGCAGCCAACAGTAGCGCATTGAGAATGGTCTTTCCTCACCTCTTCAAGTAGCAGTGCAAAGCAGGCTCCTGCGTCCTTTATTACATCAAAGATTGTGGCTTTGTTTTTAAGTGTGCCGAATACGCACTCGTCGGCAAGACAAAACATAGTCCAGTCCGCCTCTTCCCACTTGCCTACACCATCCTTTATTATGCAATATTCGCTAATAAAGGGTACGTTATCTTTTGACTCGAACTTGTAGCATACAATTTCGGCCTGTGGTAACAGCTTGCTTATGTGCTGCAAAGTGTTGTGGCACTTCTCCTCTTCGCTTTTGCGGTCATACTCCCAGTGCAATGAACATTCCGCGTCTTCCTGCGAAAGCTCGAATCCTTGTTGTTCAATATAACCGATGCAGGAAAGCAATTCATTGAAATTTTCACTCTCGCAGTGTATGTTCATACACCAAGGCTCATAATCAACGAGCACGCCGTTCTTTGATACCTTTTCCCACTGTTGGCAGGCGCCGTCGCCACTGCCAAAGAAATTCAGTCTCATCTCGGGGAAGTGCGCAACGACCTTGTCAATGAACTCCTCGAACTTCCGTGCATCGCTGGGTTCTACTGTGCCATAACCGAAACCACGGTCAAAGAAATCAAGCCCGCCATAGCCATCTTCATCGGTCAGTTCGAAATTATATGCATTGTTCAACTCCTTTGCGTATGCATTTATTTTATCGGCATCGTTATCGTTGCTTGCCTTCAGTCTTAAATTCCAAAAAACTCCCATAGTGTAATGTTATTTTATTGCAAATATAGTTTTTTGTTTGTGACAATTCAAAAAGGAGAGGATTTTATGAAATAAAGGAGTTGTGTGAGGTTGCTTGTTACGATAAGCAGAAAAGCTCCCAATGCCAGGCTTGCAACATATCAATGTATGAGTTGCTCGCTGCAAAAAAAAGATAACAGCCGGGCTGTTATCTTAATGAATTGGAGAAAATGTCTCCATCTATGAATGTGTAATTACAAGCGAAGAATTCGCGTGCGGATAACTTTGTGTATCGCTTTTATTCCCAGCTATTATCGCTCCTCGGCCTCGGCAAGTGCTGCATAATAGCATTCGCGGCACAGCGGCTCATACTCGGTCATCTCGCCCAGGAGAACCTGTTTGTCGCCGGCTACCTTGCGGTGCGACACATAGGCAAGGTTGCCGCATTTTACGCAAATGGCGTGCACCTTTGTAACCTCGTCGGCAATGGCCATAAGCGCGGGCATTGGACCGAAGGGGGTGCATTTGAAGTCCATGTCGAGGCCGGCAATGATTACTCTTGTGCCGCGGCGGGCAAGCTCGTCGCACACTGCCACAAGCTCCTCGTCGAAGAACTGTGCCTCGTCAATTCCCACCACGTCGACATCGGTTGCAAGCAGCAAGATGCTGGCCGACGATGCAATGGGGGTTGAAAGAATGTGGTTGCTGTCGTGAGATACAACCTCCTCGTCGGAGTAACGGGTGTCTATTGCGGGCTTGAAAATCTCCACCTTCTGGCGGGCGAATTTGGCGCGTTTGAGCCTGCGTATGAGCTCCTCGGTCTTTCCCGAAAACATTGAGCCGCAAATGACCTCTATGCGGCCTTTGCGCGCCATCTCCATTTGGTTGAATTCTGAAAATCTGTTCATATCGTGTTTCTGTTTTTGTCTTTGACATCTCGCGGCTTGTGGTTGCCGTGCTTTGTGGTTATTGGCAAAGATAAGTGAAGAATTGTGAAAAAGAAGAGCGTGGCAGCTACAAGTTATCAACACACTATCAACAATAAAATATAAAATGATGAAAAATTGATTAAAAGAGCATTGTAGTGTGCATTCTTTGTATTTAATTTGCAAAAAAGTTACGAAAAAGTGCTGCGGGCGGCGCGTGTGGAATATTATGCCTGCCGGTTTGCAGCAAAGGAAAGAAATTATGGGTATATTGTATGTTGTTCCCACTCCCGTGGGTAATTTGGAGGATATAACGCTGCGCGCGATAAGGATACTGAAGGAGGCCGATTTTATTCTGGCCGAGGATACACGCACATCGGGTAAATTGCTCAAGCACCTTGAAATTCAGGTGCCTATGTACTCGCACCACAAGTTCAACGAGCACCAGACAGTGAAGCACCTTGCCGAGCGCATCCTGGGCAGTGAGCGACACGTTGCGCTTGTGTCCGACGCCGGTACCCCCGCAATATCTGACCCTGGTTTCCTGCTTGTGCGCGAGTGTGTGCGCAATGGGGTGGAGGTGCAGTGTCTGCCGGGTGCAACGGCGTTTGTCCCTGCGCTTGTGAGCTCGGGCCTTCCCGCCGACCGCTTTGTGTTCGAGGGCTTCCTGCCGCAGAAAAAGGGCCGCCAGACAAGGCTTAATTTCCTGAAAGATGAAACCCGCACGATAATCTTCTACGAGTCGCCTTACAGGGTGTTGAAGACCCTCACACAGCTGGCCGAGGTGTTCGGCGGTGAGCGTCAGGCAGCTGCTGCGCGCGAAATTTCTAAAATACACGAGGAGTGCGTGCGCGGAACGCTGGCCTCTCTGGTGGAGCACTTCAAAAAGAACGAGCCCCGTGGCGAGTTTGTGCTCCTTGTAGGCTCTGCCGCCGAGGAGAGTAGCGAAAAAGAGTAAATTAACTATTAAAATTTATGAATAATATGAAAAAGTTCCTGTTTTTACAATTGGCAGTTGCACTTGTCTTTGTATCGTGCGACTTTAACCAGAATCAAAAGCGTTTGAGCGAGAGCAACGATTCGCTTCGTATTGAAATGTCGGCAAAAGATGCCACAATATCCGACCTCTTGGGTATGATGAACCAGATTGAGGACGGTTTCCGCAAAATAAATGAGATGCAGGGCCGCATCAACCTCAGTTCGGCAACCGACGAGGTGAGCTACTCCGAAGTCCTTAACGAGAATATCGAATACATAACAGGTACGCTCGAAAAGAACCGCGAGGAGATTGCAAAACTCAAAAAACAGCTTGCGGGCAACGAAAAGGCAGCCAAGGAGCTGAAAGCGTTTGTAGAAAGCCTCGAAAAGCAGTTGAACGACAAGAGCGCCGAGTTACTTGTGATGCAACAGGCTCTTGCCGACAAGGACATACGCATAGGCAAGCTCGACAGTGTGGTAAATTCACTCTCGCGCATAAACAGCGGTTACGAGGAGAAGATACAGGAACAGACAAACGAACTTAACGCAGTGTGGTATGCAATTGGTACAAAGAAAGAACTTAAGGCCGAAAACATCCTCACCGGAGCCAACCTCCTACGCAGCGGAAAGGTGATGCGCGACAGCAACGCCAATATGGGCTATTTCACACAGGCCGACAAACGTACCCTCAATACAGTGGAGACAATGTCGAAGAGTGCAAAAATCCTCTCCAACCACCCCGAGGGCAGCTACGTACTCGAGCGCGACGAGAACAAAATGTATGTGCTCACAATCCTCGAGCCCGACGCATTCTGGCAGTCAACAAAGTACCTTGTGATACAGGTGAAATAAACATTAAGATTAATGGGGCTGTTCCGCAAGGTGCAGCCTCAATTTTTCTCTCTATGAAAAACTACAAGCACATATTCATTGACCTCGACGACACGATATACGACTTTGCGGGTGCATCGCGCGAGTCGTTCCGCGAGGCATACGACCTTTTGGGCTACGAACGCTTCTTCTGCTCGTTCGACCACTTTCTCTCGCTCTACGAACCTTATAACCTTGAGCTGTGGAAAATATATGGCGAGGGTAAAATAACAAAGGCCGAACTTAACCGCAAACGCTACAGCTACCCGCTTAAAATGGTGGGTGTCGATAATGAAGAACTCGCCGCTACCTTCTGCCGCGAGGTGCTTTCGCGCATCCCCACAAAGAACCGCGTTGTGCCCGGCGCCTATGAACTTTTGGAGTATTTGCGCCCAAAGTATCGCCTGCACATACTCTCCAACGGCTTCAAGGAGCTGCAGGCACATAAGATGCAGACAGCAGGGCTCGATGGCTTTTTCGACACGTTTGTGCTATCGGACGATATTGGAGTGAACAAGCCCCGCCCCGAACTTTTTATGCATGCGCTGCAACGCACGGGCGCCACGGTAGAAGATAGCATTATGATTGGTGATATGTTCGATACCGATATTGCAGGGGCCGCAGGCGTGGGTATGGACCAGGTCTTCTTTAACCGCAAGGGGGTGGATGTCCTTCCTTTTGAACCCACTTATATGGTCGGCACCCTTTTGCAGATAAAAGATATACTGTAGATTGCACAATTAAAGCCTGTTCCGTGGCTTTGCGGGTTCATAAATTCCTCTGATTGGTCAGGGGAATTTTATTTTTTTTGAAAAATCTTGCGCCGTCGGGCTTTTGTGTTGTCCGAAAGATATATATTTGCACACAGCTATTCAGACAATATAAAAAAGACAATACTATGAAGAAACTTATTTTTACAGCCCTCCTGTCGGTTGTGCTTGTATCTTGCAACGGTTATATTGAAAAGTACGAGGATATTTGCAAGGATGCGCGTGGCAGAATATCGGTGGCTACCACACAGCAGGAAATAAAGAATATTCTTAAACAGACAAGCAGCGACCTTGCAACGCTTGGCAAGGAGTATCCCGAAGAGATGCAGAAATACAGAAAAGCCGACGAAAAGGACAAAAAGGCATATAAGAAATACCAGCGTCGAGTGAAAGCCCGCAATTCGGTAACACAGTATGGCTTGAGCCGCATCCTTGCAATGAAAAAAGGAGAACTGGCCAATAAAAACGCCGTTCAGGAATAACAATAATAACAAAAAAAGGAGTAGCGCGCTACTCCTTTTTTTGTTGCCGGTGTTACTCTATACCTTCGTAAAAGTGCTTTGCAAAATTCCACCCGAACACGGCGTAGTAGCGTGCAAGGCGTTTTGCGCGTCCAATGAACTCGGCAGTGTTCTTGTATTCGGGGAAGGGGTTGCTCCAACCAATTTCGGCAATGGCGCCCAAGCGTGGCAGGGCCATATATTGCAGCTGCATAGGGGTGGAAATATACTCACACCATAGGTTGCCCTGCACACCCAGTATGTATTTTTTCTCTCCGAGAGAGAGTTTGTCGTAAGGGTCGAGGCTGTATGTCTTTTGCAAGGGAACATAGCCGCCAATTGCATCGGGCTCGTTGAGCCGGTCTTTTGTCTGGTAATAGTCGAGGTAGCAGTGGCTGTTAGGGGTCATAATAGCATAGTTGCCGTTGCGTGCAGCCTTTATGCCGCCGGCTGCGCCTCTCCACGACATAATAGTAGCGCTTTTGCTCACTCCGCCTTCGAGAATCTCGTCCCAGCCGATAACTTTGCGTCCGTGGCCGGCAAGAAATTTCTCAATGCGGCTGTTGGCATACGATTGTAACTCGGCCTCGTTCTTCAAACCGTTCTCCTTAATGCGTTTCTGGCAGTTGGGGCACTCCTTCCATTCGTCACGCGGAGCCTCGTCGCCGCCAATGTGAATGTACTCCGAGGGGAAAAGCTTCACTACCTCGCCGAATACATCTTCCCAGAACTTGAATGTACTCTCCTTTCCGGCGCAGGATATCTGGGGAGAAACGCCCCAGTAGGGCCATGTTTCGTAGTTGCCCTTTTTGCCGCGGCAACCCAGCCAGGGGTAGGCGCTGAGGGCACCGAGCGAGTGTCCGGGAATTTCAATCTCGGGGATAATGGTAATGAAACGCTCGCTTGCGTATGCAACAATCTCCTTTATCTGTTTTTGTGTGTAGTAGCCGCCGTAAGGGATGCCGTCGAGTCCCTCGTTGTGCCCTATGGTAGTCTGCTTGCGCTTGCTGCCTATTTTTGTGAGTTTGGGGTATTTCTTTATCTCGATGCGCCAGCCCTGGTCGTCGGTGAGGTGCCAGTGGAGGCGGTTCATTTTGTGGGTGGCCATAATATCTATCATCTCCTTCACGGTGGCAACATCCCAGAAGTGTCGCACGCAGTCGAGCATAAAGCCACGGTAGCCGAAATGGGGCTCGTCCTTTATTGTGAGTGTGGGCAGCTTTATAGACTCAAGGTCGAGCGGAGTTTCGTAGGCCTCCACGGGAATGAGCTGCTTGATTGTTTGCGCAGCATAGAAAGCCCCGGCGGCTCCGTTGGTGTAAATCAATATGTTCTCGGGAGTAATTTCAAGAATATAAGCCTCGGGCTTCAGTGTGCTCTCCGGTCTTATAATGATATTATACGCGCCCTTTGCCGTGTTCTCCTTTTTCAGCTTTTTGCCGAAAATCTCAACCGCTATGCGGTTAATCTCGTTAATGGCATACTGCATCTCCTTTTCACCGGTGAAATCGATTATTTTGGCATTCTCACCAAATTCGAATGAGGTTCCCTGTATTCCCATTTTTATGTTCTTGGGCTTGGGCAGGAGCGAAGGTGTTTTTGCAGTCTGTGCGTTTGCGGCAAAAACCACAGTAAGCAGCATGATTGTTGCAGCTAATACTCTTTTTATCATAGTTCCTGTAAATTTGTTTGTTGTCCAGTTTATGTTTGCAAATATACTTCAACAATCGTTAAAAAGATAATAATTTGTTTTTTTATCTTTTTTTTTGGTGCATAACGGCGAGTTGAATATTTTTTTCTATTATATTCGCGGAAGTTAACCGATGACTTATAAACAAATAACTATAATATGGAAGAAAAGTATGTAATTGGAATAGACCTCGGCGGTACAAATACCGTTATTGGTCTTGTTGATGCAAAAGGTAATATCCTTGCAAAGGACGACACTACAAAAACTCAGGCTCACCCCGATATCGAGGAGTATACCGACACGCTTGCAAGCGTTATAAACAGGCTTGCAGCGGAGTGTGGCGTGCAGGGAAAAATAGAGGGCGTGGGAATTGGCGCCCCTATGGCCAACTACTACACCGGTGAAATTGTGAACGCTGCGAACCTTCCCTGGAAGGGTATCGTGCCCCTGGGCTGGCTTGTGGAGAAAAAGACCGGTATCCCTACAAAGGTTACCAACGACGCAAACGCTGCTGCTATAGGCGAAATGAAATATGGCGTTGCGCAGGGTATGAAGGATTTTGTCTACATTACTCTGGGTACAGGCGTGGGTAGCGGTATTGTTGCAAACGGACAGCTCATTTATGGTCACGATGGCTTTGCAGGTGAGCTTGGACACGTTACAGCTCCCGTTCTCGAGGGCCGCCAGTGTGGTTGCGGCCGCACCGACTGTCTCGAAACATACGCTTCGGCAACAGGTATTGTGCGCACTGCAAAAAAATGGCTTGTTGAGCGCGACCAGCCCAGCTCTCTCCGCGACATCTGCATTGATGAACTTACATCTAAAATGCTGTACGATGCGGCAATAAAGGGCGACGAGCTTGCAAATGAGATTTTCAAATTTACAGGCGAGGTACTCGGCGATGCGTTCTGTAATTTCATCGCCTTCTCGGCACCCGAGGCAATTGTGCTCTTCGGTGGTCTTGCAAACGCAGGTGACCTTCTCCTGGAGCCCATTCGTAAACGTATGAACGAGAATGTTGTCTTCTTGTGGAAAGACAAGGTAAAGGTGTTGAAATCGTCGCTCCCCGGAGCCGATGCTGCCGTTCTTGGCGCTTCGGCATTGGGTTGGAAAGATTAAACTACCTTTCTATAGTTCAGGTGAAGAACAGCTAAGCCAATGCAAGCGTTTATTCACTCACAGTAAAAGAGAATGGCTGCGGTCATTCTCTTTTTTGTTATTTTTTCGATAAAAAAGTGTAAATAGGACCTCTTTTCCATATAATGTTATATTTTTGCAATTGTATAGTAGAATTTATAATAAATACCATATTACGATGAATAACATTTTCCAGGAAGCAAAAAAGCTCCTCTGCCTCTCAATGGCGGGTACAGCACTTGTTCCTTTTGTGTCGTGCGGCGACAAAAAGAGCGAGCAGAAGCCAATGAATATTCTGTATATCATGTGCGACGACCACTCATATCAAACAATCAGCGCATACGATACAACCTACATTCAGACACCCAACATCGACCGCATTGCGGCCGACGGTGTGCGTTTTACCAACAGCTTTGTGGCAAACTCCATAAGCGGCCCCTCACGCGCTTGTATGCTCACCGGTAAGCACAGCCTCGCCAACGGCTTTACCGACAATAAGTCATCGTTCGACGGCGGGCAGCAGACCTACCCCAAACTGTTGCAGAAACAGGGCTACGAAACTGCAGTTATCGGTAAATGGCACCTTACATCGGATCCTACAGGCTTCGACTATTGGGATATTCTCATTGGTCAGGGCGACTACTATAACCCCACGTTCATAAAGAACGGCGAGCGTGTGGTGCGCGAGGGTTATGCAACGAATATCACAACCGATCTTGCAATAGATTGGCTCAGTAACAAACGCGACAAGAACAAGCCTTTCTGCCTTTTGTTGCACCACAAGGCTCCCCACCGCACCTGGATGCCCGACACATGCGACCTCTCGCTTTTCAGCGACAGCAATTTCCCGTTGCCCGAAACTTTCTACGACAACTATAAAGGCCGCCGCGCGGCAGGTGAGCAAAAGATGTCTATTTCAAAGGATATGGACATTGTATACGACTTGAAAATGGCCGACAAGGAGAGCTCCATTCACAGCCGCCCCGACCTCGAAGAGTGGGGACGCAGAATATACAACAATATGAACCCTGAACAGAAAGCAGCCTGGGATGCTCACTACGACGGCGTAATTGCAAAATTCAAGGCTGCGGGGCTCAAGGGTAAGGCTCTCGACGAGTGGAAATTTCAGCAATATATGCGCGACTATCTGCGTGTAATAACATCGGTCGACAGGAACATCGGTACTGTGCTCGACTACCTCGAAGAGAACGGCCTTATGGAAAATACCCTCATTGTCTACACCTCCGACCAGGGTTTCTATATGGGTGAGCACGGTTGGTTCGACAAACGCTTTATGTACGAAGAGTCGTTCCGCACCCCCTTGCTTATGCGCTTGCCCGGTGGCGTGAAGGGCGATGTAACCGCTCTTGTGCAGAATATTGACTATGCTCCCACCATCCTTGAGCTTGCCGGCGTTGAAATTCCCGCCGATATTCAGGGTGAGTCGCTTCTTCCCTTGCTCAAAGGCGAAGAGTGGTCGCCCCGTCGCAGCGGTCTATACTATCACTACTACGAATTCCCCGACGAGCACGCTGTGCGCCCCCACTACGGAATACGAACCGAGCAGTACAAGCTCATTCACTTCTACGGCGAGAACTACAGCGAGTGGGAACTTTTCGACCTCGCCGCCGACAAGAACGAACTTAATAATATCTACGGCCAGAAAGGTACCGAGCAGTTGACCGACAGCCTCAAGACAATGTTGGTGAACCTGCAGGAACTTTATGGCGAGCAGCAGTATATACTGGAATAAAAGATGAAGAGCAACAAGAGAAATAATCTCAACCTCGTCGATGTTGCAAAGATGAGGCGCGCCCCGGCTTTCGGAACAATGGTAAAACCGGTGGGTGCCGCTTGCAACCTCGACTGTTGCTACTGCTATTACCGCGACAAGGCCGATATCTACAACAATGTGATGCCCCATATGAGCGATGAGCTGCTCGAAACATACATCAAGCAGTATATCGAGGGCGCGTCGCAACAGAATATTACCTTCTGCTGGCACGGCGGTGAGCCGCTTATGGCCGGGCTGCCGTTCTTTGAAAAGGCTGTTGCCCTGCAGCAGAAATATGCAGGAGGCAAGAATATTGAAAACACCTTGCAGACCAACGGCGTGCTTGTGAACGACGACTGGTGCCGCTTTTTCAGGGATAACAATTTCCTTGTAGGGCTCTCGCTCGACGGCCCCGAAGATATTCACGACGCCTTCCGTCGCGACTGTGGTGGTGCACCCACATTTTCGCGTGTTATGAGGGCTGCCGATAATTTTGCCCGCAGTGGGGTGGAATTCAATATCCTCTCAACTGTCAACCGCCGCAGTGAGGAACGTGGTGCCGATGTATACAAGTTCCTGCGCTCAATAAACCGCTTCATACAATTCCTGCCAGTGGTGGAATATGTGAAAATGCGTCCGCAGGGCAGGCCGCTCATTGTCTCGCCCGACGAGGAGGATGCCGTTGAGGCTCCGTGGTCGGTAACAGCACGCGGTTACGGCCGTTTTATGTGCGACGTATTCGATGAGTGGTTGAGACGCGACGTGGGCAACGTGTTCGTTCAATTGTTCGACATTACCCTTGCCAACTGGTGCGGCGTGCCACCATCGCTCTGCTCCTTCTGCGATACCTGCGGCGACGGCCTTGTGGTGGAGCATAATGGCGACGTCTATTCGTGCGACCATTTTGTTTACCCCGAATATCGTTTGGGAAATATTGCCGAAAAGGAGCTCGTGAACATGTATAGCAGCGAGGAGCAGCAAGCCTTCGGCCGTGACAAGCGCGAAGCTCTCCCCATGGAGTGCAAGCGTTGCAGCTATTATTTTCTGTGCAAGGGCGAGTGTCCCAAACACCGTTTCGGTTACGCGAAGAACGGCGAGCCTTATATGAACGTGCTGTGCGAGGGATATAAGATGTTCTTCAAACACTCCGATCCCTATATGCGACATATGAAAACACTCCTCGACAAGGGCGAGCCTGCCTCGCGCGTGATGGAGTGGAGAAAACCATAGAAACAATTAAAAACTTATAAAACAGATAATATGAATTCAAAATTTGTTCTTCCTAAAATTGGCGAGTTGCCGGTTTCAGCCTCTCTCGACAGTATATGCAAGTTCGAGAAAGTACCCACTTTAATAACTCCTACAGCAGCCGAGGGTGCACAGCGTGCAGCCGACATTGTTGTGAAGGCTATCAACAACCACAAGGTCGACGGCCTTTTTGCGCTCGGTCTCTCAACCGGCCGCACCCCACTGGGCCTTTATGCCGAGCTTGTCAACCGTTATAAAAAGGGTGAGGTGAGCTTCAAGAAAGTGAAAGTATACAGTCTCGACGAGTTCTATCCAATGTCTCCCGAAAACCCCTTGAGCCGCAACCACCGTGTGTACGAGGATTTCCTGAAATACATCGACATCGACCCCAAGAACGTGATATTCCCCGACGGAACAGTGCCCCGTGACCAGGTGAACGACTATTGCAAGCGTTACGAGGCAATGGTGCGCGCCCAGGTCGACCTTATGATTATGGGCGTGGGCGAAATTGGCCAGATAGGTTTCAACGAGCCGGGAACATATTCAAAATCTACAACACGCCTTGTGCAGCTGAGCTACAATTCACGCCGCACACAGAACCAGTTCTTCTCGAACCCCAACGAGGTGCCCAAAACTGCCATTACAATGGGTATGGACACAATTATGAGCGCGAAGAAGGTGGTGCTTATGATGTGGGGCGAGGACAAGGCCGTAATTGCCAAAGAGCTTATAGAGGGCGAGGTGTCGGAAAGCTATCCCGCAACATACTTGCAGGGCCACAGAAATATACAGGTGATAATTGACGAGGCTGCAGCGCAGGAGCTTACACGCGTGAAAGAGCCTTGGCTCATTGCGCCTCCCCAGCAGTGGACTCCCAAACTCATACGTAAGGCTGTTATATGGCTTTGTCAGGTAGTGGGCAAGCCCATCCTTAAACTCACTCACCAGGATTATATCAAAAATTCACTATCCGACCTCTTGGAGCGTGTCGACACATACGACCAGATAAACATCCGCGTCTTCAACGATGTGCAGCACATTATATCGGGTTGGCCCGGTGGTAAGCCTAACGCCGACGATTCTACTCGTCCTGTGCCCTCGACTCCCTTCCCCAAGAGAGTGATAATATTCTCTCCCCACCCCGACGACGATGTAATATCTATGGGTGGTACATTCAACCGCCTCATCGAGCAGGGCCACGATGTTCACGTAGCTTATCAGACATCGGGTAACGTGGCCGTGTACGACGATGTTGTGTTGCAGAATATCGACACAGCCCGTGAGATGGGAATGGGTGACAAGTTCGACGAGATTCGCGAAATAATTGCCAATAAAAAGCCCGGAGAGCCCGAGCCCCGTGCGTTGCTAAACCTCAAAGGCGCTATCCGCCGTGCCGAGGCGCGTGCTGCTTGCCGCTCAATAGGTCTCAACGATCGCACAAACGCTCACTTCCTCAACCTTCCTTTCTACGAGACAGGCGGTATTAAAAAGGGCCTGCTTAGCGACGCCGATATTGAGATTGTAAAGGAACTTATGCGTGAGGTGAAACCCCACCAGATTTATGCTGCCGGCGACCTTACCGACCCCCACGGAACACATCGTGTGTGCATCGAAGCCGTTCTGCGTGCCTGGGAAGAGGTTAAAGACGAGGATTGGGCAAAAGAGTGCCACATATGGCTCTATCGCGGAGCTTGGCAGGAGTGGGACTTGGCCGTTGCCGATATGGCCGTGCCTTTGAGCCCCGAAGAGATGATACGCAAGCGCCACGCTATCTTCCGCCACCTCTCGCAAAAGGACATTGTGCCCTTCCCCGGCGAGGACGCACGTGAATTCTGGCAGCGTGCCGAGGATCGTATGCAGGGAACTGCACAGCTCTTCGACAAGATTGGCTTGCCCGAATATCAGGCAATTGAGATGTTCGTGAAATTGCTGTAAATACTATAAAATTTCGGCTGCGCATAATGTGCAGCCGAAATTTTGTTTACATTAATACTATGAAATTACCCCCCCGTTCTACAAAAGTTAACAGATTGATTGGCAATGTGGTACGCTTTCTCGCGCGCCCCGTTGTCGATGATTTTGCATTGTTTGCGACAACCTATCTGCTATTGTTATTCCCCTCTCTTTACAATGTGTTGTCACACGGCTGCATCCCTTTTGCAGTCTTTTTTATTTGTTTTGCAAATGCTTATATGTTACTCTTGCCGACATCTTTTTTTGTCAATTGGCTCAAGAGAGTGTATAAGGCTGTTGTGCTTTCTTTGGTGTTGATATATTCTTGTGCAAGCTATGTTTGCATATGCGCTTATGGAAGCACTCTTTTGAGTTTGGGCGAGGATGCGATATCGGCAATTCTTGCAACTAATGTTTCCGAAGCTACCGAATTCTTCGGTACATATGTCGACGCGAATGAATTGTGGGTTTTCGTCGTATCGATGATAATAATTCTGTTGTTGTATTTTTTAATAAGAAGATTTCAAGCCGATTTTAAAGACTACTTTATACAATGTTGCCTGTTGTGCGCGTTGCTTGTTTCTTCTTGTTTTGCTGTAAGGGATTATAAGAGTACATCCTACGATGGAATAAATTTTGTCCTTTCATACAAGCCTGTGCCCGATTTGCGCGAGTATAAACAAAATCCCGCTGTTACAGTAAGCAACAGCGCGCCCGAAAATATTGTAATGATATTGGGAGAGTCTTTCTCGAAATCGAACAGTTCGCTCTATGGTTATGAGAAAAAAACTAACTTGCGGCTCGCGCAATTGGTGGCGGACAGTTCTTTGTCGGTATTTACAGACATTACAAGCTATACGATAAATACAATCCCCTCCATAAAATCCATAATAATGGGGTGGCGAGAAGAACTCGCCGACAGTATAGAGTGGTACAGGGGCCTTACCCTTTTAGAGGTTATGCAAAATGCAGGTTATAAAACATATTGGTTTTCGAACCAGTCAAAAGCAGGAATCTACGATAACGAGGTGGGACGTTTTGCCGATTTATGCGATGGAGAATATTTCGTGGGTGAAAAATTCTCGGGGCTGCATAGAAATACTCTTGATGAGGCTCTTTTGCCGGCATTGGATGAACAATTGCCTGCTGCTAGCGGGCGTAATTTCTATATTGTGCAGATGATGGGTTCTCATTCCGATTTCAAATGCCGTTATCCCGAACAGTTCTCAAAATTCACAGCCGAAGATTATTCCGTTACTCATTCTCGCTTGACAATGGAAAATAGACAGCTCTTGGCTGAATACGATAATTCTATTCTATATAACGATTCTATTGTATATGAAATTATGGAGCGTTTCGCAGGCTCCGAGGCTGTGGTCTTCTATTTTTCCGATCACGCGTTGGACGTTTTTCAAAGTAGTGACGATTATATAGGTCACGCCAGTCTGCCCAACGGGGTAAGGGATAACAATATCTTTGGTCGTTTAATTCCTTTTATGGTTTACACTACCCCTAAATTCAGAGAACGCTTCCCGCAGACAGAAGAAAGAATTAAACGTGCGGTGGATGTTTCTTACAGAACCGACAGCATAATGTATACTATTATGGATGTTGCCGGCATTGAAACGGTCAATGGAATTTCCTATAAGCAGAAAAGTCTTTTCAAGTAGAGGTAAACAAAAAAATGCGAGAATTATCTCGCATTTTTTTGTTTTTTAATTGGCTCAGCAATTAGCTCTATTAGCTCCAAGCGGAATTATCAGTCGATAATTCCGTTGTATGCCAACTCTCCTTCGACAATAAAGAAAATCTCCTCGGCGTCGTACTCGCCAATCTTGTTCTTCTTTGCCTCTTTCACAATGAAGCGTGCAATTTCGTCAATGTCAATGTCGACATATTCGTTACCGCTGTCGAGTATTCCGCTTTTGTCGTAATAGTCGTAAATGGTGTCGAGGAAATAATAGAATTCGTCGTCGCTGAATTTTTCCTTCAACTCCTGTGGTAAGCGCTCGCGTATGTATGCAATGGTCTTCTCGTCGTCGAGGTCTTCCATTGCGAATTCGTCGTTCTGCATAGTGGTCGGGTTTTTAGAGGAGTGCTTCGAACTTTGCCTGTACGTCGGCTTTTGATTTGGAGCCTACGAACTTGTCGACAACCTGTCCGTCCTTTATGAAAATAACGGTGGGAACGTTGCGTATTCCATACTCGGCTGTGAGGTCGCAAGCCTCTTCAATGTCGCATTTTGCAACGGCAATGCGTCCTTCGTACTCTTTAGAAAGTTCTTCGATGATGGGTGCAAGCTGTTTGCAGGGGCCGCACCAAGTTGCGCTGAAATCGAGAACAATGGGAAGGGTGGTTGCCATGAATTCCTGTGCATTCTCGTCGGTTACATTAAATGCCATAATTTTTTTCTTTTTAAGGTTATTAATTGAGTTTATATTCTACGTTCTGTAATGTCTTCAGGTACTCTATAAAGCTGTATTCCACCGCAATACTGTGGCTCTTTGAGAATAGCTCGAGGGTGAACTCGTGTTCATAGTCCTTTACGCTTATCTGCAGTTTGCTGGGGCCGGGGTGGGCGGCTGCATACTCGGTTATGTTCTCGTAAATATCTTCGGTGAGCGCCATAATATCGAACGATATAGTGATGCTCTTCACCATCTTGTCCTTTATTTCGGGCATAAGCTCTATGCTGCTCACTGCAAAGTCCAGTTTGTCGGGGTCCCAGCGTCTTCCTTGGCAACTTCCTTTTATATATAGGAAATTACCGGGGATGAAGTAGGGCTGTTTCTTAATCCACTCATCGCCGAAGAAGAAAAGCTCAGCTGTGCCCGAAAAGTCCTCTATCTTTACAACACCGAAGGGACTGCCTTTTTTTGTGAAGCCTGTGCGTGGCGCCTCGGAAACAACACCTCCAAAGGTAACTTTGCGCCCTGCGAGTTGCTGTAGGTCGGCAAGTTCCGATGCCTGCGTGTTGCAGAACTCGTTAAGGATGAGTGCGTAGTCGTCGAGCGGGTGGGCCGATAGGTAGATACCTACAAGCTCCCTCTCCCTGCCCAGCCTTTCAAGAGCGCTCCATTTATCCCCTTCGGGAATCTCGGGCTTTGGAATTTCGGGCATCTCGGTGGCGCCGAAAAGTGAGTTCTGCGATGCGTTCTTGTCGGTTTGGTAAAGGTTGCCGTAACGTACAAGCGTTTCGAGGAACTGCTCGCCCTTGCTGTTGTTGCTCATATATTGCTCGCGGGTAATTCCGCCGGGCAACTCGTCGAATGCGCCCGACAGTGCAAGGCATTCGAGGTTCTTGCGGTTGCAGGCCGTGAGGTTCACACGCTCCACAAAATCGAAGATACCGGTGAAGGGACCGTTCTTCTCACGCTCCTCTATGATTGTCTGCACGGCACTCTCGCCCACTCCTTTCACGGCGCAGAGCCCGAAACGGATATCGCCTCTTTTGTTTACGCTGAACTTGCGGTGCGACTCGTTTACATCGGGCCCCAACACGTTTATGTTCATGCTCTTGCACTCCTGCATGAGCTTGGTGATTTCCGTTATCTTGTCGAGGTTTCGGCTCAACGCGCCCGCCATATACTGCGACGGGTAGTGGGCTTTGAGGTAAGCTGTCTGATAGGCTACCCAAGAGTAGCAGGTGGCGTGCGACTTGTTGAAGGCGTAAGAGGCGAACTTTTCCCAGTCGGCCCAAATCTTTTCGAGCGTCTTTTCGGGGTGGCCGTTGGCCTTTCCGCCGTTTATGAATTTGGGCTTCAGCTCGTCGAGCTTGTCCTTCATCTTCTTACCCATTGCCTTACGCAAGGTGTCGCTCTCGCCGCGGGTAAAGTCGGCAAGCAGGCGCGAGAGGAGCATCACCTGCTCCTGGTACACAGTAATTCCGTATGTGTCCTTGAGGTATTTTTCCATACAGGGTATGTCGTATTGCACGAGTGTGGGGTCGTGCTTACGCTGTATGAAATCGGGGATATAGTCCATAGGGCCCGGACGATAGAGGGCGTTCATTGCAATGAGGTCCTCGAATGTGGTGGGCTGCAGCTCGCGCAGATATTTCTGCATACCGGGCGACTCGAACTGGAACGTTCCAATGGTGTTTCCCTTGCTGTATAGTTCGTATGTGAGGGGGTCATCAATGGGAATTTTGTCAATGTCGACATCCTCTTTAAGGCTCAAGCGTATGTTCTCTATCGCCTCGTTTATCACCGACAGAGTTTTCAGGCCCAAAAAGTCCATTTTAATGAGGCCTGTCTCCTCAATGACGCTTCCCTCGTATTGTGTAACAAGCAGTTTTTCGCCTGTCTCCTTGTCCTCGGCTATGCTTATGGGAACGTGGTCGGTGATATCGTCGCGGCAAATTATGGTTCCGCAGGCGTGTACGCCGGTGTTACGCACGTTGCCCTCGAGCATTTTTGCATATTTTATTGTGTCGCGCAGAATGGGGTCGGGCGAGGCTTCGGCCTCACGCAGCTCGGGTACCGATGCAATGGCGTTTGTGAGGTTCATCTTAAGGCCGTCGGGCAGGCGGTCGGGGATGGCCTTGCACAGCCTGTTCGATTGGTCGAGCGGCAGTTTCTGCACGCGCGCAACATCCTTTATGGCCAGCTTTGTGGCCATTGTGCCGTATGTGATAATGTGGGCGACCTTTTCCTGTCCATATTTTTCGGTTACCCAATTGAGCACGCGCCCGCGCCCGTCATCGTCGAAGTCGACGTCGATATCGGGGAGTGATATACGGTCGGGGTTGAGGAAGCGCTCGAACAGGAGGTCGTATTTTATGGGGTCGACACGGGTTATTCCCAGCGAGTAGGCCACAACGCTACCGGCGGCCGAACCACGGCCGGGGCCTACCGACACGCCAAGCTCTTCACGTGCGGCCCGTATGAAGTCCTGCACAATGAGGAAGTATCCCGGGAAACCCATTGTCTTCATAATGTGCAGTTCAAAATCAATTCTGTCGGTGAGCTCCTGGTCAAAAGGCTCGGGGTAGCACTTGCGCGCACCGTCGTAGGTTATCTTGCGCAGGTAGTCACCTTCGAGCTTAATACGGTAGAGCTTGTCGTAACCGCCGAGGCTTTTGATTTTCTTCTCGGCAGCCTCCTGCGAGAGTACCACGTTACCCTTTTCGTCGCGGGTGAACTCGTTGAAAAGGTCCTCGTGGGTGAATTTCTTGCGATACTCCTCCTCGGTGCCGAAATCTTCGGGAATTGCAAAGGTGGGCATAATGGGAGAACTGTCGATGGAGTAGAATTCCACCTTGTCGCATATCTCTACGGTGTTTGTGAGCGCCTCGGGGATGTAGCCGAACATTGCGGCCATCTCCTCCTTGGTCTTCAGCCACTCCTGTTTGGAGTATAACATTCGTTTGGGGTCGTCGAGGTCTTTTCCTGTGCTTAGGCAGATGAGGCGGTCGTGTGCTTCGGCGTTCTCCTCGTCCACAAAGTGCACGTCGTTGGAGCATATGAGTTTTACACCGCATTTCCGGCTCAACTCAATTAATTGCTTGTTCACCTCCTCCTGTATGGGGTACACTTCGTGGTTGGCACGCTCCACGGTTGCCTTGTGCAGCTGCAACTCAAGGTAAAAATCGTCGCCGAAAATGTTCTTGTACCACATTACGCACTCTTCGGCGCGCTCGCGCTCGCCGTGCATAAGCAATTGGGGAATTTCACCTCCCAGACAGGCCGAGCAGCAGATAATTCCCTCGTGGTATTTTTCAAGTTCCACCTTGTCGGTTCGCGGGTTGTAATAATAACCCTCCGACCACGCTTTCGACACTATTTTCACAAGGTTGTGGTAGCCTGTCTTGTTCTTTGCCAGCAGAATAAGGTGGTGTCCGCGCATATCCTCTTTAAGTTCGCGGTTAAAGAGGCGGCGCTCGGCCACATACACCTCACAGCCTATGATGGGCTTGAACATCTCTTCTTCTTTCTTGCCCTTGTTTATCTTCTTTACGTAATTGAAGAACTCTTTTATACCCATCATATTGCCGTGGTCGGTTACGGCAATGCCACGCATACCGTCGTCAATGGCCTTGTCTACCAGTTTCTTTATGGCAGCCTGGCCGTCGAGTATGGAGTATTGTGTATGTACGTGCAGGTGAACAAAGTCGAGCATATTCCTTGTAATATTAAATATTTAGTGCTTAAAGTTAATATCTTTTGTTTGTATGCGCTCCTGTTTTTGCGGAAAAGTTATCAACAACGCGCGCATAGCAGTTTGTTTGTGGCTGTTTTTTGTTTGCGGCAATGTTTGTAGAGGTGTTTTTGCGCAATTTTGTTTGGAGTTTAACAAATTGTTATTATTTTTGTGATTGTAATATACTTTGAGAAAATGAAGAAACTCAAAAAAATCAAGAAAATAAGGAATATCAGAATTCACCGTGAGGGTACAGAAATCCTTCTGGTGTCGTTTTTTCTGTGGCTTTTGGTGAATGTGCCCCTGTGGTATTTCCTTCCCTCGCTGGTATTGCTCAACTCAATCGTGAGCACAGTTACAACCGTTATCTATTTGTTGATGGTGAATTTCTTCCGCAGCCCCATCCGTCGTTTCAAAGGTGAAACCGACGACATTGTGGTTGCTCCCGCCGACGGTAAAGTGGTTGTTATTGAAAAGGTTTTTGAACCCGACCATTTCAAGGATGAACGCCTTATGGTATCTATATTTATGAGCCCAATGAATGTTCACGCCAATTGGTATCCTGTTGACGGCGTTGTAAAGCGCGTCGAACATCAGAAAGGTAAGTTCCACAAAGCGTGGTTGCCCAAGGCGAGCACCGAAAATGAACGTTCTTTGGTTGTAATTGAAATGTCCGACGGTCGTGAACTGCTTGTGCGTCAGGTGGCCGGAGCTATGGCTCGTCGCATTGTAACTTATGCGACTGTGGGCGAGGAGTGTCTCATCGACCAGCACATGGGATTCATTAAATTCGGTTCACGTGTCGATGTCTATTTGCCTCTCGACGCCGAAGTCTGCGTCTCTTTGGAGCAGAAAACAGTCGGCAACGAAACAATTATAGCAAAATTTAATTAAAAGAATAGGAACTATGGCTGTTAAGAAACATATACCCAATGCAATAACCTGCTGTAACTTGTTCTCGGGCTGTGTAGCTTGTGTAATGGCACTGCAGGGCTCTTATGGTGCTGCATTGCTCTTTATAGTAATAGGTGCGGTGTTCGATTTCTTCGATGGAATGGTTGCCCGCCTGTTGAAGGTTTCTTCTCCGCTTGGTGTGCAGATGGACTCTTTGGCCGATGATATTACATTCGGTGTTGCTCCTGCTGCAATTGTATTTTCGTTTATGCGTGGGCTCCCCTTGCCTGCATTTATGCAGCCTGTTGCGGAATTCTTCCCTTATTTTGCCTTCTTGATTGCGGTGTTCTCGGCTGTGCGTTTGGCTAAATTCAATATAGACACACGCCAGACATCGACTTTCCTGGGGCTTCCCACTCCTGCAAACGCTCTCTTCTGGGCATCGCTTGTTGCGGGCTTTGGTGAGTGGATAGTTGAGCTCTACTACGGCTGGTTGCTGATAGTGGGTCTCATAATCCTTTTCTCTTATTTCCTCGTATCGGAAATTCCTATGTTCTCACTTAAATTCAAGAGTATGTGTTGGAGCAGCAACAAGGTGCGTTACATTTTCCTTGCTGTTACCGTGCCAATGCTTTTCTTGGGCGTGGGTGCTGCCGTGGCAATTATAGCCTGGTATCTGCTACTCTCTGTTGCTCTCTATTTGGGCAATAACAAAAAAGCCTGAATTTTCTTAAATTCGGCTTTGAGGGATAATCCGTAGGCGGGGATTTTTGTTTATAGTTTAGAGATTATTCTGATATGTCCTTTATATTTATACTGTTCTTTTTAGCAGTAGCAATTCTTATATTGGTGCCGGCAGTTCTTCTGTCGGTCATACGCACCGTGCTTTCGGTAATTGGAGTCGCTTTTGGTTCACGCAGGCGTGGCCGTGCATCGTCGTCGCGCACATCATCGGGTGCAAATTCGGCGCATAGTGGTGCAGCTGCGGGTGAGCGTCGCAGTGCGCGGGGCGATAATTCCCGTAAGAAACTTTTCGATAAAGACGAGGGTGAATACGTCGACTTTGTTGAGATTAAAGAGGATAAATAGCTTGTCGCTTATCTTTTCCCGTTGAAGAATTTTTTCATTAGCGCAGTGGCCTCTTCGGCCTCAATGCCGCTTGTCACCTCGGTTCTGGGGTGCAGTACATTGGGGGCGTAGCGTTGGTAGCCGCGCTTTTCGTCGCTTGCGCCATACACAAGGCGGCCGAGCTGCGACCACCCTATTGCTCCTGCGCACATAGGGCAGGGCTCCACTGTTACATACAGAGTGCAGTCGTTGAGGTATTTACCGCCAATGTTTGTGGCAGCAGCTGTAATTGCCTGCATTTCGGCGTGGGCGGTAACATCGTTGAGTGTTTCGGTGAGGTTGTGTGCGCGCGCAATGATGCGCCCGTTGCACACTATTACTGCGCCAATGGGCACCTCGTCCTGCTCAAAGGCTTTGCGTGCTTCGGCAAGAGCCTGTTTCATATAGTGGCTGTCATCCATAGCTGGGTGGGTTATCGGCGCATATCGTGTTCTTCGAACAGCGTGGGGTAGTCTGTATCGAGGTTCTTGTAGATGAACGAGAGCAGTGTCTCTCTCATCCAATTGCTTTTGTTGCTTATCTTGTATTTCTTAAGATAATCGTCTATTATTTTCATCTCCTCGTCGCTCACAAGGCACACTATACGCGAGTGTCGCACTGGCTGCACTCTTGTTGTTGTGGCTTTGGGGGCTGTTTTCTTTTTACTGCTCATAGGAGTTTGTGTTGCAATTGTTTCCGGTGGCAAAAGTAGTATAAATGGCATCGAAAAGCAAATTTTGCTTTGTTTTTTGCCCTCTGCTGTATTATCTTCGCACGTAGTTATTTGTAATTTTTATGGCACAGCACAATTTGTTGGGCAGCAAGGGCGAAATGCTTGCGGCCCGTTACTTACTTGGTAAAGGGTATGCCATTCACGAATATAACTGGCGCAGTGGGCACAAGGAGATTGATCTCATTGCCCAGTGGCGCGATGTTCTTGTGTTTGTGGAGGTGAAGAGCCGTGCAACAGCCGCGTTCGGCGATGCGGCCGACGCTGTTACGCCCGCTAAAATAGAACGCCTCCTGTCTGCTGCCGAGGCCTATATATTGAAAAACAGATGTGATTTACAGTATCGCTTCGACATTATAACCGTGGTTGGCGAGGGCGATGAGCACGCAATTGAACATATAGAGGATGCTTTTTCGGCATCGTGGTAAAGGTTATGAATATTGAAGATGCACGCATATATTGTTTGGGCAAGCAGGGTGCCACCGAGGATTTCCCTTTTGATGAGACGACGCTTGTCTTCAGGGTCGAAAACAGGATTTTCGCAATAACCGACCTCGAAAACACCGAGTGGTTCTGCGTGAAATGCGACGCCGACCGTGCCATTGAACTGCGCGACTCCTATTCGCAGATAGCTCCCGCTTGGCATATGAACAAGAAATACTGGAACCAGATGGATATTGAGCGCTTGCCCGACAGCCTTGTGTGCGAGCTTATTGACCACTCCTACGACGAGGTTCTTAAAAAACTCCCCAAAAAGATTCGCGAAAAGTATGGAAAATAGCTCGTCCGATTATTACATACACCATTTGGCAGAAACCTCTTCCACTAACGACTATGCAAGGGAACAGGCTGCGGCACTGTGGGCTGCGGCGGGCGAGTGCAGTATTATTGCCGTGCAGGCCGATGCGCAGACCGCCGGTCGCGGGCAGCGTGGCAACGTGTGGCAATCGGCTGCGGGTGAGAATCTACTGGTGAGCCTGATGGTGCGCCCCACGTTTCTGCCCGTAACCTCGCAGTTTGCACTCTCGCAGGCAATAGCGCTTGCGGTGCGCTCGGCAATGAGCTATATAGGCGTGCAGGTTGAGCTTAAATGGCCCAACGACATATATGTCGACGGGAAAAAGCTGGCGGGTATTCTTGTGGAACTTTTCTACAGCGGCCCCGGCGTTGAAAGCGCAATAATCGGTGTGGGGTTGAACGTGAACCAGACTGTTTTTGAACCGATGGACAAGGTGCCTGTCTCCCTTAAAATGTTGCAGGGGGTAACCTTTTCGGTAAACGAGGTGCTTGGTGCGCTGCTCGATGCCTTTTCCTATTATTACTCAGCTTTGCGGCGGGGCGAATATTCTTTGCTTGCCTGTGATTACAAACGTTGCCTTATGGGGCACGGCAAGGTAATGCGCTACCGTTGCGGCGAAATTTTTTTCGACGCACGGCTCGTTGATGTCCTTGGAACGGGGCACATTGTGCTTGAACGCGCCGACGGCACCACTGCGCAGTATGCCTTCAAAGAGGTGGAACTTGTTATGTAATTTTGTTTTATCCCTTCTTGTTGTTCTTCAAGTCATTCTCACGCTCACGACGCAGCTTGTCGCGGCGGCGCAGCAGGTACCACAGAATTGAGAGCACAACGCACGATGTTCCCACCGTAACCCATTTTTCAGTGGACGACATCTCGTTGTTCTTTGGAAAAAAATAGATGTATACAATTGCTGTGTAAATTGCTAAAATGGCAATTGTTGTATTGGGGTTCTTGAAAAATCGCATATTCCTGTAATTACATTTCTTTGCGAAGGTATATATTTTTTTGTTTGCAACAGCCCTTTTGCAATCTTTTCCCATAAATTATAGTATTATTTAACCATTATTGCACAGTTACGAAAAAAAGCTTATTTTTACCCTTGCGAACAATTAACTAACAATTCATATATGGCAAAATTCAAACGTATTCTCCTCAAACTCAGTGGCGAGAGCCTCATGGGAGAGCAGGGTTATGGTATTGACGTAAAGCGTCTCAACGAGTATGCGGCACAAATTAAGGAGGTTGCTGCAATGGGTGTTCAAATTGGTATTGTAATTGGTGGCGGTAACATTTTCCGTGGCCTCACAGGCGCAGGCAAAGGCTTCGACCGCGTGAAGGGCGACCAGATGGGTATGATGGCAACCGTAATCAACAGCTTGGCGTTGAGCTCGGCTCTTGGTGCCATTGAGGTTCCCAACAAGGTGCTCACCGCTATCCGCATGGAGCCTGTCGGCGAGTTCTATACAAAGTGGAAAGCTATTGAGGCAATGGAAGAGGGCAAGGTAGTTATTATGGCTGCCGGAACAGGAAGCCCCTATTTTACAACCGATACCGGTTCGTCGCTCCGCGGAATTGAGATTGAGGCCGATGTTATGCTCAAAGGTACCCGTGTAGATGGTATCTACACGGCCGACCCCGAAAAAGATCCCACTGCAACAAAATTCGACGATATTACATACGACGAGGTTCTGAGCCGTGGTCTCAAGGTAATGGATATGACCGCTACTGCAATGTGCAAGCAGAACAACCTGCCTATTTACGTATTTAATATGGACGTTGTCGGTAACCTTAAAAAGGTTATGGACGGCGAGCAGATAGGAACATTTGTTCATCCTTAACCAATTGATACATAACAAAAAAGAGGAGCGTCGCTCCTCTTTTTTTTAGTAACAAACAAGTTCGGCTCGCCAGCCAAAAAACGGATCAACGTAAAAAGTTGAGGGATTTGTATTCGCCCGAAGGATCTTGACTTACTATAAAGTTCTCGGTGCTATTTTGCGGATATTGAACTATAAATATGCGCTTTAATTCCTCGGTGGTCCGTGAGCTTTTCTTGCTTTAATGGCAATGTCTGATTGTACTTTTTTGTAAAAAAGTACTCAAAACTCGTGCAAATGAGAGCAGAGGAGAAACTTGTTTGTGCTATGCCGAGTGCAGCCGAGTTTCGCGAAGCAAAAAACT
>JAZTWX010000025.1:0-114103 GCA_045636125.1 Bacteroidaceae bacterium
CAACTATATCATCATAACCTTAAGTTAAGCCAACGTTTATTCGGTGTTATTGGAATGTTTGAAATAGCACTGCGAAATGCAATACACAATCACTATTCACAACAATTCAATGACAAAGATTGGATAGTAAACTCAACTGCAACCGGAAAGCTGCTCGCGTATGATGCTAAAGAAATTGCAGAAGCACAGAATGAATACATCAAAAAAGGCATATATAGTGCAGACAAGATGGTTGCCACCTTTAATTTTGGATTTTGGACTTACCTCTTCACAAAAAACAATTATAGGATAGGCGGTAAAACGCTATTGCAGATATTCCCAAATAAGAAAAAAGGATTAACGCAGAAAGAGGTATATAATGACCTATGCGCCATACGAGAACTGCGTAACCGTATAGCACATCACGAGCCAATCTGTTTTGACAAATCGAAGAATTTAAGTACTCAATATGTTGTTAAGCACTATGATTTAATCAAAACATATTTCAACTATATGGGATATGATGCAGACAAACTGCTGAAAATAGTAGAAAAGCCTGATAGTGCAATCAAAGAGATAAATACGCTGTGATTTTCTATGTAATTGAACTTTATAAAAACGATAATAAGCTGATAGGATTATGAAAGAGAAGAATGGACGTTTACTTTCACTTGATGTTCTGCGTGGCTTTGATATGTCCTTTATAATGGGTGGCGAGGTTGTGCTAATTTGTATTGCATCGCTTTTTCCCGAATTGCATTTTCTCGGTAAGCAAATGGAGCACTCACAGTGGGACGGTTTCACTTTCTATGACCTGATATTCCCCTTGTTTCTGTTTCTTGCCAGTATTTCGTTTCCTTTTTCAATGTCTAAGCAGTTGTCACTTGGTAAGTCCAAGAGTGCTATTTCTTTGAAAGTGCTGAAACGTGGTCTGGTACTTGTATTGCTGGGTGTGGTATATAATGGATTGTTGCAGTTCGATTTTGAAACGCTACGCTATGCGAGTGTACTTGGGCGAATTGGCCTTGCTTGGATGTTTGCATCATTGCTATATATATGGTTGAAGCGTAAGTGGCTGATGTTGCTTTCTGCTATAATTCTGCTTGGGTATTGGGCTTTACTTGCATTGGTGTTGGCACCTGATGCACCGGAAGGGGCTTCATCTTTCTCTATGGAGGGCAGTTTTATTGGTTATATTGACCGTTGCCTGTTGCCCGGTACTTTGCATAATGGAATACACGACCCTGAAGGTTTACTCTCTACCTTGCCAGCGATTGTAACAGCATTATTGGGCATTTTTACGGGTGAATTTGTGCGTTCAAAGAGTGTATCAAGTGAATACAAAAAGGTTGCGGTGATGTTTGGTGTATCAGTTGTATTGCTTGCAATCGGTTATATTTGGAATATCGTACTTCCAATAAACAAGAATCTCTGGAACAGTTCTTTTGTATGCTGTACAGCAGGTTGGTCTTTGTTGCTTTTCGCACTTTTTTATCTTGTGGTGGATGTTGTTGGATGTCGCAAGTGGGCTTTCGCTTTTCGTGTGATAGGAATGAACTCTATAACAATATATCTTGCACAGCAGTTTATTGACTTTTCAAAACCTGTCAATACCTTGTTCGGTGGAATACTAAAATTCCTGCCCGAGGATTATTATACGCTTGGCTGGTGGTGTTGCTATATGCTTGTTTGTTGGTGCCTTCTTTATTTTCTTTATAGAAAGAAAGTCTTCCTAAAAGTCTGATGTAAGAACAATTAAATCTGTTTGTTGATTTTGTATGAACAGATGTATTTTCTTACCTTTGTCTAACAAACAAACGATGCGTACTTTTGTATGCGTACTTTGTATTAAAAGCATTGCAATAAGAAACTAAAAATAACGAGATAAAATAAGGACAACAGAGGTAGCAAAACAAGCGAAGAAAAAAGAGAAATCCCACTCAAAATCTGTTTTTTAGCATATCAGAAGGCCGAAATGCCGAAAGCAAGCAATAATACAGAAGTGATAAGGTTTATTTACAAATTTTCCTAAATCCCTTCGGAATCACTTTTGATTGTTTCGGAATCACAAAAAAGCCTCTCGGTCGACCGAGAGGCTTTTTTGTATCACATACATTCAATATCTTTATATAAATATATATTTAAGGATGAAGAGTATTGCGAGTATATAGAGCGCGGGGCTCAATTTCTTAAAGTTGCCACACACCATATTCAACAACACATAAGAGATAACACCTATCAAAATTCCGTTTGAGATAGAATAAGAGAGCGGCATTATAATAAGGCACATAAAAGCAGGGATAGATTCAGAATAGTCGTCAAAAGGAATATTCTTCACAGGTTCCAGCATAAGCAAGCCTGTGATAATGAGCACCGGTGCAGTGGCCGAAGCAGGGATTGAAAGGAAGAGAGGCGAGAAGAAGAGCGCAAGCACAAAGCAGCAAGCAACCACAAAGGCAGTAAGGCCAGAACGGCCGCCCAAGGCCACACCCGCAGCACTCTCGACATAGGTTGTTGTGGTGGATGTTCCAAGAGCTGCACCCGCTGTGGTTGCAATTGCATCGGCCATAAAAGCCTGTTTGCCACGGTAGAGGCTGCCGTCGGCGTTCACCAGCCCTGTTTTTGTGCACACACCCACAAGTGTTCCCAGTGTGTCGAACATATCTATAAACAAGAATGTAAACACCACTATGAGCATATCGAGCGTGAAAATTTTATCCCACTCGAATTGCATAAAGATGGGAGCAATTGAGTCGGGCATAGAGAGCACACCCTTAAAATCGGTGATTCCCATAGGAATACCAATGAGCATTGTTATAATGATACCCAAGAGCATTGCTCCGGGAACCTTTTTCACCCACAAAAAACCGGTTATAAGCATACCAATCATTGTGAGCAGCGGAGAACCCGATGTAATATCGCCCAAAATGACCAGTGTTGAATTATCGTTCACAATAACACCGGCATTCTGCAAACCGATGAAAGCTATAAAAAGACCAATGCCGGCACCTATCGAATATCTCAAATTGGCAGGAATTGCTTTTACAATAGCCTCTCTTACATTTGTCACCGTGAGAAGAATAAAAGTCAATCCCTCCAAGAAGACAGCCGTCAATGCGAACTGCCAAGTGTAGCCCATTCCCAGGCAGACAGTGTAGACAAAAAAGGCATTCAACCCCATACCTGGCGCAAGTCCAAAAGGCAATTTTCCCCACACTGCCATCACAAACGAGCCTATAATTGCAGCAAGAGCAGTAGAGGTAAACACGGCTCCGCCCGGCATACCATCGAGAAGCACAAACATTGCCGGGTTAACAGCAAGGATGTAAGACATTGTCAAAAAAGTGGTGATACCGGCTATCACCTCGGTGCGAATGGTTGTTTCTTCGCGATTAAAACCAAAGAGTTTTTTCAGCATTTTCAGTATTCAAATTTTTGCCAAACTTAAATAAATTAAATAATATGAGCACAATTCTGCAAGAAATTATTTCGCAGAACCGTTTTGGGGCTTCGGCAAAAACCTGTCAAGCATAAAAATTCCCACTACTGCCGACACCAACGAACCGCACAAGATACCAAGCTTTGCTTGCGAGAGAAACGCCGCTCCGGCACCTTGCAGGGAAGAATAAGAGAGGTCGGCAATGAAGATGGACACTGTAAGACCAATGCCGCAAAGCATACAAACTGCCGAAAAAGAGCGCCAGTCGCTGCCAACGGGCAATTTCACAACGCCGCATTTCACAGCCACCCACGAGAGCGAGAACACTCCCACGAACTTGCCCACGATAAGGCCCAGCATCACAGGCAGACCCACACCGGCAAACAGGCTGCCCACGCTCATACCGGCGAGGTCTATACCCACATTGGCAAAAGCAAAGAGAGGAATTACGAAATAGCTTATAAGGCCTTTAAGACCATCCTCAAGATCCTGCAGGGGACTGATAAGTTTATCGGCAGCCGACTCTATACTCTTGAGTTTATGGATTTCGTCATTCGTGAGTACCACTGTGTGATGTTTGGCTGTTACATCGTGCACGGGCAAAGTATTTATATTGGCTCTGATGCGCTCGATATAGTAGGCCGAACCGCGACGAAGCGAGGCGGGCACACAGAAGGCTACGATGACACCTGCAATTGTAGCGTGTATACCCGAATTGAGCATAAAGAACCACAATGCAAGGCCCACAGTGAGGTAGAACCACTTTGCTGTATAACGGCGCATATTGCCCACAACAAGCAAGGCCACGCAAGCAAGCGAAAGAAGCAGATAATTCACCACCACCTGCGACGAGTAGAAGAGTGCTATCACAATAATGCCGCCCAGGTCATCGGCCACAGCAAGCGCCGCAAGAAAGACCTTCAACCCAATGGGCACACGCTTGCTGAAGAGCGAGAGCACACCCAGCGAGAAGGCAATATCGGTAGCCATAGGGATGGCCATTCCGCGCATCATTTCGGCATCAGCCGGGCAGGCAAGCCAAAAGAGCAGCACGGGAACAAGCATACCGCCGCAAGCACCTATAATGGGCAACAAAGCCTTTGAGAGCGACGAAAGCTCGCCCACCAGAATTTCACGTTTGATTTCAAGGCCCACCGAAAGGAAAAATATGGCCATAAGAAAATCGTTCACCACCGCTGCAAGCGACATTGGGTGACCGTTGTGGCTGAAAAGGTTGAAACTTCCCACCGACACGTTCACAACATTATCCCACAAGCCGAAATACCACTCTTTCAACGGAGAGTTTGCGCACACAAGCGCAAGGATTGAACAGACAATAAGCACGCCACTCGAGGAGACGTACTTCTTGAACATACTTTTGAAACTGTAATTGTGTGTCATTTCGCGACAAAAAATGTTTTTTAACGCTAAAAGCGCTGTTTTTCATAAATTGAGCACAAAATTACCCACTTTTATAGAACAAACAAGGCAAAATCAATTAGCAAATTCGATTATATCCATAGATTTTTACGATAACAACGCCCACGCAGCGCAACTTATATGGCATAAAGTTCAAAAAATATCGCTCCATTGTTAGGAATAAAAGAAAATGGTTGTAAATTTGCGTACACAAATCTTAAAAATCACACATATGTTAACACTTGACAAAATATACCACGCATCGTATGTGTTAAAGGATGTGATTCGCAGGACCGACCTTATACACGCTCCTCAAATCAACCCTGGTGCAACGGTATATCTCAAACCCGAGAACTTGCAATTGACCGGTTCGTTCAAAGTACGCGGTTCGTACTACAAAATCTCCCAGCTTTCGGACGAGGAGAAGGCCAAAGGTGTTATTGCCTGCTCGGCCGGTAACCACGCTCAGGGCGTTGCGCTTGCAGCAACAAAGAACGGCATTAAATCGACTATCTGTCTCCCCGACTGTGCCCCCATCTCAAAAGTTGAGGCCACAAAACGTTACGGTGCCGAAATTTGCCTTGTAGAAGGTGTTTACGACGACGCTTACCAGAAAGCTCTGCAGTTGCGCGACGAAATGGGGTACACATTCATTCACCCCTTCGACGATGTGGATGTTATTGCCGGCCAGGGTACCATCGGTCTTGAATTGCTCGACCAGATGAAGGATGTGGACGTGGTAATTGTTCCCATCGGCGGTGGTGGACTGATTTCGGGTGTTGCATATGCAATTAAATCGCTCAACCCCAATGTAAAGGTCTACGGTGTTCAGTCGAGCGGCGCGCCCAGTATGTACAATTCGGTAAAGAAGAAAAAGATTGAGCGTCTCCCCGCTGTTTCTACCATTGCCGACGGTATCGCCGTAAAAGAGCCCGGACAGAACACTTTTGAACTTTGCAGCAAATATGTCGACGGCATTGTAACCGTTACCGACGATGAGGTCTCTTCGGCTATCCTCTCTATGATGGAGAACCAGAAGCTCATTGCCGAGGGTGCTGGTGCTGTAGCTGTTGCAGCCGCCAAGTTCAACAAAGTACCCATCGAAGGAAAGAACGTCATCTGCCTTGTTTCGGGCGGTAACATCGACGTAACCATCCTCGACCGTGTAATCAAGCGCGGTCTCCTCACTGCCGGCCGTTCTTGCGCGCTCACAATTGAGCTCCTCGACAAGCCCGGACAGCTCCTCACAATCTCAAAGATTATTGCCGACCACGGAGGAAACGTAATTTCGGTTCACCACGAGCGTGCAAACGCAAGTATGGACATCAACGGTTGCTTCTTGCGCATCAATATGGAAACACGTAATTACGAGCAGATTGAAGAGATTAAGAACGCTATCACAGCTGCCGGTTTCAAACTCGAAAACAATAAATTCTAATACCACTATGATTAAAAAAATTCATACTAACAACGCCCCTGCGGCTATCGGCCCCTACTCACAGGCCATTGTGTGCGGTAACCTTCTCTTCACATCGGGACAAGTGCCCATTAACCCCGCAACAGGCGAGGTTGAGGCCGAGGGTATCGAGGCCCAGGCCTTGCAGGTGATGAAAAACCTCGGTGCAGTTCTTGCCGAGGCCGGTACATCTTTTGAAAAAGCAGTAAAGACAACCTGTTTCTTGAAGAATATGGAGGATTTTGCAGCATTCAATGCAGTGTACGCACAGTATTTCACCGAAAAACCCGCCCGTTCTTGTGTTGCTGTAAAGCAGTTGCCCAAAGACGTGCTTGTTGAAGTTGAGGTAATTGCTGAGCTCTAATCAGCCAAGCAACATACAAAAAAAAGATAGCCCGCAGCTGCGGGCTATCTTTTTGCTATACTACCACTGCCGGAGAATCTTTGCGGCATCGGTGTTTCCTGCACGCGCCGCGTCGCGGTAGAGGTCTTTTGCAAGACGCTTGTTACGGCGCTTCACACGCCCCGTCATCAGGCAGTCGGCCATATATTTTGTACCGCGGTGGTCCTTTGCCCAATGAAGTTCGCGCGCCCATTGGTAGGCTGCAGCGTAATTTCCACAACTATCCTCGTGGGCCAAAAGATAGTTCATTGCATCGCCGTTCTTCTGCGCAGCAGCCTTCTCGATACATTGCAGAGGAGTGCCCGCAAGCGAGTCGGCCACAATGCCGCGTGCCTGCATAAAGATTGCGTAGCGATAAAGGGCTTCGGGCTTGTTCTTCAGTGCCGACCGGCGCAACAATTCACCACCCCGCACACTGTCGAGGTACTCTTCGTGAGTGAACAGAATATGCGCCATCTCATACATTGCACGGAGCTCGCCCTGCTCTATCGCGCGCTCGAGCCAATAGAGAGTAGCATCCTCGTTGGGCTCACAACCAACCCCGTCGCGGTGCATAAGCGCAAAATCGTACTGCGCCTCGGCATACCCCTTTTCGGCAGCACGTTGCATAAATGAGAACGCAAGGGATGGGTTCTTTTTCAGCGCATAACCATTTTTATAGCACAAACCTATGCGATAGAATGCTCCGGCATGACCAAATTGCGACAATTCAATGTAACTTGTGAGACAACGGCTGTATTTTCTCTGCGAGTAGATAATTTCGGCCTTTTGGAACTCATTTTCGCACTGTTGCCAGAAGATGCTGTCGCGTACAAATTCGGTTCTCTTGAAGGCTGCAACATATTCCTTCATCTTCTTGCTCAATTTTTTAATCTTCGTCTCGGTTGACGGCAGGCTGTCGGCTGCAGCAACGGACTTTTCGGGCAAGCGGCTGTCGGTGCAATAGAAGATGTTTCCGCTGCGGCCCTCAACGTTCACTGCAAGGGCGTTACAATGGCTGCTGTTGTAGAATTCCAACTGCAGCTTTCCATCGACCGGCTTCACCGACGGAGCCCACAGGAGGGTGCGGCGGTAATCGTCAGTTGGCAAAGGGCGCGACGCATAGGAGGGCGAGTAGAATTGCTTGCTCTCGCTATATCCCTGCACCGATGTGTAGCGGCGGGTACTTGTGGCGTAACCCAGGTCGGGCAAAATGCCATCACGTTTTTCACCCTCCTTGAAAGGGATGAAACAGGCTAGACGGCTCGGGGAGTCGGGCCTTTCGGAGTGTCCTTCAAACGGGTCGCCCATTGCCTTTACATTGCGCACAAAATGATCCTCTTTTTCAATTGAGCCGGGGTAAGAAAAAGCAATATTGGGAGTGAGGAAGCCATCGTAGAAGAATGCGTGCTTGCCTTTATTTTGGCGAGCAAAGCCTTTGAATTCCCAGAAAGCCTTTGAATTCCCACCCGTGACAGTGCCGGTTTTCCGCACATCACCTGTTATTACAATCTTCTTGAAATTGGTCATTTTATCCACATTTATGCCGTGCAGATACTCGTGGTCGATAACCAGCGTTGAATCTTTGTGATAATCGCCCTTCACAACAACATTATAAACCCAATAACAGTGGGAAAGGCCGTAGCGGTGGGTAATACTCTTCACAACATCGTTTGCACTGAGCACATCGCGATATTGCCAAAGGCCCTCGCGCATAAATTCCGCTTCGTATTCAAGGTCGCGCATCCCCTCGCTCTTGTCAAAAGCACCCGTGGGCGAGTTTGAATAATAGTCAACTGTTTTATATTCGTTGTTAAGGCTGTCGATATAAGACGCCGGCCTCACTTGCGAGTATTTATCCATTGCATACTCCCACTCGTCCAGGTAGTCGAGAGTGAGCTCGCTCATAGGCGGAACGGCGAAACGCTTCTGCCGTTTTTTGGCAGTAACATCAATATTTTCGAGCATAAAATACTCGTTGGCCTTGTTTTTGATGCCACTTAAAAGAGCGCTGCCCTGCAGATAAGAGTGCTGCGGAGCGCCCAAATTGCGTTCCCACCAGTGCAAGAAACGCGGACGCGGAGAAAAGTAGCGGTCGAGCACAAACGAATATTGTATTTTGCCTGTGCTGTGCTTCATTTTTGTGTTGGGCGAGAGGGCCATCACACGACGTCCCTTAAAATCGCGCATAACAATGCGGAAAGCACCCTTGCTGTCGGTGCGGAAAGCCGATGTGAATATTGAGTCGCCCGAATAGGAGGCGTCGAAACGCACCAGATTATAGGGTTGCACGGCAACCCTTCCATAGGTTTTAAGGTAGAATTTTCCGCATAGGGTTATCTCCTTTTCGGGCTCTGCAAGGCCTGAAAGTGATTGGGCAGAGAGCTTGCTCCAATCGTATGCTGTCCAGCCGTTGGTGAGCATTACAAGGTCGAGGTGTTCGCGACGGTCGGGGTTAAGGGCATCGAAATACTGCGCCGCGTCGGGGATATAGCCCTTGACCTCGGAACCGAGCAGAAGGTAGCTGTAATGGTTGTAGCTCCACGATGTCTGCTGTCGGCCGGCATTGTCGACCACCGAGAGGGCAAAGCTGGCATCTTCTTCAATGGGCAGACTGTCGGTGCGTTCCACGGTGAGGTTCACTTTTTCACACGCCCGCGGCTCGAATTTATGCAACGGACGGCCGCCCGCGTGCACCCTCAACTGCACCGCACGATTGTCACCCGCCTGCGCCGCGCTATGCTCCACAAAGAAAAGACGCTCGGCCAGCGGGGTGCTGCCGCTGAAGACAACAGCACGGTTCACGCCCTCGGGAAGGTCGGCTGCAGCTACGGCAAAGTTCTCCTCGTTGTTCCTTATTATAGTATAATAGCACACCGAGCTACGGTGCAGAAAGGCAAAGCCCAGGTCGGTCTTTTCGGGGTAATTACAGTGCACTGCCACACGCACACTGTCTGCGGCAGCATTGAGCGAGAGAGCAACACCCTCTTTTTCCACACTCGGCAAGGATATTTTATGCTTTTCGTGCTTGCCCTTTTCATTTTTCACCCTCACCTCGGCGCGGTATTTCACCCCATCCTGTGGTGTAAATTCAAAAACGCCCTTGCCCATATGCACGGGAGTTGCGCACAAAAGTGGCTCTCCGTCGGCCAAAAGGGTAATTGTATCGCTGCACTCCACCCCACGCACTCCCTGCAGCTCAAAAGCCACGCGAGCAGGGAGACCTGCCACAAGATGACCACCCTCGGGGTAGAAACGAAGCACTTTTTCGTCGTCTTTTTCTATATACCAACGGCCGTCACGCGCAAATGCACGGCGGCGGTCGAGCATATTCTTGAATTCCCAATTATTGCCGTTTACCTTGTCGAAGACCGGGAACACACGGCTGAAAATCGCCGCATCGCCCCAGTTGAGCATATAACGCGTGTAGGCACGCACCTCGAAGTAGCCCGACAGATAGAGGGGGTCGAGGTAGAGCTCGCCCACACAGGTTCCGTCGTCGGCGAGCTTGTATTTTTCGGTCTTTACAACATAACCCTCGGGCGAGACAAGCTCCACATAGAGAATGCGACTCACATCGCCGGGGCGGTTATCGTTTCCACACGTTACCGACGCCTTGAACCATATTGTATCATTGAGATAATAGGCCGTGTTGTCGAACTGCACATAAACCTTTTCGGGCACAAGCACATTTTCCACCAGCATCGCACGCAACACCGCATCGTCTATTGTGACACCTTTCTGCTGGGCCACTGCCACAGCAAACGGCAAGAGCAGCAATATTGCACTTATATATCTTTTCATTATAATTACCTTACTTTATATAAATAGACGAATGAAGATGCCGAATGTCACAAAATTACACAAAAATAATTTCACCCGCCCCCGGCATAGCCTTTTGGTTCTACCACAACGCATCGAAGATGCAAATAAACACAAAAAACTGCTATCACAAACAATTAAGAGCAAATAAAAACCCTGCCCTGAACGCACAAGGCGTAACAGAGCTATTTTTATGAACAAAAAAGGAAAAATTGCGTGCCAAAATCTTTGCCATATAAAAAAAAAGCACTAATTTTGCACCCTGAATAGCGCAAAGTATAGTTTGACGAAACATATAAAATAATATAAGACGATGAAAAGAACATTCCAACCCTCTAACAGAAAGAGAAAAAACAAACACGGTTTCCGTGAAAGAATGGCTACAAAGAACGGCCGTCGCGTACTCGCTGCTCGTCGTGCAAAAGGACGTGCAAAACTTACAGTTTCTGACGAATACAACGGAAAGAAAAAGTAATTGCAACGCAATGCAGAACATTGCAATGTCAATATAGATTTTGCAAAAATCAAGAGCTTGCCTTTCGGCAAGCTCTTGATTTTTTTTATGTATACTCAGGATTTTTTACTTCTTCAACAAAAAGCGCAGAACAGCGCCCATAAGATGAGTGCGCTGCGAGGAAGAACCCGCAACCTCAAACGGGAAAGCTGTTGAAAGCACACGATAGTTGCCCGCATAGGCAACACCCGCGCTCTTCTTGCTCTTGTCATACACAAAAGCCACAAAAGCATTGTCACGGGGTACAAGGACATCGGGGCGCGACACGGTGTAATACTCCTCGTTCAGCCCACGGGGAAGCGAGAGCAACAGATTGGAACCAAAAACCCTGTCCTCCGATGCATCTACCACCGAACCGCCAAAATCGAATTTAAGCACCGAGGTTATAAAATCCCTGTCGGCATTGTTTTTCGACATATCACTCGCAATGTAGGCTCCGCTCACAAAAAGACGCCCGCCCCCCGAGAGATACCCCTTCAGGCTCTGCTGAATTTCTGCAGGGAAAGTTTTGTACGGGCGGTTATAACCCAGAAACGAGCCTTTAAGCCCCTGCTTTTCGGCACCGGCAATATAGTCAACAAGGTCGTATGGAGCAAGCAGCACATCTCCCTCGATGACCGCCTCGCTGCTGCACGAGACAAAAGAGACTCCGTTGGCAGCCATTGCCGCGCCATGCACATAAGGATAATCGAAGGTGTTACCCGCGGCAAGCACCCCCTCAAAATCATTTCCGCTGAGCCCGAGACCATCCTCGTAGCCGATGTTCGCACGCTCGTAGTCGAGCTGACGGCCGCCATATTCGGCGCTGTTCACATAGGGCACGCCGGCATCGTAATCAATATCGAAGCCCGCCTTCGACAGAGTGTTCACCTCGCCCGGGCCGCTCAAACGATGGAAGCCGTTTACAATGAGCGCAACAGCCTTTTCGCGGCTCACCTTGCACACCGACAGTATTTCCGAGGGGAAACTCTCGCCACCATCGTTCAGCGCAGCCACCTTGAAGCTATAGACCACATTCTTGAGAATGGGAATTTCGCACTCTGTGCCCTTCACCACCCTGCCATTGTCGAAGCCGCCATCGTTCACGCGCATATAAACCACATAAGCATCGGGAGTCGCTGTTGGCTCTGTTTCATCCTCCACCGCAGCCCAGCGCAAGCGCACCTTTTCGCCATCCTCGTCGAAAGAGGCCGAGAAATTCTTCACAGGCAGAGGCTGCACCACATAATCACGGCCGTGCAGATAGTTTACATACTTGAGCAACGATTTATAGACCGAGCGGGCAAGAGTGAATTTGAAGTCGGGGTTATGCCCGTAGACCATATCGGCAAAATTCTGATGCGAAAGAGACTCGAAAATAAGGGACGGCACACGCGGCAGACGCGACTCGCTGTAACTCTTGTCGAGAATTCCGCGCACAGGCCAGTCGATGCCGTAACGCGCAGAAACATCGCGCTTGACACCAAGCAGGAGATTGCTCACAATGTCGCGCGAGAGATAGCGTGAACGTCCGGCGGCAATTGTGTCGCCGTTGAAGTCGGTGGTTACAACACCCAAAGAGCCCACCACATTGTCTTCGGCCGAAATTCCGGCGTCGGAGTGAAAGCCGAAAGAGAGTTCAACGGGCACGCAAAGCCCCACCGAGTCGGGGTTATATACCGAACCGCCCGAGAGGTGATTTACCGCGTGAGAGCGGCAATTGATATCGTCGTTATAATCTACCTGACTACCGCTGGGAGTATACACCTCGGCAGGGAAGCCCGAATATTGCAAGGCGTAACGCGCCCCCTCGAGATAACGGGGAAGGCCGCTTGTTGCCACCGCAACGCTGTCGCCACGAGCCACAAGCCCCATACCACCGCCAAAGCGCACCGCATCGGCTGTAACAACGCCTTTATGGTCGCTCTCATTGGTGAGAACTACCGCCTGATTTTCGTTTTCGCCCTCCTTGAAATGGAATGTTCCCAAATAGACCCAAGTGCCGCCGCCCATACGTTGGTTCACCCTGAATTCCGTGACTCCACCGCTGTGAAGCACACTATAATGCGCATCAGGTACCGATTTTTCCATTGTTTTATAAGAGACATACACCGCGTAGTAGCCGGTGCAGGGGATATGCGGTTGCCAGCGGGCTACAGCTGCTGTGCGACGGCCGTTTGCCGTTTCAACAGCCATTGCCGTGCCGTGAGTAAATGGATTTTCGCCATCGACATAAGCCGTGGCGCGGGGCTTAAAGCCGCTATCGACAACCACCCATTCGCGTTTCTTTTCGGCTTTCTGCACATAACGCGAGAGAGTGCAGAGAGAGTCATTATCGACCACCACACACTCGCGCTGCGTGTCGCGCTCACGCGGGGTGTAGACAAGAGCCCCCGCATTCTGCAACATTGGCATAAGGAACGGGAGCACAATTGATTGCGTGAAAAGGTCCTCGGTAGTACAATAGAGCGAGGGGCGCTGCCACTGCCACATCCCCTTTTCGGCCGAATATATGCGCCCGTGGCTCTGCCACAGGGCAAGGTGCCTGCCGCGAAGGCCTTTCTTTGGAGTATAGGGCTTTGAGACGTTTTCAACCCACGGCTCGCCACGATAATCGGTTTTTCCCCACAGGCGGTCCTTCTCCACGCCTTTGCGGCGCATATTACACGGCACAAGCTGCTCAATGGGGCGACGGGCAGCAAAAATCTCCAGTTTATAGCGTTGTTGCTCACGTGGCAGATAGCCGCGCAGCAAGGTGTATATGCTGTCTACAATTTCAGGAGTGAATATCTGCGCCGCAAAATTGCTGTTGGCGTAGATTGTGATTTTTTTCGCACGCTTGTTTACAATTATATTGTTACGTCGGCGTTCAAGGGCGCAATTCTTTACATTTACGCCCATAGCATTGTATTCGGCAAAGAATTTCTCTACCGAACGCGTAACGGTTTTGTCGGCCTTCTGCGCCGACAAAACCGTTATACACAACAGGCAGGCTACAAGAGCCGAAAGCCTTCTAAGCATACGCTTGCTATTATTTTGAAAGCTGGCTTATCTCGTCGAGGATTGCTTTTGCGTCCTTGTTGAAAGACTCACACAAAGCGTTGAAGTATTTCTTTGCGGACATACCGGGTTCAACGTGGCTCACGCGCGCAACGTAGTCGTTGTTGAGGCTGAATATTTTGTTGAACACGTTCACCCACGCCTCGGTGTCGGCTTTTGCATTGTAAGACACGAGGAACGCCTCGGTTGCAAGGTCGTCAACAATAAAAGTAATCACTTTCTTCAAATTTCTTCTGCTTGCCATAATTTTTCCTGTAAAAATATAAAAATGATAAAAACGCGGCAACACAAGCGCCGCCACATCTGCAAATATAAGCTTTTCTTGAAAAAGAAACAACATTTACCACAAAATGCATCTATTTTGAAAATAATTTAAGTTATTACCGATAAAAAACAGCAAAGCGCTTTTACATCTCACAAAAAAAAGCGAAATTTGCAATAGTTTGACTTAACTTTAATTTTTATAGATATGGAAATTAGTGCATTACAGAAAGCAAGAGCTGAGTATCAGCCCAAATTGCCCCAGGCTTTGAAAGAGGTTGTTAAAATTACCGAGGGTGCTGCAACACAGTCGGTAGCCGACCAGGAGGCCATCAAATCTATGTTCCCCAACACTTATGGCTTGCCCATCGTTACTTTTGAGAAGGGCGATGCTGCCATCGAGTACCCCGCTATCAACATCGGTGTAATCCTTTCGGGTGGCCAGGCTCCCGGCGGACACAACGTTATTGCCGGCCTTTTCGACGGTGTTAAAAAACTGAACGCAGGCAGCCGTCTTTTCGGTTTCCTTATGGGCCCCGGTGGTTTGGTTGACCACAAATATATGGAGATTACTCCCGAGATTATGGATGCTTACCGCAACACAGGTGGTTTCGACATCATTGGTTCGGGCCGTACAAAGCTGGAGAAGACCGAGCAGTTCGACAAGGGCTTGGAGATTATCAAGGAGCTCGATATCAAGGCTCTTGTAATCATCGGTGGTGACGACTCTAACACCAACGCTTGCGTGCTCGCCGAGTACTACGCAGCAAAGAACACAGGTGTTCAGGTTATCGGTTGCCCCAAGACCATCGACGGCGACTTGAAGAACGCTTACATTGAGACATCTTTCGGTTTCGACACAGCTTGTAAGGTTTATTCAGAGGTTATCGGTAACATCCAGCGCGACTGTAACTCTGCCCGCAAATACTGGCACTTCATCAAATTGATGGGTCGTTCGGCTTCTCACATCGCACTCGAGTGCGCTTTGCAGACACAGCCCAACATCTGTATCATCTCTGAGGAGGTTGAGAAGAAAGCCCTCTCACTCGATGATATCGTAACATCAATTGCCGAGGCTGTTGCTACACGTGCTGCTGCCGGCAACAACTTCGGTACAGTGCTCATCCCCGAGGGTCTCATCGAGTTCATCCCCGCAATGAAATCACTCATTGCCGAGCTCAACGACCTCTTGGCTGTTAAGGGCGAGGAGTATGCTGCTGTTGAGGCCGCTGACAAACGCCAGTACATCATCGACCAGCTCTCAAAAGAGAACGGCGCTGTTTATGCAAGCCTCCCCGCAGGTGTTGCACGCCAGCTCACAATGGACCGCGACCCCCACGGCAACGTACAGGTATCGCTCATTGAGACAGAGAAACTCCTTTCGGAGATGGTTGGCAACAAATTGGCAGCTTGGAAGAAAGAGGGCAAATACACAGGCTCTTTCAACCCCCAGCACCACTTCTTCGGCTACGAGGGCCGCTGCGCAGCTCCTTCGAACTACGACGCCGACTACTGCTACGCTCTCGGTTACAACGCTTCGCAGCTCATCGCAGCAGGCAAGACCGGTTATATGTCATCTATCCGCAACACAACAGCTCCCGCTGCCGAGTGGGTTGCAGGTGGTATACCCATCACTATGATGATGAATATGGAGCGCCGCCACGGTGAGATGAAGCCCGTTATCCAGAAAGCATTGGTTGACCTTGAGGGTGCACCCTTCAAGACTTTTGCAGCCAACCGCGACACTTGGGCAAAAGAGACTTGCTACATCTACCCCGGCCCCATTCAGTATTTCGGCCCCACAGAGGTTTGCGACCAGACAACAAAAACTCTCGCATTGGAGCAGCAGAAATAAGGTAATTTCCTAATCGCCTGAATGGCCGAAAAAAAGAAGATACAAAAGAGAGCCGGCGGACAGAAGAAGCCTTCTGCCCGCCGGCAATCATCTCGAGCAAAGAGCAGCGAGATGCCGCGGTGGTTGCAGGTTCTAATTGCAACCCTGCTGGCTTCTTGTGCCCTTTTCCTTGTATATACATTCTATTTCCGCCCCTATTTTTACCGCTTCCGCCCCTGTTACGGACTGAAGCATTATGAAATTTGCCTCCCATCGGGGTATTCGGTATACGGCATCGACGTCAGCCGCCACCAGGGAGAAATTAACTGGGAGAAATTAAAAAGAGACAACCCCGCCGAGGCTCCAATATCGTTCGTATATATGAAAGCCACCGAGGGCAGCGACTACACCGACGCAAGATTCAAGGAGAATTTTGCCGAGGCCGCGAACCACGGCTTTATGCGAGGTGCCTACCACTACTTCAGCACAAAATCGAGCGGGAGCGCACAGGCGCAGATGTTTATAAAGACCGCGCAGCTAAAGAGCGGAGACCTGCCACCGATGATAGACATTGAGGAGAGGCCGAAGGACAAACAGAAATTCATTCAGGAGCTGAAGATTTTCATTGCCCTGGTGGAGAAACATTATGGCGTAAAACCCATACTCTACACCTACTACAAATACAAGAAACGCTACCTGAACGAAGAATTTTTCGACCGTTATCCGTCGTGGATTGCGCACTATTATGTAGACGCGCTCGACAAGGAGGTAAAATGGGTCGTCTGGCAATGTTCCGACATTGGAGAGGTGCCCGGCATACAGGAAAATGTCGACATAAACATATTCAACGGTACCATAGAGCAACTGAAAAGTATGAGAATAAAATAAAGAGAACAACTGCCCGCAAAAAGCATTGTTCTCTTTTTGTTTCAGCTTATAGAAACGGTTAAGAATTATATGCTGCGCTTGCTGCCGAGTAGTTGCGCCAGGCCTCGAGCAGTGCCGTAAAGTCGGCGGGAAGTTCCGAGTCGAAGAACATCATCTCTTTTGTCGTGGGGTGCACAAAACCCAGCGTGCGGGCGTGCAGCGCCTGACGCGGACAGAGCTTGAAACAGTTGCGCACAAACTGGCTGTACTTGCTGAAATTTGTTCCTTTTAGAATTTCATCGCCACCATAAACATCGTCGTTGAAAAGGATGTGACCGATGTGCTTCATATGCACCCTTATTTGGTGGGTGCGGCCGGTCTCCAGGTTACATTCAACAAGTGATACATAGGAAAGGCGCTCGAGCACCTTGTAGTGCGTAACGGCGTATTTTCCAATGCTCTCATCGGGCGACACGCACATTTGCAAGCGGTTGCGCGGGTTGCGGGTGATACTGCCCACAATGGTGCCCGTGTCCTCTTTTACCGAGCCCCATACAACGGCGTTATAGGTGCGTTTGGTTGTCTTGTTGAAGAACTGCATTCCAAGATGGGCTTTTGCAACAGCGGTTTTTGCAACTACCAGAAGGCCCGATGTATTCTTGTCTATTCGGTGCACAAGGCCCACCTGTGGGTCGTTGGCATCGAAATTCTTGTCGTCGCGCAAATGCCACGCAATGGCGTTGATGAGTGTGCCGTGGGTGTTGCCGCAACCGGGATGAACAACAAGCCCCGCAGGCTTGTTCACCACCATAAGGTCGCTATCCTCGTACACAATATCAAGGGGAATATCTTCGGCCACAATGCTGTTGTCGTAGGCCGGGGTATCCATTGTAATTACAATGTTGTCGAGCGGCTTCACCTTGTAGTTGCTCTTCACAACCTTGCCGTTCACCGAAATTGCACCTGCATCGGCAGCCTGCTGGATTTTGTTTCTCGATGTATTTGCTACGTGATCAATGAGAAACTTATCTATGCGTATGGGAGATTGTCCCTTGTCGGCAACCAGGCGAATCTCTTTGAAAAGAGTCTCCTCAACCGCAAAATCGTCACCCTCGAAGAGTGCGTCGTTATCTTCAAAAAAATCGTTCACAGCCACAGTGTTTTATTCGAACCACGATTCTTCCATAATGGGCTCCGAGTCATCGACAACCTCGTCGCCGTTACCAATACAGAGCGTAAGTGTTGCACCTGCAGGCACCTTGTCGCCGTTATGCAGAGTATCTTCGCCCTTGAGAACGTGATAGACCCAGTCTACCTCTCCATTTATTTTCTGACGCTCGGCCAACTTAAAGCCTGCAGCACGCAAACGCGCCTCGGCCTCACGCAGTGAGCAGTTGTCTACAATGTGGGGCAATGCCACAAGCGGCTCACTACCCGAATTGAGCACCAACTGAATTTTGCGGCCATCCTTCACTTTTGCGCCACTCAAGGGCTGTTGGTCGATAACCACATCGGCTGCAACACCCTTACTGTACTTGTATTCAGTAATTTCAAAATCGAGACCTTGAGCGCGCAACACTTCAGAAGCCTCGTCAATGGAAAGACCACATACCGAAGGAACCTCGACCACCTGCCCGTGGAGAGTATAGGAGTCGATTCCCAAAAGCACAAGATAGCATATTGCCACAAGAGCGACAAACATTCCCACTATATTTATGAGCAATAAGCGCCCACCTTTTGCTACATTCTTTTTCATATAATTTTGTTTTTTGAACAAGCGGGAAAAGAGGCCCACTCCTCGCAAAGGTACAAAAAAATACCCACATAACAATTACAAGAGCCCATTTTTGTGCAACCGCACAAGCGCATCGCGCAAGAGAAAAGACCAAGAACATTTAATAAAACAAAAGCACCCCGCGCTCGCTTGCTTTCTTTGCACTTTTATATTATCTTCGCACAAATAATATTAATATTATAATTTATAGAGATTATGAAGAGAATTATCCCATTCATATTGCTGCTCGCCATTTCGGGCGGCGTGCAGGCACAGCTGTTCAAGAAAAAGGAGAAACGCCCCGCCGAAATATATGCCGAGGGCAGAGTGCCCGTTGTAAACAACAAGGTTACATTTTGCGACACAATAAAAGCCGAGGGGCTGAGCGCTGCGCAAATTGAGACCATTGCAAAAGAGTGGTTCGCACAACGCTTTGTAAAGCCCACGGTCATAGGGTTCAACCTCTACGACCAGGAGAGCGAAGGCACGCTCATTGCAAAAGCCGAGGAGTACATTGTGTTCAAGAAGCGCTTTTTTGTACTCAACCGCAGCCGCATAACCTATTTCCTCACAATCACAAGCACCGACGGCCGTTGCATCTTCAATATGTCGAGAATAACCTATTGGTGGGACGACGAGGCCGAGGACGGCGGCTTTAAGCTGAAAGCCGAAGAGTGCATTACCGACAAGGCATCGATTGACCAAAAAGGCAGGTTACGCAAATTCGAGGGCCGTTTCCGCACAAAGACCATCGACTTAAAAAATGCCCTTTTACAGGACCTCAGAACCCGACTTACAACAAGTAAATAACAACACTCCGTGGATAATATAAACAAAATAAGATATATTCTCAACATTCTCTTCCTCGCAGGAGCTGCAGCCACTTTCATCCTCTATTTCGTTGCGGGTGCAGGGTCGCTGTTCTTCTACACAGGCCTTGCGGCCATAAGCTGCAAAGTGTTTGAATTCATTCTGCGATTTATGCTGTAACAAAAATGAAACAGACAAGAATATACACCGCACTGCTTGTTGCTGCAATGCTCTTTGCAGCACAAAGTATTGTTGCACAATCGTCCGAGGGACTCGGTAGCGGAGAGATTTTCAACCCCTTCCACAAACATAAGTCCGACAGCAGCAAAAGCAACCTTAAGGTGCCCACCGAAATTCACCAATGGCACATAGACGAGCTTTTGGGCGACGTTGTACCCGTGAACGCCGACACCCTGCAATATCAGTTCCAGAACTGGCAGCGCACCGAGGGGGCAAACGGCGAGTACAACACGCTGGGCAATATGGGTGCGCCGCGTCAGACACGCATATTCTTCAACCGCCCCGTAACCACCGCCTACGATTTTCTGCAGCCATACGACTATTTTGTAACACGCCCCGGCGAGCTTTTCTTCACCGACACAAAATCGCCCTACACGAACATAAGCTACCACACATCGGGCAATAAAGTCGACGGCGACGACCGCCTGAAAATATATTTTGCGACAAATGCAGGCAAGAAGTTCGGTGTCGGAGGTATGTTCGACTACCTTTACGGCCGTGGACGATATGACCAGCAATCGTCGGCTTATATGAATTTCTCGCTCTTTTCATACTACCGCGGCGAGCGCTACAACTACCATTTCCTTGCAAGCCGTTACCATATGAAGCTTGCCGAAAATGGTGGTATAACCAACGACGACTACATAAAACGCCCCGAAGAGACCGACGGCTCGAACAGCAACTTCGGCACAGCCGATATTCCCGTGAACTTCAACAAGGCGTGGAACAGAAACGAGGTATACACAGCCTTTTTCACCCACCACTACAACCTGGGATATTACAAGAGCAACGCACTGGCTGCCGACACAAGCGCCGTTGCGAACAGCAGCACAGCTGATGATGAGGAAAAAGAGTTCATAAAGGTTGCCCGCATAGCCCACACCGTAGATTTTTCTTTCGGCGAGCGCCAGTTCCGCAACTACGAACAGCCCGCGGGCTACTATGCCGACAATTTCCTGCGTTTCGACTCAATTGACAAATATAAGAGCCTCTCCATTGAAAACCGCGTGGGCCTATCGCTCTACGAAGGCTTCAACAAATGGGCTGTTGCCGGGCTCACAGCATATGCATCGCACCGCTACAACCGCTACTCGATGCCCGACACCATATTCGCCACCGGACGCGAATTCCGCAAGGCATACAACGAGCACACATTGTCGGTTGGAGGTATTTTGAGCAGCGAGTTCAACGAGCACGTGAGCTACAAGGTGCAGGGAGAGACCGCAATTGCCGGTGACGACCTTGGTACATTCTTGCTCGACGGCCGGATAACCGCGAAATTCAACCTATGGGGCAAGGGTGCAACCCTGCAGGCAAGAGCCTTTTCGCGCAACAACCGCCCATCGTTCTTCTACCGTCACTTCCACTCGGAGCACTATTGGTGGGACAAAGAGCTCGACAAAGAGTTCAAGACACGCATTGAGGCACGCGCCGAAATTGAAAAGACACGCACAAAAATTGTTGCAGGAGTAGAAAACATAAAGAACTACACCTACATTGCAAACAACTCGGTAAAGAGCAGTGACGGATACACAAGCAAGCTCGCCGTCGCACAGGCCGACGAAAACATACAGGTAGTATCGGCAACCCTGCAGCAAGGGTTCAAACTGGGTATTCTCAACCTCGACACCGAGCTTACCTACCAGAAGAGCAGCAACAGCGACATTCTCCCCTTGCCCGACCTTAACCTTTATGCAAACCTCTACATAAAGTTCAAGATTGCAGGCGTGCTCAACACCGAGCTTGGAGCCGATGTCTACTACTTTACATCGTATTACGCCCCCGACTACTCGGCAGCTTTGGGACAATTCTGCCTGCAGAACCCCAAAGAGAAGGTGGAGATTGGCAACTACCCCGTTGCAAGCGTATACGCCAACTTCCTGCTCAAGCAAACACGTTTCTATGTAAAATACCAGCACGCCAACGAGGGCACAGGCAACAGGAACTATTTCCTTGTACCCCACTACCCGCAGAACCCTGCGCTATTGTGGCTGGGATTGTCGTGGAATTTCTACAATTAACGCAAGAGTATGAACACTGTAATCAAATGGGGCTTCATAGGCTGCGGCGAAGTTACCGAAAAGAAGAGCGGCCCGGCGTTTAACCTTATCAAAGGGTCGGAGGTTGTGGCCGTTATGGGACGCAACAAAGAAAAGACAAAGGATTATGCCCGCCGACACAACATACCCCACTACTACACCGACGCGCAAGCCCTTATAGACGATCCCAACGTGAATGCAATATACATTGCAACGCCACCCTCGTCGCACGCCACATATGCAATTATGTCAATGAAGGCCGGCAAGCCGGTGTACGTTGAAAAGCCCCTCGCCGCAAGCTACGAGGACTGCGCCCGCATCAACCGCATCTCGCGCGAGACAGGCGTTCCCTGCTTTGTGGCATACTACCGCCGTTACCTGCCATACTTTCAAAAGGTAAAAGAGCTGTTGCCGCTTATTGGGCAGGTGCTGAACGTGCAGATAAGATTTGCCGTTCCACCGCGCGACCTCGACTACAACCGCGACAACCTGCCCTGGCGTGTAAACCCCGAAATTGCCGGCGGAGGATACTTCTACGACCTTGCCCCGCACCACATAGACCTGTTGCAGGATATGTTCGGCTGCATACTTTTTGCCGAGGGATACGCCACCAACCGCGGCAACCTCTACAAGGCCGAGGACACGGTGAGCGCCTGCTTCCAGTTCGAGAACGGAATACCCGGCTCGGGTTCGTGGTGCTTCGTATCGAACGAATCGTCGAAAGAGGACCACATTGAGATATTCGGCAGCAAGGGCAGCATAAAGTTTTCGGTATTTACATTCGAACCCATAGTATACAAGGGCGAGGATGGCACAAAAGAGTTCACTGTGCCCAACCCCACATTTGTGCAACTGCCCCTTATCAGGAACATTGTGGAGCATTTGCAGCACAAGAGCAACTGCGCCTGCGACAGCATAAGCGCAACACCCACCAACTGGGTGCTCGACAAGATTCTTGGAAAAATCATCTAAAACAAGGTGTAATTCTCATTACCCGCAATGAGCAAAGGAGCCACATACAGAATAACAACCCTGCTGTTTACCGCAGCAGCGCTGTTTTTTGCGGCAACAAGCGCCACCGCGCAGGAGAACCACTGGCAGCACAGCAAGATAATTGACTACACAAGCGAAAAACTGCACAAGGCCGAAGATATTATAGACAAGAGGCTCGACACTAAAGACTCGCTCTACGTCGCACCCAACCTTTATAATATGACCATCCTCACGCAATACTCCTACAACTATGAGTATTACAAATTCAGCACCCCGGGCGGGAAGCAAGGTGTGAGAATAAGCCCCGAGAACAACAACAAGATAGGGCTCTACGCAGGCTGGCGCTGGATATTCGCAGGCTGGAGTTTCGACCTCACAAAGAACAGCGCAAAGAAAGATTTCAATTTCAGTTTCTACACAGCAAAGCTTGGCATCGACCTCTTTTTCCGCGAACGCTACGAGGGGTTCGAAATAACATCGGCACACGGCTTTTACGACAAGCAAGGAGAGGAGATAAAGAGGTTCAACCACGCATTCGACGGCTTCAAGACCAAACAGAAAGGCGTGAACGTATATTACATTTTCAACAACAAACGCTTTTCCTACCCCGCCGCGTACAGCCAGACAACCAACCAACGCATCAGCGCGGGATCGTTCATCCTGGGGCTTTCTTACAACGAGCAGTCGTTCGATTTCAACTACTCAAGGCTCGACGAGAAACTGAAAGAGAGCCTCGAGCCCGAGCTTATGTTCAACAAGGTAAAGTACAAGGACTACAGCATAAATTTCGGTTACTCATATAACTGGGTGTTTGCAAAGAACTTCCTTGCCAACATTTCCTTCACCCCTGGGATGGGATACAAGAATTCCTCGCTGCGCTTGAGGGACAGCAAGGAATTCATATCGAACGTAAACTTCGACTTTGTTACCCGCGCGGCCGTCGTGTACAACAACCAGGAGTATTACATAGGAGCATCATTGGTGGCACACACATACAGCTACCACAAGAAGACGCTCTCGGTTGTGAACTCGTTCGGTGTTATAAACCTGTACACGGGTTTCAATTTCTGGCGCAAGAAAAACAAACGTTAGAAGCGGAAGCCGAGGGTTGCAGTAACGTTGTGGCGCTTTTCGGTAATATCGGCGGGAGCATCGACAAGCGAGTCGTAGTAGCTATAGAATTGTGCATTCTGCATCGCATACTTATAGGCAACATCAAAATAGACACTCTTACCTGCAAAGCCCAGGCCGGCTGTGAGAATATTGCTTTCGAGGCGGTTGCAATATTCGGTACTCGTGTCGGTGTACATAAGGCTGGTCTTTGCAGCACTGTTCTTGAAAGGAGCCGTCATATAGTTATAACCGCAACGCAAAGAGAACGCATCGCTCACATTATACAATGCACCCACGCGTAAAATGTGTTGCCCCTGCATATTACTCTCAATCTCGTTGTTGAGGTCACGCATATCACCACCGTCGGCATATTCCAGTTTTGCCGAAGAGTAATCGACAAACTCATATTCGGCATCCACAGCCACGCTCTTGCCGAACGTGTAGGCTGCCGAAAGGTTGAAACGCCACGGGGTAATGAGGCTGTAATCGACATATAAGTCCTCGCCATACGCATCCCAGTCGCGCGTATCCCACACCTCGCCGTCGGCACCTATCATTGTAGCCGAAGAGCAGTCGGTGAGGCTGTACCACGTGGGAGTGTGCAGCGACACACCCAAGCGCAACGAAGAGTACTCAAGCGGACGCACAATGGCACCCAGCTTCACATTGAAACCCTCACCGGCCGTGTTGTAGCGGTTCTTTAGTGTGTAATAATCGTATTTGTCACAATATTCAGTGTACTCACTATAGCGCGAATAATCTACACTCATAGTGCTGAGGGTTATTCCAAGATAAAGGCGGTCGCTTATGTTGGCCGACACGTTAAAATCGAACTCGTCCACTCCACCCTTCTCGCTCGAATAGTAGTTCATCCTTGTGGGATAATCCTTGTTGACATCAGGCAAATATATTAATTCGCCATTATCATCGACCAATTTCGATGTAGAGGTGAGCAAGCCGAGCCACGGATAATTAAAAGAGGTGTAATCCTTGTAATCGATATAATCGGCATAATCGCCACCGTTGTAATAGAGTTCCCACAGGCCATACTGCTGCGAGAAATAGTCGCCACTGCCGTTGAACAACGAGCCCGCAATCTCTTTCTTGGCATTGAAGTTGTTGCGACGGCTGTAATTGAAGCCCATATTGATGAACTCAAGAGACTCCTCGTTTACCTTTGTCGAAAGCACCATTCCCACATTGTCTATGCTGAAAGAGTTCTTGTCGGTGGTTATTTTTGACCCCGTCAGATTCGATTCGGTAACATTTTTATTCATCGACAAGGAGAAAGCAAAATCGTTTGAACGATAAAGACCAATTCCTGCCGGGTTTGTGCCGATAACCGAGATATCGGTTCCAAGGGCACTCATTGCACCGCCCATTCCCACAAAACGCGCCGTTCCGCGAATGTCAGTATCAACCAGACGCATTGCGTCGTAGCTGTTCTGCGCACCGGCATATACTCCGGTGGCAAGCATCAATATTGTGAATATTCTTTTCATAGTAATTTCCCTTTACATTGTGTCTATACCCTTATCGTCTGCCACCGCGCGAGGCACCGCTGCTGCGTTGGCCACCGCCCGAAGCCGGGGCCCTGCGGGGAGCATTGGAGCCTCCCTGCCTGCGCACGCTTGTGCTGCTTGGGCGGCTGTATGAGCTGCTGCGTTTGCCTGCATCAACGGTCGATGTCTTTTTCACGTTGCTACGGCTGTTTGCGCCATCAACCCTACTTGCAGCAGGCTTACGCGACTGTGTCGCAGACTCCTTCTTCTGCACTCTGTTACCTGTTCCGCCCGACTGCGCCACCGGCACACGTTTATTACCCGAAGAGCCTGAACGCACGTTGGCCACGGGTATTCTGTCGCGCACGCTTGCAGGGCGGGCAGCAACGCCGTGGAAAGGTGGCGCCGGAGCATAATGCCAATAGGGCGAATAATACGACGGCCAATAGAGCGAAGAGCCCCAATGGAAGTTATTGTAGGAGATGCCCCAATAAGAGTCGTACCACCAGCCTGCGGGGTAAGGATTCCAGTAACCAGGGGCATTTACAACAATTGTGGGGTTGTGGAAACGCACCACCCTTGTTGTGTATTGATAATCGTCGCCCGTTTCATACTCTTCGACATATTGCACATTTTCGGCAGAAGCAGTGCTTTCATTTGTGGCACGCGACAGCCCACGGCGGTTATACTCGTCTACATCGCGGTTATTTCCATTGTCGGCAATGCCCCACTCGCTCTCAGCGGTAGAGACAACCTTTGTAACCTCTTTTTGCTTCGCAGGGCGCTTGGGCACGTAGAACATATCATTGTTCTGCGCAAAAAGAGCAAGCGGACAAAGAAACAATAATAAAAGAATGCTGTTCTTCATAATATTTCGTTTATTTACATTTACAGGTATTCAATAATTCACAATGCAAATATAGCCACACCCACACAAGCTACAAAGGGGAAAATCCTACGCGTCTGGGGGAAAATCCCTAAAAAAGAAGTTTCCACGTAGGACAAAACTCTTACAACAATTCCTCCTCAACATTTTCCTGCATCATAATGGCAGAATCGAGCAAAGCTATAAAATCTCTTTCGGAAATACCTTTTTCTATTTCTGAACACGCTACGTTGTTTATATACAATTTATTATTCCAATCCCAGCAAAAACTCTCACCTTTATATGTGAAATAAATATCCCAACCTTTCAAGAACAGCCTCACTCCATCGATTGCAGAGAAAATATCTCCATTGTTCAGTTCTATCACTCCTTGGATACAAAGCGACTGCAACAACTTATCCCTGTCTTCCCTGTGCAGATTCACGCCTTCGGCACTGGGGTATATACATAATTCCTGATAGTATCTTCTTAAATATGGCCTCTGTCTACCACTCATCAAGCGTGTTGCCACATTTTCCATTATATCGGTTTCCAACATCCATCTATATATATCAGTATAAATAGCATCTTTGTCCTTTTCAAAATTTCCGACCGCCTCATCAACACCGCGCATCTTTTCACCGGTAAGAAATTTATGGGTAGGAACGCTGTATTTGGGGTTCGAGAAGTTTGCTTTCCACGATTTCCAGCTATAATCGTAAATATAACTGTAATTATTTGTCCACGACTCTATTTGAGAGACCTTGGTGCAATATGACAAGAAAATCTTTAATATATTGGCCTGTTTTCGCTTTTCTATTTTTACTCCCACCCCAAACTGATTTTGTAGTTTGGCAAACTTTTTATCGAAGTAATCCCAGCAGACATTGCCTTCCTTCTCGTCACGGAACAGGAAACCTATATGCCCATGCAAGTCCCTGAACCTCTCAGCTTCCAAAACAACAGCTTTTCTATCGGGTTTTGATGTGATATATTCAGCTTTCTCTATTTCCTCTTTAATCTGCTCACTTGCAAAACTGTTGGCCGCTACACGTGATGAGTCTTCGGTTCGTAAGTGAGCGATAATATTACCGCAGAATTCAGATTTTTTATCAATGAGACGATAGGCGTTTGCCATTGCTTCAACACGAATATATTCGCTGATGTTCCAAGCAAAACGCACCCAATCCTTGAACTTCTCTTCCTCAAAATCTTTTACTCGTTCGAAGTAGCGGCAAATGGCAAAAAACACCAAGCGCTGCGGACCTGTTATTTTGCTTACACCTTCACCGGATGTATATGTCGGCAAAAATTCAAAACTATCGTCACAGTCACCCCAAGCGGATTGAACCAATCCCCGCAGGTATGACAAACGATTGTGTTCATAGTCCATCGTCTCAACTGCAGACGAACTGCCCGCAGGCATTATAAACTTATACAGATTACGCATCAGATGTATCAGCCTGCTGCACGCTGTTCTTGTGATTTCAGCACCGGCATCTTTCTTATAACGCGAAAAATCTTCGTATCGCAAGGTGGTGTCGTCACTCTCCTTACCATATAGTTTATACAGGTTCGACTTTGTTATCTGCTCCTTGTCCAGACCGGAGCATAGCAGATGATTAAATATATATCTGTTTATGAATGCAAATAAAATGGAATCAATCTTACCATTCTTCTGGTTCAGCCAAAAAAGGTCGGTCCAGCAGCCATCAATTTCATTACCCAAATCCTCTTTATCGTGTACAAAATCCAACAGATCGGCCTTGAAATTTTCCCAATCGGTAAGCTGTTTTCCTCGTGCATTCATTTTTATGTACAAGTCGTCGCTTAAAGGCAGATTTTCACCTCTCATATCCAGATTGTAGAACCTGATAGGGCAACTATCACTCTGCAATAGCACCAGATAGCTCTTGAATTCCTCTTTTGTGCATCCTTGGAACAGTTCGGCAAAACCGTCGATTATGTCGTTGTTATTCTTGTCCATAATATCGGTTCCGCACAAAGTGTTAAGCATTGCCGAAACGGTGGGATCGAGCGTCCATCTGGCAGAAAACGTTGTTTGGGACAGTATATATTCCCTAAGGCTCACTGAAGAAGCCTCCGGTGCATATCGTAATTGGCACAGGAACTTACAGAAATCGGTAGAGCTACGGCGAGTCTCATAACTAAATTTAGCAAGAACATTGCGAGTATAATCGTCCAGCTCCTGTGCACTGTAGGCCACATACCAATGCAGCAGCCACAGGGTTGTCAATCGCTGTTGTCCATCAAGAGGATAGTATCTATTGTCATCCTCTTTACTGCCATACACAAAATCCAGGAGCAGATGCATTTGGGGATTATCGTGGTGGTCAAGAGCATCTTTGCAACATTTCAGCAGCCGTTCCCGAAGAAGCTCTTTTCCAATTCTTCCTTGCGCATAATCACGCTGGATTTTAGGAATACAGATTTCTATGTTGTGGGAGGTCAACATCTCCCAGAATGACATTGCTTTCATTATTCGTCAGCTTTTTTAAATAATTCTTCAAATACCGATAACATATCATTCAAGTATGCCTCGGCATCCTCTTTTAACCAGGCAGTAAGGTTGGTGGCATTGCCTATAGTATAATATTTAAGGAAAGCATTTCTGGTACATACGGGAATGAATGTAGGCACTTCGAGTTTCGATGTCACACAAATTTTCCCATCCTTCGGTTCTATTGAGTATTTCAGGCCCTGCTCTTTACCTATGATAACCCGTCGTTTGGCAGGAAATGGCGAGTTACCATAACCTCGGTTTGTTTTAGAGTCTAAAAGCGCAAAGTTCCATATCTTGTTTTTATCCTCACTATTGAGATGTTCCTCATTGCTCACTTTCCTTCTTATTGCACCAAATCTCTCATCATCAATATTTCCCGACAATAAAAGGGATGCAATTTCTTGTTTTATCTGCTCATCGACAATACCCAAATAAGTAAGTTTCAAATATTCGATTCGCTCATCTTGATTTCTCAATTCATTTTCTGTATTGGAATCGATATGTTCAACATCCCATCCGATATTTTTACGGTTCTCTTTATAGAGATTATAAGGGAACCTGTAAAACACATTTCCGAATTTGTTTCCCGAATTTATACACCTGTTCTGGCGTACAATAGTTTGAATATTGTGCAAAAGAAGTAATGGCGTACATTCTCTCTTTGTGTTCTGATCGTACACCTTATTAAACAGATGATCTTTGATATCGACAACTCTATTCAGTTTGCAGATAGTCCTAATGCGCTCCAGCAAATACTTATTAACGAACTGCTCTTTGTTGCTCTTCTCGTTCAGCCATGCATCGATAAGTTCAGAAATCACTTTGCAACTATTGTTTCTGCCGGCAGCAATAATAAATCCAATGTAGTGGTATAAGTTCGATGTATTGTACCACTCATTGAATATTTCATAAACCTGATATACTTTGGACCAGGCATCCTCCACATTTCTACGGTCTTTAAGGAAGGCATAAAAATAACGAAAGGTTGCATACTCGTCATTGCCAAAGTCCGATTCATTCGATTGCTGGAATATATCTCTATTGCGAATAATATCGAAAATGTAATCTATGCGGGTGGGCGATTCATAATCCAATGTATTTACAAAGGACCACAACTCATCATTTTGCAGGGCATTTTCTATTATATCCCACTCGGTTGATATTTGCATAACAGCACTACTCTCCTTTCCACTATTATCGTTGTAATTGTGTTTAAGGAAGATTGCCTTTATGAGTTCCGAGTTTGTAAGTGATATTTTACCTAAATTGAGCCTTTGGAATATATCTTTTGAGTTTTGCTCCTCCCCTACCTCATACCATATGAATTTTACCCGCTCTAACACCGTGTGCAGAAACTGTTCGCTTTTAGAGTTCTTCGCAAACCACTCTTTGACCACACAAAAAGCTTCCCCCATATGATAGAAGTCGATATTAGTTGTTTTGTCTCCACTTTTGTAAGACAAAATCCCATTGTGCAGATATTCCCAACTACCCTCACGGGTTTCGTATTTAAGGGTGTACAACTGCTCATACAGTAAATATTTTAGTATTATGTATATTGTGGTCAACCGTTGCTGGCCATCGATAACCTCCCAACAATCGCTCGTATTACGTGTTTTAACAACAAGAGGCTGGATACAATAGATGTTTGTACTATTGTTCTCCATAAACTCTACAATATCGCCAAGTAGGTCTCTAACCTGTTGACGCGTCCACCTATATCCGCGTTGGTATTTGGGGATGAAGAAATTCAAGCCCAATAACTCTTTGATGGCTTTAAGTTCAATATTATTCATAATATGATTGGAGGATTAATTGCTCTATTACTTTTTATACACCCTAAACCTATACTCTGGGCCCATTCCTGCTGAGATGTTGTTGTTTGCTGCGTCCTCAGCCTTTTTGTAAAGAATATCATTGAGCTGCACCGGAGCCAACACACCCACCGAGTCGCCCATTGAGAGCAGTTTCTGCTGAAAATCAAAAGTAGGACAGAGACGGTACTCGAAAATAGAATACTTTTCGTTACACTCCACCTCGACCTGCGTGTGATGCAGAGGCACGGTGCGAAAATATTTGCTCTGCCAGGCATTCACCTTGAGCGCAACAGGTTCAACATCGAAATCCTCGTCGTTGATGATAACGCCATAGTAGTCGGCAAAGAACTTCCATGCATCGAACTTGCTGGGCAGCTTAAAGGTGCGTTCAGAGGGCTTCAACGCTTTAATGCGGTCGAGGGAGTAGATACGCAGCTCGTCGTAACCCTCGCTCTTACCAAGCATATACCATCGATGCTCAAAGTACTTTACGCACCACGGCTCCACCTCAAAGACCGATTCTGCAATACTATAAAAACTTTGGTAAGTCATCTGCAAGGCCACGCCCTCGCGCATCGCATCTACAATGGCAGCCAGGTGCTGCTGTCCCGACTGCACATCTTCGAGCAAGATGCGGTTTTTGAGGTCCTGATTTTCGTGCAACATGCTATTTACCGAGAAGGTCTGCAATAGCCATTTGCGCATACCCGAATTATCAATTCCCTCACGGTTGTCAACGATGTAACCACGGCGTGCACGGTCATACTTAATTTCAACATCAAATAACTCCTCTACCGCGTCGGTATAGCGATGAAATGTACGCTCACCAAGCTCTTCGCCACGGCCAAAGTGCAATTTGTAGCGATGTTGCAGATCGGCAAGCGAAATTGGTCCACGATTATATATGGTAGAAATGAACCATACATAGCGATTCAAAAGCCCTGCGGTACTCATAGTTATATGATTTTAGGTAAAGTTACAAATAAATTCCAATTATACCGCAAATGCATAGTTGAAAACTGACAGATTTTGTCGGTATGGAATTCTGCCCGGGAAAAAGGAGTCGGAAACCCGAATCCCGAATATACGCTCGAATAGATTATTCCACAATCTCCTCCACCAACTCATCGAACCGTTTCTCTACAAGCTCTTTCCAAAGATTAGAACCCTTAAAGTGCTCGACTGGAATATACTCCTTGTATCGTTCCAAGAATTCGGGAGTGTAAATTTCTTTGCCAAACAAACGATTGATAATTAGCTTCCAATCCCATTTGTCGACAAACCTATCGAGTAAAGCGAATGTAAGTTTCAAGTTGTAATTGCCCGACAGGCAGTGCCAATCCCATCGGTCGGCAAACCGCTCTATAATCTTTGGAGTAAGCAAGTTTTCGGGCGCACAATCGGACAACTCGCTCCAGTTTATATTATGCTTGAATTTATCGAGAATAGATACTGTCCAAAGCATATCGATATTGTTCGACAACGCATCCCAATCAATCTCGGCACGATACTTAAGTAGCAGCTCTTCATTCCACTTAAACTCGCGCGACAACTGTTTCCATGCCTCTTTGTTCAACTCTTGCGACACAATGGTATCGCCAAAACTCTTCTTTGTTCCCATCCTTTTTTGTTTTTTAATGGTTAATACTTATTCGATGGTGCAAAGTTGAGGCTTCACACTGCCACATAACGTCAGTGTAAAATTTATTTTCTCACAAACTCACATTCCTAACGCAAGAGAGAATACCTATAAATATAAAAATCGGCGGTGAACATGTTCACCGCCGAAAAAGGGCTGTCCTAAAAAAGGACGGCAACCATATTTTTTGTTTCCCTTGAATTACTTGTTTTCGGGACGGAGCTGACGAACAACCTCTGCTGTACGCCACATCTCGCTGTCGTGGAGAGCCTTCAACTCCTCGTTGAGTTTCTCGCGATAGTCGGGCTGTGAGTTAGAGTCGATTGAACGCTGAGCCTCTTTACCTGTCTTAACTGAATCGTAGAGCTGGTACATTACGGGCTTGATTGCATCGTGGAAAGGAGTCATCCAGTCCAAAGCGCCACGCTGAGCTGTTGTAGAGCAGTTAGCGTACATCCAGTCCATACCGTTCTTTGCGAACAAAGGCATCAAAGACTGTGTGAGCTCCTCAACTGTCTCGTTGAACGCCTCTGAAGGAGTGTGACCGTTCTCACGCAATACCTCGTACTGAGCCAAGAGCAAGCCCTGGATAGCACCCATCAAAGAACCACGCTCACCGGTGAGGTCAGAAACAGCCTCGCGCTGGAAAGTAGTCTCGAACATATAACCCGAACCGATACCGATACCGAAAGCGATAACGCGGTCGAGAGCCTTACCTGTTACATCCTGGTAAACAGCGTAAGAAGAGTTCAAACCACGGCCCTCGAGGAACATTGTACGCAAAGAGGTACCTGAACCCTTGGGAGCAACCATAATAACGTCGATATCAGCGGGAGGAACGATACCTGTTCTGTCGCTCCAGTTGATACCGAAACCGTGTGAGAAGTAGAGAGCTTTACCGGCTGTCAAGTAAGGTTTAACTTTGGGCCAGATAGCTATCTGTGCAGCGTCAGAAAGAAGCATACATACGATAGTACCCTTCTCGGCAGCCTCCTCGATAGAGAAGAGAGTCTCACCGGGAACCCAACCGTCTTTAACGGCTTTGTCGTATGTGCTACCCTCGCGCTGGCCAACGATTACGTTGAAACCATTGTCACGCAAGTTGCAAGCCTGACCGGGGCCCTGAACGCCGTAGCCGAGAACTGCAATTGTTTCGTCTTTCAAAATCTCACGAGCTTTCTCCAAAGAAAACTCTTTGGGTGTAATTACGTTTTCAATTACACCGCCAAAATTCATTTCTGCCATAGTTGTAATTTTTTAATTATTAGTTTTTGTTTTTATTTTATTATCTGTTGATATTTCTTGTTGCATCATTGTCGAAAAGGTGGTCGCTGAGGTTAAGGTTAACATCGCGGGTAATTGCCACACGGCCCGACTTTACAAACTGCAACACACACTGCTCGGCAACAAATTCCTTATAAAGGCTCATAACAGCATCGGTCTTTCCGGTCTTTTCAACAACGGTGTAGGTTGAGTTCACCTCAATTACACGGGCGTTGTTGTGACGGATTATTTTAGATATCTGTTTGTTTTCGAGCAGGCGGGGTGTCGACAACTTGTAGAGTGCCACCTCCTGAATGAAAATTTCGTTATCGGTAAAATAGTAGGCTTTGAGAATATCTATCTTTTTCTCGATTCTCTTGGTTACACGCTGAATGAGCCACTCGGTTGTCCACAACGAAATTGTGTAACGGTGAACACCCTCAATGTGTGAAGAGGAAACGTTCAAAGTCTCGATATTCATCTGACGACGGGTAAATTCCGCCGTAACCTGGTTCAACATTCCGGCAATATTTTCGGAATATACAATAACGGTATATAGTTTCTTCTCCATAATTCTTATTCAAATATCATATCACTAACCGTAGCTCCAAGGGGTACCATAGGGAAGACATTATCCTCGGCACGAACGGCAACATTCAGCAAGAAGGGGCCAGGGGTTGAAAGCATCTCCTGAATGGCCGCGTCGAGTTCTTCGCGTTTATCGACAAAGCGTGAGGGAATGCCATAGGCCTCTACAAGCTTGCAGAAGTCGGGGTTGCACATTGGTGTCCACGAAAGACGGTTCTCGTAGAAGAGTTCCTGCCACTGGCGCACCATTCCAAGGTAGTTGTTGTCGAGCACAACCATCTTCACGGGGCACTTGTGCTCCATAATGGTTCCGAGTTCCTGCATATTCATCTGGAAACCGCCGTCACCCGCGAACAAACATATTGTTCTGTGGGGAGCACCCATTGTGGCGCCCATTGCTGCGGGAAGGCCGAAGCCCATTGTTCCAAGACCACCCGATGTTATTATGCTGCGGGGCTGTTTGTACTTGAAATAACGTGCCGCGAACATCTGGTTCTGGCCCACATCGGTTACAAGCACAGCATTGTCGCCGGCAGCTTCACTTACCTTGCGAGCAACCTCACCCATGAGAACGGGGCCGTCAACGGGGTAAATAGCCTTGTCAATTACCTTTTCCTTTTCTATTTTGTCATACTCGGCAAAGCGAGAAATCCACTCGGTGCGGTCGACACCCTGCAACTGCTCGGTGAGGAGAGGCAATGTCTCCTTGCAGTCGCCAATTACGGGGATGTCAATTGAAATGTTCTTGTCAATTTCAACCTTGTCAACATCGAGATGAATGATTTTCGCCTGCTTTGCATATGTATCCATATTACCGGTTACACGGTCGCTGAAACGCATACCTATTGCTATGAGCACATCACATTCGGTGGTGTTGATGTTGGGGCCGAGGTTTCCGTGCATTCCCAGCATACCCATACACAGGGGGTGGTCCGATGCAAGAGCCGAAAGGCCAAGCAGTGTGCGTGCTGCAGGGAGGTTTCCTTTTTCAAGGAAATCGGTAAGTTCCTTGTGAGCGTTTCCAAGCTCCACGCCCTGACCTACAAGAACAAAAGGACGCTTTGCACGGTTGATGAGCTCGGCAGCCTCTTTAATTGCGGCAGCGTTGGGGGTGGGATAAGGCACATAACTGCGCACCGACTCCACTTTTACAGGCTCGTAGAGAACCTTTGCCATTTGGGCGTTCTTTGTAAAGTCGAGCACCACAGGGCCGGGGCGACCTGTGCTTGCAATATAGAATGCGCGCGATACTGCCCAAGCAACATCTTCGGCGTTACGCACCTGATAACTCCATTTTGATATGGGCTGTGTAACACCCACAAGGTCAATTTCCTGGAAAGCATCGGTTCCAAGCACTGCCGAACTTACCTGTCCGGCAATAATTACCACCGGAGTACTGTCGAGCATTGCATCGCTTATACCGGTGAGGGTGTTTGTGGCACCGGGGCCACTTGTAACAATGCAGACACCCACACGGCCGGAGCTTCGTGCATATCCCTGCGCCGCGTGTACCGCAGCCTGTTCGTGACGTACAAGAATTTGACGGAAGTCGTCCCTGTAGTCATAAAGAGAGTCGAATACCGGTATAATGGAGCCGCCCGGATAGCCGAAGATTGTATCTACATTTTCGTTCTTCAGTGAACGAAGGAGGGCTTCACCTCCCGAGATTAATTCTTTTTTCATCGGTTATCATTTAATTGTTACTCTGATATTATTCTCACACCGCCCTTGTCGGCTGAACTTACCATATTGGCATATGCCTTGAGGCTCTTTGAAATAACCCTGTCGCGTGTGAGAGGGAACATTTCGCGTGCTTCGAGCTCCTCGTCGGTGAGTTTTACGTTTATGGTACGTGCGGGAATGTCTATTTCTATAATGTCGCCGTCGCGCAACTTACCGATGTTACCACCGGCTGCCGCCTCGGGTGAAATGTGGCCGATACTCAATCCCGATGTTCCACCGCTGAAACGGCCGTCGGTAATGAGAGCGCACTCTTTTCCGAGGTGACGCGATTTTATGTACGATGTGGGATAGAGCATCTCCTGCATACCGGGACCGCCCTTGGGGCCTTCGTACACAATTACCACTACATCGCCGGCCTTTACATCACCACCAAGAATGCCCTCAACTGCAGCGTCCTGCGAGTCGAAAACCTTTGCGGTGCCGGTGAATTTCCAAATGCTCTCATCGACGCCTGCTGTTTTTACCACGCACCCGTCCTGTGCAATGTTTCCAAAGAGGATTGCGAGGCCACCGTCTTTTGTGTAAGCGTGTTCAAGGTCGCGGATGCAACCGTTCTCACGGTCGGTGTCGAGTGTCTCGAACACAGAGCTATGAGCACCCATTACATTGCAGAACACATTTGCGGGACCTGTGCTGTAGATGCGCTTTGCTTCGGCATCAATTGTCTCGCCGGTGATACAGTATTTTGCAATATCCTCGCCCAAAGTAGCACCGTTAACGCGCTTGAGCGATGTATTGAGAAGGCCGCCCTTTGCGAGCTCGCCCATAATTCCTATGATACCTCCTGCACGACCGCAGTCCTGTACGCTGTACTTGGGGCCGTTGGGAGCCAACTTGCACAAGCAAGGTACTCCACGGCTCAGACGGTCGATGTCGGCCATCTTGAAGTCTACGCCTGCCTCCTGTGCAACTGCAAGCAGGTGGAGGATTGTATTTGTTGAACCACCCATTGCAATGTCGAGTGTCATTGCGTTGAGGAACGCATCGCGCACTGCAATACTGCGGGGAAGAACGCTATCGTCGCCCTCCTCGTAGTATTTGAGGGCATTGGTAACAATCTGCTTCGCAGCGTCCTTGAGGAGCTGAACACGGTTGGTGTGTGTTGCAAGAATTGTTCCGTTACCGGGCAAAGAGAGACCGATAGCCTCGGTGAGTGAGTTCATTGAATTGGCAGTGAACATACCCGAGCAGCAACCGCAACCGGGGCATGAGCGCTTTTCAACCTCGGCAAGCTCTTCGTCGCTCACGCTTGTGTCGGCAGCTTTTACCATTGCCGATATGAGGTCGAGGTTTTCGCTCTTCCATGTACCCTTTTCCATAGGGCCACCCGAAACGAACACAGTGGGGATGTTAAGGCGCATTGAGGCCATCAACATTCCGGGAGTAATTTTGTCGCAGTTCGAAATGCACACAAGAGCATCCACTTTGTGGGCGTTGCACATATACTCTACGCTGTCGGCAATAATATCGCGCGAGGGGAGCGAATAGAGCATACCGTCGTGGCCCATTGCAATACCGTCGTCAATGGCAATGGTGTTGAATTCCGCTGCATAGCAACCGAGCTTTTCAATTTCCTGCTTCACAATCTGGCCCGCCTCGTGGAGATGAGTGTGGCCGGGCACCAACTGTGTGAACGAGTTTGCGATTGCGATAATGGGCTTACCGAACATCTCGCGTTTCATACCGTTTGCTATCCACAATGCTCTTGCACCCGCCATACGACGGCCTTCGGTGCACTGCGCACTTCTGAGTTTATTTTTCATTTTGACAATTCTTTTTACAGAGGAGAAAACCCTGTTCAAGAGAGAAATTCCCTGCTGTTTAGTAATAAAAAAGCCCTCCTCATTAACAGAGAAAGGCACGTTTCAATATACACACAGCCCGTCTCATCCCATTTTTTCCGATAGGACGACCACCACGTTAATGGTGTTGATGGATGTTGTGTGGAGTTGCATTGTTTATTTTGTATTTAATCGTTGCAACAGGCTTATGCCGTTGATATTCGACCGCAAAAATAATCTCTTTTTTCAGCATAACAAAAAAAATACAGGAAAAATAGCAACGTGTAAGGCAAAAAATAAAGAAAAATATCTTTTTGCTTGAAATTAAGGACTTTTTGCTTTTATGAGCCACTGGAGCACAGGGGATTATGCAACACACTGCATTGACAATTTTCCACTATTTATTACTTTTTTCTATCAAACCTATCGAAAGTATCACTTTTTTTAAGTTATTTTACCATTTGTTATGGCGTAACTTTGCAGCGCTATTAAAAAGAGGATTATAAACACTATAAAAGACATAGCAGATTATGGATTTTTTACTTAATTTATTGCAAGGAACGCCGGGGCAATGGAGCGGCGGAATTGCACATTCAATGATTATTCTCGCGCTCACAATAGCCTTCGGTATTATGCTCGGACGCATAAAGGTTGCGGGAATTTCGTTCGGCGTAACATGGATTCTCTTCGTGGGTATCTTCTTTGCCCATTTCGGCTTCACGCTAAATGGTGATTTATTACATTTTGTAAAGGAGTTCGGCCTCATTCTGTTCGTTTTCTCCATAGGCTTGCAGGTGGGTCCCGGTTTCTTCTCGAGTTTCAAGTCGGGCGGCCTTACATTGTGTATGCTCACCTGCGTAATTGTGCTTTTCGACGTGCTTTCGGCGCTTGGTGTACACTATACCACAGGCACTCCCATAACCACGGTTACAGGTATTCTGTCGGGTGCGGTGACAAACACTCCCGGACTGGGAGCTGCACAGCAGGCCTACACCGAAATCACAGGAACATCGGCTACCGACATCGCACTGGGCTACAGCGTAGCCTATCCTCTCGGTGTTATAGGCTGCATCCTTTCGATGCTTGCAATTAAAGCCGTTTTCTACCGCAAGGACATTGTGCCCGCCAGCGACAACACAAAAAACGAGCACACCGTGGAGCCCATCACCATTCAGGTGAAGAACCCCACCATTGCCGGCAAGACACTCGAAGAGATTCGTCGCAGCCAGAATTACGACTTTGTAGTATCGAGAATTCTGCACTCGGTTACAAAAGAGATTGAAATTGCAAACTCGAAAAGCACAATGCAGGTGGGCGACAAGTTCCTTGTCATTGCAAAGCCGTCGTTGCGCGAGGGTATTCTGAACCTTTTCGGCAGCGAATGTATTGTAGACTGGGACAAGGCCGACTCGCAGTTCAAGTCGCGCAAGGTAATTGTTACAAACCCCAAACTAAATGGTGTTGCTCTTGCGAAATTGAGCTTGCGACAGAATTTCAAAGTGAACCTCACAAGAGTAAACCGCGCCGGCATTGACCTTGTAGCCTCTCCCGACCTGCGCCTGCAGCTTGGCGACATTGTAACAGTTGTGGGACTCGACAGCTCAGTGGGCAGTGTAAAGAGAATTCTGGGCGACTCGCGCAAGCACCTCGACCACCCCAACCTTATCCCCATTTTTATAGGAATTGCACTCGGTTGCATTTTGGGTAGCCTCCCCATTTTCGTTCCCGGTATGTCGCAGCCCGTGAAACTTGGCCTCGCAGGCGGTCCGTTGGTGGTTGCCATACTCATCAGCCGTTTCGGCCCCAAATATCACCTTGTCACATACACCACAATGAGCGCCAACCTTATGATTAGAGAGATTGGTATTTCACTGTTCCTTGCCTGTGTGGGCCTGGAGGCCGGCAAAGGCTTTGTAGATACAATTGTGAACAACGGCGGAATGTGGTGGATTCTCTATGGAGCCATTATAACAATTGTACCGTTGCTCATAGCGGGCGTTGTGGGCCGCTTTGGGTTGAAGATACCCTACATCACACTCATTGGAGTAATGTCGGGCTCGTGCACCAACCCTCCTGCCCTCGCCTTTGCAAACGAGCAGGACAAGAACAGCGACAAGGCCGCTGTGGGATACGCCACTGTGTACCCCCTTGCAATGTTCCTGAGGATACTTACCGCACAGATGATGATATTGCTCTTCTGTTAGCAGATTCCTATCCCTACAAAAAATGGTGCAGCCGTGGCTGCACCATTTTTTGTAGGGGGGATATGGAAGATTGGTTACTTAACCACCTTCTTGTTATTCATAATGTACATACCCTTTGCAGGAGCGGTTTCGAACTTGCGTCCGCTGAGGTCGTAAAGCTCTGCCTCGCCATCCTGAGCCTCTATAATTTCAATGCCTGTGGCAGATGAAACAACGCGCAAGGTGGCATCTACAATAGTACCGCTGTTGGCAAGGAAACCGTTGTTACCAAGGCAGGTGCCGTCGGCAGCTATCTGGCCGCCGGCATCAATACTGTTCCAGTCCATCTTGAAACGGATGCGGTAGTCGCCATCGGTGTCGGGAGCCGTAAACGAGGGCAAAGCCATTGTGTTACGTGCATTGCCTGTCAATGATGTGCCTGCAGAGTTTACACCGCCGTTCACGTCGTCGTTGAAATTGCCGGTGTAGAAGCTGAACGACATAACATCGGTGCCGCTCTGGTCGGTTGAGCCTTCGTTGAAGGAGAATTGCTGGTCGCCATCGAGGTCGATGTATACATAGGCGTTCATCCAGTTGCCATCTTTGTTGAGCGTTACATTGATTGTGGAACCGGGAGTGCAGGTGAGCATGCAGCTTTCATCGGCTGTTTTGTCGAAGTAGGGCTTTGCAACGTTCACCTCAATAGTTTGTGGTTCGGCTCCCTCCTCGGTGAAAACAATGTTTGTTATCTTGCGGTGTGTTTTCGCAGGGTTCATATTCTTGTCGAAGTTGGTTGCATAGGGCTCCACAATTTTGGGAGTAACCTTTATTGTAACCGATGCCGAAACGCCCGAACCGTCTTTTGCGGTGGCGGTGATGGTAACCTCGCCCTCGGCAACAGGCTTCACAAGGCCGTTGTTCACTGTAGCAATGCTTGCATCGCTTGTTGTCCACTCAAGGGCGTGGAATGCAGCCTCGGTAGGGTTCACGGTTGCTGTTACAACCATTGTGCGGTTGAGCGCTACCTCCACGGCATCGTTCTCTGTTGCAAGCGCTATGCTCTCTACGGGGCTGAAAGCAGCTGCTGCATCAATACCGTCGAAGCAGAAGAGCGAGCTTGCGGGCAGTGTAACGGTGAGTTCATCGTCGATGTTGATGGCCTGGCCCTCGTTGAGGCCTGCAAGTGCAGCCTGCGAAGCGAATGAAGAACGCAGGATGATGCTGCCGTTTACATTGGCAGGGATGTTGAGCGCCTTGCGCAATGTGAATGTGTAGTTCTTCTGGTCGTTGCTACCGTTGCGCAGTGCAAGTGTAGATTTTGTACCGTTCCAAGAGGCCCAACCGTAAACCTGTGCAGCGCTGCCTGTCCAAGGATCGCCACCTACCCAATGTGTATCGGGCAATACATCGGCATTACGTTTCTGCCAAGCGATGCACTCTGCAATGTCGGCCCACAACTGGCCGTTGTTAATGCTGTTGAGCAATGCATAATCGACATAGAGCTCCACAACGCCCGAACCGCAAACGAATGCGCAACGCATCTCGCGGAGCACGGCATCGTAATCGCGCTCGTCACCTGCGGGAGGACCAAACTGTGTGAGCATAAAGCCGTGAGTCATCAATGTGTTGATGGGGCATATGGGCGAGTTTGTTACATAGTTTTGATGCACAAGGTTATCGCGGTATGTAATCCAATTCTCGCGCTTGATAGCATTGTTACCAATGCGGTCGTGGTCGTTCTCCTGACGCCAGGTGGCATCGCTTATCTGGTACCAGAAGGGGCTTGCCCAGGTACCCACAGTGGTGTTGAAGAAGATATCCTCGCGCAGCTCCTCGCGCACATAACGCTCGAGGCGTATGATACCCTCGGCATTCTCGTTACCTGTATCACCCGCATCGGGACCTACAGATGTAAACTGTGCCGAAATACCGTCGAACTTGAAGAATTTATAGTCGCCCTGATTCTTTACAAGGTTATATGCAGCATCCTTGAATGTCTGATAGTATGCGGGGTTGGACAACTGCATACCACCACGGTTTTCGGCGTTCCAGTATGCACGGCGATAGTTACCGCTCTGGCCATAACCGCCGACAGGGCCTAACCAAGCACCAACACCGGCACCCATCTCCTGGGCAAGGCGTGCCATAGGACGCATCTCATCGGGGAAGCCGCTGTGGAATGTCCAGGTGCCGTAGTTGTCCCAACCATCGTCAATAACAAAGGCTACAGGGCCGTGGCCGTAACGGTCGTAGAAAGCGGTCTTCCAATTCTGGAGAACATCTTCGATATCGGCCGATGTGAAGTTGGTGTGCTCGCTGCCGGGAGCGGCGTTGTTGCGATTGATATTAAGTTCGTACCAGCTGTTATAGTGGGGGAATGCACGCCAGGGCACTGCACGCTCGCGCTCGCTGTATGCGAGGAATGAACGGCGTTTCTGTGTATTGTGAATATTGGCGTCGGCCTGTGAGCCATCCTGTGCCACAAGACCTACAACGGCACCCACCTTCCAGGTTTCGCCTGCCTGCAATGTGGTATTGCGGCTCCAACGGCCCTGAATACCCACTACGTCGGCATTTATTACAACGCCCTCTTTGGGTGTGTATATCTTCACTGTAATTTTGCTCGATGCCGTGATAGCCTCGCTCTTGTTCTCAATCATTACGCGGAGTGTGAATGTGCCGTCGTTGGGAGCAATGAAGCTGAAGTTGTTGTTGTTCTTGGCAGTACCTGTGTAACCGCTGTGGTAGTCGTTGGCTGCAATTGAATTGTTGTCATCGAGGATATCCACGCCACCGAGGTTCAAACGGTTGGCACCACTCACATACTCAACTATAACCTCTACCTTTTGGTTCGCCTTGAGCTCGAGGCCCTCATGACAGTATGCATAGATATTGGGATAATCTACACCTATTGCCTCTACTATGCGGTTGGGAACATCGGCATCGGCAACCTGCACCCAAGAATCTTTTGTAAGAGAAATGGGGTTCATTGTGGTGGTGAGGTTGTAGTTGTCCTCCTCGCCCGATGCACCGCCCACGGTATTGTAGGCTGTAGGAGTTTCGAGACCGGCAAATATTTTGTTGCTCATAAGCACTGCACCGCGGGTGTTACCCACAACTGCGGGTGTTGAGCCGGCAGCCTTGGTATCCACGTTGTACATAAGAGGTATGATATTGAACATATCCACATCGTCAACACCGTAGAGGTCCATTTCGGTGCGCAGATAGTGGCTACCATCGCGCAGCACTGCACGCCATACGATTTCCACCTTCTTCTCTTTGTAGGTATATTCGTAGTTTGCAACAAGCTGCTTACCTGCAAAATGCTCGGCACCACCAACTGCATTGGGGTTGGCAGCGAGGTCTTGCAACTCCACGCTATTGAGCTTCATACCCGATGCATATACATTGTCGCCATTACCGAAAGCTACGCTGAAGATTTCGGTGCCGGCTACAAGGTCCATTGCGTTTGAACCCGCAAAGTAGATGGCATTGCCCACCTTCATAAAGCCTGCTGCAAGCACATTGTTACTAAGCACATATGTGCCGTTATCCTCGGTGGCCACGGCTGCACCCACGGCATCTTGCTGTGCAGGATAGACAACGGCATTGGTGTATGCCTGGCAAGCGGGGAGCACGGGAAGTGTTGCAAAGTTCACAGTAATGGTGGCAGCCTCATCGTCAACAGCTACCGCTGCAAACTGTCCCTCGGGAGCAACCACTGTGATGTCGCTCTTTGACACCGAGCCCTCAATGGTGTATGTATCGCCATTGGCAAATGTTTCGTCGCCAATCTTTATGGTGTTTCCCTCGGGAACATTAATGGTATAAACACGCTCCACTATTACAAACTCGGTAAAGAGGTAGCGGCTGCCAGGATCGGCATTGGCATCCGCCTGCCAAAGGCCGAGTGTGTTTGCGCCGTCATAAGGGTTGCCATCTACACCCTGGAACCAGTTTACATACTTGTCGTGCCCACCCGATGTGGTAAAGGGGCGGATTTGATAATTATCGCCCGAATAATTCTCAACAAGGAAATAGTTTTCGGGCTTTGTGTCGCTCAGTTTCACGAAATCCTTACCGTTATTGTAGCTTGCGGCAGGAGTGTATGTCAACCATTTTTTACCATTATGGCTGTATATGTAGTAGGCATTTTCAACGCCATCTACTGCATAAAATGCAAAAAGGCCATACTTTTCGGCAGTCTGTGTGGGAGCGGTCAATGCATTCGAATAGACATTGTTACCATTTACCATAGTATAGACGTGTTCGGGCTTGCCATTGGCGGGCAAGGTTGTGGACACCTCTATCTTGTCGGCCATTATCTGCGACACCGCACAGAAAACGCCCATCAAAAAGAGTAATGTTTTTTTCATCTTATCAAATTTATGGTTAGTGATTATCAACAATTTCGCAAACCTTTCATTCGGTTCGTATGTTACAAAAAAAACGTGGACAATTTACATTATCCACTGATGAGGTCTTGGCGTACCCGAAAGAAAGATATGCAAATCGCCCACGCCGTATACACAGCGCGGACATCAACTTTGCCACTATTCTTTCTCTAATAAACCGCCAAGTTTAACAAGGCCCAATGCCTTGCCGAGGCTAAAGCCTCCATCAGTAAGATAGTAAAGCTAATGCGCTATTTTTGTATGTCGTGTCACAAATGTGACTTTATTGAGAAAAATGCCGATGATACGCATAGCACACCATACAAAGCAATCTTTCACAATAATATCGCAAATATAGTGAAAATAATATTAACAGCAACCGCTCGTTGATATTATTTTATTAAAGTATATGAATACAATTATTCTGCAAAATTAAAAACTAACGGGAAAAGCGCTCTTTGAGCACCACATAGATAATGACCGGTACACCGATAACAGCTGTTACGGCACCCAAAGGCAGCAACCCACGCTCACCCGGCAACTGGCACACAAGGTTGCAGGCGAGAGCCACCGACCCTCCGAGCAGAATTGTGAGCGGCAGCAACACCCTGTGGTTGGCACTGCCCACAGCCATACGCGCCAAATGAGGAACTGCAAGCCCCAGAAAAGCTATCGGGCCACAAAAAGCCGTAACGACAGCTGTGAGCATCCCCACGATAAAAAGCAGGACACCGCGCACAAGGCGGGTATTTACCCCAAGATTGCGCGCATAATTGTCTCCAAGAAGAAGGGCATTCAAAGGCTTTACCATAAGCAGAGACCAAACGAGCAACGCCAGCAGAGGAAGCGCAAACAGCGGCAATTGAGCCAAAGAGACACCACCGAAACTACCCATACCCCAAATGAGATAAGAATGTACGCCGTCGGCAGTGGAAAAGTAGTTCAATATTGAAATTGCAGCCGACGCAAGGTAACTTATCGCAAGGCCCGCAATGAGCAGATATAACGTTCCCGACAACATCCCGGACAAAGCAAGCACAAGCATTATAATGAGCAACGCGCCCAAGAATGCGCCCACAAGCATTGCCACATAACCGCCCACAACTGCCTCTCCCGCCACAAAGACACCCTGCAACAGCAGCATCACCACCGCAACACCAAGCCCTGCACCGCTGTTTATGCCAAGCACCTCGGGGCCCGCAAGCGGGTTATTGAAAAGCGTTTGAAGCACAAGGCCCGACACCGCAAGCGCCATACCCGCCAGGAGCGCCGTCACAGCCTGCGGCAGGCGTGTTTCAAGCAGAATGAGCCGCCAGCCCTCGTTACCTCCATCGCCACCCAGAAGAATGTCGATGGCCGAAGAGGCAGGTACATCGACCGACCCCCAAAAAAGGTTGGCCATAAAAAGCAGCACAAGCAGCAGGGCCCAGCCACCGAAAAGCAAAACGTTCCTATTCTTGCAGTTTCTCATAATATCTTGTTTCATAACCCGGGAAAATAGATGGGTGGAAAATAGCCACAAGCTCTTTCAGCAGAAGCTCGGGATGAAAGGCCGTCTCTTCGAAAACAGGCTTGCGCGCTGTGTTACAAGCATATATATTACGTTCCCTGAAGGGTGCAAAATGGGCATAGCCCGAAAACTCGTTCAGCAACGAAGAGTATCTCTTTTCCACTCGGGAATTATACTTGAAAAGCCAGAAACGCGCATCGGCAGCCTTGTGGAGCACCGTTTCGAACGACAATGGCACCGAGCCGCTGCCGTGGTGGGCAGCAAACAGATAGTCGGCACCGGCAGTTTTGTACATTTGCCCCATTGTACTCTCGGCAGCAGGCACATACCACGCCGACGAGCTTTTGAGCTCGCACATAAGCGTGGGAGCCTCATCGGCTGCAGAAGCTTTTGCCGCTATTGAAGTGTATGCGTTGCACACTGCATCGAAAAGCGAGTCGGCCTTTTCGCCGCAACCCACCAGACGGCCGTAAAAGCGCATCCACTCGGCAGCGGCAAGGGGCGAAGGCTCCATATATTCGGCACACTCCACCAACGGATATTTCAGTTTTTCGAGCTTACCGTAACCGCCATTTTCGAACGGCAACACAAAAACGGCATCGGGCGCAAGCTGCACCACCCGCTCCACATCAACGTTGAGCGAGCTGCCGCAGTCGGCAATATAACCCGATGCAACGCCACGCTCCACTGCCTGCAACGGCATATAACGGGCGTCACACACTCCGCGGACAGCAGCTACAGCGCCCAGTTCCTCGAGCAACGCAACGTGCACGCCCGAAAAGAACAAAGAACGGGAAAGAGGGGTGCGCAAAAGAGTGCCCGCAGGCATATTCTGCGGCAATGCGCTATCGCGGTCGACTAGCAGATAACGGTGCAGAAGCCCCTGCCGCCACGGATTTTTTATCTCCACCACCGAAAAGCTGTCGCAACTGACTATATGCAACAGACGCGAGTGGTGCATGGCAAGCGTGTCGCCCTGCCGCACAGCGGTGGCAACCACAGGCGCGCCGCTACAGGCGGCAAACAACAGAGCGCAAAGCGCAGCAAAGGTTGTTCTGAAAATTGCCGGCATTGTATATTATTTTTCGTTTACAATGAGCAACTGTTGGCGGATACTCTCGGAGTGGATGGCCTCAAAAAGATTCTTCGCAGCGTCGGCATCTATGCTGTTGCTGCTGCTCAACGACGAGTAGCGCTCCATAATCTCTTTATAACGGAAAGGCTGAAAGACAGTGAGCCCTTTCTCTTTTTTTATGCGGCCTATCTCGCGGGCAATCTCCATACGTTTCGAAAGAAGGCGCAGCAGTTCGCTGTCTATCGAGTCGAGCTGCTCACGGAAAGGGGCTATGGCTGCAGAGTCGCTTGCCACCGAACGATGCACAAGGCTCTCCATTATTTCGGCAAGACGAGCAGGGGTAATCTGCTGCTGCGCATCGCTCAACGCACACTGCGGGTTGTTATGAACCTCAATCATAAGGCCGTCGAGGTTAAGGTCCATTGCCTGCTGCGACAGCAACATTATATAATCCTTGTTACCGCCAATGTGGCTAGGGTCGCACAAGAGAGGAATTTCGGGCAGACGGTTTTTAAGTTCAAGAGGAATTTGCCACTGAGGAGAATTGCGGAATATCTTTTCGCCATAAGATGAAAAGCCGCGATGAATTGCACCCAAACGCGTAACACCGCTGTTGTAAAGACGCTCCAACGCACCTATCCACAGCTCAAGGTCGGGGTTTACGGGGTTTTTCACAAGAACGGGAACATCCACCCCGCGCAACGCATCGGCAAGATGCTGCACGGCAAAAGGGTTGGTGGTTGTGCGCGCTCCCACCCAAAGGACGTCGATCCCGGCCTTCAAAGCCTCCTCAACGTGGGCGGGTGTTGCAACCTCGGTCGACACGGGCAAGGAGTACTCTTTCTTCACTGCCGCAAGCCACTGCAAGCCTTCGGAGCCCACACCCTCGAAACAACCGGGGCGTGTACGGGGTTTCCACAAGCCTGCACGGAACAACGTAACACCCTGCGATGCAAGCTCGCCGGCAATTGCCATCACCTGCTGCTCGCTTTCAGCGCTGCAAGGGCCGGCTATGAGCACCTTTTCGCCCTGTGGAAATATATTTATTCTATTAATGTTCATTATTGTTCAATTTTACTCGCCCGCAGCCATTTTGGGAAAAAGACGCAAAGCATTTTCGGTTGTCACCTGCGCCACGCGCTCAACAGTGCAGCCATATACCGCTGCAAGGGCGGCGGCAATGTGAGGTATATATGCACTCTCGTTACGTTTGCCACGGTGAGGTACGGGAGTGAGATAAGGCGAATCGGTCTCAAGCACCAAACGCTCCAACGGTACCGATGCAAGCACACCACGCAGCGTTGAATTCTTGTATGTAAGCACACCGCCCACGCCCAGGAAAAAGCCCTCGTGCGAGAGGAGCGCCTCGGCCTCGGCCTCATCGCCCGAGAAGCAGTGGAAAACGCCTGTCAACCCTGCCGAACGGTGTTTTTCCATTACATCGGCAAGCTCTTTGAATGCGTTGCGCGAGTGTATCACAAGCGGCAAAGAATGTTTTTTCGCCCAACCTATTTGAGCATCGAACGCCGCAAACTGCTCGCTGCGGAACTCCTCGCTCCAATAAAAATCGAGCCCCACCTCGCCCACTGCAATGAAACGCTCGCTGGCAAGGAGCATCTTTTCCATTTCCTGCAGTTCTTCGCGGTAGTTTGCGTCGACATCGGTGGGATGAAGACCTATCATTGGATAGCACACGCCCTTGTGGCGGTTGCACATTTCGAGCAACGGAGCAAGCGAAGCGCGGTTAATCGACGGAAGGCACAAGCGCCCCACTCCGGCAGCAACGGCGCGTTCAACTGCAGCGTCCCTGTCGGCGTTGAATTCCTCGCAAAAAAGATGGGTATGTGTATCTATGAAACTATTCATCGGCCTCTTCGCTCTTTTTTCCACGGTCGGTGCGGTAGTAGTATATCACGCCATATTCGGCACATTTTTTTATTCGGGCATCGCCGGTGAACGAAGAGAAGGCCTTTTCAATTTCACCCCACGCCTCGAATATTATCTCGTCGCCCTCGAAACGCATATCCGAAATATTGCGCAGAGCCTCGGCGGTGCGCTGCTGCAAAGAGTGTTGCTTTTCATATTTCTCCTTGAACAGTTCATAGGCAACCGACACGCGGCCCATCGTAGGGTTGTAGATGGGTACTCCACCCTCGCCCTGACGGCGTTTTTCGCCCTCAATTATCTTTGCGCCCCACTCGAGCACCGATGTTTCGGAGAAAAGCGACGGGGTTGTATCTTCGTCCTGCGGCAGGCCATAATAGGGGCGCTTGCTACGGGCAATTTCGCCACGCATTATTGACATACTCAACACCTGAATGAAATGCGACACATACATTCGGGCACGCTTGAGCGCAGCCTCATAGTCGCTGTTACCGCGCTTCGAAGCCTGTTCGGCAACACAACGCTTGTATGTTGTAACCTCGCGCGAAAAGCGGTCGAGGAAGGTTTTGGCCTTGTAATATGTGTTGTGAGAAAGCACGTTGGTGAATACGCCGTTCTGCACGCTGCTTTCAACAGCTGTGCGCAGGGCACGTATGCGTGCTTGATCGGTTTTTGGCAGGCGACGATAGGGCATTTTTTACAGATTGCGGTTCAACAAGGAGTCAACAAAACTCTTCAATGCAGTTTTTCTTTCGGCGGGAACCGAGAGATTTTCGAGGTATGTATCGCATTTTGCAAAGAGAGCGGCAATACGTTGCTCGCACGCCTCTTTAACACCCAATGTATTGTACATATTGGTGAAGAAAGCCACCTTTTCGTCGGCGTCGCAGGCGGGGTTATCCATCCACTCTTTCATTGCAGCGCGCTGGGCGGGCTGCGCAAGCTCCATTGCCTTTATAAGAAGAAATGTCTTTTTGTTGCAACGTATGTCGCCACCTATTTTCTTGCCAAAAAGGGCTGCGTCGCCGTAAACATCGAGAAGGTCGTCCTGCAACTGGAAGGCAAGGCCAAAAGTCTCGCCGTAGGCGTAAAGGTTCTGCAGGTCGGCCTCACTTGCGCCGGCAATAATACCGCCCATCTTCAACGATGCCGCAATGAGCACCGATGTCTTGAGGCGTATCATTTCCATATACTCACTTTCGGCAACAGCATTGCGTGTCTCGAATTCAATGTCGTACTGCTGGCCGTCGCACACCTCTTTCGCCGTTTCGGTGAAAAGGGCAAGCGCGTCGCGCAATTTGTCGGCCGGAGCGTGAGAAAGGAATTCGTAGGCAAGCAACAGCATGGTGTCACCCGAGAGAATTGCAGGCGTGTCGCCCCATTTTGCACACACGGTGGGTTTTCCGCGGCGTATTGTAGCACGGTCCATCACATCGTCGTGAATGAGAGTGTGGTTGTGATAGGTCTCCATTGCCACGGCGGGATAGAGAACATCTTCTACATTCTCCTTGTAGAGGTTATATGCCATAAGGCAAAGCACAGGGCGCACACGCTTACCGCTCTGCGCAATGGTGTATCGTATGGGGGCGTAGAGCTCCTGCGGCTCACGCTCGAATTTCAAATTCTCAATGAATGTATTAAGTGCCTCACGGGCCTGTTCCCAGCTATACATATTATAAGAGGTATTAAAAAATGAAAAAGAGGCTACACAACCTGGCAGCCTCTTTTTATATTGTATTTCTATTATTTCAAACGGAAGGTTACCGGCAATGTGAAACGTACACGCACTGCTTTACCGGCCTGTTTACCGGGTTTCCACTTGGGCATCGCTTCAACCACTCGCACAGCCTCTTTGTCGAGATAAATGTCGCTTGAGCTCTTGAGCACCTCAACATCCTGGATTGAACCGTCGGAGTTTACCACGAAGTTGATAAAAGCTCTACCCTGTGAACCATTCTCGCGAGAGATACGGGGATAGTTGATATTGTCGCGCAAGTATTTCATAAGAGCCTGCATACCACCGGGGAACTCTGCAGGGTCCTCTACCACCTGATAGATTTCCTCTTCCTCGGGAATATCCTCTACAACGACGTTGCCTACATCGGCAATTTCAACAACCTCACCGGTCTCCTCAACCGAAGCAATCTCGCTCTCCTCAATTTCGGCGTCGTCCTCAACGATTTCGAGAATCTCGGTAATCTGTTTTGCCTGAGGAGGAGGAGGAACTACCTTCTTTTCGGGCATTGTGATGGGAATCATAATCTCCTCTTCCAGCAAAATTCCTGAATTTACAACTTCGCCGGTGTGTTTTTTCTCGGTAGCGGTCCACTCGAATGCTACAAAAAGAATGGCAAATACCATAATGTAGCCAATCAACAGCCACGCTGTTTTGTTCTTTTCGAGATTGGCTCTCTCGCTCTTCTTTACTTCAAGAAGTTCGTTTCCTGTTGTTTGATTGTTTGTTGTATTCATATGGTAAATTTGTGTATTTTTTCTAATGGGCAAAAATAAACAATATTTTTCAATACTCACATTTTAACCCATCTTTTTTTTCACTTTATAAATAAATTATTGCTCACCCGCATCATAAAGTGCAGTTTTTTCAGTTATTTTTTATGGTAACGCTGTTTTTTATCCTTTTATTCTGCAGCCCGCTGCAAAAAGATGAAAAAAAGCATTATCTTCGCATTACTTTCATTCAAATGAAAAAGACTACCGAAGTGAGACTGAAAACATTTTTTCAAATATTACTCATTGCCCTGCCTTTCACTGCGGCAAAAGGACAGACAGGAGAGATTGCATTCAATTTCCTGCGCCTGCCCCATTCGTCACACGCGGCCGCGCTGGGCGGGAACAACATTTCTATTATAGAAGACGACATAACCCTTGCTGCGCACAACCCCGCACTCCTTATAAATTCCACCCACAACACATTGAGCTTCGGCTATATGAGCTATATGAGCGACAGCAAGGTTGCAAGCGCAGCTTACGGGCGCGTGTTCAACGAGAGGGCGGCGGGAGCTATCTTTGCACATTATGTCGACTACGGCGAATTCGAGGGTTACACCCCCGAAAACATCTACACCGGCACATTCACGGCAAAGGATATGGTATTTTCGGCCACATACAGCCACCTGCTGAGCGAAAAATGGAGTGGCGGCGTCACCGGCAATTTCATCTACTCGAAATACGAAACAATGAGCTCGGTTGCAATAGGTGTAGACCTGGGACTCAACTATTACGACGAAGAGAACAACCTTTCGGCATCACTGGTGGCAAAAAACCTCGGCGCGCAGATAACCGCCTTTGAGGAGAAGACCGAAAAGATGCCTTTCGACCTGCAGCTGGGTGTTACCAAAAAGTTGTCACACGCACCGCTGCGCCTGTCGGTCACAATGGTGAACCTGCACAAATGGAGCAGCAACGACTTCTACAACGCCGACGGCAGCAAGGACAACACCGGCGAAAAGATTTTCAAGCACTTTATCTTCGGCGCCGATTTTCTCTTCAGCGAGCGTTTTTACGCCGCTGTGGGCTACAACTACCGCACATCCAAAGAACTGTCGAGCAACGGCAGCAAATGGGACGGGTTCAGCATAGGAGCCGGCCTTAATATAAAAAAGATTAAACTGAATGCATCGTACAGCAAGCTGCACGTTTCATCGTCGTCGCTGTTGTTCAATGTATCGTACACACTATAAGAAGGATTATGAAAAAGATTGTTATTGCAATTGACGGATTTTCATCGTGCGGAAAGAGCACAATGGCAAAAGCCCTTGCACGCAGCATCGGCTACGTATATTTCGACAGCGGCGCAATGTACCGTGCCGTTGCACTCTACTGCCTGAGAAACGGTTTGATAGTTAACGGCGAAATTGATGCCGAAAAGTTGCGCGAGCAGCTTGACAACATAAAAATAACATTCGAAGCCGACCCCGAAACAAAGAATTCAATAACCCTGCTCAACGGCGAGAACGTGGAGCACGAAATACGTTCGCTCGAGGTATCGCGTATGGTGAGCCCCGTTGCCGCACTCGACTTTGTGCGTGCCGAAATGGTTGCACAGCAGCGCCAAATGGGCGAGAAGAAGGGAATTGTAATGGATGGCCGCGACATTGGCACCACCGTGTTCCCCAACGCCGAGCTCAAGATTTTTGTAACCGCATCGGCCGAGGTGCGCGCACAGCGCCGTTACGACGAGCTTAAAGCCCGCGGCGACAACCCCTGTTTCGAGGAGATACTCGAAAACGTGCAGCAGCGCGACCACATTGACCAGACACGCGAAGTGAGCCCCTTGAAAAAGGCCGACGACGCTCTACTTCTCGACAACAGCTATATGACACGCGAGGAACAGGAAGAATGGTTGAAAGAACAATTCATAGCACGTACACAACAATGCTGAAAATTGAGATAGACGAACACTCAGGCTTCTGCTTCGGAGTAACCACTGCCATACAGAAAGCCGAAGAGGAGCTGCTGAAAGGCGGCACCCTCTACTGCTTGGGCGACATTGTGCACAACGGCATTGAGTGCGAGAGACTCAAGAATCTCGGGCTCATAACCATCGACCACGCGACATTTGCGCAGCTACACAATGCAAAGGTACTCCTGCGCGCCCACGGCGAGCCGCCCGAAACATACGAAACGGCACGCCGCAACAACCTCGAACTTATTGACGCCACCTGCCCCGTTGTGCTCAAGCTGCAACAGCGCATAAAACAGAAATGGCAGGCTACCGAAGGCGAGGAGCGACAGATAATAATACACGGGCAGGCGGGACACGCCGAGGTTCTGGGCCTTGTGGGCCAGACACACGGCGAAGCCATTGTGGTGGAGAACCCGTCGCAGATAGAGAAGGTAGCAACCGACAAGAACACCTATATCTACTCGCAGACCACAAAGTCGCTTGAGGGCTACAAACAGATTGTCGAAGCCATTGAGCAACGCATCGACGCCGACAAGAAAAGCGAGTCGTTCGACACCGTCTGCCGCCAGGTGGCCAACCGCATGAGCGGCATCGGAGAATTTGCAAAGAGCCACGAACTTATATTCTTTGTATGCGGCCGCAAAAGCTCCAACGGAAAAATCCTCTTCAACGAGTGCAAGCGCGTAAACCCCAACTCCCACCAGATTGAGAGTGAGGCCGAAATAGACCTCTCGCTCACCGATAATGTGGAGAGCATTGGAATATGCGGTGCTACATCAACCCCCAAATGGTTGATGGAGAATTGCAAACAGGAGATACTCAACTACAAGAACAACCATAAAAACGACCAAGTATGAAAAACAAAATCAACTGCGTGGGCATTCTCACATCGGGAGGCGACGCACCCGGCATGAACGCAGGCATACGCGCTGTCACACGCGCCGCTTTGTATCACGGCATCAAAGTAAAAGGTATCTACCGCGGTTATAAAGGCCTCATCACCGGCGAGATAAAAGAGTTCAAGACCGAGGATGTGAGCAACATCATCCAGCGCGGAGGAACAATACTCAAGACCAGCCGTTGCGACGAATTCAAGACCGAAGAGGGCCGCGCAATAGGTTACACCACACTGCAGAAAGAGGGAATCGACGCCCTCGTGGTTATTGGTGGCGACGGCTCCATCACCGGCGCCTACAACCTTGCCCGTGAATATGATATTCCCTGCATTGCCCTCCCCGGAACAATCGATAACGACCTTTATGGTACCGACACCACCATCGGCTACGACACCGCCCTGAACACCATTATGGAGTGTGTCGACAAGATACGCGACACAGCGTCGTCGCACGAGCGCCTTTTCATTGTAGAGGTTATGGGACGCGACGCAGGCTTCCTCGCCCTCAACGGAACACTTGCCACCGGTGCCGAGGCTTGCGTATTGCCAGAGATAGACCCCGAATTCGAGCGCATCAACCAATTTATTGCCAACGGATTGCGCCGCACAAAGAGCAGCAGTATTGTGCTTTTTGCCGAGGGCCGCGAGAAAGACTATAACATTATGGACGTTGCCGAGGGCATGCGCCAGAAGTTCCCCGAACTCGACGTTCGTGTTTCAATCCTCGGTTACCTGCAGCGCGGCGGAAGCCCAACTGCCAACGACCGCATCCTGGCCAGCCGTTTGGGCGTTGCTGCAATAGATGCCCTGCTCGAGGGACAGCGCAACGTAATGATTGGCTTGCGCAACAACGAAATTGTGTACATTCCCTTTACAAAGGCCATTAAAGACGATAAGCCCATCGACCGCGAGACTGTGCGTGCACAGGAGATTCTTGCATCGTAAACAAAAGAACAGCCAACCACAAAAAAAGCGCCTCAACAGAGGTGCTTTTTTGTGGTTTATTAACGGTTTATTATTTCATCAATTTTTACATCGTGACCATCAACCGGCAACTCCTCGAGTAACTGCTGGCTGTAACAGACACCCAACGTGCGCGCCCTGAACCCGGGCAACGACATATATTTGTCGTAATACCCTTTGCCGCGCCCCAAGCGGGCACCGCCGGCGGTAAAAGCCACCCCAGGCACCACCATCACATCAATTGATGAGGGGTCGACAGCTTCACCTTCGAGCGGTTCCTGTATTCCGTAAGAACCCGTACCCATTGATGCGGGCGAGTATGGATAGAAACGCATTACATCGCCCTCCACGCGGGGCAACACAACCGAGCGCTCACCCGCAATAACAGGGATTATCTCACCTACCTGCGGTTCATCGGGCAGGGGCGAAAAGAGCGCGACCACACCTGCCGACCTCACAGCCGGGTGCACCACAAGCGCAAGCGCAAGCATTGTCGATTTCTGCGCCTTCTCCTCGGCCGACAGGGCTTTCACGCGCTCACGCACGGCGCGTCGTGTCTCTTTCTTATCCATTGTTTTCCCTTTCTGTTTTATCGTAAAAGCCCAGCAAGCCCGCCGCGGCGGCAAAAGATGTCACGCGCCCGGCAAGAAGCTCCTTTTCGTAGTGTGCAAGCAACTCTTCCATTCCTTTTGCGTGATAGAAACGGTTGTGCAACTGCTCGTTCACAGTTTCGTACATCCAATATTTTGCCTGGCTGTGGCGGCGTTCATCGAAACTGCCGTTTGCCTTGACCTTGCCTATATAGTCGTAGATATTATCCCATATCTCCTTTATTCCAAGGTCGTAAAAACCCGAATATGTGAGTACTTGCGGCCTTATACCGCTCTGTGGCAAGGGGAAAAGCTGCAACGCGTTGCGATAGTGAGTGGCAGCACGCTGCGCCTCCTCAATATTGGCCCCGTCGGCCTTGTTTATTACAATTCCGTCGGCCATCTCCATTATTCCGCGCTTGATGCCTTGCAGTTCGTCGCCCGCACCCGCAATTTGGATGAGCAGGAAAAAGTCGACCATCGAATAGACCGCAGTTTCACTCTGCCCCACTCCCACCGTTTCAACAAGAATCTTGTCGTAACCGGCAGCCTCGCACAATATAATGGTTTCGCGTGTCTTGCGTGCCACTCCACCCAACGAACCGGCCGATGCACTCGGGCGTATAAAGGCGTCGGGGTGGGCCGAAAGGCGCTCCATACGGGTTTTATCGCCCAAAATACTGCCCTTGCTGCGTTCACTGCTCGGGTCCACCGCAAGCACGGCAACCTTGCCGCCGCGTTCATTCAAGAGATGCATGCCAAAAGCATCTATCGAGGTACTTTTTCCCGCACCGGGAACACCCGTGATACCCACACGCAGCGACTTACCCGAATGGGGCAACAGATGCTCAATCACCTGCTGCGCCGTCGCCTGATGCTCGGGCAAAAGACTCTCCACAAGAGTAACGGCACGGCTCAACACTGTTATGTCGCCGCGCAAGATACCTTGCACATAATCGTCGACCGACAAAGAGGAGGGGCGCTTCACGCGCCTGCCCGCAAGATAAGGATTGACCGATCCCGGGTGCTCAACACCGTCGTTCACCTTCAATCCCTTGTAGGCACTGTCATTTTCGGGGTGTATCATTTTATTTTGCCATTTGCGCCACTAATTTACAAATAACATTCAGCAATTGAGGCTTTTTTCACAAATTTAATACCCGTGGAAAGAAAAAAGCAGGCATTCGCCCCCTTGACAGCACCTGCCAAACAGCTGCATCTGCCACAAAATATGACACAATGGCAGACAAAATGACACGCCACCTCACACAAAAATGCCATAAAAGCAGTTTGGCACGTGAGAAATCGGCGAAAAAACATTTTGGCACACACTTTGCACTATAACCAATGAGCGCGAACAAAAGCGCAGAAAAACAAGTTGAATAATAAATAAAAAAAGAATAAAATTATGGGAAAGATTATTGGAATCGACTTAGGAACAACAAACTCTTGTGTTTCTGTATTTGAGGGCAACGAGCCCGTGGTTATCACAAACAGCGAGGGCAAACGCACTACCCCCTCAATTGTAGCATTCGTAGACGGTGGCGAGCGCAAAGTGGGCGACCCCGCAAAGCGTCAGGCTATCACAAACCCCCAGCGCACCATTTTCTCAATCAAACGTTTTATGGGTGAGAACTGGCAGCAGGTGAGCAAAGAGATTTCACGCGTACCTTATAAAGTAATTGAGGAGAACAATATGCCCCGCGTAGACATCGACGGTCGCTTGTACACTCCCCAGGAGATTTCTGCAATGATTCTTCAGAAGATGAAAAAGACTGCCGAGGACTACTTGGGACAAGAGGTTACCGAGGCTGTCATCACAGTACCCGCATATTTCTCCGACTCACAGCGTCAGGCTACAAAAGAGGCCGGCCAGATTGCAGGTCTCGAGGTTAAGCGTATCGTTAACGAGCCCACAGCGGCAGCTCTTGCCTACGGTGTAGACAAAGCCAACAAAGATATGAAGATTGCAGTGTTCGACCTTGGTGGTGGTACATTCGATATCTCAATCCTTGAGTTCGGCGGCGGCGTGTTCGAGGTTCTTTCTACCAACGGTGACACTCACCTCGGTGGTGACGACTTCGACCAGGTTATCATCGACTGGCTCGCAGGCGAGTTCATGCAGGAGGAAGGCACCGACCTCAAGAAAGACCCCATGGCATTGCAGCGTTTGAAAGAGGCTGCCGAGAAAGCAAAAATCGAGCTCTCTTCGACAACTTCTACCGAGATTAACCTCCCCTACATCACAGCAACAGCTACAGGTCCCAAGCACCTTGTAAAAACACTTACAAGAGCTAAATTCGAGTCTTTGGCCCACAACCTCATTCAGGCTTGTCTCGAGCCCTGCAAACGCGCAATGAACGACGCAGGCCTCAGCAACGCCGACATCGACGAGGTTATCCTCGTAGGTGGTTCTACACGTATCCCCGCCGTTCAGAAGATTGTAGAGGACTTCTTCGGCAAGACCCCTTCAAAGGGTGTTAACCCCGACGAGGTTGTAGCTGTGGGTGCAGCCATCCAGGGTGCTATCCTCAACAAAGAGGGCGGTGTAGGCGACATCGTATTGCTCGACGTTACTCCCCTTTCAATGGGTATCGAGACTCTCGGTGGCGTAATGACAAAGCTCATCGATGCAAACACAACAATCCCCTGCAAGAAGAGCGAGACATTCTCAACCGCAGCCGACAACCAGACAGAGGTAACCATCCACGTATTGCAGGGTGAACGTCCTATGGCCAACCAGAACAAGTCTATCGGCCAGTTCAACCTCACAGGCATTGCTCCCGCACGCCGCGGAGTGCCCCAGATTGAGGTAACATTCGATATCGACGCAAACGGTATCCTCAAAGTATCGGCAAAAGACAAGGCTACAGGCAAGGAGCAGGCTATCCGCATCGAGGCTTCATCGGGCTTGAGCAAGGAGGAGATTGAGCGCATGAAACAAGAGGCCGAGGCTAATGCCGATGCCGACAAGAAAGAGCGCGAGAAGATTGACAAACTCAACCAGGCCGACTCTATGGTATTCCAGACCAAGAACCAGCTGAGCGAGCTTGGCGACAAGATTCCCGCCGACAAGAAAGCTCCCATTGAGGCTGCTGTTCAGAAGCTCGAAGAAGCTCACAAGGCACAGGACCTTGCAGCTATCGACGCAGCAACAGCCGAGCTCAACAACGCTTGGCAGGCAGCAAGCGCCGAGATGTACGCACAGAGCGGTGCTCAAGGTGCACAGGGTGCGCAGGGCGGCCAGCAACAGCAGAGCTCTTCTAACAACACCGGCGACGATGTTCAGGATGCAGAGTTCGAGGAGGTAAAATAAGAACTCCACTCTAATAATAGAAATAGGATGACTCAAAAGGTCATCCTATTTTGTTGGGAGCGATTAGTCGCTCCTTTTTTTGCATTATAACAACACACAGCATTAGTAAAATGCACACAACGATCGAGCTGCCAGGCACTAAAAAGCCACAAAACAAGGAAAGCATTATCCCTGTTTTATGCGAAACGGCGAAAAGCCAATATAATTATTTCTTTGCAAACCGCTGCTTAACGGCAGCAAGGAAGGAGCTTTTCTTGTTCAACACCCTGAACGAATAGAAAGACGACACGGCAAAAAGCAACGCTCCCAAAAGATATTTGAGCCACAAATTGCCCTGCAGGCACAAGAAGAGCACAACAGCCAACAACGCGCCTTGAATGAAGATAACGCGCAACGTGTGGGGGAAAAAGCGGAAGCTGTAACGCCACGAATAGAAAACTGCAATAATTATCACCTCCAGGAGAGCGGTGGCCGAGAGGGCAATTCCCGTGCCGGTGATTCCGCCAAAATAGTAGCCGGCGGCAATAAATGCAAAAGAATAGAGGTCGTAGGCAACCTCCATAAGGAGGAACACAAGGCTGTCGCCTTTGGCCAGAGAGGTGTAGGCTATGGGCAGCATTACAGCGCGGAAGAACATATAGAACGCCGCACAAACAGCCATATTCACAACCATTATGAACTCTCCCGAATAGAGCAGCTTCACCATAAAAGGCATTGCTATCATCATTGCCATGAGCAACGGAGCCATAAGAAGCACGCAGACATCTATCTGCTGGTTAATTGCATTGTTCATTCTCCCCACGTTGTTGCACAACGACGAGAGACGGGGGAAATAGTCGGCCTCCATTGCCACAAACACCATTCCCGCATACACCGCCATAAGACCATAGCCCACCTTGTAGAGGCCCACATCGTCCATATTTCCTATGGAGAGCAAGAACGCCGGTATTGCAAGCGCTGTGAGGGAGTTTATTACCGATGCAAGCACGTATGGAACGCCTATTTTCAACATTCCAAGACCACTGCGCAACACCTCGCGCGAAAAGAGAGCAACGCGCCACGGGAACACCTGTAACGAGAAATAGAGGTGTACAACCATAATTACAATGGCGTTCACCACAAGAGCGGGGATAACGCCTCGCACGTGCCACAAATAGAAGAAAGGCAACACGCTCACAAGGGTGAACAGAGCGCTCACAGCCGTTATAACAGCCACACGCTTGAGTTTGCGGGTACCTTTGAGAATAGATATTTCGCCATTCGTTACAGCCGTGGCAAAAACCATGGGAGCAAGCAGTGCAACGTGCATAGCATACTCCAGGCTACCATCGAAAGCAAAAAAACTTATGGCCGGCGCCAAAAGCACGCACACAAGCGCGCCCAGAAACGCCGTCCATAAGCTCCAAGTGCGAATTGTCACAACATACGACTCCACCTCGCGGTTGTCGCCAGTTCCTAACAATTCCGAAATATTACGGACAGCACTCAACGGAATACCTGCATTTGTTGCGCTCGACACGAAGGCCGATATATTGGAGAACATCATAAAGAACCCCATACCGGCTCTTGCGAGCCACATTGCGGCAAGTTTGTTGCGTATTGCAGCTATGAGCATCGACAACACCTGCACACCCCCGAACACACCTGTATATTTCAGCACGTGGTCGTATGATGTATCTTCGGTATCGTTGTTTATATGCTCAGTAGCCTTGCTGCCCATTAAATATTTTACATTATTTCAATGCGAAAAGAGGCTGTGCCGCACGGCACGCAAGCCTCGCCTCGATTAAAGTGAAGAGAGTTCGTCGAACTTAACGATTGTAACAGTCTCCTCGCCGTTTACAGCGTTCCAGCTGTTATCAGCCTCGTTGAATACCAACTCAATCTCGTTTGTACCGTTAGAGAATTTGTAACCGTTCTCTGTTGATACAATCTCTACATTCTCACCGGCACCGTTCTTAACAACGATTGTCTCACCTACGTTTCTTGCAACAGGATTGCTGCCTGTCCAGAACTCAACTGTATTACATACGATGAGGTCGGCAAAGATAGCGAAAGGATAAACAGGAACAATGTGCAAAGCTGCAAACACGAGCTCGTTTGTCCATTTGTCACCGAGACTTTCGTTCCAATTCTGAACTTTCTTTGTAAGGCCGAAAGAACCGATACAAGAAGAGAACAAGATTGTTGCGCAAAGCAACACTGCCGAAATTTTAGATACCTTTTTCATAGTCTTATAAATTTATGGTTAATAAAAAATGTGCAAAAGCGTTTCAGTTTGTAAATATATTAAAAATTACACTCACAAAGTATTTTTGCACTATTTTTTTCAAAAAAAAATTCGGGCCCTTTTTCACGGGGCCCGAATTTATCGTTTATAAAACTTTTCCAACATTACAGCACGCCGTTCACAACAAGCGCCTTAACAAGCGAGTAGAATTTCTCGACCGAGGGAATTTCCACGCGCTCTGTGGGAGAGTGAGGCGACATAAGTGTGGGACCGAACGACACCATATCCATCCCTGGGTAGTTTGTAGAAATAATTCCACACTCCAAGCCTGCATGAATAACGCGCACGTCGGGCTCATTGCCGAACATATCCTTGTAAGCAGTTTTGAGCGCCGCAAGCAGGGGCGACTGCACGTTGGGCTGCCAGCCACTGTAGCTGCCGCTCAATTCAACCTTCATACCGGCCATTGCAAAACAGCTCGAAAGCTGCAGGGCAAGATACTCCTTCATCGACTCGCTCGAGCTGCGGATGAGAATATCAATTTCGGCCTCGCCGTCGGCTATATTTACAATAGAGAGGTTACTCGATGTCTCAACAGTGCCGGGAATTGTGGGGATAAAGCGCAACACTCCGTTGTGGCAGGCAAGGATAGCGTCGAGGAGGTTCTCCTGAATCTCTTCGGGAACAACATTTTCGGGGAGGTCGGTTGCCTCCACACGCAATGTGATACCATCCTCAATTGTTGCATACTCGCTTGCGAAGAGAGCCTCGTATTTTGCAGCAATTTCGGTGAGCTCGCCCACAGCCTCGTCGGGCAAAGTGAACACAACCTCGCAGCTTGCGGGAATTGCGTTACGCATGTTTCCACCCTTCCAGCTGGCAAGCGACACACCACACTCGTCCATTGCCTCGCGCACGAAACGAGCCATAAGCTTGTTGGCGTTTGCGCGACCCTCATTAATTTCAACACCCGAGTGCCCGCCGCGCAGGCCACACAACTGCACTTTCACAGCTATATCGTCCTCAATGGGCTCTTCGGCCATAAATTCCATTTTTGCCGAAAGGTCGATTCCACCGGCGCAGCCAATGTAGAGAACACCCTCCTCTTCCGAGTCGAGGTTGAGAAGAATATTACCATTGAGCTCGCCGCCTTTAAGGCCGAAAGCACCGTACAAGCCGGTTTCCTCGTCAACTGTGAGAAGAGCCTCCAGGGGGCCGTGCTGCAAGCTGTTGTCCTCCATAATTGCCATAATGGCAGCAACTCCCAAGCCATTGTCGGCACCAAGAGTGGTGTCGTCGGCATAGAGCCAGTCGCCATTTACAACGGTTTTAATGGGGTCGGTCAAAAAGTCGTGCTTGCTGTCGGGAGTCTTCTGGGGCACCATGTCCATATGCGCCTGCAGAATAATGCCCTTGCGGTTCTCGAGCCCGGGAGTAGCAGGCTTGCGCATAATAATGTTGCCTGCCTCATCCTGCCAGGTTTCAACATTAATACTCTTTCCAAAATCGAGAAGGAATTTCTGAACCTTCTCCATATGCCCCGAAGGACGGGGAATTTGTGTAAGGGCCTCGAAGTGTTTCCACACCTCGCGAGGCGACAAATCTTTGATAGTTACTGCCATAAATTTCACATTATTTAGTTAATAAATTGTTCTTGAATTGCAAAGCCACAAGCGCCACAATGCCCAGCACCGCCACAAGCAGAGTCTGCGACGAGTGAACTATCAACGCAAAAAGCGAAGCATCGGTTGCCGAAAGGCCATAAATTACCATTATGCTTATCACAGCAAAGTGCCACGGGCCCGCACCGTTGGGAGTGGGCACCACAACAGCAATACTGCCCGCCACAAAGAGCAGGAGCCCGGCCAGCAGCGACAGCCCCTCGCTAAACTGGAAGCAGAAGAAACAGAGGTAGAACTGCATAAAATAGCAGAACCATATTCCCACCGTTTCAACTATAAAAAGCCACATATTCCTAACCTTGCCAAGCGAGAGAAGCCCCTCGACAAAATGGTTGTAGAACGACTTTATTCTTGCCCAGAAGGACATTTTGCGCAAAAGCACGAACAGCAGCACACAAACAGCCGCCAGCGACAGGAAAAGCACCGAAAAACCACCGATGGAATCGACCCATCCGGCACTGCCGGCAGCAAAAGAGCCACCACCGGCACCAATCACAAAATCGCGAAACACAGGCCATTGCAAGAGCACCGCAACAATGGTTATAAGCACCACCATAAGCGTGTCGACAAGGCGTTCCGACACCACCGTGCCGAAAGACTGTGCAAAGGGCACGCCGTCGTAACGGTCAAGCACCACGCAACGCGACACCTCGCCCACACGCGGCAGAACAAGGTTGGCAGCGTAAGCAATGAAGATGGAATATACACAATTGTCGCTACGCGGTGAAAAGCCAAGCGGGGCAAGCGTAAGGCGCCAGCGCCAGCCACGCAGCACGTGGCTGAATACCCCGAAGAAGAGTGAGAGGACAAAGAAGAACATATCCATCTCGCCCAAAGCAGCCCCCACGCTCGAAAAGTCGAATTCCGCATATATCCAGTAGAGGATAAGCGCACCCAACAGAACGGGCAGAATGCTTTTTATAATATTATTGAAAATCTTTTTCACAAGTTTGGAAATAAAATTAATACTTTTATTTACCTTTGCATCTAATGAAAAACCGCCACACGGCAATGGTTGTTTCAAAGAAACAAAAAGAGAAAAGAGGCTGCACGCCCAGTGCTTATGAATGCAAAGATATAAAAACGAGTCTAAGTTTTACAAGCGAGTGGGTGAAAATTTCATTTTTACACGCAACGAGCGAAAAAAACATAGGCGAAGCCAAAGTATTGAGCCGTAAACACTATTTGTCATTTTGAGCGTAGCGAAAAATCTCTTCAGCGAACCTCTTTTCACGGATTATTAAACAAAAAAGCCAAAGGAACGCCCCATGAAAGCAGTAACAGCAAAAAAAAGGTTAGGCCAGCACTTTCTCATCGACCTGCAGATAGCACGCGACATTGCCGACACTGTTGATGTGTGCCCCGGCACTCCGGTCCTCGAAGTGGGCCCTGGTATGGGTGTACTCACACAGTTCCTCCTCGAAAAGGAGCGCGAGATAAAAGTTGTGGAGATTGACGAAGAGTCGGTGAGCTACCTGTGCAAGAACCTCCCGCAACTGGGCGAGGACAACATAATCCCCGACGATTTTCTAAAGATGCACCTCGACAGGCTCTTCGGCGGCAAGCAGTTTATGCTCATAGGCAACTACCCCTACAATATTTCGAGCCAGATATTCTTCAAGATGCTCGACAACAAGGAGCTTATCCCCTACTGCAGCGGAATGATACAAAAAGAGGTTGGTGAGCGTCTTGCTGCACGCCCCGGCACAAAGGCTTACGGCATTTTGAGCATACTGGTGCAATTGTGGTACGACGTTGAATACCTCTTCACTGTTCACGAGAACGTGTTCTCGCCCCCTCCCAAGGTGAAAAGCGCAGTCGTTCTTATGCGACGCAACAGCCGCACCACCCTCCCCTGCAACGAGGAACTTTTCAAAAAGATTGTAAAAGGAACGTTTAACCAGCGCCGCAAGAAACTGCGCAACAGCATACAGCAGATAGTGGGCAAGGAATCGCCCCTGCTCGCCGACCCCATACTCGACCTTCGTCCCGAGCAATTGTCCATTGAGCAGTTCATTGAGCTCACACAGCAAGTGGAACGCGAATTAGCATAAAGGCCCTTACGATTATGACAACAGAATTCATCAACTACATAAGAGAACTCATAAAGCAGAAGGACTCGGTGCTGCTGCAGGAGAGCATTTCGAAGCTCCACGCAGCCGACATTGCCGAGTTGTGCGTGGAAATTGACATTGAAGAGGCACGTTTCCTCTGCCGCCAGCTCGACAACGAAAAAGCAGCCGACGTTCTCACCGAAATGGACGAGGACCTGCGTAACGAACTGCTCGAAGAGCTCCCCTCCGAAGCCATCGCCAAGCGTTTCGTGAACTATATGGACACCGACGACGCCGTGGAAATTATCCGCGATATGGACGAGGAGAAGCAGGAAGAGGTGCTCTCGCACATCAAGGATATTGAGCAGGCCGGTGACATTGTCGACCTTCTGCAATACGACGAGGACACCGCCGGTGGTCTCATGAGTACCGAAATGGTGGTGGTGAACGAGAACTGGAGTATGCCCGAGTGCCTGAAAGAGATGCGCAGCCAGGCCGAGGACATGGACGAAATATACTACATTTACGTAGTTGACGACGACGAACGCCTCTGCGGTGTGTTCCCGCTGAAAAAGATGGTCACAAGCCCGTCGGTATCAAAGGTAAAGCACGTTATGAGCCGCAAGGTGGTGAGCGTTGATGTAGACACCCCCATCGACGAGGTTACAATGCTCATTGAAAAATATAACCTCGTGGCAATTCCCGTTGTAGACAAGATTAACCGCCTGGTGGGACAGATTACCGTCGACGACATTATGGACGAGGTGCGTGAGCAGACAGAGCACGACCAACAGCTGACCGCCGGTCTTACCCAGGACATTGAGAGCGACGACACCGTCATTAAGCAAACAAGCGCACGCCTGCCGTGGCTGCTCATCGGTATGCTGGGAGGTATCGGTTCGTCGTTGCTGCTCAACTGTTTCGAAACGACACTGGGCAACCACCCCGAAATGGCACTTTTCATCCCCCTGCTTGCGGGTATGGGAGGTAATGTGGGCACGCAGTCGTCGGCAATTGCCGTGCAAGGCCTTGCCAACAACTCGCTCGACTCGCGACACATATTCCGCCACATAGCAAAAGAGATGGTCGTAGCACTCATCAACGCCACCATCCTCTCGCTTATGGTCTATGTCTACAACTTCTGCATATACGGCGCAACCGACATTGTAACCCTTTCGGTTCCGTTGAGCCTCTTTGTGGTAATACTCTTTGCATCGAGCTTCGGAACGCTCATTCCCCTCGTGCTCGAGCGCATAAACATAAACCCCGCTGTTGCCACAGGCCCGTTTATACAGATTATAAACGACATCAGCGGAATGACATTCTATATGATAATATCGATGATACTGAGCAGCCTGCTGGCGTAAGCGATACTATTTTCGCACGCATAAGGCACAATAACAAAATATTTTAACTATATTTGCGGTTACCGCGAATGTACTAATCATTAAAATACAACAAAGATGAGTGAAATTGAAAAATCGAATGTTCAGCTCTGCGAGCAAGGCATTACGACTTCCCCTGAACAGGCAGTAAATGCCGCTACGCCCGAGCAAACAACAGAACAAAGCAACGCCGCACCCGCCGATGGCGACAGTGCAGCAAGTAACAAGCCCGCGACACGTCAGGAGATATTGGCACGCATCGAAGAGATAGCAGCAAAAGAAGACTCTCTTGGCGACAAGGCCGAGGTAGAGAACCTAAAAGTGCAGTTCTACCGCTTGCGCACAGCCGAGATTGATGCAGCGCGCAAAGAGTATGCAGCCAACGGAGGCGAGGAGACACTCTTCATTCCCGAGGCTGATGCACTTGAAGCCCCCTTCAAAGAGGCAATGAACAACATAAAAGCAAAGCGTAACGCCTGGCTTAAAGCACAAGAGGAGGAGCAGCAGGCCAATTACGCCGCAAAGCTCGCTCTGCAGGCACAAATGCAGGAGCTCATTGAAAAGGCAAGCCAGGGTGCTCCCGATGCGGCTGAGTTCAAAGCCCTGCAGAACAGCTGGAAAGAGATTAAGAACATACCCCAGGACAAGGTTGCCGATATGTGGAAACAATACCAGATGCTCGGCGAGCAGTTCTATGATGTTCTCAAGATAAACCACGAGTTCCGCGAGTACGATTTCAAGAAGAACCTTGAAATAAAGTTGCGCATATGCGAAACAGCCGAGGCGCTCACCACCGACGAGGATGTTGTTGCAGCCTTCCGTCAGCTGCAGTTGCTGCACGACGATTTCCGCGAGACAGGCCCCGTAGCACAAGAGTTGCGCGAGGAGGTGTGGACACGCTTCAAGACAGCATCGTCGACCATCAACCGCCGCCACCAGGAATATTTCGAGGGCAAGAAAGAGCAAGAGCGCATAAACCTCGAGAAGAAGACCGCCCTCTGCGAGCAGATTGAGAACCTCGACTACGCAGCCCTCACCGGCTACCAGTTGTGGAACGATGCCACACAAAAGATACTCGACCTCCAGGCCGAGTGGAAAGAGATTGGCTACGCACCTCAGAAGATGAACCACAAGATTTTCGAGCGTTTCCGCGCCGCTTGCGACGAATTCTTCAAGCGCAAGAGCAACTACTATAAAGAGGTAAAGAGCAACCTTGCCACCAACCTCGAAAAGAAGACCGCTCTGTGCGAGATTGCCGAGCAGTTGCAGAACAGCGAAGAGTGGAAAAAGACTGCCGACCGCCTTGCTCAGCTCCAGAAGGAGTGGAAAGAGATTGGCCCCGTCACCCCCAAATACTCCGACGCTCTGTGGAAGCGCTTTGTAACAGCCTGCGACACATTCTTTGAGAAACGCAACGCAGCAACATCGTCGCAACGCAAGAGCGAGCAGGACAACCTCAAACAAAAGCGCGCAATAATAGAGAGTATTGCAGCCATCGATGCCACCGCCCCCGAGAACGAGCAGACAAAACAGCTGAACGAGCTCATACAGCAGTGGAACAGCGTGGGGCACGTACCCTTCAAGGAGAAAGACAACCTCTACAAGGAGTACAAGAACGCAATAAACGCCCTCTACGAGCGCCTGCAGATAAACGCCAACGAGCGCAAGCTCGCATCGTTCCGCAGCAACATCGCAAAGGGTGGCAACAGCCTGCAGCGCGAGCGCGAGCGCCTCATACGCCAGTACGAGGCACTGAAGGCCGAAATTGCAACCTACAACAACAACCTCGGCTTCTTGAGCACATCGAACAAAAAAGGCGAGAGCCTTGTCGATGTAATGCGCCAGAAGATGGAGAAACTGAAAAACGACGCCGATGTTGTTCTCAAGAAGATTCACCTCATTGAAGAGGAGATGGAGAAGGCGTAACAAGAGTTTAAATAAAAACAAGAATGAGAGTGACTAGATTCAAGTCACTCTCATTCTTTTGCAATATATTAATTAAAATTCAAAACCCATCTTCAAAGTTATAGCGCCACAGTTCTCTGTTGTAGTCTCGTAATAATAACCATAATAATACCACTCACATTCTGCCATCTGCATTGTATATCCTACGCTAAAATTAAAGAAACCTATTTTGCAACCAATAGAAGGCGCAACATAAAGTCCCTCAATATCGCCAAACGAATAACCTACTTTCGCATCAATGTAAGGAGATATTCCCGAATTTAAGAAATAGAAACGAGAATTTACAAAAACAGGAATTGAAAAAGACGACGCGTCGGAATAATAATTCAACCCGATACCAGCACCGATGTAGGCATAACGACTCCATTGATAACCGTGAGATGTCGCGACCTCAAAGCGGTCAATACCAAAATCGCCCACTCCGAAATTATATCCAAAGTCGATAAATCCTTTATAGCCTAAGTCATTACCTTTATTAAAGGAGAAAGGAGAACCATTGTTCGCCATCGAAGCCTCTTTTGTAATTTTCTCCACATCAGAAATGTTATAAGCAAAAATACTGCCGTCACCGGTCTTAATTTTTAGAGAAACTCCCGGCAATTGCTCAACAATTACACCGCGAATAACACTACCGTTTTTCAGATAAACCACTTCCTGCATACTCTGAGCCTGCATCATAACAAAAGGAGTAACCAAGAGCAGCAACACTAAAAAAAATTTTTTCATAATAAAAAGATTTATAGTGGCTCACAAATCCCCGATGAGACCATAAACAAAAAAAATAGGCGTGGGATCTTTAACCTATTATCTCATTACGGCTCTGGACTGCCTCGACTACATAATAAGCTAAGCCCACACCCGATGATATAACAAGCCTTATAGAAGATAAGGTAGGTATATACCACAGATGTGGACGTTTTGTGCTCATTATCCATAGTCGAAAGAATTGTCCAGATTCTAATGAGGGATAATATTGCTAAACGCCCTAAAATAAAATGTACATTCCTGGCATCTTGCCAAGAACTGTGACAAAATTAATCAATTATACTAAAAATACATATAAAACGGTAAAATAAAAAAACGCATCCTTATAAAAGAATACCAAATACAATGATGGGAGAAACTCATCCTCCTCAAAATTAACACCTCAACCCAAAATACTATTTATAGAGGCACAAAAAAAAGCAACCACTGTGCTATTGTGGTTGCTTTTTTATCTTTTCCGTAATATATTACTCGGCAGCAGGAGCCTCAACTGTAACATCTGCGGGAACCTCCTCGGTAAAGTCGGGAGCTGTAGCAGGGTTAGTTACAATATTCTCAACCGCATTCTGCTGTATGAGGCTGCCCTCTGAAATTGTTGCGTGGGGCAAAGACCAAGCAGCGAGAATACTCATAACAACCATAAAGCCGGCAAGGCTCCAGGTTGCCTTCTCAAGGAAGTCGGTAGTTTTTCTTACACCCATAATCTGGTTCGACGATGCGAAGCCCGAAGCAAGGCCACCGCCCTTTGAATTCTGAACCAATACTATGAGACACATAAGCACTGCAGCTATTACGATGAGTAAAACGCAAACTAAATACATATTATTTTCTTTTTGTATGTTTAATTATTTTTTCTAAAAATCTAATTTGGTCTGCAAAGTAACGATTTTTATTCGGATATTCCAAACATAACCGTTTAATAATTTCCAAAGCCTTCTCATATTTCCCCTGCTTAATGTAAATATTTGCAAGCGTTTCGGTGAAGAACGACGTTTCGGGCAAACCGGGTTCGGGTTCTTCGGCAGGAACGGGCGTGGGGGCCGGCTGCTCGCTCTCGGCTTTAAGGTCGAAGGTAATTTTCTCCTTTCCACCGGCCAGGAAGTCGTCAATAAGGCTCTGACCGCGCAACTGCGGGACATCGTCGCTGGCGGCCGGCTGCGCTGTGAGATAGGCCGACACATAATCGACAGCCGCTGCACCCTCGGCCTCGAGTGAAAGAGTCTCTTGCGGCAGGGTCTCGAGGAAGGCGTCTATGAGCGCCATTGTGCGGTCGAGAGGGACATTTTCGGGCACGGCAACCTCTTCGGTATCTGTGCCGTAACCCTCCATAAGCTCAAACAGCGGCCAACGGTTTTTAAGGTAAAGTGCCGCGCGACGCATCTCCTTGCCCAGCTCCACATCGTGCAGGAGGTAGAGATTTTTGAGCATAAGAAGGCGGGCAACGTCGAATGTGGGGTATTTTGCCACAATAAGACGCAGCTCATAGAGCGTGTCGCGATTGAGCCGTTCGGGATGGGCTATATAGTGGGTAAGAGCCTCCATCTGTTACCAATTGGCTACCGCCGCGTTGAATATCGCATCCACTATTTCGGCAATCATCTGTGTTACAAGTTCCTCCTGAACGCTGTCGAGCGACTGCGAAGAGTCGAAATCGCGCACAGCCGAGAACTTGCGCTCGAAATCCTCGTCGTGGTTCTTGTTGTTGGTAAAGCGCACGTTCACCACCATTTTCAGCTGCACCATTGCCGAATATCCGTCCGAAGAGATTGATTTGTTTATCTGGTCATAAGAGACAATCTCTCCCGCCAGCTGAAGATCGCCGCCACGGGGTACCTGTGTGAGCTTTGTCTGCTGTATGAACACGTCGTTCAGCTTTTCGTTGAACATTGTGGCCATGGGGCCCCACTGATAGGCCGCACGGTTCTGGAAGGTCTCCAGCGAGATTGTCTTCACAATGGTGTAATCGATTGATGCTCCTGTGAATTTATAGCTCACCTGGCAACCGGCAAGGATTATGCACAGCAATGCGCAGAGAAAGCCTGCTTTTTTGTTATTCAATACCATACTCTTTTATTTTGCGATAAAGTGTTCTTTCCGAAATATTAAGCTCCTTTGCAGCGTCGCGTCGACGGCCGCCGTTGCGCGAGAGTGCCTGCTTTATGGCTTTTTTCTCCATATCTTCGAGCGAGAGAGTCTCTTCGACATACTCCTCCACGACGGGCTGCACGGGCTCGGCCGGCTGCAGGCTTATGGTGGGTTGCGGCAGCGCGTGCTTCACAACAGGCATAAGTTCTTCGGCTTCGGTGTATATCTGGACATCGTCGGCTGTGTGGGGGCGCGACGAACGCAGCCCCTCAACCTGCTTCTTGAGTTCTGTAATGTCGCGGCGCATATCAAAAAGCACGCTGTAGAGGATTTCTCGTTCGCTCTCAAAGGTCTTTCCGCCACCGGTGCTGCTGCCCGACAGTGCAGGCAGCGTGCTTTGTTTGCGCTCGGGCAGATAGTGCATCATCACCTCACCGGTGAGTTTGCGGTCGAGTTCAAGGATAGATACCTGCTCGGCAACATTCTTCAGCTGACGGATGTTGCCCGGCCACGAATAGGCAAGCAGGGCACGTTTTGCATTCTCGTCGAGCTCTATTCGGGGGATGTTGTACTTTGCAGCAAAATCCATTGTGAATTTCTTGAAGAGCAGGAGTACATCCTCGCCACGCTTGCGCAAAGGTGGCACCTTAATGGGCACGGTGCTCAAGCGATAGTAGAGGTCCTCGCGGAAACGGCCGTTGCTTATGGCTTCGGGCAGGTCGACGTTCGTGGCACACACAATGCGCACGTTGGTCTTTTCGACCTTTGACGAACCCACGCGCAGGAATTCTCCATTTTCGAGCACACGCAAAAGGCGCGCCTGAGTGGAGAGAGGGAGCTCGCCCACCTCGTCGAGGAAGATAGTTCCCCCGTCGGCCTCGCTGAAATAACCCTTACGCTCGCTCACAGCGTCGGTAAAGGCACCCTTCACGTGACCGAAGAGCTCTGAATCTATTGTACCCTCGGGGATTGCGCCACAGTTCACCGCAAAATACTTTCCGTGCTTGCGCACGCTGTTGGTGTGTATTATCTGCGGGAAATACTCCTTACCCACTCCACTCTCGCCCGTAATGAGCACGGTGAGGTCGGTTTGAGCAACCTGCACGGCGGTGTCTATTGCACGCAACAACTCGGCATCGTTTCCAATGATGCCGAACTGCTGTTTCACCCTTTGAATTTCGTTTATGTTCATAGTTTCTTTTCAGTAGTTTAGAACGGGAAGAGGAACGGCAGGACAAGTATCATCACAATTCCCAGAATTATCTGCAACGGCAAGCCCACTTTTATATAGTCCATAAAAGTATACTGCCCCGCAGGCATAACAAGCGCGTTGGGCGGGGTTGAGAAGGGCGAAGCGAAACAGAGGCTGGCACCCAGAGTAACCGCAAAGAGGAAGGGCACGGGGCTTACGCCTATCTGCAGGGCACTGCTCATTGCAATGGGAGCAAGGAGCACCGCTGTAGCAGTGTTGCTTATAAACATTGTCATGAGCGAGGTTGTGAAATAAATTCCCGCCATAAGAGCAAGGGGGCCATATTCGCCCAAGCCGCTTACAAGAGAGTTTGAAATCCACGCCGAAACACCGGTCTTCTGCAATGCAGTGGACATTGGCATCATTGCGGCTATGAGCACAATACTTTCCCAGTTGATGGTTTTATATGCAGCCTCCACATTGCGGAAACAGCCTGTGAGCACCATAAGAAGGCCGGCTATCATCACCGCGGTAACGGGAGCAATGGGAATAAAGTCGAACACCATTACAGCAATCATTGCAAGCATGATGAGCGCCGCAAGGGGAGCCTTGTAGTCGAGCGTAACCTTTGCAGCCTCTTCGAGAGGGCGACCGAGCACAATCCACTCACCGGCCTCCTTTTCGAGGTTGGCTATATTGTCCCAAGCACCCTGCACAAGCAACACATCGCCGCTGTGTATGGTCTCGTCGGCAATACCCTGGAGAATGTATTTCTTCTTGCGGCATATTCCAAGCACGCTCACGTTGTATTTGCTGCGGAAGCCCACCTCGCGTATAGTCTTGTTCACCACTGTCGACGAGGTCATAATCACAATTTCGGCAACGCCTATGTTGTAGAAGTCGAGCGACTTGTTCTTGCTCTTGCCTTTCGAGTCGTCGGTGTCGGGCAGAATGGGAGTCTTGTATTTCTCCGAGAACACTTTTACAATCTCCTCGTTACCCGACACGTATAGAATATCATCGACACGCAGCACGGTGTCGGAATCGACCGCCTGCTGCACAACACTCTTGAGGATGCGATGCTGGCCGCGCTCAATGTGGCGGAGTTCAATGATGTTGAGACCATACTTTTTGCGTATATCGAGCTCGCCAATCATTTTACCCGCAACAAGCGACGAAGCTGTCACCTGCAGACGGTGAAGGTTGCTCGAAATTCCATACTCGGCAACAAGAGTCTTCAGCGACTTTCCGCTGCTGGCGCTTGTGGCGCTCAACGCACCGGGCTTCGAAAGGAATTTCTTGCTCAACGGCAGGAGCAGCAATGTTCCCACCACTGCGCATATTATACCCACAGGCAGGAAGGTGAAGAAGCCAAGACCGGGGAAACCGTTAGATATAAGTTCGTTGTTTATCACAAGGTTCGGAGGAGTACCGATGAGTGTCATCATACCGCTCATGCTGCTGGCAAAAGCAAGCGGCATAAGCAGGCGACTGGGGTTCATCTTCACGCTCATTGCCATACTCACCACAATGGGAATCATAATGGCAACGGTTCCTGTGTTGCTCACAAAAGCACCCATAAGCGAGGTTACAGCCATCACAAGAACAAAAAGCTTCATTTCGCTGTTGCCCGCAAACCTCATAAGGCGCGAACTTATCATTTTGGCAAGACCTGTCTGGAAAATTGCTCCTCCAACCACAAAAAGACCCACCATCATAATTATCACCGTGCTCGAAAAGCCCGACAGAGCCTCTTCGGGTGTGAGGATTCCAGCAACCACCAATGTCACAAGAGAACAGAGTGCAACAATGTCGGAACGCACCTTTCCGGTAATGAAAAACACTACCGCCAACAACAATACTGCAATTGTTATAAACATAAAATTTATTGCTCTAATATATTAACACATCAAAAATACGCGCAAAAATAATAAAAACCCGCGTCATAAGCAAATTGTTTTTGTGCAGGGCAAGAAGCCGCCACTTTTTACGGACCGGGAAAATGGCAAAAAACGCCCTTTTCAACGATATTTTCGGGGAAGTAGAGTGCTTGCTGTGAAAATGTGAAAATTTTTCTTTCGGGCGCAATATTTTAACAGCCCAAAAGCGCGGAATAACGAGAAAATACACTAAATTTGCATAGCAAAAAGCACACATTACCAACCGCAATAAACGGGGAACGCCATTAAGTTTTTCAAATACATATTCGTAACCCTCACGGTAGCATTTGTCGTGGTGTACACGCTCTCGCTACTCTTTCGCTTCGATGCCACACAGCACCGTGTGGCCGACTACATCACGTACTATATGCAGAAGAGCGCACAACTGCCCATAAGCGTGGGCAGCGTGAGGGTGCAGCAACTCAACAAAATTGTGCTCAAGGAGATTCTTGTGAAGGACGAAAAGGGCGACACCGCAATAAGTATCCCCAAGATAACCGCACACATCTCGCCCACTGCATTTGTGGGTGGGGAAATAAGGGTGAACACCCTCATTGTGGGCACGCCGCTTGTTTCACTCAACCGCGAGAAACCCGGCGCACCGCTCAACATACAATTTCTGCTTGACAAGCTTGCGGGCGACAGCAGTAGCGTGGAGAGCACTCTCCCCGACATTAGAATAAGCCACATACAGCTCTACGACGGAACATTCAAATACCACGAGGGGGGCGAAACGCCCGGCTGCGGCACATTCGACCCCGCCCACATAAACGTGAGCGACATAAACTGCAGCCTCGCGCTCAAAAAACTCAACAGCGATACTTTGAGCCTCTACATCCGTTCAATTTCGGGCAAAGAGGCGTCGGGCCTTGCGCTCAACCGCCTGCGCGCAACCGTTGAGGCCTGCCCCGGGAAAGCAAGCATTGAAAAACTCTCTATTGAGCTGCCCGGCAGCTACGTTTCGTCAAAGAAAATTGCTCTAACCACAAAGGGAAAGGGAAAATTCTCAATCAAGGGTGAAATTGACGGCAAAAAAATTGCTGCAAGTGACTTTTCGCCACTCTTCCCCATGCTTGGCACCCCATTGCCCCTGCTTGGGTTGAACATTACGGTGAACGGCAACGAAAAAAGCACAAAGGCACAGATAAACGCCACCACCGGCGACAACAGCATTGCCCTAAAAAGCACATTGCAGATAGAGAACCTTAAAGCGGCCGAAAAACGCAAAATAAAACTCTCGCTCACCGACTGCACAATAAAAAGCAGCGCAATAGAACATTTGCAAAAGCTTGTGGGCGACAGCACAGACAACCTGGCGATACTCAAGCGTGTGGGCGATGCAAAATTGCACCTGACGGCAAACACCGACCACAGCACCATAAAAGGCTACATTGAGCTGAACACCCCGAGCGGCACGCTCGACGGCGATTTTTTTGCCGACAAAGAGCAGAACTACCGCACCTCTCTGCGCGGTAACGGGGTAAATATCGGGCGCATTACAGGCGAGAAGGAGATAAAAAAAGCCGACATTGAAATCAACGCACATGGCGATTTCAAGGGAGAAGAGCCCGACGGAAGAGTTCTTGCAATAATCGACAAGCTCAATTACAACAACTACGAGTATGCCCCCATTGAGGTATACTGCACCCACAACGCCGCAGTAAAGACCGCCACAATAAGAACCGTCGACGACAACGCAAGCGGCCACATACAGCTCACCCACAACAGCAAAGAGACCAAAATAAGGGCAAGCATCGACTCCGTAAAACCACAGAACCTCAATTTCAACTACTGCGAAGGCACGCTGTCGGCAATCGTAGAGGCCGACTTTGCAAAGAAAGAGGGCGAAAAGACACATTTCGACGCGCACATCTACAACCTCACCCTCACCACCCCCGACGACAAGAAGATAATCCGCTCGCTGAACATTGCCGACAACAACCTCTCGGACACAAGATATCTTATCATAAGCTCCGATTTCCTCGACGCCAACATTGCCGGACATTTCAATTACGGGGAGCTTGCAGGCACGTTCGAGAACATATTCCACACCCACCTTTCGGCAATTTCGGGCAGCAGGAAGCCACGGAGAACAAACAACGAGTACAGTTTCAATTTCAACATAAGGAACACCGAGGCGTTCAGCCGCATATTCAACCTCCCCGTCACTATAAACGAAAAATCGACAATAAGCGGCAGTTGCGACGACAACCGCAAGTTCTTCTACATAAACGCCGACATAAACAATGCCGACGTGAACAGCGACAAATACCGCAACATAAAGTTCACAGGCTTTGCCGACAACGATAAAATTGTCCTCGACGCTACCCTCTACGCACCGCAAGTGGTGAAAAACACCATCCGGTACGACACGCCTGCAAAGGATATGAAAATTGAGGCAAGGGCCGAAATACGCGACAATGCGGCAAAGAACCGGGTACACTGGACAAGAAACGCAGCACCGGTGAACAACGGAACATTCGAGTTCGACCTTGCGCTTGAGCGCGGCAAGAACAACGCCCTCTCCTTCACTGCCGACATCAAGCCCAACGAAATTGTCTACAACAACAACCTGTGGAACATTTCACCCTGCCGCATAAGCGGTAACGGCGAGACCTTTGCTGTGAACAACCTGCACCTCAACAGCAACCGCCAATGGATAAAAATAGACGGCAACATAGGTAAAACCGATGATGACATCCTGGGCATAAGCCTCAACGACATAAATATGGAGACAATCTTCGACATTGTCAACTTCCACTCGGTTGAGTTCGGAGGCGATGCAACAGGCGACATAACCCTGTCGAGGCTTCTCGACGGAGCACAGTTCAGCAGTTCACTCAATGTAAAGAAATTCACGTTCGAGAAAGGCCTGCTGGGTGAGCTCGACCTCAGCGCCGTGTGGGACGACGAGATGAAAGCCGTGCTCATACACGGCGATGCCAACGACGACGAGGAGAACGCACGCACCATTGTGAGCGGCCTCATATCACCTGCCAACGACACCATTAACCTGCATATCGACGCCAACCGCACAAGCCTCGCCTTCCTCAACAACTACCTCGACGGCATACTCACCGACATTAAAGGACACGGCACGGGCGATGTGTATGTGCTGGGCAAGTTAAGCGAGCCCAACCTCGCGGGAAAAGCCTACGCCGAGGGTTCTATGAAACTTATTGCCACCAACGTAACGTATAACCTGATGGGCGACACCGTTTATATGGTGCCCAACAGAATTGCGCTACGCGACTTCCCCGTTACCGACCACAAGAACCACAAAGGCCGGTTGAGCATAAATATAGACCACAACAGTTTCGACAATTTTACCTGCGACCTTAAAGCCGAGGCCGACAACCTGCTGGCCTATCACTCCGAGGGTTTCAACGGCGTGCCCTTCTATGGCACAGCATACGCAACGGGAACAATTGACCTCACAGCCAACAGCAAGGGAATATTCCTGCACGCCAACGTGCGCAGCAACGAGGGTTCGTCGTTTGTATACGACTCATCAATTATGGGAAGCGTAACGAACAACAGCTTCATAACATTTACCGACAACAGCAAGAAATTACAGACAGCAGCATTTACCGCAAAAGGCACAAAGCCCAAGAAGAGCTACAACAGCCTTTTGAGCCGCCTTAACCTCGAATTTATGATAGAAGCCACACCCGACCTCCAGTTGAAGGTATTCACCAACCTCAGGAACGGCGACTACATCGACCTCTACGGCAACGGTACAATAGCGGCCGTGTTCGACGAGAAAGAGGGGTTCAGTATGAAAGGAAGGCTCGACCTTGAACGCGGAACGTACAAATTCACGATGCAGGATATATTCCCCAAGGAGTTCGACATTATAAAAGGAAGCACCCTCACATTCGACGGCGACCCCTTTCAGGCCGACCTTAACCTGAAGACAAAATACCTTGTAACGGGTGCATCGCTCAGCGACCTCGACCCCGAGATAGAGCGCCAGAAGAGCGTGAAGGTAAACTGTCTTATGGACATTACCGGCAAGTTGGAAGCACCGCAATTGAGCTTCGACATTGAGCTGCCCGATGCCAACGAGGAGCAACGCGAGCTGCTCGCCACTGCCATAAACACCCCCGAGCAGAAGAATATGCAGTTCATATATCTTATGGGAATTGGTAAATTCTACACGTTCGACTACTACCGCAACGCCGACACCAACTCACAAAGCTCCACTGCAATGGAGTCGCTCATTTCGAACACCATTTCGGGGCAGCTCAACAATATGCTCTCGCAAATAATAGACAACCGCAACTGGAACATTTCGGGCAACTTCAGCAGCAGCGAGAAGGGGTGGAACAATATGGAGGTTGAGGGCATTCTCGAGGGGCGCCTGCTCGACAACCGCCTGCTCATAAACGGAAACTTCGGTTACCGCGAGAACCCTATGGCAAACACCAACTTTGTGGGAGACTTCGAGGTGCAGTGGATACTCGACAAGAACGGCAAGGTGAGCCTGAAGGCCTACAACAAGACCAACGACCGCTACTTTACCGAAACAACCCTCACCACGCAGGGTGCCGGCATAATTCTGCGCCACGACTTCAACAACTGGCGCTGGTGGTTGCGCAACAAAAAATAGCACCACAGCCGCAAGCATTTGAAAATAATCACTATATTCGCACAATAAATAAAAAACGGAGATACAACAATGAGAAATTTTCTTACAGTAAACGACATAGGCGACCTTAAAAGCGCCGTAAAAGAGGCACTCGAAATTAAAGCCGACCGCTACAAATACTGCGAGCTTGGCAAGAACAAGACACTTATGATGGTGTTCTTCAATTCGAGCCTGCGCACCCGCTTGAGCACACAAAAGGCAGCGCTCAACCTTGGAATGAACGTAATTGTACTCGACATTAACCAGGGAGCGTGGAAGCTCGAAACCGAGCGCGGAGTAATTATGGACGGCGACAAACCCGAGCACATTCTCGAAGCCATCCCCGTTATGGGCAGTTACTGCGATGTTATAGGCGTGCGCTCTTTTGCACGTTTCGAGAACAAGGCCGACGACTACAACGAGGTCATCATAAACCAATTCATAAAATATTCGGGCCGCCCGGTCTTTTCAATGGAGGCAGCAACCCGCCACCCCCTGCAAAGCTTTGCCGACCTCATAACCATTGAGGAGCACAAGACCAAGGAGCGTCCCAAAGTAGTTCTCACCTGGGCACCCCACCCCAAAGCACTGCCACAGGCCGTTCCCAACTCCTTTGCCGAGTGGATGAACGCGGCCGACTATGAATTTGTTATCACTCACCCCAAAGGCTACGAGCTCGACCCCCAATTTGTGGGTAACGCCCGTGTGGAGTACGACCAGATGAAAGCCTTTGAGGGAGCCGACTTTGTATATGCCAAGAACTGGGCTGCCTACACAGGCGACAACTACGGAAAAGTGCTCTGCACCGACCGCAGCTGGACCGTGAGCGACCGCCAGATGGCCGTTACCAACAACGCCCACTTTATGCACTGCCTGCCCGTGCGCCGCAATATGATTGTTACCGACGAGGTTATAGAGAGCCCCCGCTCGCTTGTAATACCCGAGGCTGCCAACCGCGAAATTTCGGCCACCGTGGTGCTTAAAAGAATAATCGAGGGGCTGTAATGCGCAAAGCGTTGCAAACACCATAAAACAGAAAATGAGGCTGCGCGCAGCCTCATTTTTATTACCTATGACAAAAACAAAAAGCCCATAGCAGGGCATCACCGACATTATGACCACCCACGCACTAATATTCCTTTTAACCATCGCCGCCAGCTTCATACAGCGGGCGAGCGGTTTCGGCTTTGGAATATTCGTGATGATGTTTTTCCCCTTCATACTACCATCGTATGGCGAGTGCATCACCCTTTCGGGGCTGCTTGCGGGAACAACCGCGCTCTTCATTACCCTGCGGCAGTGGAAACACATTTGCTGGCGCAGCGTGGCAGTAATAATCCTTTTTAATATTATAGCCTCGTTCATTGCCATTGAATTTATGTCGTCGCTTGGCAACGACACCCTAAAGCGCTGCTTGGGCGCCGTGCTTGTGGCCGTTGCACTCTATTTTCTCTTTTGGGAGAAGAAGATGACAACGCTTTTCGGCAGCAACAAGGCGCGGGCGGTAATTGGCACAATAAGCGGCATTATGGGCGGTGTGTTCGCAATGCCCGGCCCTGCTGTGGTATTCTACTGCATTGGCGCCATAAAGGATAAAATGCAATATATGGCCACGATGCAGGCATTGTCGGTGGTATTCAACATATTCTACACACTCTTTCGCTCCCGAGCGGGCTTTTTCACCCCCAACACTTTTTTCTACTGGGGCGCGGGCATTGGCGGCATTCTCATTGGCTCTATGATAGGTGCCTGGTGTTTCAAGCGAATAAGCCGCGAGACGCTGCGCCGCGCTGTGTGCGTGCTTATGATTATAAGCGGCATTATAGCAATTCTCAAATAGCTGCCGATACAAATTTTCCACCCTTCACATTTTTTAACTATAAAAATTAGTTTGCCAACTAAAAATTATAGTTATTTGCACTTGAACTAAAAAATATAGTTGAAAAATGGACAAGAAACTCACCAAACGCGAAGAGGAGATAATGAACCTCTTCTGGGCCAAAGGGCCGCTCTTTGTGAAGGAGCTCATCCCCTTTTTCGGCGACCCCAAGCCCCACATTAACACCCTCTCGACCATTGTTCGCGGGCTCGAAGAGAAAGGCTACATAACCCACAAGGCTTTTGGCAACACACACCAATATTATGCAGCCGTGAGCAAGAGCGAATATGGGAGAAAGAGCCTGAAAAACATCGTAAGCCAATATTTCAAAAACTCCTATTTGAGCGTGGTATCTTCGCTTGTTAAGGATGAAAAAATATCGCTCAACGAACTTAAAGAGCTTATCGAGAAGATTAAAAATGAGAAATAGAAGCACACAATGGAAGCCTTTCTCACATATTTATTGAAAAGCGCAGCGTTGCTCGCTCTGTTTGTGCCACTCTTTAAGGTGCTTATGCAGAACGAAACATTCCACCGCCTCAACCGTTTCTCCCTTTTGGGCATAATAGCATTGTCGCTCGCACTGCCACTTGTAAACATAGGCATAGAAACACCGTTTAACCGCCTCCTTATCAATGAGCAACAAGAGCCCGGCATATCAACTATTGAAATAATTGAAATTGGAACCGCCACCCCTGCAATGCCGCAAACGGCTGTTGAGACAAGCGACATTATTGCTGCAGTGTACATTGCAGCAGCCTTGCTTATGCTCGCACGCTTTATAATAATGTATGCAAGCCTTGCAAGAATAATAAAAAGGAGCAAAATAATTGACAGCGCACCGCACACCACACAACGAATAACGCTGCACGTTACCGACGACGAAAAGATAAAACCTTTCAGCTGGTTCGGGCACGTTGTGATAAACAAGAGCGACTTGTGCGACGGTGGCCCTGAAATTATAACTCACGAAGCAGCACACGCCCGCGCGCTCCACTCACTCGACATTCTGCTGCTGGAACTTCTAATAATTATTCAGTGGTTCAACCCGGCGGCGTGGATGGCCAAAAAATGCATAATGAGCATACACGAATTTGAGGCCGACGACGCTGTGATAGCAAGCGGAACAAGCATAGAAACATACAGGGAATTAATCATAAAAAAAGCCGTTGGCGCAAGGCTCTACTCTATTGCCAACAGCTTTAATCACAGTTCAACCATAAAACGTATCACTATGATGTGCAAGAAAAAATCCAATTTGTGGAGATGCAGCAAATTACTCTGCACCCTCCCTGTGGCAGCAATTGCCACGCTGCTCTTTTCGCAGCCCGAGAGTATTAACGCCACCGAGCAACCGAGCATCGGCAAAGTTACAACAATTGCTACAAACAAGCAAGAGCCACAGCCGGCAATTGCACCAGTGGCCGCCTACGAGAAAAAAGTAAAAACAGTGGGCGACGTGAGCAAAGCAACACCCAACGACACTGTCCCGAACAAAGAAAGAGTTTACCAAGTTGTGGAACAAATGCCACAATTCCCCGGCGGACAGGCAGCAATGATGCAGTTCCTGCAAAAATCCATCCGCTACCCGGCCGAGGCTCGTGAGGCCGACGCCGAGGGAAGAGCCTTTGTAAACTTTATCGTGAGCGATAAAGGAGAAATTCTCAACATAACAATTGTAAAAAGTACCGGCAACGCAGCGCTCGACAAAGAGGCTGTGCGCGTAGTTAGTTCAATGCCCGCCTGGTCACCCGGCAAACAGGGAGGCAAGGCCGTGTACACACAGCTTACACTGCCCGTAGCATTCAAATTAAGCAACCCTAAAAAAGTTTCCAAAGCGCTTTTCTTGCCCAGAGAAGAGAAGAACGGGAGCGCAAAAGAAACAAATAGCCCGCTGCTTATAATAAACGGCGCGGTATACGAAGGCAATGCAGGCATCATCAACAACATAAAGGAAGAGGATATTGAGAGCATAAATGTTCTCCAGGAGGAAGCAGCCACAAAACTGTACGGCGAAAAGGGTAAATATGGTGCCATCATGCTTGAACTTAAAAAGCACATGCAGTTCGACCCAAAGACAAAGAGCTTTACCTACGACGATGCAAGCAGCAGCAAGGAGCCGCAAATATATCAATTCAATGTAGGCATAAAGCCGGACAATGCGACACCGGAGAAATTCGACACCCCGGGAGCAGAGTTCATTGGAGATACAAGCGACCTGCAACTGGGCAACAGAAAGACAGTGCTTGAGAGCGGGCTCACCGAAGGGAGCGTTACAATAGAATTCAATGTGGAGACCGACGGCACCATCACATTTGCCAAGGTAACAAAGAGTTCAGGTAACAACGCCGTGGATAGCGAGGCGTTAGCACTCATCTACAACACCCAAAAGAAATGGAAACCCGCCACAAAAGATGGCAAGCCCGTGCGTTCGAGGCCCTCATTAACACTCACTTTCTCAAAAAAGGGGTAAGGAGGCACACTAAAGAATCATAACGTAAAAAAAAGAATTATGGCGACCAATCTACTTTTGGTCGCCATATCTCTTATACTACTAAATGTTATGCACATCGCACACAAGAACAAAATAATCAAGCTTCGCGCACAAGTGCAGCAATGAACTATAATGAAATTTCGGTTTATTTCCTATAATCGTTAAAGTTGTATCGAAAATTCCTATTGTTGAATTTCCTTTCGTATTCTTCTCTTTTGTGAGGAAACAATGCTGGGTAATTTATTCCATCGTAGAAATATTCAAACGCAATGCGGGAAATCTCCAATTCTACCGGAAATTTATCTTTGTTTCTGCTATATAAATCCTTGAAATGCTCTTCTCTATTACATTCTGTTACTGTGGACCAACAGAATTCCCAAAATTGCATTTGATGTCCTTTTCGCAGTTTAGACAGATAGCAGAATACCAAATCCTCGTGACCAAGTATATACCCAATCAAATAATCCTGATAAACACTTGTACATTCACAGTTCTCCTTCATACCGATTGTAAGGTCTATTATCTTTTTGCATAGTACCGTATCACTTATATGCGACAATCCTATCAATGTCGTTAAATGCTCGGTACACATATTGCTTATTGAATAATCGAAGTTCTCATCGTCTATGTATGAGTATGTCATATAAAATTCCAACCACGTTGAGGGATATGCTTCCAAGAACTTCATTTCAGTTTCCGGAGTACGTTCTCCATTTATTAGAGTTCTGAATGCATCATTCAATCTTGCAGTATCGACAGGAAAATATTGCGCAGTTGAGGTTGCAAGCAGCATACCAAGTAGCAGTATGGTACAAAATATTCGTTTCATATATCTATTTTTTATAAAGTTCCTCAAAATGAGGGCCTACATTTATTTTAATACCGCAACATCCATAGTTATTAAAAAAATCAAATAGCTCTCGCTTTTTTCCCGCATCTTGTATAGTGTAATCTTGTATCTCCTCATCAAAGCTAAATGAAACTCCCGGTATATAACAACCGGTGGTGTTTTCTCCACTATTCCCGCCGTGTATTGCTATACCACTACGTCCGGGAGGATTATCTATATACCAATCGTATCGAAGCACAATATCGCTTTCTCTTAAGTTCTTTTCCCCTCCCTCTATTCTTCTTTTAAGTATTCTTCTTCTCATCTCATTCTTTGGAATCACCTCATATCCTCCACTCATAATTGCGGTATCGCTATTTGGTGTTCTTGCTTTTTCAAAATCTATTTTCGGTTCCAAAAAGAAACCTTTCATAGAATCGACTTTATTACCTTGTCCGTCATATGCAATCGCAAGAAATGCGCTAATGGTACTTTCTTTTCCCGGATATAACCTATTTGTATGTATGACAACATTAGTTTTGGGTTTATTGTTGTCACCATTTATCGGCTCGTCATAAATTTTTCCAAGCATAGCGTCTTCAATAAGGCTTGATACCCTTTGTCTGTTGTGAGAAAAATCATTCATATTGTTTTTTTCAACAAAAGTATAGCGCAAATATAGAAACAAACGAGCGAGAAATATCAAACCTGCTTGGATATTTCTCACAGCGAGTGCAGAAGATATTCGAGGTTTACCTCAAATATAGGAATAAGGTTGCTAAAATACTATTTTCCTTAGATACAAATATATGTTGCAGATTTATATAGTTTATATGCCGCCTTTTATAGTCCATTGCGCACAAGTGCGATAAGGCGTGGCCGCCCTTGACTACGTGAACGGAAGAGGCCTGTCGTGTAACGATGGAAGTGATTGCACCCACAAGGGTTCATACCATAAGACACTTGCGCCACAATGCGTTGTAAAAGGATACACAAGGCACTTATGTTGCAACAACAGAAATATAAAGTCATTATACAAGAGTAGCACGACCTATTTTCGAAATAAATTATGGCGGCAACGTGGCCGCCATTTGTCTATTTGGTAAACTTTCTATCGTCGCCCCAACAATTTTGCATAAAAGCCTTTGTCTTTTGTTCGGCAGCGTTGCCCTGCGGCACCCAGAAAGAGAAGTCGCGCCCCTCGTCGGGCAGGAACTGTTGCCTCACGAAATTACCGGGATAGTGGTGGGCATATTTATAGCCGTCGCCGTAACCAAGCTGTTTCATAAGCTTTGTGGGAGCGTTGCGCAAGTGCAGCGGCACAGGCAGATTACCAGTTTCGCGCACCGTTTCAAGCGCCTTGTTAATGGCCTCGTAGGCCGAATTGCTCTTGGGAGAGGTTGCAAGGTATACGGTTGCCTGCGCGAGGGCTATGCGTCCCTCGGGCCAGCCTATCTTCATCACCGCATCAAATGCCGCGTTTGCCATAAGCAGGGCGTTAGGGTTGGCAAGGCCTATATCCTCGGAGGCCGATATTATGAGACGGCGAGCAATGAATTCGGGAGTTTCGCCACCCTCTATCATACGCGCAAGCCAGTAGATTGCAGCGTCGGGGTCGCTACCGCGTATCGACTTTATGAAGGCCGATATTATATCGTAGTGCATCTCGCCCTCCTTGTCGTATGCCAAGGGGTTCTGTTGCAGGCACTGCACCACCTTTTCGTCTGTCACAATAACGGGCGATTCAGCGTCAGCCTCCACCACAAGTTCAAGGATATTGAGCAGCTTGCGGGCGTCGCCACCGCTGTAACGCAACAGAGCGTCCGTTTCACGCAATTCCACTCCCCTTTCTTTCAAAACAGAGTCGGTGGTTATTGCATAGTTGAGCAAAGATAGAAGGTCCTCTTTTTCGAGAGATTTAAGCACATAGAGCTGGCAACGCGACAGCAAGGGGCGTATGACCTCGAACGATGGGTTCTCGGTTGTTGCGCCAATGAGTGTTACAACGCCGGTTTCCACGGCACTGAGCAGGGAGTCCTGTTGCGACTTGTTGAAACGGTGAATCTCGTCTATGAAGAGTATTGCACCGCCGCTCGAAAAGAGCGGCGAGTGCTTTGCTTTGTCAATAACCTCGCGCACCTCCTTAACACCCGACGATACTGCGTTCAGAGTGTAGAACGGGCGGTTGAGCTTGTTGGCTATTATCTTGGCTATTGTTGTTTTTCCCGTTCCGGGAGGGCCCCACATAATGAACGAGAGTATGCGCCCCGAATCTATCATACGACGCAGCACAGCACCCTCTCCAACGAGGTGCTGCTGCCCTACATACGCGCTGAAATCGGTGGGGCGTAATCGTTCTGCAAGTGGTTGAGCCATTCTCTTTTTAGCTGAGGCCTACAATTTCGCCGTTTACATAATCGATGTGGTTCGCCTGGGGGTCGCGGGGTAAACCGGGCATACGGATGATGTCACCGGCAATGGCAACAATCATTTCGGCACCGGCGTTGAGCACAACGTCGCGAATCTGCAGGTTAAAGCCCTTTGCGGCACCGTAGAGTTTAGCATCGGCGCTGAAAGAGAACTGTGTCTTTGCGATGCACACGGGGAAAGAGCCCATACCGAGTTTTTCGGCAAGCTTTATGCGGTCCATAGCAGGCTTTGCAAATGAAACCGATGCTGCACCGTAAATATTCTTTGCAACCTTTTCGATTTTTGTTGCCAAAGAATCCTCGTCGGCATATGTGAATTCGAGTTTCTTCGAGGGGTTCTTCTCAATTGTGTCAACCACAATCTGTGCCATCTCAACAGCACCCTCGCCACCCTGTGCAAAGGCATTGTTTATTACGAAAGGCAAGCCGAGCTCCTGCTCCACGTGAGCCTGCAGCAAGGCCATCTCCTCGTCGGTGTCGGTAGCGAAACGGTTGAACACCACAATAACCGACTGACCGAACGATTGCAGGTTGGCAACGTGGCGGTCGAGGTTGGCAAGGCCGTTGCGCAAACCCTCCATATCGGGTTCCTTTATTTTGTCGAGCTCCACACCACCGTGCATCTTCAAGCCCTGAGCAGTTGCAACAATAACTGTCGCGTCGGGCTGCAAACCGCTCTTGCGGCACAGGATGTTGTAGAATTTCTCAGCTCCAAGGTCGGCGCCGAAGCCAGCCTCGGTAATTGTATATTCACTGTGGGCAAGTGCCATTTTTGTTGCAAGCTGCGAGTTACAGCCGTGAGCAATATTGGCAAAAGGACCGCCGTGAACCACAGCGGGAGTGTTCTCGGTTGTCTGTACAAGGTTGGGCTGGATGGCATCCTTCAAAAGCACCATAATTGAGCCCGCAATACCAAGCTCCTTCACTGTGAAAGGCTCGCCGGCGTATGTGTAACCGAGCAGAATATTCTCGATGCGACGGCGCAAATCGTCCTCGTCCGATGCAAGGCAGAGAATTGCCATAAGCTCCGAAGCGGGAGTAATATCGAAACCGGCCTGCTCCACAAGACCGTTGGTAGCGGGGCCGATGCCTGTGATTATAGAACGCAACGAACGGTCGTTCACGTCGAGCACACGGCGCCACAGAATCTCTTTAAGACCGAAGCCCTCTTTTGCGTGCTGATAGAGATAATTGTCGAGCAACGCGGCAATCATATTGTGGGCCGATGTAATTGCGTGGAAATCGCCTGTAAAGTGCAAATTGATTTTCTCCATAGGGAGCACCTGTGCATAACCGCCACCGGCAGCACCACCCTTCATTCCGAAACAGGGGCCGAGTGAAGGCTCGCGCAAAGCAACCACAGCGTTTTTACCTATTTTGTTAAGACCGAGCGCAAGGCCGATGGAAACTGTTGTTTTTCCGATGCCCGCACGGGTAGCTGTGATGGCTGTTACCAGAACGAGCTTACCCTTCTGCTCGCCGATGAGGTTCAAAGGCAATTTTGCGATGTACTTGCCATAATGTTCAAGGTCGTCGGCTGCAATACCCATCTGTGCTGCCACATTTTCAATGCGTTGAAGCTCCGTTTCGTGAGCAATCTCAATATCACTCTTCATAGTTTTTTATATTTATATTATTGAATTATTAACAACAATTATATAATTTGTCGCGAAGATAGTGATTTAAGTTCAAGAAACACCCATAAAACAGCATAAATTTACTCCTCCACAACGAAACATTTTTCAGTTGAAAAGCTTTAACATTTTTTAACCAAACGGGGGGGTATTTATGAATAATTTTCATACATTTGAAAAAAAATAAATATAAATTCAAACATAAAACCACTAAGATTATGAAAAACCTTTTATTAACTTTGGTATTCTTTGTTTCGGTCAGCGCCATTGCAGGCCCCATTGACTACGAAACGGCGAAAAACATCGCCAGCGAATACATTAACAAAAAGACAGGCACGCAAAAAGCCTTGAAACACAAAGGATTTCCGTTCCTGCAAAGCAGAGGTACAACAAGTGCTGCCTCACAGCCCGAATACTACATTTTTGATGTAGAAGAGAACGAGGGTTATATTGTCGTTTCGGGCGACGACCTCTTGAAGCCCATCCTTGCACACACAGACAAGGGCTGTTTCGACGCAAGCAGCACAAACCCGGCCGTAAAATGGTGGTTGAACGCGGTAAAGGCTAATGTCACCCTCGCTCGCACCTCGCCACGAACATTTGCACAGACAGTGGGGCAAGCAAGTGCCGACAGCGACGGGGAACAAACGGAAGTTGCGCCCCTCATTACCACCCAATGGGACCAGAGTTACCCGTTCAACATCTTCTGTCCCCAAGATATTGTTTGCGGCGAGAGAAGCATAACCGGATGCGTGGCAACAGCAATGTCACAAATAATAAACTATTATAACTACCCGGCAAAAAGCAACGGAACAATATCCTATACAACCGAGGGGCACGGCTTTGAAATTAACGAAAACCTGGGTAATTTCACGTTCGACTACTCCAATATGCTCGACAAATATTACAACGTAACAGCCACCCCCGAGCAACACGATGCCGTAGCCACCCTTATGTACGCTTGCGGAGTTGCCGTAAACGCAGACTACTGCACATACAGAACCGGTGCATACGACGAGAATGTCACTATTGCATTGAAGAACAATTTTGGCTACAAGACTGCAACTGAAATACACCAGGAACACTATTCACACAAGGAGTGGAACAAAATCATAAAAAATGAGCTCAACAACAGACGCCCCATTTATTATGCAGCGTCGAACGAGTACGACCGCCACGCTTTCATATGCGATGGATACGACACCGACGGGCTCTACCACATCAACTGGGGCTGGAGAGGCAACGATGATGGATTTTTCGAGCTGACATCGATGCTTTACAGCTTTAATGCAACAGTTATTTGCGGCCTTTCCCCCGACCTTACACAATCACCACTGGAAAACCGCATCGACTATGATGTTAATATATCTGAGGGGACAACATTCCCCCGCTCATACATAAGAGCAAAATACCACATTCAAGGGTGGTACGAGGGAGATTTGACCTGGGGACTTGCAAAAGACGGCAATCTGGTAACATACAACCCCAATAGCTACTTAAACAAGCTGGAACATGGAGTTATAACCCAAGGTGATTTGCTATTAAACATTCCCCAAAATATTCCCAACGGAGAATACAAACTTGTGGGAGTATACAAAAACCCCGCCAATGGTAAAATGGAAATAATCCCCGAGAACAGCGACGACACCGAGAACGGCAGGCTGGGACACCTCATTGTAACACTGACCGACAACAACGCAACTCTTTCCACTCCACAAGGTTACTCTCCCACAATTTTGGAAGTAACACAAATGGTAACTCCCGAAATAATAAGCAATTCCAGCGAAACGAACATTACGCTAACATTGATAAATAAAGGTTCAAGCGACTATTTCGGTGATTTGATTATCGACTTCTACACTAACGTTGAAAACCCCGAATATTATTACGTGAGCAAGAACATACAGATTCCGGCAAATGAGACAGCTGAGTACACTTTCAGTATAAACGTGCCACAAGAGGGAGATATTTTACACACAATGATATCTACCTACGACCGCATAAATGATTTCATTACAATTCACGAAGAAGAACTCCCTATTTGCGACCTTGTGCCCGACTTTGAAGTAAACGGAATATTCTACTCAATCATAAGCAACAAAGAGGCTACCGTTCTTGTAACCCACAGCACATATTACGAATACGCCGACGAATACAGCGGAGAAATAACAATACCCGACAACGTTACATACGACGGAAAGACATACAGCGTAACAACCATCGGACAAAATGCATTCAACCGTTGCAGCGCCGTAACAAGCGTGACAATATGCAACAACGTTACAACAATCCAAGACGCAGCATTCTTCAGGTGTACAAACCTTGAAAGCCTCACTCTTGGCAACAGCGTAAAAAAGATAAAGGCCAACGCATTCAACAGCTGTACAAAGCTCACAAGTGTCACGCTCCCTGCGAGCTTGACATTTATAGGCGAAACTGCGTTCCAGTATTGCGACCTGCGCGAGGTGCATATACCGGCGGAGTTGACACAGCTCGGCGACTATGCCTTCACACATAACTACAACTTGCAAAGTATTACAATTGACGCCGACAACCCTGTTTACGGCATACCGGAAGGCAATTCAGTACTGCTCGACAAGAGAGATAACGGACTCCTGTTTGGCTGGCGAGGCGCCACAATTCCCGACGGCGTCACAAGAATAGGCAACGGAGCTTTCAATGGCGTTTCGGGCATCAGTTCAATAACAATTCCCGCGAGCGTCACAAGCATCGGACAATGGGCGTTCGACGCCTGCAGGGACCTCACCGAAATTCACGTTCTTGCTACCACTCCTCCAACCATTTATAGCAACACGTTCAACGGCTTGTACGAAAGGGTAACACTCTATGCAACTGCCGAATACGCAAATGCCACATATTGGAATTATTTCACAAAGTTCGTCATTTCGGGCGATATAAACATTGGCGATTTCAGCTACACCATCCTTTCGGAAGAGGAAAAGACCGTTAAGCTCATTGGTTACCAAGGCACCGACAGCAGAGTGGAAATTCCCCAAACAATCACAAGTAACGGCAAGACATACGACGTAACTGTTATTGCAAACAGAACATTCTACCGCAGCAACATTGAGAGTATAGTTATCCCCAACACTGTAACGGAACTCGAACGATTGGCGTTCCAATATTGCGAAAACCTGAAAGAGATAACACTCCCCGAGAGCCTCACTACTATCGGGCACGCAGCACTCTCGCATTGCGGATTTGTGAACCTGGTAATTCCCAACAGTGTCACCACAATTGCCGAATATGCCTTCGACTACTGTGGAGAACTAGAAAAGGTTATAATCGGCTCAGGAGTAACAAGCATCTCTATGCTTGCGTTCGATGGTTGCGCCAACCTGCAACATATTTACGCAATGGGCACAACCCCTGCAACAATTGTGAATAACACCTTCACAAACTACTCTGCAACGCTCCACGTTCCTTCCGGCACAAAAGCGGCATACGAAGCGGCAGACTATTGGAATGAATTTGCTGATATTGTAGAAATACAACCGGGCGAAGATCCAACAGGCATCGACAATATCATTGCCGACGAGAAGAACTGTGCGGTTTACGACCTCTTCGGCCGCCGTGTCACCGAGCTTATCAAGGGACAAGTGTACATTAAAGGCGGTAAAAAATTTATTTACCAATAACCTTTACGCCTTTGGACAAAAGCAAGAGGCCCCACAAAAAAACGGATAGCCCACTACAAAGGGCTATCCGTTTTTTGTGCTCGCTACCAACCCGAAAAGAATTTTCACAATTTAACCCCGCCACAATAGAAAGAAATTCCTTTTTTTGTGCTATTTTTGTAAATTGTATTACGTACAGGGCAAAAGCCCACCCAAAAACGAGAACAGAAAACAAAAAAGCATATAAAAATGACCGAAATCAACGAAACCGAAAAGAGCGAGAAAAAGAGCGTCAGCTTTATAGAGCAGGCAATAATCGACGACATTGCCGAGGGTAAGAACGGAGGAAAGGTGCAGACACGTTTCCCGCCCGAGCCCAACGGTTACCTGCACATTGGCCACGCAAAAGCCATTTGTATGGACTTTGGAATGGCCGAAAAGTACAATGGCATATGCAATCTGCGTTTCGACGACACCAACCCCACAAAAGAGGATGTGGAGTATGTAGACGCAATTATGGAAGATATCAAATGGCTCGGCTTCGAGTGGGCCAACGTATATTACGCATCGGACTATTTCCCCCAGCTGTGGGATTTTGCCGTGCGCCTCATAAAAGAGGGAAAGGCCTACATTGACGAGCAGACCGCCGAGCAGATTGCACAGCAGAAGGGCACGCCCACCCAGCCGGGCACAAACAGCCCCTACCGCGACCGTCCCATCGAGGAGAGCCTTGCGCTTTTCGAGAAGATGAACACCGGTGAGATTGAGGAGGGCAAAATGGTTCTGCGCGCCAAAATCGATATGGCAAGCTCGAATATGCACTTCCGCGACCCCATCATCTACCGCGTCGTAAAGAGCGCACACCACCGCACAGGCACCACCTGGAAGGCCTACCCTATGTACGACTTTGCCCACGGACAGAGCGACTACCTCGAGGGCGTGACACACTCACTCTGCACACTCGAGTTTGTGCCCCACCGCCCTCTCTACGACCTTTTCGTAGACTGGATTAAGGAAGGAAAAGACCTCGACGACAACCGCCCACGCCAGTATGAGTTCAACAAGCTCAACCTCAACTACACACTCATGAGCAAGCGCAACCTTCTCATCCTTGTGAAAGAGAAGCTGGTGAACGGTTGGGACGACCCCCGTATGCCCACAATCTGCGGTTTCCGCCGCCGCGGTTACTCGCCCGAGTCTATCCGCAACTTTGTGGACAAGATAGGTTACACCACATACGACGCACTCAACGACTTTGCCCTGCTCGAGAGCGCAGTGCGCGAAGACCTCAACGCACGCGCCACACGCGTGTCGGCGGTAATAAACCCTGTGAAGCTCACAATCACCAACTACCCCGAAGGAAAGGTGGAGGAGCTCACAGCCATAAACAACCCCGAAAGACCCGAGGACGGCACACACACCATTGAGTTCAGCCGCGAGCTGTGGATTGAGCGCGACGACTTTATGGAGGATGCACCCAAGAACTACTTCCGCCTCACACAGGGCCGCGAGGTACGCCTCAAGAACGCATACATTGTGCTGTGCACAGGCTGCGTGAAAGACGAAGAAGGCAACGTAACCGAGGTTCTCTGCGAATATATCCCCGAAACAAAGACCGGCGAGAAAGATGCCAACCGCAAGGTAAAGAGCACCATCCACTGGGTGAGCCGAGGCCACTGCATCGAGGCCGAGGTACGCCTCTACGACCGTTTGTGGAAAGCCGAGAACCCCCGCGACGAGATTGCCGCAATTAGAGAGGAGAAGAGCTGCGACGCGCTCGAGGCAATGAAGGAGATTATCAACCCCGACTCACTGGAGGTGCGCAAAGGCTGCTATGTCGAAAAATTCCTTGCGACACAAGCACCCCTTTCATACCTGCAGTTCCAGCGCATAGGCTACTTCAACATCGACCCCGACTCGACACCCGAAAAGCCCATCTTCAACCGCACCGTGTCGCTGAAAGACACCTGGAGCAAAATAAAAGGGAAATAACCCACACATTCAAGAATGGACAGTAAAGGATATTTCGACTCGCCGGAATTCCGCGAACTATTAAGGAGATATGAGCAGGAGAAACACTGCTCATATTTCGCAATAGAGGAGCTGCACGACATTATGGCCTTCTACCTCTTTCAGGAGCGCATAGATGCGGCCGAAGAGATTGTCGTGCAGGCGCGTCACACCCACCCGGGCTCAACCGAGCTCGCGAAGATGGAGGTAAAATTGCTGCTGAGCAAGGGTTACCCCGACGAGGCTATGCTCAAACTCAACGACATTGGTTACAGCGACGACGATGACACCAAGCTGCTGCACGCCGAGGTGCTGCTGGCAATGAAGGACTACAAGAATGCAAGGGACATTGCCATTGAGATATTGGGGCAGAAGCAAATTACAAAAGAGACCGCCTGCGAGGCACTCGAGCTGCTGCTCGACTGCGGCTTTGCACAAGATGCGCTCGAAATAACCGAATATGCAATAAGGAAGCACCCGAAACAGAAATGTTTTACCGAGATAAAGGCAGAGTGCCTCATTGAACTGCAATACACCGACGAAGCCATTGCAATATACAACGAACTGCTCGACAGCTCCCCCTACGCCACATTCTACTGGGAGCAGCTGGCCCACACATACTATATGGTGAACCGCTACGGCAAGGCCCTCGAGTGTTTCGACTATGAACTTACCATAAGCGACGATATCGAGTACGCGAGGATGATGCAGGGCTACTGCTACTATTTTCTGCACGACTACAAACGTGCAATGGACATTTTCACAGGCCTCACCGGGAAATACCCCTCGTCGGCAATGCCGCGTTTCTACACAGCACTCTGCTACTATGCACTGGGCAGGAAACAAGAGGCGCTGGACACGTTCGACATTATAATAGAACTCACCGACGACGGTACAATTGAGAATATGCTCGCGCGCGTGAACCGCGCCACCCTGCTCTACGAGCTCGGCTGGATAGGCACCGCAGAGGGCGCACTCTCGCTTGCACTGCTCACCCACCCGCAGAATATGAAACAGTTGCTTTTGAGCAACGGGCCGCTGTATGAGCTGCGCGACAAGGAGAACCTCACATTCAAGGAGATGAACGTTCTCGACATAAAGGACTGGAGCGCCGGCGAAGAACTTTTTGCCCTCGCCCGCCATTTTATGAAACACAAATACTGGGAGCTCGCAAAGAGCACGCTGCTCTACACACGTAACTTTTGCGCCGACACGACCGACACCGACGCCTGTATCGCATACACAATGTTCCTTCTTGCCGACGAGCGGGAGAGCATTGCCCCTTACATCGCAAGTGCGCTGGATGGAAAATCGGGGCTATTGTTCGAGCTCTTCAACAAACCCTACGATGCGAACATTTCAACCGACGAGTTCCTTGCAAGCATAAAATTAGGATGACTTTTTCTGAAGTCATCCTAATTTTTATTGAAAGTATGGAGTGTCTGTTATTTGTCGGAATACTCCTTGATGCGGTTCTCGTCGCTCATACGGCACACAAGGAGATTGCCTTCGTTTTCCGAAATAATGCAGTCGTCGACACCAATTACCACAACGCTCTTCATATTACGGGTATTCACGATGCAGTTGCGCGACTCACAGAAAGAGCCCTCGGCGTTACCGAGAGCAACGTTGCCGTTAAGGTCCTTCTGCACCTGATTATGCAACGACACCCAGGTTCCAAGGTCGCTCCAACCAAAATTCGAGGGGAAGACAAAAATTTCGTCGGCACGCTCCATAATGGCATAATCGACCGAGATATTGCGGCACTCGGGGAAACGCTCGTTCACCATAGCCTGCTCCTCGGGGGTAAAGTAATAGGGGGTGAGCGACTCGAACACCTCAGCAATGGGGCCCTGGTACACACGGAACGCATTTACAATGGTAGAAACGTTCCAGATGAATATTCCCGCATTCCAGTAGAAATTGTTCTTGGCAATGTAGGCTTTTGCAGTGTCGGCATCGGGTTTCTCCTTGAAAGAATCGACACGGAACACCTCTTTGTTGGCAAGCGAGGCGGTTGCAAGGGCCGCCTCAATGTAACCGTAACCGGTGTCGGGACGGGTGGGCTTAATACCAAGTGTGAGTATCGCATCCGAGTCGGCCACAAATTTCAACGACGACGAAACAATGCGACGGAACTCCTGCACATCGGTAACAAAATGGTCACTGGGAGTAACCACCATATTGGCGTGCGGGTCTTTTTTCTTTATTTTCCAGGCAGCATAGGCTATGCAAGGGGCTGTGTTGCGGCGGCAAGGCTCCTGCAGGATGTTCTCCTCGGGCACCTGGGGCAGTTGCTCTTTCACCAGCGGCGCATATTTTTCCGATGTAAGCACCCACACATTTTCGGGCGGGCAAATGTCGCCGAAACGCTCAACAGTGAGCTGCAGGAGCGATTTACCGCACCCAAGAACATCTATAAACTGTTTAGGACGGTCTACCGTGCTCATTGGCCAGAAACGGCTTCCAATGCCGCCGGCCATTATTACTACGTGATTCGAATTATTCATATTTTCAAAAAAAAGGTTCAATTATCTATAACAAATGCGAAGATACAAAAAAGATGGATATACCAAAAAAAGAGAGTTTTTTTTCAATAACAAAATACCATAATGCACAACCGTTACAATAAAGAGACAATAAATTTTGTTTTTTATTGAAAAGGATGTACTTTTGTTTAATTAATACTAATAATCAATTGGAAACAACGGAAAAGAAAAGCCGTTGCACAAAAACATATTACAGCTATGAATCTTTGTAAAGAGGTGTACCATCTGTTGCTGCCGTTCCTTGCAGCATTCATATCGACATTGTGGATTCATCCCAAAATATTGAAGATTGCGATACTCAAAAACATTGTCGACAACCCCGACGCCCGCAAGTTGCAGCGTTGCCCCATCCCCGTGATGGGCGGTATTGCCGTGTTCTTCGGTCTCTTGGTGGGAATTTGTTCGTCGCAGATAATGTTCTTCAGCCCCGGAGTATTCATTCTCACGGCAGCAATGCTCGTAATGCTCTACACGGGAACAATCGATGACATTCTCGACCTCTCGCCCAACATCCGTTTCCTCATAGAAATTCTTGTTGTAGGCTTCATTATGTATGTAAACGAGTGTGCCATAAACAATTTCAACGGCCTGTGGGGCATTGGCACAATCCCTATGTGGGTTGCGGCACCTCTCACTGTTTTTGCCGCCGTAGGCATTATAAATGCCATAAACCTCATCGACGGCGTGAATGGCCTCTCGTCGGGTTTCTGCTTTATGGCATCGGTTCTTTTTGCCATAATGTTCTACATTTCGGGCAACGTAACAATGACAATTCTGGCAACATCGGCTGCGGGAGCAATTGTGCCGTTCTTCCTTCATAACGTGTTCGGCAAGACCTCCAAAATGTTCATTGGCGACGGCGGAACACTGGTTATCGGCACAATGATGTCGATGTTCGTTATAAGCATCCTGGGCAAAGGCTCGCTCAGCGCCCGCTTTGCCGAGCAGGGCGTGGGACTTATCCCCTTCACCCTTGCAGTGCTCGCAGTGCCCGTGTTCGACACTCTGCGCGTAATGTCTATGCGCATATTAAGGGGAAAATCACCCTTCAGCCCCGACAAGACCCACCTGCACCACCTTTTCATTGAGCTTGGGTTCACACACACCGGAACTACGGTTTCCATCCTCTCGCTCAACTTTCTCATAGTTGTAGCGTGGTTCCTTTCGTACAAACTTGGAGCATCAATAGATACCCAGCTCTACATTGTAATTGCAATGAGCCTGTGCATAACCTTTGTGTTCTACAAATTTGCGAAGGACCAGATTGTACACAACGGTAAGGGGCTGAAAGTTCTTAAAGCCATTGCCAATTTTATGCATATCGAAAAGCACGGCATATGGTCAAAGGTTGAAAAACTTATCGATAAATTATAATTAAAAAATGCGTTCCTAGGAACGCATTTTTTAATTACTTTTTGCCGGCATTGTACCCACACGCCCCACGCCTATGAGCTTGTCGTAACGGCTACCGAACTCTTTGTGATAGATAAAAATGAGATACTCGTTGGAGGTATTGTAGAAATCGCCCTCGGCAGCGGCTGTCTGCGCAATAGAAGAACCGCCGGGCAACCACACGTAAGCATAATTATAAAGCCCCATTTTAAGCAGTTTGGTCGCACGATAAGTACCGCTGGCAGCATCGTAGAAGAGGCGGTTACCGCTGTCAAAGGTGTTGCCACAGAAATCGCCCAGGAGATAGTAGTCGCCACCCGCACGCTGAGGAGCCGCGAGCGAGAAGTGGACAAAAAGATAGTCGGCCTCAACCGAAGAACCGTAACCATCGAGAGTGTTTATATAATAGCGACCATTTTCGTCCAGCGTGGTGAGATGCGATTTTTGAGGCGCATCGGTGTATAATTCGGCGTGATAATATGGAGCCGAGTAAATTACCCGTGCCACGCCCATTCCCGGCGCAGAGGTGTCGGTAATTTCGAAACGACGATACTCGTTACCAGCATCGAAAATAAGTTTCCCGTTATATACATACTGCAGGCTGTTGCCCGTAATGTGCGTGGGAAGAATGCCTGCAACGCAGTTGTCGGTACGGCGGTTCTGATACACTACAGCTTTTATCTCGTTGGCAGGGTTGGGTATATTGTACGACGGGTGATGCACCGAAAAGCTCAATTGCTGGTGGGTTTTATTATGGTCGATGTCGGTGTCTCCGCTAACCGTGGCGCTTAATGCCACGCGCTCGTCAAGCACCGCAAAGCGATACTCGGCAACAGGTGTTTCATCATCGTCAACAACCGTAACCTTGTAATTACCCGCCAGCTTAAGGTTCACATTCTCGTTGGGGAGGGTAAAAGAGTATGTGGTATACAGGAAAGTGGTGTTCACCGAGTTTTCCCACTCCTCCACCGGCATATCGTTGAAGCCGTCAAGGTAATCGACCTCAAAAAGTTCCGACTGTTGCCACCCTGCATCGCAGTGCTGTATTCTGCAGGTGTAGCGGTTGTAATTGTGCGACATCTCGTCGAAAGCGAACTGCAGTTCATCGTCGCTGTTCAAGCGTAACACGGGCGGCAGGTCGCTGTCGCCGTTCAGTACCACGGAGAGCGAACGCACATCGGGCGAAAGCGAACAGGCAAATTGCGCGCTCGCACCCACCGCAACAAGGAACAGCGCTATACAAAGCAGGTATCTTTTCATTTGAAATTCCAATTACTGCGGCGAAGATAGCCAATAAAAGAGAACTTATTACTATTTTTGAAGTAATTTTAGAATACTGTTTTTATTCCTTAACCACCAACAAATGAAAAATATTCTCCTTGCACTGCTGCTGGCCCTCCCCACCCTGCTTTTTGCGCAGGAGAGAGCCTACAGCACAAACGACAGCCTTTTTGTGGAGACCATATTACAAAAGTTCTCACACGCCGAATACAACGGCAAGCTTGTTATGGATATTGCCGAGGAGTTCCTGGGGCGCAAATATACCGCCGGGACGCTCGACAGCGGCAGCAAAGAGAGGCTTATCATAGACACCGGAAATGTCGACTGCACAACATTTGTGGAAATAGTAGTTGCCATTGCAACAACAATAAAAGAGGGTGGAAATTTTGCCGTTTTCTGCAACAACCTGCAGAAACTGCGCTACAAAGGTGGTATTATCGATGGATACGCATCGCGCCTGCACTATATTACACAATGGGCAAGTGACGCCCGTGAGAAGGGCATTTTAACCGAAGTCACACGTTGCGCGTTGAGCCGAAACGCCGTTCTCAACCTTTGCTATATGAGCCGTAACCCCGAAAAATACCCACAGCTGAAAGAAAACGCTGCTTTGCAACGAAAAATTGAAGAGAGCGAAAAGCCCTTCCAAGGAATTGAGGTTCCCTACATCCCCAAAGAGCACCTGCTAAAGGACAACGCCTCACTCCCCATTGCCGATGGTGACATTATTGCACTCACGACCGACATTCAAGGGCTCGATGTTCTGCACGTAGGGTTCGCCTTTTGGAAAGAGGGCAAGCTGCATTTGTTGCACGCATCGTCGGGCGAAGGAAGGGTTATAAAAGAGAGCCGCACACTTTTTGACTATCTCAAGAACAAGAAACGCCACACCGGCGCAAGAGTTTTCAGGTTACAATAAACAAACAGACCGACGGGCGCTGCCCGTCGGTCTGTTTGTTTGTCTATTGCTGAAAAGGTCTTATTTCAATGTACCATTATTGGCAGCCTCAATCATAGCTGTACTTGCATACATAAAGATTTCTACGCGACGGTTTTTCTCACGTCCCTCTTCTGTAGCATTGTCGGCAACAGGCTGTTTCGAGCCGAACCCTTCTACGCTCTTAATCTGCGAATCGGCAACGCCAAGACCCTTCAGATATGTGGCAACAGAGTTTGCACGGTTAACCGAGAGGGGGTCGTTGATAGCATCGGTACCTGTATTGTCGGTGTGACCATACACAACAACATCGGCGTCGCTGTACTCTTTCAACACCTTTGCAAACTGCTCAAGATCGCTTTTCGAAGCAGCGTTAAGCGCATAGCTGTTCAAAGGGAACATAATACCCGACTCGAATGTAACCTTAACTGCTTTAAGTTTGTTTGCATCGGTAATTGTCTCAACTGTTGCACTCTCAATGAGAGAAGCAGCCTCGGCAGCCTTGTCCATTCTGTGACCGATGATAGCACCTGTACCGGCACCCACTGCAGTACCCACAGCAGCACCAATAGCCTTGTTACCTGCAAAGTGACCGACAAGAAGACCAAGGGCTGCACCACCCGCAGCACCAAGCATACTGCCTTTTGCTGTGTTGTTAAGGCTTGAACAGCCACTCAAAACCATAGCGGCACACAAAGCCACCATAAAAGTTTTCAAAATTCCACGTTTCATATTTTCGTTTTTATTAATTATTACTTATTGCTTTTTACAAAATGCGGTGCAAAGGTAACCAATAACACATAATTTTACAATTTAATGCCGAATTTTGATTGCGCGGCAACATAAATATTATAACATAGAACTTAAAGAGTTACTATTATTGGAAAAATAGTTCGCTTTTTCGGGCGAAATTTGTAATTTTGCGCAATAAACGATTAAGCAACAAATAACATTACAATATGGCAGAATTAAAAGAATTAACCAAACGCAGCGAGAGTTACTCGCAATGGTACAACGACCTTGTACTCAAAGCCGACCTTGCCGAGCAGTCGCCCGTGAGAGGTTGTATGGTAATTAAACCCTACGGATACGCAATATGGGAGAAGATGCAGCGCATCCTCGACGATAAATTCAAAGAGACAGGCCACCAGAACGCCTATTTTCCCCTTCTCATCCCCAAATCGTTCTTGAGCCGTGAGGCCGACCACGTTGAGGGCTTTGCAAAAGAGTGTGCAGTGGTAACACACTACCGCCTTAAGAATGCCCCCGACGGTAGCGGAGTTATTGTAGACCCCGCCGCAAAGTTGGAGGAGGAGATGATTATCCGCCCCACATCGGAGACTATCATCTGGAGCACATACAAGAACTGGATACAGTCGTACCGCGACCTCCCCATTATGGTAAACCAGTGGGCCAACGTAATGCGCTGGGAGATGCGCACACGCCTCTTCCTGCGTACAGCCGAGTTCTTGTGGCAGGAGGGACACACCGCACACGCAACACGCGAGGAGGCCGAAACTGAGGCAAAAACAATGCTCCACGTATACAACGACTTTGCCAACAACTATATGGCGTTACCCGTTATAATGGGTGTAAAATCGGCCAATGAGCGTTTCGCAGGAGCACTCGACACATACACCATCGAGGGTATGATGCAGGACGGTAAAGCATTGCAGTGTGGTACATCACACTTCCTGGGACAGAACTTTGCAAAGGCATTCAACGTGCAGTTTGTAGACAAGAACAATAATCTTGAATATGTATGGGCAACCTCTTGGGGAGTATCTACCCGCCTTATGGGTGCGCTCATAATGACACACTCCGACGACAACGGCCTTGTGCTGCCCCCCGCACTCGCCCCCATTCAGGTGGTAATTGTGCCCATATACAAAAACGCCGAGCAGTTGCAGAAGATTGCCGACACAATTGATCCTATGATAAAGGAGCTCAAATCAATGGGCATAAGCGTAAAGTTCGACGACGCCGACAACCGTCGCCCCGGCTTCAAGTTTGCCGAATATGAGCTCAAGGGTGTGCCCGTACGCCTGGTACTCGGTGCCCGCGACATTGAAAACGGCACAATTGAGGTTATGCGCCGCGACACTCTCGAAAAGGAGACACGTTCAATTGAGGGTATTACCGATTATGTAAAGGCTCTCCTCGACGATATTCAGGCCAACCTGCACCGCAAGGCACTTGCAATGCGCGAGGCTTGTACACGCACAGTGGACACATACGAAGAGTTCAAGACAGAAATTGAAAAGGGCGGCTTTATCCTTGCCCACTGGGACGGTACCCCCGAAACAGAGGAGCTCATCAAGGCCGAAACAAAAGCAACCATACGCTGTATACCCTTTGAGTTCGACAGCACACCCGGCACCTGTATGGTAACCGGCAAGCCCTCGGCTCGCCGAGTTCTCTTTGCAAGAGCATACTAAAAAGCCGTAAAAAGCATAAAAAGTTAAAGCGACCTCAAGGTCGCCTTAACTTTTTGAGGAGTGAGATTCACTCCTTTTTTTGTATCTTTAGGAGATTAATTCCCGTTCTCGGTAGCCTCGTTCAGCCTGCGCTTACGCTCCTCTATGCGCTGCAGGAAAGCCTCGTACGAAGCACGTGTCCTTTTCCAACGGTTGTGTGTCCAGAGCCACGATGCAGGGTCTTTTCTTATATCCCTCTCGCACAGTCTGAAATACTCGTCGGTAATTTCATATTCGGGGTGTTGCGATGCATCCTCGGCCAAAAGGCTGAAACGTGCCACGTAACGGCCACGCGCCACACGCACAATTTTAACATAAAAGACCGATGCCTTTATGCGGCTGGCAATCTTTTCGGAGCCTGTGAACACAGGAGTATCCTGGTTAAGAAAAGTCACCCAATGGTTCATCGACTCCATTTTGGGAATCTGGTCGGCAATGCAGCCGAGTACAAGTTTCTTGCCGCTCTTCATCACCTCCATCACACGACGTAAGGTGTTTTTCATTGTCACATTGTCGGCACCATACTGCCCGCGCATAACTTTGAAGAGTTTATCGAAACGCGCGTTACGCAATTTATGGTATATTGCACTTGTAACAGTGTTCTCGGAATGGATGTAAAGCGGGAGACTTGTGATATATTCCCAGTTGAATGTGTGAGCCATATAGCAGATGCAGGAACGGCCCTCGCCCAGCATACGGTGCACCTCGTCGAGTCCCTCGAACACCATACGACGCCCCACCTCTTTCTCGCTCATCCCATAGTACTTTATCGTCTCCATGAAATAGTCGCAGAAACGGTGGTAGAAGTCCTTTTCAATGGCTATTATCTCTTTCTCACTCTTTTCGGGGAAAGAGTTGCGGAGATTCTTACGCACCACCTTACGACGGTATTTCACAACGTAATATACCAGTGGGTAAAGCATATCGGACAACACGAACAATGCTCGCATAGGAAGCTTGTTAAGCAGATAGAGCACTGCAATGGCTGTTTTGTTCCAGAAATCAGACATAAATGCTGTTGTTTTGTGTTAATCACATTTGTGATCCCGCTGGGATTCAAACCCAGGACCTTCAGAACCGGAATCTGACGCTCTATTCAGCTAAGCTACGGGACCAAAAAATATTACTGCACGTGCGCGAGTGCAGGTATGCGATGTGAGCACCGCTCATTTTCGCACCGCAATGCAAAGATGATGCCAGCGAGCGCAACGCAAGTTTACTTGCAGGTTGCAAAGCGAGCGCAGCTCATTTTCGCACCGCAGTGCAAAGATATGCAAAATATAGCGCCCACAAAACAAGCACGCTCTTTTTTTGAGCCCCAAGCAGTGCACGGCAGTTATTTTACATATATATAAATAAGGAGGAACAGAATTACACGCCTAGTCATTAAACCATTATTCTGTTGCCATTAATTCTGCACTTGCCGCAAAAAAATACCGGAGCAAGCTTCGTATTTATTGCTCGTTTACACTATCTTTGATTAAAATCGAATACAAACTGCACTCGCTTTGAAAAAACAGAAATGAATTTCGCGTTTTCTCGCTCGTTTGTTATTATCTTTGCAAACAATTGTAAAATTTGAACAAAGAAAAGACACAATATCAATGAAATTGTACAAATTACCTTCGGAGTACACTCCGCTGCTGACACTCAAGCAAACAGAGCTTGCAATCAAGCAGATAAAAGATATTTTCCAGATGAACCTGTCGGCCGCGCTGCGCCTGCGTCGCGTAACAGCCCCGCTGTTTGTGTTGCAGGGTACAGGACTCAACGACGACCTCAACGGTTACGAGCACGCTGTGAGCTTTCCCATTCAGGATATGAACGGTGCTGTAGCCGAGGTTGTTCACTCGCTGGCAAAATGGAAACGCGTGACACTTGCCGACTACAACATTGCGCAGGGACACGGAATTTACACCGATATGAACGCCATACGCGCCCACGAGGAGCTCGACAACCTTCACTCTCTCTACGTTGACCAGTGGGACTGGGAGCGCGTAATAAGCAAGGAGGAGCGCACAGTGGCCTTCCTTCGCTCAATTGTTGAGGACATATACAGCGCATTGCGCCACACCGAATTCACTATAAGCGAGTATTACCCACAGATAAAGCCCTCGTTGCCCGAGAAAATCTTCTTCATACACTCCGAGGAGCTGCGCCGCCTCTACCCCACGCTCACAGCAAAAGAGCGCGAGGAGGAGATCACACGCAAACACGGTGCTGTGTTCATCATTGGCATTGGTGGAAAGCTTGGCGACGGTGAGCCCCACGACAACCGCGCCCCCGACTACGACGACTACAGCACGCCCAACGAAGATGGCTTCTTTGGCCTCAACGGCGATATGCTCATATGGTCGAGCGTAATAGGAAAATCGGTTGAGCTCTCTTCAATGGGTATAAGAGTCGACGAAAAGGCACTTTTGCACCAGCTCGAAATTTCGGGCAAAGAGGAGCGCAAGGAGCTCTATTTCCACCGCCGTATGCTGCAGGGAACTCTCCCGCTGAGCATTGGTGGAGGTATAGGACAGTCGCGTCTGTGTATGCTCCTGCTCAAGAAGGCACACATTGGCGAGATTCAGGCAAGCATATGGCCCGACGAGATGCGCAAGCAGTGCGAAGAAATGAACATTCCTCTCATATAATATACCCCCGGGAAAATGGATGTCAGAATAGAGAGTAGCTGGAAGGAGGTTCTTGGAGCCGAGTTCGAAAAGGACTATTTCGCAAAGCTCGTGACTTTTGTGAAAGAGGAATACAGCGGCCCCACACCAATATACCCTCCCGCAAGGCTCATATTCAATGCATTCGACCACTGCCCTTTTAATGATGTAAAAGTGGTTATTCTGGGTCAGGACCCCTACCACGGTGCAGGGCAGGCCAACGGCCTCTGCTTTTCGGTGAACAAGGGAGTGCCCTTTCCGCCGTCGCTGCACAATATTTTCAAAGAGGTGGAGGAAGATTGCGGCTCACCCGTTCCCCGCGACGGCGACCTCACCCGATGGAGCGATCAGGGTGTGCTGTTGCTCAACGCGACACTCACAGTGCGCGCAGCAAGCGCCGGTTCGCACCAGAAACGTGGCTGGGAGGAATTTACCGACGCCGCCATACGCGAGCTTGCAACGCGCCGCGAGAACATCGTGTTCATCCTTTGGGGAAGCTACGCACAAAAGAAGGGAGCGTTCATCGACCGCAACAAGCACCTTGTGCTTGCATCTCCCCACCCCTCACCCCTTTCGGCCTATCAGGGTTTCTTTGGCAACCACCATTTTACACGAGCCAACGAATACCTTGTGCAGCACGGCAAGAAGCCAATTGTATGGTAACAGCAACACAGCAATATACATTAAACGACATCAGCGAATGCTGATGTCGTTTAATGTATTCAAACAATAGTGTATAATTCTTTTCTTTAATACCAATCGACGTTGCTTCCCCTGCTACGCTTGTCCCATTTAAGCGCATCGGCAAGCATCTGCGATGTTGCGCGGAAGCTGAAGTTGAACGAAGTATAAGGGCTCAGCACCACGCCACACGACATTTCGAAACAGTGAAGGTCGCGCGAAATGTTCATTGTTGTGGTGGTAATCTTCTTGTTCTCGAAGCTGTAACCCGATGTGAAATTAATCCTCCAATTGTCGGAAATTCCAATGTTACCCGAGAAGTTCATATTCTGTGTATACTTGTAGGGGTAACGCATATTCTTCACATTGATGGGTGCCGAACGGTCCTCGGACATTATTATACCATAAGAAACAGAGAAACTCCACGGCATTTTGAACGGCATATAACCGTCGGCGTCAACAGCTGCCGACGAGCCTTTATTCTTGGAACTCGCAGCCAACGAACGGCTGAGAACATCTTTTGTTGCAGCGCTGCCGCTTTCAACCTCTTCTTCGGCGGGAGTCTCCTCCTCAACCTCGTCGTCACCGCGGAAGAATTTGAAAAGTCGCTGGAAAGTGCTGTTGTTAAAGGTATACGATATATTCTGGCTCATACCCTGGAAACGGCCGAAGCGACCATAGGACCACTCAGTGCGGTCGCCCACAACAACCTGTCCACGGTCATTGAATTCGTAGGCGTACGTTGCAAACGTTGCATTGAGGCTGAATGTATAATTCTTTGTGAGTTTCAAGCGTAAGCGGGTAGAAAGGTTGCTCCACGGCTTTGTTTTTGCCGCAAGGTTGTAGGACATTGTTGCACCAAGTTCGTCGATGAGGCTCACCTTTTTAAGCGAGTCGCTCTTGGTGCGCCATTTCATTTCGACATTATTGCTTATACTCAACATAATGCTACCCGTTTTTCCCTTACCGGGCACGCCGTACATACTGCCCTGATAGGGTGAATATTCAACGGTGCGCACCTCGCCGTTCTCGTCGGTGTAGGTATAAGTGTCGTAGTAGTCGTAACGGCTCGAGCCGAAATCGGGGGCATATGTAAACGACAACGATGGCTTAAAGACGTGGCGCACCATATGCACCCGGCTGTTTTTCAAGAACCCCGCAGGCTTGAAGAAACCATACATTGTGGTGTTCATAGACAGTGCCATATTGTAGTTGTAAACGCGGTGGAAACCATTGACCGTGTCGCGCACCACACTACCGGTGGCATAATCCCACTCCTGACCAATCCTTTTAAGGTACCATCTTTCGGTGTAATTTATGCTGGGAGTAACGTTAATCACATTGAACAGCTGGAAGGTGGCGCTCACGGGGATATTATGCTTCACGCCGTTCTGCCAATCGCGCGAAAGGCTCTGGTCGAAGAGAACATCCTCTTTCGATGTAACGCTGTTGCTCATCTGTCCGCTGTACGAGATTGATATCTTTTCGTACCATTTTTCGTCGCCCGCACGCTTCTTGCGCTTAAACGGGTATTTTTTCGAAAGCGACACATTAAGGCTGGGCAGGGTGAGCGAGATTATGGAGTCCTGCACATTCTGCGAGATATTCATTGTTCCCGACAATGTGAGACCTATCGAGGGGAAGGTTTTTGAATAGCTCACACTCGATGTACGCATTGTCTGCGAGGTGTACATAGGGTTGTAGATACTGTGGAGGTTCGAGCGCTCGTAGTTCGACGTCGCATAGTTCACACTGGCCGAGAAATTGCTGTTGGGGTGAGCTTTTGCGTCCTGCGAGTGGCTCCACTGCAAGCGGAAGTTCTTGCCCACAGCATAGTCGGGGAGGTTCTTTTCACCTGTTTTTGTAACAAGATAGCTGAACGATACGTTTCCCGAATAGCGGTACCTTTTTGCGTATGACGAAGCTGCACCCAGCCCCCACGAACCTTTTGTGAATATCTCACCTGTGAGGCGGAGATCCATCTTGTCGCTTATAGCAAAGTAATATCCACCGTCGCGCAGGTAGAAGCCACGCTCCGAATCGTCTCCATAAGTGGGCATTATTATACCCGACGAATAGCTGCTTGTAAAGGGGAAAAAGCCGAAAGGAATTGCCAAAGGCAGCGGAACATCTTCGATTACGAGGTAGGCCGGGCCAAAGACCGCGTCCTTTTTGGGGCGCACCTTTGCACGGGTGAGAGCAATGTAGAAGTGAGGGTGTTCGGCATCGCAGGTGGTGTATTTTCCCTTGCGTGCATAGAAAGCTCCGGTGGAGTCTTTTTTTGCCTTTTCACCGGTCATAAAGCCGTCGCCCTGCGCTGTGAATACATTATTGATGAAGCCTCTCTGACTCTTGAAGTTATATTTTATGCGGTCGGTCTCATATGGGGTGTCACCATCGCGGAAAACAGGGATGCCGCGTGTAACGCCTGTGGTGTCGGTTACTCCGTGGGCACGAACCTCGCTGCTGTCCATATTCATTGTAATGACAGCGGCGTTCAGCTGTACCTTTTGGTAGCGCACCTCGCAATTACCATAAAGATGGGCGTTGCCCGTGCGCGACCACACCATAGAGTCGGTACTCTCGTAGTAGACGGGGTCTTCTACCGCATCGCCACTCTTTTCTTTCTTTACAATAATGCTGTCGGGGGTTGAAGAGAGTGAGTCTTGCAGAGACACAAAGAGATTTTTAGCGGGTACAAAGGCTCCGTTGGCAGGAATTGCCACAACAGCCGCCAGCAGCACCGCAAAAACGCGCAATATGTATCTAATATTAATATTCATTAATACCTGTTCTGCAATACAAGGTACAAAATTACAAAATAAAAGGGAGTATTTGCCAATTTTACCATAAAAAAACAAAAAACAATTGCGTTTGCGCTGTTTTTCATCTTTTTATAGAAACATTTTTGCCCATTTGTCTATTTTTTCGACCGATTCATCGGATATTTTGCGCATACTCTCCCTCACCTGCTCAAGCGTGCGGGCCTGTTCAAGAAACTTTGTCTTCGAGTAGAATTTGTCGGCAAAACAGATGAGTTGCTCCTCAAGCGTAACGGGGCATAAATCCATATGCGGCAACGGCAGAGCCTGACGCTCTATCTGCTCTTTTGTGATGCCTGTTCCCGTGTGTCGTTCGCACACCGATGCGTGACGCGGTAACCCCAAAGAGCGCAAAAGCTCCGCTCCTAAATATCCGTGACATATATAAGGCTCGCTACCGTGACAATGTATGCGCGGAGCGTCGGTGAGAAAGATACCGATGTCGTGCAGCATTGCAGCCTCCTCAATGAATTCAAGGTCGAGCCCAAGTTCCGGGTGGCGGGCTGCCATAGAGAGAGAAAGTTCTGCAACCTTTTGTGCGTGAACAACATATATGCGGCGCAGCTCCTCGTCGTGCGAATAGTATTTATCAATGATTTCTCCTACCATAATGCAACTTTTTAACGTGTGCAAAAGCACGTACGCTGCAAAATAAATAAATATTTACTACAAAAAGCACCTCGAATATATAAAAAATAATAAAATACATATAATTTGATTTTATTTCACTTGTTTTTCATATATTTGGACCGGATATTGAATATAGACTGCACTCGCTGCAAAAAAACCGAAATTCATTTCGTGTTTTCTCGCTCGTTTGTTAATATATTCGCATTACTCACACAAACGCCGTGATAAACGAAATTGCAAAAAGAGCCGCACAGCTGCCGCCGATTACACTCGAAGAGATGTCGTGCATAAAGCTGATGAATCGAACGGATACAAAATTTGTAGCAACGCTCGAGCAGTTGAACGCATTCCTGCTCGAGGTGCAAGGAAAGTATTATATTCAGGAAAAGGACAACGAGAGGCTGGCAGGCTATCACACAACTTATTTCGACACCAACGATTACAAAATGTACCGTATGCACCACTGTGGGCGCAAGGTGAGGGAGAAGATTCGTGTGCGCACATACCTCGACACCAACGACACTTTCCTCGAGGTAAAGAACAAGAACAACCACGGGCGCACAAAGAAAAAACGCATTCTGGTGGGCGACCACAACAATCTTCAGCCCGACAGGGAGAAGATCACCCCCTTCCTTGCACAACACGCCTGGTACACAATCGAGGAGGTTTCCCCTGTTATAGAAAACTGGTTCAGCCGCATCACGCTTGTGAATTTCGGCAAGACCGAGCGACTTACCATCGACTTCAACCTCCGTTTTCACCACCTCAAAAGCGATAGACGCGACCGCCTCGACCACGTTGCCATAATTGAGCTTAAGCGCGACGGCAATGTACCCTCCCCCGCTCTCGAAATCATACGCAAGCTGAGGATAAAGAAATCGGGATTCAGCAAATACTGCATAGGCAGTGCGCTCACCCACAGCGGGTTAAAGAGAAACAATTTCAAGGCGCGCCTCACAATGATTCACAAAATGGAAAACAAACATAAACACAAATAAAAAATGGGAAATCTGCTAATGACAATTTTTGCAGCGGGCACACAAGCGTTGAGCACTATAGCTGCATTGGGAGAAGATTTTATCACCGGCGGCGCGGCTGCCGAAACAAGCAATGCTATTTGGAACCTTGCAGGGATGGGGAACCTCCTCATTGGATTTCTTATCAACCTGTTCTTTGTGGGCATTGTGGTACGAGTATTCTACTACCCTAAATGCAAGAGAGGCGAGTATTTTTTCACATTCATCCTCATTGCAATAAGCATTTTCCTGCTCATCTATCTGCTGGGCGGTGTAAAGCTTAAAACCGGCTTTGCACTGGGATTGTTTGCTATATTCAGCATCATACGCTACCGCACCGAGCAGGTATCCATCCGCGAGATGACCTACCTGTTCATTATCATTGCAATGAGCGCCATCAACGGCCTTGTCATTGAGGAGCTTTCTTATTCCGAAATGGTGCTTGCAAACCTCCTGTTCATTGCATCCATATGGGTGTGCGAGAGCACTCTTCTCATAAGCCACCTGTCGTACAAAATCATAAACTACGACAATGTAGACCTCATTACCCCCGACAAGGAGCAGGAGCTCATTGCCGACCTCAAGAAACGCACCGGGCTCGACATTGTGAAAACCGAAGTTGGCGGCATTGACTTTTTGAAGGATTCGGCAATCATAAAAATCTACTACCGCTCCAATGGTAAAAAAGCATCAAATTCAGTAAACACAATTTTCAAAACTCCAAAAGATGATTTCAAAATTAAACAATAACAGACTGGCCGGCTGCATTCTTGCTGCAGCAATGGCATTTTGCAGCATCGCACCTGCACAAGCGGGTGGCGACGAGGACAACAAGGGCCTGTGGACCACTTTCGAGGCATCGAAAAAGGTTACCAAAAAGTTCAAAGTGGGCGGTGAGGCCGAATTCCGCACAGCCGACTATGCAAAAGAGGTTGAACGTTTCTCTGTGGGCGTTAACGGACAGTACAAGATAAACGACTATCTCAAAGCCAATGCCGGATACATTTTCATCCTCGGCTACAACCCCGAAAGTTCGAAAGACCATTTCGACGATAACGGCGACTACGATGGCTACAACCTCGACCACTCATATTGGGAGAAACGCAACCGTTTCTACGTTGCATTGAGCGGAAGCTACAAGATAGGCCGTGTTGAATTTTCGGTGCGCGAGCGTTTGCAGTATACCCGCACAAACTCGGCTATTGTTGACGAGGAGAAACACCGCTTGATGTATGACATCGACGGCAACGAAAGTTGGAAATTGAAAGGTATAGAGCCCGAACTTAAAGAGACCGACCACAACACCGTGTTGCGTTCTCGCCTTTCGGTAAAATGGAATATTCCCAAGTGCAAGGTAAACCCATTTGCTTCGGCCGAGCTCTACAGCCGCGTGAACCACGGATGGAAGAATTTCGACAAGATGCGCTCACGCATAGGCGCAACCTACAAAATAAACAAAGACAATGCATTGGAATTCTATTACCTGTTCGAAAAAGCAGGCAAGAAGGGCAAGCCAAACACACACGCAATTGGTATAGGATACTCAATTGACCTATAAGAAAAAACATTTACACTATGAGAAAACTTTTACTGTCAATAACCGCCACGCTGCTGTGGTTACCACTGTTTTCGCAGCAGATGATCATTGAAAAAAGCGGCGGCAACCAATCGGTAGCAATGGAAGATTTGCGCCGCATCACCTTCAACGGCAATAATGTAAACGTTACACAAAACAACGGCACAACAACCACTGCCACTATGGGGGAGATAAGCAGCATATATTTCAGCAACTCCACAAGCATCGGTAACATTGCCGACGATTGCAAAGAGTTTATCACCACTGTCGGCAACAATGCAATTGCAGTTGGTTGCCCTGCCGGCACAATAATAAACATCTACAGCATCAACGGCACAAGAATAGTTTCCACAAGACAAGAGGCCGAGGGTGGCTGCATAGGCATTGAGCAATTGCCGCGCAGCATATACCTCATTGAGGCCGCAGGACGAACCGCTAAATTCATTAAACGATGAAAAGGATTATATTCGCACTTGCACTTGTGGCAGCCACACAACTGCAGGCACAGACACTGTTTGTGAACAACAGCAACGGCACACACCGCGCTGTAAACACCGCCGATGTGAAGCAAATGACATTCGACGAGGCGGCACACATTGTAAACATTGCAATGAACGACGGCACAAACAACAGCTTTTTCACCGAGAAGGTCGACAGCATTTCGCCCTGCAGCAACGGCACGGAGCTCGCATACGAAGAGTTCGGAGGCATCACATTCGACGCTGCCGACGCAACCTCTTTCAATGAGATAACCGAGACAATCATCACCGACGAGCTTATTGACGAATCGGGCGACTTTGTAGAGAATTACAGCACCTCAAAGGTAATCACAATCACATTCAGTGAGACTGGAGTAAAATACACAAGCCTGCCTGGCAACGTTACCTGTACCGTGAGCAACAACACCCACCTTGTAATAAATTCCACAATTTCAAAGGCGGGATATATTGTAAAGGGTAGTTGCAGCAACGGTTCACTGAAGATTTACAGCACAAAGAAATTCCAGATAAAGACCGACGGCCTGAACCTTACAAACCCCACCGGCCCCGCTATCAATATTCAGAGCGGCAAGACCGTCTATTTCACACTCGGAGCAAGAGAAACCACTCTTTGCGACGGTGAGAAATACGCTGCACCCGCATTGAACGCCGACGGTACAGAGGAGGACCAGAAGGGAACAATCTTCAGCGAAGGACAGTTGATATTCAACGGCACAGGCACGCTCAACGTAACATCAAAAGGCGGGCACGCAATATGCAGCGACGACTACATACGCGTGCGTAGCGGCAACATAAACATTTTGTCGGCAGCAAAGGATGGTTTCCACACAAACGACCTTTTCCGCGTGGGACGCACCGCCAGCGCATCGCCCACAATAACCATTAACGCAGGTAGCGACGGCGTCGACTGCGGCAAAGGCTATGTGCTTATTGAGGCCGGCAAGATTGATATTACCAGCGGCGGCGAGGCATTCAACGTTTCAAGCGACGAGAAACCCGAAGAAGCAAAATTCACCATAAACGGCGGTTTTATAAAAGCAGCCACCACCGGCGAGAAGGCTGCCGTTGTGAAGACAAGCAACAACTTTACACAAGGCGGTGGCATTATACAGGGCACAGTGAAAGGCGGCGGTTCAAAGATAATCAACTGCGACGGCAACATTCACATAACAGCCGGCAAGCTCACTGCCACAGCGCAAGGCTCGTTGAGCAGCGACACAACCACAGCCGGAGGTTTCAAGAGCGAGGGCAACACCACCATCGACGGCGGAGAGATTACCATTGACTGTACAGGTGAGGGTTCAAAAGGCTTCAACTGCAACGGCACACTCAGAATAAACGGCGGAAGGATTGCATTGCTTGCCACTGCGCAGAATTTCGAGAGAGAGGGTTACGACCGCAAGACACGCGCAATTACAACTGTGGGCCTTGACATAAACGGCGGAAAGGTATACACAAAAGCCTACGACCACGCAATCAATGCCGAAAGTTTCAACTTAAACAACGGCGAGGTGCAGGCCATAAGTACAAGCACCACCGGCACTGCCGGCACGCTCACACAAAAAGGCGGTTGGTTGCTTACAAAAGATGCTGAATAAACAATCCTTTCAAGGCACTACAAACAAAAAAGAGGAGCATTTGAAGTGAACCCCAAAGTTTGGCAAAAAACTTTGGGGTTTATTTTATGCGTAAGAAACACGACTATTCAGCATTGCTTAAATATATGCATATGCTTGAAGATGGTTATTCCATCAATTACATTCGCACTAATTACGGCATTAGTGCAGAACAGTTGTCTAAAC
>JAZTWX010000026.1:0-129069 GCA_045636125.1 Bacteroidaceae bacterium
CAATATTCATATTGGTGTTATACTTGCATATTGCCCAAGCAATATTGGTGAGACCCACAAGCATCGCATCGTTCTTTACAATCTCACACAAAAGCGGAGGAAAATCGGCAGGGATGTCAAATGCACCACTTGCAATGTCTGCAGCTACCTGTTCCATAACCTCCATGTTACGTTCAATATAAAGCTGCACACTGTCCTTATTCCCATTCACAGTATAAGGGTATGGATTGCTCAAATCACCATAAGGACTTTTCCCGTAACGTTTATTTTCTTCCAAAAGAGAACGTTCGCCCAGTATGCTGTTCATACTGCTGTTTGGCACATATTTTACTCCCGAGGGAGCAAACAGCACCTCTATTGTATCGCCTGGAAAAAGGAATGGACCTATTTGTGTTACACCCGCATCTACCAAACACATCTGCCCATGCGGAACATGCACCGTATCGCAGAATGTGCCATCGGCGTTGACCTCAACAAGCTGGTTATCCTCTTCCATTGTAAAATAGTTGCGCACCATGGCAAGTATCTGTTTTGGAAGCGAATCCTGCGGGTAGCCCTTGAAACACCCCTTCAATACGACATTTCCACTATGAAATATACCCTCGTCTAAAGCTACAGAAGTGTTCTCCTGTGCAAAGCCACATAGGGTGGCAAATGCGACGACAAGGGTTAAGAATAGTTTTTTCATATCTTTTATTCAAATTATATTAGATTGTGTCAGCGGCAATTTAACCATAGAGAAAAGCATGGCGCTTTATTAGCATAAAGTTGGCTACAATCAGCAGGCAGAAAGCAATTGTAGTACCTATAGTCCAAGCTATCTTCTTTTTTCTACCCTCCTTTTCAAAAATTGCAAAATATTTCAAATAGCGGTCTTTCTTCCAATATACCAAATAACCTATAATCCCCGAAGGAAGAATTCCCAAACCAACAACAAGAATAAAGTGTCTTCCTACAATTGGGCCATAGCAAATCAACCAAACATTAATCACCAAATAAATAGGTAAAGCAAACAACAGCAATGCAAGACTGGTCAAATAGTATAGTGTAAATCCCGTTGAAGGACCGTCTATGGTCTTATACAAAATACCTTTCTCACAATCCTTATATTCTTTGAATGTGTTAATTCCGTATTTCTCTTTCAATCGCCTCTTCCAGAAAGGCAAGCAATACAACGGGCGCTGCACCAATAATTCAACTGCTGCATATATAGGTAATCCGGAGAAATACATCAGATTGTACAATGAGTACAATAACCTGTTCAAGAATTTGTCTATATTGTCTTTCATTTCTATTCTTTCTTCAATAGAAGCAATAACCTTTTTTCAAAGATTTCACTCCGGATTAGCACAAGTTGGTAGATTCTCGAGTTTGAAAACTATCGGCATTACAACCCTACTGTCAACTTTTATATATGCGTCCTCTGCTTCGCTGAACTGTGTAGCCGGAATCCATTGGGGCATATCATCGTCATTTATCAGACGAAGTGCTTCTTGGTCGAGTAATGTATTACCGCTGCTTTTTAAAAGTTCCACATCGTCTATTGAACCATCTTTTTTTACAAGAAAACGCACAAAAGCCCTCCCCTCAATCTTATTCTCCACACATTCTACAGGATATTGCATATTGCCTTTTTCCCACTCCGTTAAAGCCTTGGGACCACTAGGGAATTCAGCTGGAGTTTCCAACACAGGAAACAGATATTGTCTAAACTCCATCCGATTTGCAACTAATTTGCCACTCTTGAATGTTAGCCTGCGTAAACGTTTTAGTCCCCATCCTATTTGTGCAATCTTAAAATCCTCGTAAGATTCAAAATCACTGGTAAGAAATGGTTGCATTATGTATAGTGAGCCACTGAACCAAGAAGCAAACATTCTGTTGTCAGAGTCGAATTTGACACCTGTAAAACTTTCCATCTTTGCTTTGACCCCTTCGTATGTATAAGGAGTATATTCTTCCTTGTCGAGTTTACTTACCATGTATTTTCTTATCTTGGTAAGAAAAAGAGAATCACCTGTTAGCTCCCACACACAGTCATATCTTCCACGGTATGAATAATTACCGAGTGAGGTCTCTTCTATTATAGGCCATTCGGGATATATATCCAAGAACTCTTTTTTATTTATATATGCAAGCGGCGACCTGTCCATGTAATACAAAGTATTATTCCAATAGAACTCGGCAGGTGGGAAATACATACAGCTTGTTATTGAAGAGACTCTTTTGTCAAGGTCCCACGTTGCAACAATAGAATCTTTTCGCTCAAACTGCGTAGCACTATCCTCCTGTGCAAAGCCACACAGGGTTGCAAATGCAACGAATAGGGTTAAAAATAGTTTCTTCATATTATTCGGTTTGTTTTGAATCTCTTTATTTTTTTGCAATTATAATAATATCGGCTAACAGTTTTACCCCCCCTGTTAATAAATGTTAATATAACATATAAAGCGAATGTTTATACCTATAAGACGGACAAACCGCCTGTTTGTTACAAGGGTACATTGATTTCTCATTCTTTCATCTCGGAAGAAAGCTTCAACGCAAATGAAAACAGAATTTCACCCACGGCAAAACATTCTATCTAAAAACAGTTCTTTAGACGTCTAAAAAGTTGATTTTAGATGGCTAAAAATGCGATTTTGCCTCTATTCCTTGCCCGATAGTGACTAAAAAGAGTATTTTTGCGGACATAAATTTTTCAGGAATGAACAGATACATCTACATCATTATCTCCGTTGCGTTGTTTGCGTTATCTTACCTTTTCAACTACAACGACCACCGCGACGAACTGCACGGCACAATAAACCGCGAGTTCAAACAGGAAGCACGCACGTGGTGTGACAGTATAATGATTATAAAAAATGAATTCTATAGCGATAATGGTACTTGTTCCGATGATTTCCCTAAAAACAAGAACCTGTATATTGAAATGGAAGAAGGAGAAGTTGTCATTTCCCCTAAATTCTATAACCCTGACAGTTATTTAAAATATGACCACGATATTACTGAAACCGGTTTCCTTGTGAGCAATAAACAGCAGTTTGACTACTACTTCTCCGTAACCGACTCGCTGTTCAAGAATATGGTAACAAGGTTAGGAATAAATGCCGATGTTGCAACAACAGTTTATGCCAAGAACCTCTTCGATATGTTCATTTCCGAGGATAGTATGAATGTAAATGCTCCCTATGTGCATACATTCCAGGAAAGAGAGGTTGAGGGCTTTACAACGGACAGCGTATCATTAGGTATATGCGGACAGGGCAAGATAATAGGTACTGTTGATATTCCTGCAAGTGAGATTATAAAAGGAATGGAACCGTTGGCAAAATGGCAGTTCGTCGCCTTGGCACTCATCGCCCTGCTGTACCTGCCTGCAATATATGTACCCAAGAGACTGCGTTATATGCAGAATGTAAAGTTCATCGGCAACACCTGCATAGATTTCAACACAAATACTGTTTACTATTGGAACGGTGGCAAGCTGTCACTTACCGACAAGAGAGCCGAGGTGCTGAAGGTATTTGTTGACTCTGCACCCGAATACAGACTGCTTAAAGAGGATATATGCCGCAGGATATGGAACCGCGACGGCAAGGATGCCCAGGCGTTGTATAATGTTGCAATGAGTGAACTGCGTAGCTACCTCATTGCCGAGGATGATTCCCTTGAGCTAAAGACACTCACCAACGAAGGAGTGGTACTTATTGTTGATATCAAACGCAAACGCAAATTCCCGTTGTTGCATTTTATAGGAAGGATAAAAGGGTAGAGGCAAGCAGGGTACTTTATAATCTGTAGCAAACAAATTATCTGCATCATTCGGCAATGAAATGATACAGATAATAATAATACGTTCATGTGTTTATTTTACTTTCCAATATCCACCCTTGGCCGGGCCGATACGTTCTATGATGCCCTCGGCTTTAAGGTTGGCAAGATGTTTTTCTATGGCTTTGGCTGAAATGCCAATCTTTTCGGCAAGAGCTACAGCACTCAACTTGCCATCTTCCGAGAGTAAGGCTACGACTTTATCCCTGCTTTTTGTTGGCTTCTCCCCACCTTTTGAAGTTTTCTCCCTACTTTTCAACGCAAATATAATAGTTTCTCCCTACATTTAGCCTTTTTATCCCCACTTCTTTTTAGAGTTTCCATTACTTTATTGGCTATTTCGAGTTTTTTTGAGTTTGCAAGATCTGTATGCAGTATGTGCTGATTCAACCGCAATATTATTGCGGTTTTTACCTTACTTTTTCAACAACTCGCAGGCCATCTGCTGCATTGCTGCAAAGTCGTTATCTTTCATTCGCGAGCGTATGGTCACCACCGGCTCCACAATTTCAATGTTCTTCATTTCACCGAGCATTGAGCGCATTACACGCCCCGCTGTGGGAGCCCACGAGCCGTTTTCGAGCAACGCCACACGGCGACGCTGGAAATTCTTGCTCTTCAGGTGGTGCAGGAAATTTTCCATTGGAGGGAAGAGGCCGGCATCGTAAGAGGCGGCGCAAAGAGCAAGGTGGCTGTAACGAAACGCATCCTCGAGTGCCTCGGCAAGGTCGCAACGCGAAAGGTCGGTAACCGTCACTTTGGGCGCGCCGGCAGCAGTGAGCATTTCGGCAAGCTTTTGGGCTGCGGCGGCAGTGCCTCCGTGAATGGATGCGTAGGCCACAAAAACGCCCTCTGTTTCGGGCTCATACTTGCTCCACGTGTCGTAGAGCCCAATGTAATATCCAAGATTATCGGTGAGCACAGGGCCGTGCAACGGGCATATTATATCAACGGGCAGCGTTGCCACCTTTTTCAAGAGTGTCTGCACCTGCGCACCATACTTTCCACAAATGTTGAAATAGTAGCGGCGAGCCTCGCAAGCCCACTCCTCTGTTGCCGAAAGGGCACCGAATTTTCCGAAAGCATCGGCCGAGAAGAGAACCTTGTCTGTTGCATCGTAGGTTACCATCACCTCGGGCCAGTGCACCATAGGGGCGTGCAGGAACTGCAGCGTGTGACGGCCGAGGGAGAGCGTGTCGCCCTCCTTCACAGCTATTGAGCGGGCCGCAAAGTCAACGCCCTCGAAGAACTGCGGCATCATCTGCACAGCCTTGGGGGTTGCCACAAGGCGCAACGACGGGTATTTCACCATAAGCTCGGCTACGAGCGAGGCGTGGTCGGGCTCGGCGTGGTGCATTATAAGGTACGACGGTGTGCGGCCACCGAGGGCTGCATCGAGGTTTTTCCACCAGTCGGCAGCCTTGCGGGCATCGACCGTGTCGAGGATTGCCACCTGCTCGTCGTCAATAATATAGGAATTGTATGAAATGCCGTTGGGGATTATATACTGGCTCTCGAAGAGGTCGAGCGTAAGATCGTCGACCCCGATGTATTTGATTGATTCTGTTATTTTCGCGTTCATTTCTTAGGGGTTAAAACTGGTTTAGCGTATTACGGAAATTATTCACCATAGCAGCGCTGTGGGTTGCAATATTCTTCAACTCAATTGTCTGCAACAGCGCTTCGAGCTTTTTAACGGTTGCGTTATCGCCCTTTGCCTGCGCCTCGGCAAGGAGAATCTTATATTTTTCGTACTGCTGGATACCCTGCACCAGGCGCTCCCAGCGCACCGAGCTCTTGCTGTGGGGGTATATCACATATGTGTCGCCGGCGGGCCAAGCGGTGAAACGCGAGTCTTTTTCGGGCTCCACGGTCCAGCTGTTGTAGGCCCAACGAAGGTAACCGTCGAGGTCTTTACGGAGCGCTTCAAGGGCTATGAATTCGGCATCGGAGGGTGCGTTGAAGGTGAAGAGGTTGGGGTATTCGGCCGAGCAACAAGTGTAGTAGGTCGACACCTTGCCCTCGCTACGGCGGCGCGCAAGTAATTGGGGAGTGTATGCACCATAAGCGAAAATATCGAGGCAGTAGTCGTGAATGTCGGCCTCAATTTCGGGATGATAATTGCCCGCCATTGAGATTTTCATCCCGGGAGCATATTTCTTTATTACGCCTATAGCTGCCTGCATCTGCGCCAGGCTGCGCTCGTCCATCGATATGAAAGTCTTTTCGAACCAGCCTTTCTCCTTGAGATGCTGCGAGAAGGCCTGCAACATCCCGCCCCAGAACTCCTCGTAGGCCTGCTCACCGGGAGCACACTGAACGAACTTGTGGCTGTGGGTGGCCTGGTCGTAGTAACGGAAGGAGAGCTTCCAGGGAATCATTGAAAAACAGGTTATCTCCTTGTCTATGCCGCAAGACATCATAAAAGATACCCAACGGTCGAAGATGGTAAAGTCGTAGTACCAGCTGCCGTCGGCCTTGCGCATCCACGTTACCATACTGCCAAAGGGGTCGTATGTCTGGCCGTCCCACGGGCGGTCGATGAGGGTGGCTGTGATGGCCTTTTGCCCCGCCGAAGCGAGCTTTTCCATATAGGGGCGGAGCTTTTCAAAATGCTCCTGCGACCATAGCTCAACGTTATGCACGCGAGCAACGGCATAAGGGTTCTGCCAGAGGTCGAGGTGGAATTTCCACTCTTTGGGCGCGGGGAGAGTGCGCGAGAGCACTTTCACCGTGTATTTGCGCACAATTGTCTTGCCGTCGCAGGCAATTTTAACGCTACTCTTGTAAGTGCCGGGGGCAGCTGTTGCGGGAACGTTCACTGTGAGCCACAAGCCACGCACACAGCCGGCCTGCAAACGTGCTGCAGAGTCGCCGTGGGCTACAATGCGGTCGGCCGAAAGGTTCTCACCATAAGCATCAACTGCGTGACGGCCGCAATTGCAGAAGCGGTCGGTTATAACAGGCTCCACAAGGCCGCCTGTAATGTTTGAAGCAGCAATCTTATTGCTGCCGCATACAAGGTCGCCAAAAGTGTAATTTATCTCCTTTTCACCGCCGTTGTTTGCAATGAGAAGTTGGAAATTCACTCTTTCGCCCCTCCACGCAACGGTACTGTTCACCGACGCGCCCTTTTCGGCCTGCGCGCCTGTAGCGGGGTAACGGGTGTCGGGGTTGCCCCACGATGCAGTTATCTGTGCCGAAAGGGGCAACGCAAGCATTGCCGCCAAGATTATGGCAAGAAGGTTCTTGTGCATAGTTCCTGTATTAGTTATTCTACAATTTTTGTGTTTGTTATTATGCCTGTGTAAGCGCCGCCGGCGCCTGTTGCATCGTAACGCAAATTACCCATTGAGAAGTTGAAGAGCAGATACATCTTCTCCCCAACAACATTGCACTGCACGTTGTTCATTGCAAAACCGGGGTTGGGAGCCCACTCGCTGCCCATCATTGAAATTTCGGGTATTATCTGCTGCGCGCTGTAGCTACCGGGCTCTTTAGCGGGGATATCGGCCAACTTAATATTCATTGCGGGCATTCCATCTGCAAACTTCACATTCTGCAAGGTTACGGTTACAGCCTCGCTGCTCCCCTCAACAGTCGACTGCACGCCGTTGAAGGTGGAAACAACAACCGCGGGAACGTCGGTGGGTTCTTTGCCGCCGGGAGAGGTTACGGCTGTGGTGCCGGTGTAGGCCGCGTCGCCGCTTGCCACGCCGCTGAATTCTATTTTGCCGAGTTCCAATGCACAACGGAACTGCAACGCCTCCTCGGAAATTTCACCCGAAAAATTGCTTATCGTATATTTCTCCACGGGCATCCACGCTGCGCCCATCTTTATGCAGGGAACAATTTCGGTTGCGAGCAGCTGCTCACCGCCGTTTGTGGGTACAAAGGGGACCGCGGGCAGGAGAATATCGAACGCGGGCATTGAGGGGGCAAACTGTGCCTCGCACATAAGAATGGAGATTGTGGCATCGCTGTTGCGCTCAACGGTGCAGACGCGGTTCTTTAACTTGAATACATTGTCGGGAGTTTTTTCGTCGTCGCTTGAGCAGGCGAAAAAGAGTACCGCAAAGAGCGGGAGAAGAAGGAGTTTTTTCATATTCTAGGATTTTTATTGTTTTATAGATTCACGTATAACGAAAGCCCCGCTTGCAACGGCTTGCCGAGCGAGAAGAATTTGTTACCTATCGATTCGAAATAGAATGTCCTGTACTCGCGGTCGAGCAGGTTCTTGCCCCACAACGAGGCTCCGAAATGGCCTTTTTCCCACGACAGCGAGGCCGACAGCGTGCAGTAGAAAGGCTGCGAGAGGGTGTTGGCCGTGTCCCAATAGATGCGCCCAACCCCGTTGAGACCCATAGAGAGCACAAGGTGGCCGGCCACCGAGCGCGGCACGGGCAGGTTGCAGGCGGCATTAAGCGAAAAGGTCTCCTGCGGAGCATAAGGCAGGAAATTACCCGCATAATCGTAAGAATCGTCGCTGTATTTCTTGAACTTCGCGTTGGTGTAGCCATAAGCTCCATCAACGGTGAAGCGCCCGGCCTTGAACCTTGCCGACAGCTCGACACCGTAGCTGCGCGAAGAACCGGCGTTGGACATTGCACGCCCCGTGCCCGACATTACAGTCACTTGTTGGTTGGAGCAGAGAATATAGAAGAGCGCGCCGTTTATGCTCAATTTATCGTCGAAGAGCGAGAGACGGCCGCCAATCTCGCAATTCCAGCTATCCTCGGGGTGGTATTTTGTTGCCGAGACATTGCCCGTGGGTGTACCACCCAACAGTTTGTCTACCATCATATTACGCAGAATATCGGAGAAAATTTGAGTATTGAAGCCACCGGCCTTAAAGCCCTTGCGCGCCGCAGCATAAAGGCTACCGTGCTTGTGACGATAGGTTACCGACAGGCTAGGCAACAGTTCAAAGGCATCTACCGCTGTGCGGCCCACAAAATCGGTGGCATAGGGCGTGAAGGTTGCCGAATTTATAACGCCATAATGCACCAACGAGCGGCTGCCGTAACGCATCGACGAGTATTCATAATCGAAGCGCACACCCGCATCAAAGTCGAAAGCACCCACTGTATAACCCGCTTGGGCATAGAGCGCCGCACCGTATGCAGGGATTGTAAAATTGCTTGCAATGGTAAATTCATCCTCGGCGAGTGAGCCCCACGGGAGATTGCCAAGAATGAGATTTTCTATTCCATCCTCACGGAAATTTACGGGAGCCGACATTTTCAGGTGCTTGTAAAAGCCCGAAAGGCCCGCCTGCCAACGCCACGCACCCCCACTTGCCGACTGCACGACAACCTCCTGCGTTACCGAGTGCTCGCGCTGCGCCTGCTCCATTACAAAATAGTCGAGCGGGAGAAAATCGTTGTCGAGATGCATTTTATCGTCGGTATATTGGTAGCCGGTAACCGATGAAAAGGTGAAATTATCGAAGAAACGCTTCACCACAAGCCCGTCGGAAAGGGAGAAGCGGCGATAGAAACACTGCTCGTTATAGGCAATGGGCAGCAAACGCCCCTCCTCAAATGGGTGATAGCCCCAGCCACCCTCGCGCAGATAGCCCGCAGTGAGGGTGTTGTCGATGCTCCATCCGCCAGCCGGGAGCCACTGGGCGCGCAGACGCACGGCCGCATTGTCGCCCCCGTCGCAATTCTCGCCACGGTAGCTGTTCTTGAAAAAGCCGTCGCTGTGATTGTAGTAAACCCCCGTCGACCAACCGAAATCATCGGCCGGGGCAGCATAATGCGCAGCCTTTACACGAATATTGCCGCCGTTGCCACCCTCCACCATAAGCCTTTTCCCTTGAAAAGTGAGCGGCGAAAGGGTTGTAACGTTTATTGCACCGCCTGCGGTGTTACGCCCCAGCAACGTACTTTGCGCGCCGCGTATCACCTGCACTTTGTCAATATCGAAAAGCTCAAAATCGTAGTTGTTCTTGTTCATCACCGGCATCTGGTCGATGCTCAACCCCACCACCGGCTGGTCGATGCGCGAACCGAAGCCACGGACATACACCGACGAGGTCATGCGCGAACCATAGTCGGGCTGAAAGAAATTAGGCGCCACTGCCGACAGTTCCTTAACGCTGTTGTAATGGCGGTTCTCAATGTCAACCCTCGACACCGTGGTAACCGAGTAGGGCTGCTTTGCCGCATCGTCGGAGAACTTCACCGACGACACAATGTCGACACCGGCCAACATAACAGTGTCGGCAGGCGAGGGCGCTATGGCAAAGAGAGAAAAAAGTATCGTTAAAAAAGACATTGAATCACGTGCGTTTGCATCGCAAAGGTATAACAAAAAAAAGGCACGAACTATGCTTTTTTTGTTAAATAGTAAAATTATATAATATAATCTGCTTTATATATAGCTGTTTTCCTTGCTTGGCAACAATTCGTTCAGCAGGGGAATGAGAACTTTCTTCAACACCTCATCGTTCAAGCGATGCTCCCCCTTGAACCAGCGGCAGCGCTCCTCGCCATAAAGGGAGGCCATGAGCGGCCGGAACTGCACAACGGGGTCCTTGTCGCCGAAAAGCCCCACGACCAACTGCTTTTCCTGCTCATTGATACCCGCAAACTGCTCCTTCTCCATTAACTTGAAACGCTCGACAACGTTCTTGTCTATGCGGAATTCTGTTGCGCCGTCCTTTCGTTTCGACATATATTTATTGCGCCCCATTTTACCGAAAAGCAACGAGCGGGACATTTCAAAAGAGGGATTCACCACAATGCGCGGCACGCCCCACAGCTGCTGGGTGTACATTCCACCCATTGAGGTTCCCACAACAATTTCGGGCTGTTCGCGCTCCACCGTGGCACGCAAGAGCTCCATTGCCTCGAAAGGGTCCACAGGGAGGTCGGGAGCTATTATGTTCCACTGCGGCAAGTGGCGGCGCAGGGCCATCACCGTGCCCGAGCTGCCCGACGAGGCAAAGCCGTGAACATACATTAATTTTCGCCTTTCCATCGCGTTTTTTTCTTTATCACAGCAAGAGCCTGCAAGAGCAGGCTCCCATTTTTTATTTAATAGAATTTTCGAGGTTCTTTTCTATTTCGGCGTCGCTTATAGAGTAGTTGTTAAGGCTGCCCGAAATATACTGGTCGTACGCAGTCATATCCATAAGACCGTGGCCCGAGAGGCAGAAAAGAATAACTTTCTCCTCGCCTGTCTCTTTGCATTTTTCGGCCTCGGCAATTGCGGCGGCAATAGCGTGGCACGACTCGGGAGCGGGCACAATACCCTCGGCCTTTGCAAAGGCAAGGCCGGCATTGAACGAGTCGAGCTGGCTTATATCGGCAACCTCCATAAGGCCGTCCTTCAAAAGCTGCGACACAATTACACCCGCACCGTGGTAGCGCAAGCCACCGGCGTGAATATTGGCGGGCTTGAAATTATGACCAAGAGAGAACATGGGCATAAGGGGCGTGTAGCCTGTCTCGTCGCCAAAATCGTAGCAGAAGCGGCCGCGTGAGAGTTTGGGGCACGACTCGGGCTCGGCAGCCACAAAACGTGTTGTCTTTCCGTCTTTTATGTTGTGACGCATAAAGGGGAACGATATTCCCGAGAAATTGGAGCCGCCACCGAAGCAGCCGATAACAACGTCGGGGTACTCGCCTGCCATCTCCATCTGCTTTTCCGCCTCGAGGCCTATGATTGTCTGGTGAAGGCTCACGTGGCTCATTACCGAACCGAGGGCATACTTGCAGTTGGGGGTTGTGCGTGCAAGCTCAACCGCCTCGCTGATGGCTGTTCCCAACGAGCCCTGGTGGTTGGGGAATTTTGTGATAATATCTTTTCCCGCACGTGTAGACATTGAGGGCGAGGGGGTTACCTGCGCGCCGAAGGTCTGCATAACGCTACGGCGGTAGGGTTTCTGCTCGTAGCTGAGCTTCACCTGATAAACGGCACATTCGAGACCGAAGGCTTTTGTTGCGTAAGAGAGTGCCGCACCCCACTGGCCTGCGCCTGTTTCGGTGGTTACGTTTGTGGTACCCTCGATTTTGCAATAATAGGCCTGGGGAATTGCCGAGTTGAGCTTGTGAGAACCGATGGGGCTCACGCTCTCGTTCTTGAAATATATGTGAGCGGGTGTACCGAGTGCCTTTTCGAGCGCGTATGCACGCACAAGGGGGGTCGAACGGTAGTAGCGATACATCTCCTGCACGGGTTCGGGAATATCTATCCACGCATCGGTAAAGTTAAGTTCCTGACGGGCCGACTCGGCCGAGAGGAGCTTCGAAAGGCTCTCAACGGTAACGGGCTCGCGTGTCTCGGGGTCGAGCATAGGGGCGGGCTTGTTCACCATTTCGGCCTGAATATTATACCACTGTGTGGGAATTTCGTTTTCTTGCAAAAAGTAGCGTTTCTGTTTCATAACTATGTATTTTTTTCTTTTTTCATTCAAAAAGGAAAGACCGGCCACGTGAGGCCGGTCTTTGTATTGTATGCGTTAATGGATACAAGGCACCGCTCACGAGTTTTTACCCAAGAGACGCCACCACCAATTACCGTTAACACGCTTATTCATTGTTCTGTTTTTTTGTCGTTGCGAAGATATATATATTTTTTATACTCGCAAATAATAAATATTGTTTTTTGCGGCCGCTATTCGAAATAGAATGTGAGAACCACCATTTTAGACGCTATGCGGTCGACCGAGCGGGTGTATTTAAGGTAATTGTCGTCGAGCAGGTCACTGCGGTCCTTTTCAAGCACATCGGCAAGGCTGAACGCAAATTTAAGCTCGGGGATGAGTTTGAAGAAGGGCAGGTAAAAGTCGCAACCAAAGCCCACCTCAACCATATAGTCGAACTTTTTGAGGAGGATGGGGCGCTGTTTTTTCACCGTGAGGTTGAGCATCGGGCTCACACCGGCAATGAGATAGGGGCGGTAATTGTTGAAACGCTCGGCAGCATATTTCACGTGCAGCGGCAACGCTATATAGGTTGTCTTCACCTGCTGGCGCTCCCTTGCGGCGCTGTTCTGCTCACGGAATATTATTGTATTCTGCCCGAAATGCATTGTGGGCAGTGCGCGGAGCGAAAAATTGTCGTTCAGGCGCAGGTCGGCAAGCACGCCCACAGTGAAGCCGGGGTTATACGAGGCAATGTCGGCGTACCATTGCTCGCCACCGTCGGCCACAAAGCCGTTGTTATAGAATTCCATATCCTGCATGTGCAGGCCCACAAAAAAACCGTAGTGCAAGCGACGGTAATCGATGTAGGGCTTGTTCTGCACCTTGCGCTGCTGCGAAAAGAGCGCGAGCGGCAAGGTTGCCAGCAGTAATATGTAGAAAATTCTCTTCATAGCTATTTTTTAACGCGGCAACGGCCTGCTTATTGTGCAGAGAAGAAAAAAGAGTTTTTTCAATTGTAAAATAATGTTAAAATCACGGTTTGTATTACTGCTTATTATAAAAAGCAGTATATTCGTGCTCGATAAAACAATTTTAAAATTTACAACTATGGCTTACGTTATTTCAGATGACTGCGTTGCTTGCGGTACTTGCATCGACGAGTGCCCCCAGGGTGCAATTTCAGAGGGTGAGAAATATTCTATCAACCCCGAGTTGTGCATCGACTGCGGTTCTTGTGCAAGTGTTTGTCCTTCTGAGGCAATTCACGAGGGTTAATTAACGCTGTAAACAAAAACAGAGAAACAGCCTGCCCACAAGGGCAGGCTGTTTTCAAATGTCCACCATAATTAATTGCACAATAACAAATGAAATTACTTGTTCACATAATACTGAAATCACTGCTCCTCACCGCAATAGGTGTGGCAGTCTATTTTATATTCATAAACTTTATTGCATAAAAAGGAGGAATTAACACATACAAAAAACAGATGCAGGAAAATTCCTGCATCTGTTTTTTGTAGTTATAAACAACTATTACTGCACAAGCACCTTTTTACCGTTGTATATATAAATACCTTTTGTGGGATTTTCAACCACGCTACCCTTAAGGTCGTAATAGGTATCACGCAAGCAATTGAACGAATCGTCGGCTTCTATTTCGTCGATATCAGTATAGTCCATCTCCACAATATTGGTAAAGTTCTTCCAATAAGCCACAGCTTGATAAGCTCCCTTCGCACCTAATGGCACATAGAGCATTGCTGAATAATCACTAAAAGTATCACTTGAGATAGTGGCGGGCGTTTCAGATAAAGAATATATTTCTTTGAGGCCGGTGCAACGATAGAACGCATAATCTCCGATGCTTGTTACACTATTGGGGATTGTGATGCTTGTGAGGCCGGTGCAATAACTGAACGCACCACTTCCTATACCCAATGTTCCTTCTTTAATGGTAATAGATGTGTTTTGGGGCATTGTACCTTTATACTTATACAATACTTTGCCTGCATAAACCAAACCGTCAGGTTGATTATTATACCACGCTGTGCCATCGAACGCATCTTCTCCAATGCTTGTTACACTATTACCGATTGTTACGCCGGTGAGGCTGCTGCAATTATAGAACGCATAATCTTTAATTTCTGTAACACCATCGGGGATTACAAAATTTGTTACCTTTTCACCATTCAAATAGAGGTTATGGGCATAATATAAGGGGTTGGAAACAGAACCTTCAAAATCTATTTTGCACCAAGCGGCAAGGTCGCTTATATGTACCTCTTTGAGGCCGCTGCAACGATAGAACGCATATCTTCCAATGCTTGTTACGCTATTGGGGATTGTGATGCCGGTGAGGCCGCTGCAATCGTAGAACGCATATTTTCCAATGCTTGTTACGCTATTGGGGATTGTGATGCCGATGAGGCCGCTGCAATCGTAGAACGCAGAATTTACTATACCCAATGTTCCTTCTTTAATGGTAATAGATGTGTTTTTGGGCATTGTACCTTTATACTTATACAATACTTTGCCTGCATAAACCAAACCGTCAGGTTGATTATTATACCACGCTGTGCCATAGAACGCATCATCTCCAATGCTGGTTACGCTATTAGGGATTGTGATGCTGGTGAGGCCGATGCAATTATAGAACGCACCATCTCCAATGCTTGTCACGCTATTAGGGATTGTTACGCCGGTGAGGCCGGTGCAACCAGAGAACGCAGAATTTCCAATGCTTGTTACGCTATTGGGGATTGTGATGCCGATGAGGCCGCTGCAACCATAGAACGCATCATATCCTACGCTTGTTACACTATTAGGGATTATAAGTTCACCGGTGAGGCCGCTGCAACTCCGGAACGCACTGTTTCCAATGCTTGTTACGCTATAAGCAGCATTATTATAAGTAACCATTGAGGGAATAACCACACTGCCGGTGTATTCATTGCCGTACTCGTAGTAGCTACCTCCTTTATACGTTACCTCCACCGTTTTTGCGGTGGCATCGGTGATGTTGTAATAAATTCCATCGACCTCGAAGTCGTGGGCACTTGCGCCCGTAGCTGTTATTAATAATAACGCTACAAAGAATGTTTTTAACAGATTAGTATTCATAGTACTTGGTCTATTTATTGTCGTTTCGCTATTTGCCACAAATTTATACATTTTTTTACAATTAGTGCCATAGAATAATCTTATTTCTCCTTTATATCACATATTTTGAAAAAAAATCCGACGCGCTGTAGCGCGTCGGATAGTAAATGTTTGCGGGAGAGTATTTATCAATAATTCTCGGGCTTGATTTGGAAATAAGCTTTGGGGTGAACGCAAACGGGGCACACCTCGGGAGCCATCTTGCCAAAATGCAAATGACCACAGTTGCGGCACTGCCATACGCACTCCTTGTCGCGGCTGAACACTGTTCCGTTCTGCACGTTCTGCAAGAGTTTCTTGTAACGCTCCTCGTGAGTAGCCTCAACCTTTGCAACAGCCTCGAACATTGCGGCAATTTCAACAAAGCCCTCTTCGCGAGCCTCTTTTGCCATTGTGGGGTACATGTCGGTCCACTCGTAGTTCTCGCCTGCAGCAGCGTCTACAAGGTTCTCGGCTGTTCCCTCAATACCGTGAACGAGCTTGAACCACAATTTAGCGTGCTCTTTCTCCTGCTCTGCTGTCTCCATGAGGATAGCTGCAATCTGCTCAAAACCCTCTTTTTTAGCCTTGCTTGCGTAGTATGTATACTTGTTACGAGCCTGGCTCTCACCTGCGAATGCCGCCCAAAGGTTAGCTTCGGTTTTTGTTCCTTTCAATGATTTATCCATAGTTCCAAATGTGTTTTAAGTTAATTTCTGTGCAATTATCGAAAATTTACGTGAAATACGCAATAGCACAAGAAAAAATTTTCTCTTAATAATCTATAAACAAACGATTCTGTCATTTGTTCACTCAATTACTTGCAAGAACCGGGGCAACGGGGCTTAATCTGCTTGAAGAAGTCGTTACCCTTGTCGTCTACGAGGATGAATGCGGGGAAGTCCTCTACCTCGATTTTCCAGATAGCCTCCATTCCGAGTTCGGGGTACTCAACGCACTCGATGCTCTTGATGTTGTTCTGTGCAAGGATAGCTGCGGGGCCACCGATTGAACCGAGATAGAAACCGCCGTGCTTTTTACAAGCATCGGTTACCTGCTGGCTGCGGTTACCCTTTGCAAGCATAATCATTGAACCGCCGTTCTCTTGGAAAAGGTCGACATAAGAGTCCATACGGCCGGCTGTGGTGGGGCCCATTGAGCCACAAGGCATTCCTGCGGGTGTTTTTGCAGGGCCGGCGTAGTAGATGGGGTGATCTTTTATGTACTGGGGAAGGCCCTCGCCACGGTCGATGCGCTCTTTGAGCTTTGCGTGTGCAATGTCGCGGCCCACAATAATTGTACCATTGAGTGACAAACGGGTTGCAATGGGATACTGTGAGAGCTGTGCACACACCTCTTTCATAGGACGGTTAAGGTCTACACGTACGATGTCGCCCTCGCCTGCGTTGCGGAGCTCCTCGGGGATGAGGGTTGCGGGCTGGTCGTCGAGTTTTTCAATCCAGATACCGTCCTTGTTGATTTTTGCCTTGATGTTACGGTCGGCCGAGCAGCTCACGCCCATACCAACGGGACAGCTTGCGCCGTGACGGGGCAGACGTACCACGCGGATGTCGTGGGCAAGGTATTTACCCCCGAACTGCGCACCGAGACCAATGCGGTGAGCCTCGTCGAGGAGCTGCTTTTCGAGCTCAATGTCGCGGAAGGCACGGCCTGTTTCGTCGCCTGTGGTGGGGAGGTTGTCGTAGAAGTGTGTAGAGGCGAGCTTAACGGTGAGAAGATTCTTTTCGGCCGATGTACCACCGATTACGAATGCAATGTGGTAAGGGGGACAAGCGGCTGTACCCAAGCTCTTCATCTTTTCTACAAGGAAAGGCACGAGTGTTGCGGGGTTGAGCAACGCTTTTGTCTCCTGGTAAAGGTATGTCTTGTTGGCCGAGCCACCACCTTTTGTAACCATAAGGAAACGGTACTCCATTCCCTCGGTTGCCTCGAGGTCGATTTGCGCGGGGAGGTTGCAACGTGTGTTCACCTCGTCGTACATGTTAAGGGGTGCATTCTGGCTGTAACGCAGGTTCTCTTGTGTATAAGTGTCGTACACGCCACGTGCAAGAGCCTCCTCGTCGCAGAAGCCTGTCCACACCTGCTGGCCTTTCTCGCCGTGGATAATTGCGGTACCAGTGTCCTGGCACAAGGGGAGCTGGCCTTTGCAGGCAACTTCGGCGTTGCGCAGGAATGTGAGTGCAACATACTTGTCGTTCTCGCTAGCCTCGGGGTCGGTGAGGATTTTTGCCACCTGCTCGTTGTGGGCACGGCGCAACATAAACGACACATCGCGGAAGGCTGTGCGTGACATAAGTGTCAATGCTTCGGGGGTAACTTTAAGCATAGGTTTACCCTCGAACTCGCCCACAGACACGCCCTCTTTTGAGAGGAGATAGTACTCTGTAGTGTCGGCGCCCTGTTGGAACATATGGGCATACTTGAATTCGGGAATTGCTGCCATAGTGTTTTTGTTTTTTATGTTTAACAATTATTTTTATTCTTCTTCGTAAGTCTGATACAAGAAATCGTTGTAAGGGTATTTTTGAACGTGCAGCTCGCACACTCGCTTGTATATGACATCTTTGAGGTTGTCAATATTCTGGCGCTCACGGGCCGAAATGAAGATGCAGTTGTCGGCAAGGCGGGCCATCCACGACGCTTTAAGCTCGTCGAGCGAAATGTTCTCGCGTGTCTTGGGGGTGAGGTCGTCCTCTTCCTTCTGCACGTATGTGAACGCGTCGACCTTGTTGAATATTACCATCAAGGGCTTGTCACCGCAGTTAAGGTCGGCAAGAGTCTTTTCGACAACCGATATCTGGTCCTCAAATTCGGGGTGCGATACATCGACAACGTGCAGCAGTAGGTCGGCCTCGCGCACCTCGTCGAGAGTAGACTTGAAGGACTCCACAAGGTCGGTGGGGAGCTTGCGTATGAACCCTACGGTGTCGGAAAGGAGGAAGGGAAGGTTCTCGATGATTACCTTGCGCACAGTGGTGTCGAGCGTTGCGAAAAGCTTGTTTTCGGCAAATACCTCGCTCTTGGCAAGCAGGTTCATAAGCGTAGATTTTCCCACGTTGGTATATCCCACGAGTGCCACGCGTATGAGACGGCCGCGGTTCTTGCGCTGGATAGACTTCTGGCGGTCTATCTGCGAGAGCTGCTCCTTGAGCAACGACATACGGCCGAGGATTATACGGCGGTCCATTTCGAGCTGTGTCTCACCGGGGCCACGCAATCCCACACTACCGCCCTTGCCGCTACCCGAGCCACCGCCCTGACGCTCCAAGTGGGTCCAGAGGCGTTGCAGACGGGGAAGCATATATTTGTACTGCGCAAGCTCCACCTGCACTTTGGCGTGGGCTGTCTGCGCGCGCATCGCAAAAATATCGAGGATGAGCGAGGTGCGGTCGAGTATCTTTATCTTGAGCTCTTTTTCAATGTTACGCAACTGCTTTGCCGAAAGTTCGTCGTCGAAAATAACCATACCAATTTCGTCGTCGGTGTCCTTACGCATTTCGACATACTCGGCAATTTCAATGAGCTTTCCGCTACCCACATAGGTAACGGGGTGCGGATGGTCGATGCGCTGTGTAAAACGCTTTACCACCTCGGCGCCGGCTGTCTGCGCAAGAAATTCGAGCTCGTCGAGATACTCGTTGGTCTTGCGTTCATTCTGTGTAGATGTTATGAGTCCCACAAGAATGGCTGTCTCTTTTTTGGTGGTAGATATTACAAATTCTTTCATTAAAAGATTATTTTTTCAAATAGCTTGCTAATATACAAAAACATTTACAATATCAAGAAATGTTCTATTGCGTTTATATCCCCTTTTTAAAGCATTTTATCAAATAAATCAAATAGATATTTAATCAATAATATAATCAGGGCAAAAATAATTAATAGCACAAAGAATATCACACCTCCGGCTGAAGAATCATCACTAACGCCAAACTTCTTTTTAAAAAATTCGACAAGGGCAATAAAAACAGACATCACTGCAACTGCTATAAGTAAAAATAAGAACCCTGTCCAAAAGTTATCTATGATATTATAGTCTATTATCTCAAAGAAATAATACATAGACACATAAAAGACGAAGAGGAAAAAGGTTGAACACAAAGCATATTTAAACTTATTTTTATCACAAAACAAAAAGAAAATTGAGATAGAAGAAAACAATCCACAAACAATCATCAAAACAAAAAGCAATACACCTACGTACCACGGCGATTTATAATCTTCTTTTGCTTTTTGAACACTCTTTTTTGTTACTTCACTTATTTCTGAAGTTGTTTTTATTTTACCCTGTCCCTTTGAATCAGACAATTCCGTTTTATAGCACTCTTTTAATTTCTCCTTTGAGAGGCCGCACATAATTTCCACACGTTCACCGTGTGCTATATATACATCAACATAGTCCAAAGAGTGGTTTTTGGCATAATTATATGCATTAGCCAAAATATTTATACGACGCTTTTTAACATCCGAATTCCATATTTTATTTGCAACGATATGAGTATTAAATTTAAAAGGTTGCTCCATTCCTTGGTACGATGCACGAATTTCCACGTCAATAAAACCGCCATCGTAAATCTGCATTAACGAGAATGGTTCAGGAAACTCTGTTTGAGCATACAAAGTTTTATCGCTATTACTCAACTTCAGTTTATCAGACACTCGGTGAATAGAGTAGAAATCAGTACCCTCAACCTTTGCTTTGTTGCAATTTACGGTATATTCTATATGAGTATCTTTCATTGCATATTTAGTAGGGTTAAGCAACTGCGGCAACATATTATATTGCCTTATATCAACTTTATTCCCATCCAAATAGACTAAAGATGTTCTGTTTACGATATTACATATCTTTTCATCGTTAAACAAGGCTATAAGTTCCCCTTTGTCTCTTTGGGTATACTCTATAATCGACAAGCACGTAGATATAATGACAGCAATCGTAGATATTGTGCTCAAACTAAATATTCTGCGAAGCCAATTAAGAATTGCATCAGTATTCATAAAAATTTGTGTTATACGATAAATTATATAATCGCTCGATAACAGCCGCCCGCTACGGAGCGCACATAACCTTTGAGCTCCATATTGAAGAGCAGGGGCATGAGCACGTTCACCGGCATATCGGTCTTCACGACCAGTTGGTTTATCTGCAAGCCGTCGGTGCTCTCGCAAAGGAGCTGCATTACTGCGGCCTCCTCGGGGGTATATTCCACGAAAAGCTCGGCCTGACGGGGCTTTGCCACAGCCTCGCACTCCCAGTTCATTGCCCGCACAAAGTCGTGGGCACTTGTTATGAGCGCTGCTTTGTTGTTGGCTACAAGTTCGTTGCAGCCACAGGAATATTGGTCGTTCACGCGGCCGGGGAAGGCAAAGCAGTCGCGCGAGTAGCCCAAGGCTATGGATGCAGTGATTAGCGAGCCACCCGATGCTGCCGATTCCACAACCACGGTAGCGTCGGCCATACCTGCCACAATTCTGTTGCGCTGAACAAAAAACGGCGGCAGTGGGTTAGTTTCGCTCATAAATTCCGTTGCAAGGCCACCACCCTGCTCTATCATCTTTTTAGCTACCGAACGGTGGGCCTGCGGATAGAGGCGGTCGAGGCCGTGAGCAAGCACTCCCACTGTGGGAAGGCCCGCTTCCACTGCTGCACGGTGGGCGCAGATGTCTATTCCATAGGCAAGGCCGCTCACCACAAGGGTACCGGGCTGCAAACGGGCAAGGTCGGTCACAAAATTGCGGCACAGGTCCTTGCCATACTCGGTTGCGTGGCGCGTGCCCACTATAGAGACTATGCGCTTGGCATTATACGGAACATCGCCCAGCGAGTAAAGTGTAAGCGGTGCGTCGGCACACTCGAAAAGGCGGTAGGGGTAGTCGCTGTCGTTAAGGCAGGTGAGTTTTATTCCCTTCGCCTGCACAAACTCCATCTCTCTTTCGGCGCGCTCAATTATGCTTTTGTCGCTCAAGGCGGCAACAAGCGACTGCGGTATTCCCGGGAGAATGTCGTTTATGTAGGGGAGATTGTCGAAAAGTTCGCGGGCACTGCCGGCCGCATCGACCATCTGGCGCAAAAGAGCAGGCTTCTGCACCTGCACCCGCGTGAGCGCAAGCATAGAAACCTGCTCGTTTATATTGGCGTTATAACCCACTATTTAAGAATGGCTTTGAACGATTCGTCGTTGGCGTATTTTGCAAATTCAAGGTCGTTGAGAGCCTTCTGTGCAAGAGAAGGATCGAGCTTCACTGCGTTCTTGAGACCATCGTAGATGAGAGCCGCGTTGCCGGTGCGCGCACCAAGCACTGCCTTAATGTAGTGTGTGGTAGCGTCGGGGTTCTTTATTGATGCTATAGTGGTTTTTGCAGTGCTGTAGTCGGCGTTGAGGAGCTGTGCAAGAGCAGTGCTGTTGCTAGCCTCGCTTTCGAGCTTGTATGCAGCCTGACCGTAGAGTCCCTGTGCAATGTAAAGGTTGCCGAGAGCCTCGTCGCTGGCCTTTGCGTTTGCACCAATTGCAATGTAAGACTCGGCAGCAGCAACGTTACCGTTAAGGAGCTCGAGATAACCGAGGTTCACGTTCACTTCGGGAGCACCGTTGTCAACCTTTGCAGCCTGTGCAAAGTAGTCGGCAGCTGTTGCGTAGTCACCTGCATTGTAAGCGAGCACGCCCAGGTTGTTGTAACCGCGGTAGTCACCGGGATAGAGCATTGTGGCTGTTGAGTATATTTTCTGCTTCTCCTCTACGTTGTCGGTGAGAATTGCCGAATAGAGAATCTCCTCGAGAGAGAGCTCTTTGGGGTCGGCAGCAAACTGCTCCTGAATCTCGTCGTCGGAACGGCCGATGAGCTGGTAGTTAAGAGTGATGCGTGCACGGCGCAACTGGGGAAGAATCTCGTCGGCAAGGTCGCTGTAAACCGAAGAGATGTTCTTTATCTGCTGCTCGCGCTCCTCGGGCTCGTTATACATTGAGAGCACACGCAGGATAATCTCTTTGTCGGGGAGGTTCGATGCCGAAACAAGTTCTTTGAAGCCGTCCCAGTCCTCGGCTGTGTAGTCGCTGTCGAGGTAGCCTTCGAGCTTGGCCTTGTCCATCTCCTTTTTCATATATTTTGCTGTTGCATTCTCGCGGCCGGTAGCAACGTCGGCGTTAAGCCACATTCCACCGTCGGGCGAAGCGTAAGCCGATACCTCGACATTGTCGATAACCTTGTTTTCGGTATCGGTGGCAACATCCTTCATTGCAGCCTTGAGGTCGTTCATTGCCTGGCTCTTGAGCTCGGCAGCACGGAGGTTGGTCTGCTGAATGAGGAACATAATGTTAGCCTCTTTTGCCTGCTTGATGACACGCTGGAAAGCATCCTCGCCCAACGCAATTTTTGCAGTGCGGGCAGTGGTGCGGTAGAGCTGCGATGTTGCAATGCAACCGTCGGCAACCTTAACTTCGGGCAAAGTGTAAGTCTTGTCGCCCTTCTTCACGTTGAAATTGAGGTAAAGAGCCGACTTCTCCATTTCGGGGATATAGTCGAAAGACATTTTCATTGTGAAGTTACCACCCTTGTCGTAGAGGATTGTGCGGTTGTTGCCACGCACTTTCTCGCCCTGGAAGATAACCGATTCGGCTGTAGCCGAGCCGCCCTCGTACTTGAGCACGGGAGTGATTGTGAGTACCGATTTCTTGTTGAAGAACTTCGCGGGGAACTTTCCGTCGATGGAAACAGGGATGCTGCTGCCCTCAACCTCCAACACTGCGGGTGTCACGGTAAAATATTCTGCGGGGAGCTCACCCATTTTTGAGCTACAAGAGCCCAACACTAATATCGCTGCAAGCGAAAGGAGAAAAGATAGTTTTTTCATTATTTTGTAATTTGTTATTGTGTTTCGATATTTTACGCGAAGATAATTTTAATAATTCAAATACAAGCACAAAATGCGGCTCTTTATTTTCTTTTTTTGAGTTTTTCACACACAACGTCTGTTACGCGGGTGGTGCTCAATTATCTCCTCGCGCAAGCGGGCACGGTCGATGTGGGTGTATATTTCGGTTGTTGCAATACTTTCGTGCCCCAGCATAGCCTGAATTACACGCAGGTTGGCACCGCCCTCGAGCAGATGGGTGGCAAACGAGTGGCGGAACGTGTGGGGACTCACCACCTTTGCAATGCCCGCAGCTGCAACAAGCTCTTTAATTATGTGGAACACCATTATGCGCGACAGGGGCTTTTTCAACCGCTCGCTTATGAAGACAAAATCCTCGTACCCGGGTTTTATATCAATGTTGTTGCGCGATGGGTAATAAGCCTCCAATTCGGCAACAGCGCGCGGCGAAATGGGCACAAGGCGCTGCTTTTCGCCCTTACCCGTAACGCGTATGAAGCCCTCTTTAAGGTAGAGGTCGGAAAGGCGCAGGCCGCACAATTCCGACACACGCAGGCCGCAACTGTACAACATTTCGAGCATTGCACGGTTGCGTTGGCCTTCGGGCTTCGAAAGGTCAATGGCGTTTATAATGTCGTCTATCTCCTGCAATGTGAGCACAGCCGGCAGGCGCATTGCCATTTTGGGAGACTTTATAACCTCTGTGGGGTCGCTTTCGATATAACCGTCGAGACGCAGGAAGGCGTAGAACGAGCGCAGCGACGACAGTATGCGGGCCTGGGAGCGTGCGTTCACCCCAATGTCCACGAGCGCTGCAAGGAAGGCACGAATATCGGCTGTGGTTGCTTCGAGCGGGTTTTTGTGCTGCTCCAGCAGAAAGAGAGTGAGCTTGGTGACGTCGGCGGTGTAGGCTTCAACAGTGTTGCTTGCCAACGATTTTTCGAGCCGCAGGTGTATGCGGTAGCGTGAGAGGGGTGTTTTTGCACCCTCGGCGCCTTGCGGGTTTTTCTTCGCGGGTTTTTGCATTGTCTTGCGGCTTGAGTTTTGTGCGAAATTACTAATAAACGGCCAATTTGCAAATGGTTTTGGGTTACAGGCGGGAGCATTTTGCAAAACAGCACCGAGGGCTTTATAGCAAGCTGTTTGCGAGCCACCCTAGCCCGGCCGCTCACTTACTCCTTACCCCCTGCATTGTCGGTAAACCTTTTGGCAAGAGCCCTCACCGGCAACCACACAGCCACAAGCCCCACAACAAGCACGGTGGCGAAAATGGTAATAATGTCGGCAGTCTCCACCTTCACGGGGTAACTGCTGGTTACAAAGGCATCGCCCGCGCCCAGGGTGAGAAACCCGAATTCTTGTTGCGCAAGGCAGAGCAGAATACCGAGAATAATTCCGCCAATGGCTCCGATGGCCGAAATTATGGAGCCTTCGAATACAAAAATATTGCCAATAATGTCGTCGGTAGCGCCCAAGGCTCGCAGTGTCTCCATATTGGCACGTTTTTCAATTATCAGCATCGACAATGAACCTATAATATTGAAACAGGCAATGAGCAGAATGAACGAGAGGAAGATATAGGAAATAAGCTTTTCAACCTTCATCACTTTGAACACATCTTTCTGCTGTTCGTAGCGGTCCTCTATGGTTACCCCACCGCCCAGCAGTTGCGCAATACTCTTTTTAACAGCCTCGCTGTCGGCACCGTCGGCGAGCTTTATCTCAATGCTTGTAGCTTCGTTGCTGCCGCGCCCGAAAAGCTCGCGCGCAAAGCCCGCGTCGGTGATTATGTAACTGTCGTCGTAGAGCGAGTGGTTCACCACAAATGCCACCCCTTGCGAGAAAAGCATCCCTTTCCTGAAATTTGCTGCAGGGTTGGCAAGGCTCACCTTTGCGCCTCGGCGCGGGGCATATATTTCGAGCGGTTCCACAAAGTAGAGCCCGCAGTTGAGCTCGCCAATCACCCCCACTCCGGGTATTGCGTAGCTGTTTATGCTGTCGCGCAATAAAAAAGCACCCCTTCCCACAAGCGACTGCTCAATTCTTGTGAGGCGGGTGAAATTCTCGTCCACGCCCTTAATGGTTGCCATAATTTGCCGGCCGTGGTACTGCACCATTGCCTTCTCCTCAACCGTTGCGCACACAACATCCACCCCGGGCAAACTGCACAGCGTGCTGTACTTGCTGCTGTCGGGCGTGAGGCTCTTGCCGCTTGCGGCGGTAATTTTAATATCGGGGTCGAACGCTGTAAATTGCTCGGCCACCATCTCCTTAAAGCCGTTGAATACCGACAGGGTGCACACCATTGCAATTGTGGCCAATGCCACGCCGGCAACGGCCACCCCCGATATTATGTTAATCACCTGGTGGCTTTTCTTTGAGAAAAGGTAGCGCTGGGCAATATATAGCGAAAGGTTCATTTTCAGTCTTTCAGCAACTTGTCAATGTTCTCGATGTAGTCGAGTGAATCGTCGAGGTAGAAACGTACCTCGGGGATTATGCGCAACTGGTGGCGCACACGGTTGCCGAGCTCAAAGCGGATAGCCTTGATATTCTCGTTCAGGTGGGTAACAACCTCATTGCCCCTTTCCGAAGGAAAAACGCTCAGATAGGCCTTTGCAATTCCCAAGTCGGGGCTAACGCGTACCACGCTCACCGACACCATTATACCGCGTGTCTCTTTTGCCAATTTCAGCAATATGTCGCTCAACTCCTTTTGAATGAGTCGCGAAATTTTATTCTGTCTTGTACTGTCCATAATATTTTATTTTTTTCTTATAATCGTCAGTCCGTCGCGCAAGGGGAGAATAACCTCTTCCACTCTCTCGTCGGCGCGCACATAGTCGTTGAAGGCGCGCACACCGTTAGTCTGTGCATCCTGTCGTTTCTCGTCAATCACCCATCCGTCCCACAGAGTGTTGTCGGCAATAATCCAGCCGCCCTCGTTAAGGTGGGCAAGTGCCATTTCGTAGTAGGCTGTGTACTCGCGCTTATTGCCGTCGATGAACACAAGGTCGAACTTCTCTCCCATTGTGGGTACAATGTCGAGCGCGCTGCCAATGGTGAACACAATTTTGCTTGCAACGGGTGAATTTTCGATCCAGCGGCGGGTGAAATCCTCGAGCTCGTCGTCTATTTCAAAAGTGAATATCTTTGCACCATCATCGAGCCCCTCGGCCATACAGATGGCCGAATAGCCTGTGTATGTTCCAATTTCGAGTATTCTCTTCGGGCGAATCATCTTCACAAGCAGTTTCAGCAGGCGCCCCTGCACCTGCCCCGACGCCATATGCGGGTTAAGAATCTCCACGTTGGTGGCGCGGTAGAGATTGTAGAGGTATTCCCCCTCGGGGCTGCTGTGTGCGGCAATGTAATCGTCGAGCCGGCTGTCTATGCTCATAAATGTGATATAATTTTGTGCGAAGATAAATAAATTTAAGCAGTTGAATAAATTTATTTCAAAGAATATCTTCTTTAATGCTCGCCGAGGAGCTGCGGTCTGTCACTTTTTCGCGCGTAAAATGCCATAGAATGAAACAAGGACCAAAATGGACCAATAACTGTTCGTGAAAATATGTTTCTTTTGTGCATCAAAAAATAAAATCACAATAATAACTAATTAAATAAAATTACTATGCCTTGGATTGATATTAGATGGGAGGATAAAAAGTATTACAACAATACATCCTCCAAGAGTTACGGAGACCCCGTTACAGCTCTTGTTACTTATGGCCCCGATGGCCGCCCCGACAAAAGAAGCTTGACATCTTTGGGTATAAAGCATTTTTATGGTGATGAGCCTGCAGCACCTGCGGCACAATCTTCGTCGAAAGGTGGCAGCAAGAGTAGTAGCAAAAGCAGCAGTTCATCATCTAAAAGCAACAGTGGTGGCGGTAGCTCGGCAAGTGAGGCTGCGCCCCCGCGTCCTCCCCGTCCTCTCAGCCCCCGGGAGATTGAGTTGCTCGAGCTCGACATCGAAAGCTACGAAGTTCCCGAATTGCACCGCTATCTTCCCCGTCTTCTTGAACACTATTACAATGTAAAGGGCCTTTGCCCCGAAATTGATGAGGAGATTGAGTGGCAAAGTCGCAAGTTGAAGGAGTTCAAGAATTATATGTGCAGTTGCCCTGTACCCGAGGATGCCGTTGAGTTCTTCTACACACTCATAATTCTCGAGAAGATTCAATTAAATAAATGTGCAATTCTCCCCGATGATATTTTCATACAAGGCGTAGGTTCTGCCACAAAGGGTGTGTTCAAGGCCTCTATGTCATCTCTTATCAGTGGAGAAGTACACAAGAGCAACGAGGAGTTTATAGGCGAAATAACAGCCAATGCTCCTCTTCTCCAAAGAATGCAGCAAATTGCATATATGAACACGAACAATTGCAGCAACCCGCTCGAGTCGCAGGAGGTGTTCGATATTGTGTGGGATTTGAATATGAAAGACGACCCCATCGGCACCAATGCATACACGACAGCTGCTAAAAATGCTTGCAAAGCATTGTGCGATAAAGGCGACGTTCCCTCTTTGAAAAAACTGCTTGAACTTAGCAAAGAGAACAAAATGTTCGCTAGCACATATCTGGAAAAAATTGTAGTGCCTAATGGCAGCAAGGAAGAATTTATGGAGGCGTTCACAGCGCTGGGCCGCTATGAAAAGTCTAACATAGGCGCCGTAAAGAAGAAATTTAGCGAGTGCAAAAATATTATTCTGGCCAATTACAGCGACGATGCAAAGCTCATGGAATTTGTTGCAGCGCAGAACGAGCGCGAGTTGCGCGATGCTGCAAGCAAGTACAAGACAGTGAAAATGCTCTCGCTTGTTGTGTGTGTGCTCTTGAGTTTTGCTACAGCATTCATCCCTCTTGTAATTTGGGTGTTGCTGTTCTGCGTTTCTGCTATTCACGATAAGATTCCTTTCTTGAAGAACGGCAAAGCTGCTGTTGCGCAGGTTAAGGAAATCGATGCCAAGAAATAGTTTTTTCAAATATCGTAAATTCGGGGGAGCGGCCGTTGGTCGCTCCTTTTTTTGTGAAACACCTGCGACGGCTGACACCCCGAGGCCAATTGTCGCAAAATTTATACAAGCGATTTTTTCAATTAAGCGAGCGAAAGCAAAACCTGTTTTAACTTTAGTAGCAAGCGAACGAAAAATCAATAAAGTTAATTGTAACGCCAGCTTGCTTGCCGGTTACGAAACGAGTATGGCAATTATTTCGCAAAGGCTGCGCAACGCTCGCGCGCAACCCCATCCCTTTCAAGCAACTACCACCTTAAATAAACAAAAGAAGCAGGGAGCCCTGCTTCTAAATTATTCCAATGTAACGTGCCTCACATCAACCGGCCGGTTAAGGTAACGAGATGCCTGCTCGCAGAAACGGCTGCCCGACTCCGTGGTACAGAAAAGTTGCTCACCGCCCTTTGCACAAAGTGCATCCATTTCGGGGTGACGCGCAAGATAATCCTTCAACGACGCGGCAACAGCACTGCCCTGGGTGAGCACGTTAACCCCGGCGGGGACAAACTTCTTAATCTTCTCTATGAGCATTGGGTAGTGGGTGCAACCAAGAATTATGGTGTCTATCTGCGAATCGCGGGCAAGCAGATTGCCAACGTGACGCTCCACAAAATAGTCGGCACCGGGGCCTGTGTGCTCACTGTTCTCCACAAGAGGCACCCACATGGGGCAAGCCTCGCCCGTCACCTCAATGTCGGGGTGGAGCTTGTGAATTTCAAGCGGATAGGAGTTCGATTTTATTGTTCCCTCGGTGGCAAGCACTCCCACGTGACGGCTCTTTGTTACATCGCCAATCGTCTCCACTGTGGGGCGTATTATTCCAAGCACACGGCGCGAGGGGTCGATAAGCGGCAGGTCGTTCTGCTGAATACTGCGCAACGCCTTTGCTGACGCGGTGTTACAGGCCAGAATAACAAGGTGGCAGCCCTGTGCAAAAAGGTGTTTCACACATTGGCGGGTAAAATCATACACTACATCGAACGAGCGCGTGCCGTAAGGGGTGCGCGCATTGTCGCCCAAATAGAGATAGTTGTACTGCGGCAGCAGTTCCTGTATCTCGCGGTATATTGTGAGCCCGCCGTACCCCGAATCGAAAATTCCTATGGGGCCTGGCACTTTGCCGTTTTTGCCTGTGTTTTCCATTGTTAAAGGGAGTGTGTTATTCCACTATTATTTCCTCGGTAGCTTCCACGGCCTGCTGCTCGCCCTCCTGCGAGGCAACGGGCTCGGCGGGTACAAGCTGCTGCGCTTCAATTGTTTCGGCAGGCTCGGCGGCCAGGGGTTCTGCAACCTCGTCGGCTACGGGCGCGGGGTTCAGAATTTCTTCTATTACAAGAGCTGTGATATCTACTCCATAAGCGGGGTTTATGTATCGGTACGACTCTTTGTCGGTATCAATTGCATAGGCAAGGTCGCCTGCGAGGCACACAGCCTTGACAGCTCTGTCGACCTGCTGTTCAATGGGGAGGAAGAGCGAGTCGTGGGCCTGGGCCAACCACTCTTTCAACTGGTCGCGCAACACAACGCTGCGGTCGACAAGGTCCTGTAGCTCTTTCTGGCGCTTGCGCAATATGGGCTCGGGGAAAGTGCTCTGGCCGTCGAGGAACGCCACGTAGGTGCGGGTGAGTTCCTGCTCACCGCGGGTAACCTCGTTATCGCAACGCTCAAGAATGGATGCATACTCATCCTGGGCAATAGCATAAGCAGGTATTGAGTCCATCACAATCTTTGCGCTAAAATAGCCGAAGCGTATGTTCTGCGCCATCAACGCGGCGGGAACCAAAAGAAGGATAAAGAATATTTTACGCATTTCTTTCTCTTATATATTAAAAGAGGTGCAGACATTGCCTGCAACCCCTTTTGTTCACACTATATATTACTTACCTGCAACGCCAATTCCTAGCTTTGCCTTAACCTTTGCGTCGAGATTGTCGCAGAGTGTTTCGCTGATGTAGGGAATACCACTGGCAATGTCGAAGACACAGATGTAACCACCCTCGGCACCTACAGCCTGAATTGCATCCTGCAGTATCTTGTTCACCTCGGCAAGTTTTGTCTGCTGTGACTGCTGCAAGTGCTGGTAGCTCTCCTGCTCATACTGCTGGAGACGTGTGTAGAGTTCCTGCAAATCTTTCTCGCGACGCTGAAGGATGCTTGCGGGGAGAGAGTCTTTTACCTGCTCATACTCCAAACCTTTCTTCTCAAGCTCGGTGCGAATACGGTCATACTCGTCGGCATACTGTTTCTGCAATGTCTGGAGGTCTTTCTGTGCTTTTGTAAATTCGGGCATCATCTGCGCAATTGAAGGCGAGTTTACATAACCGAATTTCTGTGCAAAAAGGCTCATAGGAGCCAAAATGAGTAACAATACTAAAATCTTTTTCATAATATCTATTTTTTAATGTTTATATTCTGTTCAACTGTGCTGCGTGCAAAGGTAGGGATTTAATTTGAATAACCAAGTTTGGTGAGAACCTCGTTGCTTATATCTATTTTAGGCGAAGCGTATATTATACTCACCGCCGAGGCGCGGTCTATCACCATTGAGTATTTCTTGTTCTCGCACACATCCTTCACGGCGTTGTATATTTCGTCTTGTATGGGCGCTATAAGGCTCTCGCGCTTTTTGTAGAACTCTCCGTTGTGCCCGAAGTATTGCTGACGCAACTGCGCAGCCTCTTTCTCCTTGGCAAGGATGGCCTCTTCACGTGCAGTACGCTGCTCGTCCGAAAGGAAAGCCGACTCGCTCTGGTATTTCTTGTACAGCGCCTTTGCCTCCTCGTCGAGCGCATCCACCTCGGCCTGCCACCTTTTCGACTGCTGTGCAAGCTGCTCGTTGGCGCGTTCGTAGGCGGGAATATTCTTCAATATGTATTCAAGGTCTATGAGCGCATATTTCTGTGCCTGTGCACCCACCGCCATAAAGAGCGCAAGTGCAATGGTTGTGAGAATCTTTTTCATAATATCTGATTTTTAGAATTCTTGTCCTAATATAAAGTGGAAGTGACTGCCGCTGTACTGGTGAGAACCGAATACATCGTCGAAGCCGTATGCCCAGTCGAGACCAATGAGACCAATCATCTGCAGGAACACGCGGATACCGACTCCGGCACTGCGCTTGAGGTCGAAGAAATTGAATTTCGAGGCATCGGTCCAGGCGTTACCACCCTCAACAAATGCAAGGCCGTAAATATTGGTAGAGGCCTGCAGCATAAAGGGGAAACGCAATTCAAGGCCCAAGCGGGCGTAAGCGTAGCCCTCGTAGCCGTAGGGTGTGAGGCTACCGTTTTCGTAACCACGCAGAGCCACCATATCGGTTGCATAGTTGTAAGAGTAGCCGCTCATACCGTCGCCACCCACATAGAATGTTTCAAAGGGCGATTTCTTGTTCTTGTTGTAACTGCCAAGAATTCCGAAGTCGGCACGTGTCATGAGCACAAAGTTGTGCTTGCCCTCGGTGAGCGAGGTGTAGGTCTTGCTGCGGAACTTGAACTTGTAGTACTCTATCCACTTGTGCTTTTCGCGCAACTCACTTGTGTACGAGGGGCTTTTGGGGTTGTTGGCAAGCGACGCGTAATCCTTTCCGTCGAAGAGCGAATAGGGCGGCGTAGCTGCTGCCTGTAACGAGAATTCCGAACCCTTGCGCGGGAAATAAGGATTGTCTATTGAGTTACGCGAGAGGGTTACGGTGAGGTTAATGTTGTTACAGTTTCCGTTGGTAATGAGGAAGTACTGCCAGTCCTTGAGCGAGTAGAGCTGGTAGTTAAGCTCGGCCGAGAGCGAGAAATAGTCGTCGGGCCATTTGAGACGGCGTCCCCACCCCACCGACACACCATACATTTTAATATATTTGTCGGGGTCGTAATACGAGGCCATATTGTTGTAGCCGTAACCGTTGTAGTTTCCGTAACCGTAGAGATAGTTGTTGTAGTTGTTATAGTAGGCCGAATTGTAGTAGCTGTCGGCCACATCGGTCTGTACCGACATAAATGCCGATATTGAGAACGAGTTGGGGCGTTTGCGGCCGAACCAGGGGTCGAAGAACGAAACGCTGTACGACTGGTAGTACTTTCCGTTGGACTGCGCGCTGAGGGTGAGTGTCTGGCCGTCGCCCTGCGGTATTATTCCGCGGCGCAACGCATTCTTGCGGAAGAGGTTACGCATGGAGAAATTGGTGAACTTCAACGACAACTTACCGATGATACCAGTCTGTCCCCATCCAGCCGACAATTCAACCTGGTCGCTGCTCTTTGTCGCAAGGTTCCAGTTGATGTCCACTGTACCCGACTCGCGGTTGGGCAATACATCGGGCTTGATGTTTTCGGGATCGAAATGTCCCATATTGGCAATTTCGCGGAACGAACGCTCGAGCGCCTGCATTGAGAAAAGGTTGCCGGGCAGCGTGCGCAGCTCGCGGCGGATTACCTCCTCGTAGAGGCGATCGTTACCGAATATCTTCACGCGGTCGATGGTTGCCTGTGCTCCCTCGGACATACGCAGTTCAAGGTCGATTGAATCGTTTTCAACGCTCACCTCAATGGGAAGAAGGTCGAAGAAGACGTAACCGCGGTTGTAGTATTCGTTCTTAACGCTGTTTTCATCCTCATAGAGACGTTTGTCAAGCTCTGTCTGGTTATATACATCACCGGGTTTCAGGCGCAGGAGGTAGTCGAGGTAGGCTGTCGAGAAGACGCTGTTACCCACCCAACGCACGCTGCGCAGGTGATACTGGTTGCCCTCGTCGATGGTCATATAGATATCGACTCTCTTGTCGTTGAAGGGCACAACGCTGTCGGCCACAATGCGGGCATCGCGGTAACCATATTCGGCGTAACGGGAGAGGATTTTCTCCTTGTCCTCCTTGTACTTTTCGGGGGTAAACTTTTTGGAACGCAAGAAGGTGTTCTTCACAGTGCTCCAACGTGTTTTTTCACGCGTTTTCATCGCATATTTCACCTTTTTCAAGGGGAGTTTCTCAACGCCTGTGAGGTATATGCGGTTCACCTTTATCTTCTTTTTCTTTTCCACGTTAATGTCCACAATCACCTGGTTGTCGGCAGTAACATCGGGGCGCTGGTCTATGGTAACGTTGGCGTTGCTGTAACCCTTGTCGTCGAAATACTCCTTTATGACCTTTATGTCGCGGTCGACCATATTGGGGGTTATCTGGTTACCCTTGCGCAAGGCTATCTTGAGCTCAAGATCCTCGCGTTCACTCTTTTTCACTCCGTTGAAGCGTATCTGCGATACACGCGGACGCTGTTTGAGACTTATTCCCAAATAGATTTTATTGTCCACAATGCTGTCGGCAGTGATGCTTACATCGGAGAAAAGGCCGTGTTTCCAATAGTTCTTTACGGCGCCGGTTATTGCGTCGCCGGGAACCTCAATGACATCGCCCACCGAGAGCCCCGAAATTCCTATTATTATGTAAGGCTCGTAGTTGTCGACACCCGAAAGATTTATTCCCCCGATGGTGTATTTGCGCGGAGTGTTTCCGTAGAGTATTGTCGGCTCCTTTATGGTGCTCTGCGCCTGCAGCTGCAACGCCACGGCAAGCAAAAGCAGCGACAATATTGCTCTTATTGATGATATATATCTCATTCTTCCTTTTCAATTTTCATTTTGAAACCTGTTCGCCGGTGAGACCGTAGCGGCGCTGACGACGCTGGTATTCATACACGGCCTTGCAGAGCTCCTCGTTGTCGAAGTCGGGCCAGAGAACCTCGGTGAAATAGAATTCCGAGTAGGCGCACTGCCACAAGAGGAAATTGCTCAAGCGCTGCTCCTTGCCGGTGCGTATGAGGAGGTCGGGGTCGGGCATAAAGGCTGTTGTGAGGTGAGCCGATATAACCTCGTCGTTAATGTCGCAGGCATCAATTTCACCATCCTTCACTTTGGTGGCAATAGAGCGCACAGCCTCGCATATTTCCCATTTTGCCGAATAGCTGAGCGCAAGCACAAGTGTCATACTGTCGTTGCCCGAGGTGCGCTGCATACAAGCCTCAAGGCGCTCGCGCACATTCTGCGGCAGGGGAGCAAGGTCACCTATTATGCGGAAAGCAACATTGTTCTTTACAAACAACTCCTCCTCAATGCTCTCGAAAAGCAACGCCATGAGCGCGGCAACCTCGGCCTGCGGGCGTTTCCAGTTTTCGGTTGAGAAGGTGTAGAGGGTAAGGTATTTCACACCCAGACGAAGAGCGTTTTCGACCAACTGGTGCACTGTTGCAGCGCCTGCCTGGTGGCCTTGTGAACGTTCCATACCACGCATTTGCGCCCAACGGCCGTTGCCATCCATTATTATGGCAATGTGCTGGGGGACATTTTCTCTGTTTATTTGCTCTGAATAGTTCATATGTTCTGTTTTTTTTATTTTCAATTGTTGCACCTGCGATACTTTGGTGAGAGGTCGTAGGTCACGAATATCGAGAGAAACGAGTAGCTGTCCTTGTTCTTGAGACCGCTGCTCTTTATTCCGTAAGGGTCGTTGAGCAATGTTTCCTTGCCCGAAACATCCAACTCGTCGCTGAAGGTGAAGCGGAACGAGAGCTCGCAGCCCGCATTAAGGCGGGGAGCAAGTTTGTAGCGCACGCCCAACCCCAACGGGATGTTCATTGTGAAGACATTGTCGAGCGGTTCGGGTGCAAATGTAAAGCCGAGACCACCGAACAGATAGGGGGTGAGGCGGCGTGTGCCTTTGTAGCTTGCGCCCTCACCATAGGCAAAGAAATTGCACTCGAACTGCGCGCCGAGGTCGTATATCGTGCGCGAGAATTCGACATTGCCCGCGGGGAACCTGTTTTCGGTATCGGCTGTGCTGCCCGATATTTTGGCAACCGCAAGGTTACCCTTAACCGCCATACGGGGGTTTATGTTGTAACGCGCCACAATGCCTCCAACGGGGGCAAGGTTCTTTGCGAAGCTGCTGTAATTAGCGTCGCCGTAGTAGCTGCAGCCGCCCAACATTCCCCCAAGCTCGTAACGATACTCAAGGTCGTCGGCACGGAGCGTAAACGGCAGCAACTGCACAAGCAGCAGCAACACAATTCTGTATGTGCGGGCGTTATTCATCGTTTTTTAGAAATTCAAGCGATTTATCATTCCGCGCCACACACGGCCACGGGTTACAATCCACATATACTTTCCACCCGAAACGGTTGCGGCAAAGGCTGCGGGGCTGCCTGCAGCGGTGGCAAGAGAGGCGGGGAGTTTCACTTTATAGTCGTCGCAAGGTTTCCACACAATTCCATTGTCGTGTGACACATAGAAATCCTCGAACGCGGCAATATCACCCACAGCACCGCCAAAGGCGTATAAAGCATTGTCGTAGGGCAAGAGGGCCACGTTCTCGAATGCGGGGCAAGAGAATGCACTGCCGGGGGTTGTGTAACGGCTCCACTCCTGTTCGGTAGACAGCCTGCTCCACGACTCCACGCTGCTTGCAACATCACTGCTTGTACAGCCTACAATTGTACCGCGCAGAATGGCCGGGTTGGTTGCCAAAGGAGAAGCCACATACATTGCACGGTAGATGGGGAAGCCTGAGGGGAGAGGCTCGCTGACCACAATAGGAGTACCGTCAGCTTTGGAAATTACGTTGGAAATATAAAGAATTTCGCTATCGGTAGCCGCAACAAGCATATCACGGCCCTGGTTAGCACCGGGGTTCACACCCGAAAGAGATTCGGGACACACGCCTACGAGCGACACAATTCCACAAGAGGGCATTATCAGTTCCCACTCTTTTCCGTTTTCCGACAGATAAAGAGCGCCACCGGCAGCCACATAAAAGAGGCCGTCGAGCTGTTGCAGCGAAGAAAAATCGGCTCCAGAGGGAGCGTTTACACCATTGACGCTCCAAGAAGAGGCATCGGCCGAAGAGGTTGCAACCACAAACTCACCGGCCGCGTTGTTACCAAAGAGATAAAGAGTGCCATCCTTTTCGACAAGACGGGAAGGGGTTATCTCGCTGAGCTCTTCGGCTGTATATTCAGCCCAGGAAAGAAGGTCCGGGTCGACCTGATGCACATTCAGTTTAACCACATATTCGTTGGTGTAAGTGTCGTCGGTCGACACAATGCGCACCCTCACCGGAGAGGTAAAATCGACAGAATCGGATGTTGAGTAGTAGACAAAATCGTCCTCATCGGCATCGTAGCGGTAAGGAACGCCCTTGCACGAAAAGTTGGTCTTCACCTTTTTCACGTTCGTACCAAAAGAGAGGGAGTCTATGTTATAAATCTCTTTCGCCTTCTGGTCGATAACGAACTTGAAGCTTTCACCCGACACAACCTTGTAGACAATTGTATCCTTACCGTCAACAGTTACATCGTGGAAAGGATATTTTATATTGTCAATTCCAAATGAGTGGATGTAGGCATAAGGGGTGGTGGTTATTTTCACATCATCGTCGTCCTTGCTACACGAAACGACAGTGATTGCCAACGCAAAAAGGACAAAATATATTGCTGAAAATTTCTTCATAGATTTTAGTATAAACATTCAATCTACAAATTTAGCAACATTTTTTGGTTTACGCGACTTTTAGGGCGCTATTTAATATAATTTTATATTTATAAGGCCTTTTTTGGGGTATATAACATAATTTCGTTACCAAAAACGTAAGACTCAGCCTTTTCGCAACCACCGGGCAGGAGCGGAGCTGCAACGCCGCCACCCAAAAAGAGCGAAGGATTGACCTCGACCCTTGCAGCGTCCCACAACGATGAGTCGATAAAGCTTTGAAGCAGGCGGGCACCACCCTCCACAAGCAGGGAGCCCACCTTGCGTGCTGCCAGATACGCCACAATCTGCGGCAGTATATCTTTAGAGAAATCAAGCTCCACCTGTTCAACATTTTTACCAAACTTCCCCTCCTTTGCAACAGCGGTGAAAACAACCGTAGGACGGCTGCCGTCGAACAGTTTAAGCGAAGCGGGGAGCGCACCGCAACGGTCGACAACCAGACGAAGCGGGGAGCGCCCGCCCCAATAACGGACATCGAGCGAGGGGTTATCGAGCAGTGCAGTGTTTGTTCCCACAAGAATAGCATCGTGCCGGGCACGTTCGCGGTGCATTGCCACAAGCGACACTGGGTTCGAAATTTTTACCGCAGGCACGGCTGCGCTGCTGCGCTCGGCGTCAATATAGCCGTCGGCGCTTTGAGCCCATTTAAGTGTTATATACGGCCGTCTATTTATACAATTTGTAAAAAATTTTTCATTCACAGCAAAAGCCTCGCCGGCAAGAACGCCCACTACAACCTCGGCACCGGCTGCACGCAAGCGCGCTATACCACCACCGTTCACCTGTGAATTGTAGTCGGTAACGCCCACCACCACACGCGGTATCCCGCAAGAGATTATAAGGTCGGCACAAGGAGGGGTTTTACCATAGTGCGAACAGGGTTCAAGGCTTACATATATCGTTGAGCGGGTGAGCAGCTTTTTGTCGCACTCACTCACCGAACGCACGGCATTGACCTCGGCGTGAGGCTCGCCGGCGCGAATGTGGTACCCCTCGCCTATTATGCGCCCGTCACACACAATGACAGCGCCCACTGCGGGGTTGGGCGAGGTGCTGCCCGTGCCACAACGTGCAAGTTGCAGGCAGCGGCGCATATACAGTTCATCGGTCTTTGAAAATTCGCTCATAATGCACTAAAGAATTGGCTTTTACGGCACGAAGATAGAAAAAAAAGAGGTTCGCACCTATTTTTGCGGACTTTTACGCAGGCGTACGAGCACAATTTCACTTGGAGCACAGAAACGGAGCTTGCGCCGCGAGGTACCTACACCGTTGGTGGTAATTACAGGCACGCCTTTATCGGTGCGGTTAAGCCCTGTGAGGAAGCGGGTTCCGTACTTTGTATTTTTCACAGGCGTGTAGAGCCTGAAAAAGCTTACCTGCCCGCCGTGAGTGTGCCCCGAAAGGACAAGGTCGACAGCCACCCGTGCATCCTGTGCAAAGTCGGGGGCGTGGGCAAGAAGTATTGTAAAAAGCGAGTCGGGCAAGGCCGACAACATTGCAAGCGCGCCCTCCTCGACCTTCATCGAGTTGCCCACCCCGGCCACGCACAGCTGCGCGCCGTCCTTTGCGAGAAGCACGCAACTGTCGGCAAGGAGGGTTATTCCCGCGCGCTCCATAGAGGCCGCTACAGCCGCCGCGCGGCGCTTGTCGTGGTTACCCGCCACGGCGTATGTTCCGCAGGGAATTTCCAACGATGAAAAGGGAGAAAACAGAGCATCGAGAGAGTCCTCGCACGCAGTGTAGTCGCCACCCATCATAAGCACATCGGGCGAGAGCTTGCGCACCTTGCGCACCAGTTTCTGCAACCTTTTGGCGGTGAAAAGGCTCGGATAATGGAGGTCTGATATAAAAGCAATCTGCGCCCCGTCGAAAGAGGCGGGCAGACGGTCGCTCTCAATGGTGTAACGCTTCACGCGCCCCACTCCCATCCCCGATAAAGAGGCACACGATGAGAACAGCAGCATAATTGCCAGCAGTTTCATCGTGTGCATAAGAAAGAGCCTCATCACAAACGGCACTTTTTTATTTCTCTATAAGCACGGTGGCATATGCGGTAATGCCCTCTTTACGCCCCTCGAAGCCTAGTTTTTCGGTAGTTGTTGCCTTTATGGAGAGCGTGTCGGGGTCAATTCCCAGCACAGCAGCCATAGTCTCCTGCATTGCAGGAATATGGGGATTGAGCTTGGGAGCCTGTGCAGCCACGGTTGCATCTATATTACCTATTCTATAGCCCTTTGCAGCGAGCAGCTCGCCTGTGCGGCGCAAAAGGATTTTGCTGTCGATGTTCAAGAATTCGTCCGATGTATCGGGGAACTGAAAGCCGATGTCGCGCAAGTTGGCAGCGCCCAAAAGAGCGTCGCAAATAGCGTGAATAAGCACATCGGCGTCGGAGTGACCGTCGAGGCCGAGCTCATAAGGCACCTTCACACCTCCTATCCACAGGTCGCGTCCCTCGACAAAGCGGTGGACATCCATTCCAAAACCTATTCTTATCATAATATATCTCTTTTTTATTGCGGTTAATAACGACGGAAAAGCTCATTCAGGCCGTCCATATCGAACGACAGCGAGAAGCGGAGTGTCTGGTCGAGAGGGTTGCTCTGCGCAGCCGAAATGAGGTAAGCAGCATCGAGCGAGAAGACACTCATCTTGAAGCCCGCACCCACCGTGTAGTATTTACGGTTACCCTTGAACTCATTTTCATAATGGTATCCGCCACGGATGGAGAACTGCTGGTTGTAGCAATACTCCACGCCGATACCGCCGTAAATCTCCTTCAACTCCTCGCTGAAACCACCGGGGGCATCGGTGAACGACTTGAAGATTGCCGATATGGGCGAAACATCGTTGTAGCCCTCGGCATCGAGCCACGAAGCGTACTCCGAGTAGCGGTCGTTGTCGCCCGCATCATAGCCATTATCCTTTAAGAACTGGTCGTAAGTGGGGCGTGTGGGCACAAGCAGTTTATTGAGGTCGACACTGAACGAGATTGTATTATACTCATCAATGGGGCAAAGCAACGAGGCTCCCACCCTTAAATTGGTGGGTATAAATTCGTTGGTTGCACCGCCGTCGTACGAGATTTTTGTACCTATGTTGGAAATGTTCATTCCAAGACCCAGCATACACTCGCGGTCGCCCAGCATTATATAGTCGTTGTAATACATCGACATATCGGCAGCGAAGGCTGTTCCCGGCTCCACATCCTCCTCGGTGGAGTATTGGAGGTCGGAGTAGATGAAGCGCAGAGCAATGGCCGCCGAGAACTTTTCCGACAGCATACGCGAGTAGGCAACATCGAGCGCCATTTCGTAGGGCTTAATTGTCATGTCGTTGCTGAGCATTGTCACCTCACCCAGTGAAAAATAGGTGAGCGAACCGCTCACTGCCGAGTAGTCGCCAATGCGGTAGAAGCCCACAAGGTTCACAAGGTCGATATCACTCACCAGCTGACGGAGCCAGGGAGTATAGGACATTGAAGCACCGGCACGGGCAATATTGAAGGGATATTTTGCGGGGTTCCAATATTGCGAAAAGACGTCGGGGTCGGTGGCAACACCCACATCACCCAGCGCGCCGGCACGGGCATCGGGGGCAATAGAGAGAGAGGTAACGCCTGTGTAGACAGGGTTGAACTGCTCTTTCTGCGCACAAACGGACAATGCCGAGGCTACCATTACAAGCAAAAGAAGAATTCTATTTTTTGTCATATTTTATCTTATATTGTTTCCTATTAAAACTCAAAAAAGGGTCATTTATTGTTTATGACCAGAAATTTTCCGGTCTTTGTAACCCACTCGCTACCACCTGCCGACAAGCGTGCGCGCAACAGATAGACACCTGTGGGGAGCGGCGCACCACCCTGCCCCGTAACGTTCCAGTCGCAGGTGTATACACTGCCGCCGTTTGCAGTTTCGCCGTGAGCCCAAAGAAGCTGCCCCTGCAGGTTAAGAACCTCTATGAAAACATCGATGTCGGTTTCGGGGAGGCCGTGAGCAAGCTCGAAACGGGATACCTGCCCGCTGCGAGCGGGTGAAGGGTTGAGCTTGAGCGAGAATTGCGGCGCAAGCCCCTCTACAACCACAAAGGTGAGTTCCTCCACTGTAGAGTTATTGTAAATATCCCAAGCGCGCAACTGCAATTTATGTTCGCCGGGCGAGAGCGTCTCAATGGGGAATGTTATTGTGCCACGGGTATAGTCGCCCACGTAAGGCTCATACACTTTATTAAGGTTATAGGTGCGTGTGGGGTCGTTGTCGACCATAAGCATAATGTCGTGACCGATGCCCGAGCCTATGGTGCTTACACCGCTCTCGTCGTAAAGCTCGGCAAAGAGACAGGGTGTTGCGTTCACCTCGTCACCATCGATGAACGACGGGGTGTTGAGGTAGATTTTAATTTCGGGGCCCTGTTTGTCGCTATCGACGCCGGGTGCTGTGCCGGCTATCACAAAATTATCGTATGTTCCCTGTGCGATGAACGCCTTTGTGGTGTCGGTTGCAAAGAAATTCAGCAACCCTTTCTCGCCACTATAGCTTACATCCATAGGCACGAGTATCTTTATGTTGAAGCGACCGTTGCGCACCGAGTCGCTGCCCGCAAAGAGTTTTTTCTCGTACGCGGTGTAGCTGATAGGGCCGTAACCCAGATTGTCTTTTGTAAAGACCTCCTCTTCGCTATCATAAAGCGTTGTGGTGAGAAGACCTGTAAAATCGTCGGCCAAAGAGCCGTCGGGGCGTGTAACGTAACCCTCAACCGAGAGCACCCCACCCGCAGGAGCATTCGACTGCTCCGCAGCGCCGGCGCCGTTCAGGCGCTCAACCACAAAACCATACTCGGGCAACTTAAGGCGCAACGCAGGGTCGCCCAAGAGCACAAATTGCAGCTTATTCTCGCTCAGGTCGGACGAAGAGGTTATGACATTATTCTTTGCAAGCCTCACAGCGTCGCCAACAGCCTGTTTGCGGCCATCGCGCGTGGGGGTGAGAAGAACGCGCATAAAGGCCTTATTTATAATGGAATTATAAACCTGCAGCACAGTACGTGTGGTTGTAAAAAGCCCCACAGCACCGCCTTTGTGGTTAAGGAGAGCCGACTCGGCAAGCGAATTGTCACCCACATCGAAAGGCCCTATGTCGCACGAAGCTGTAACCCAGAACGGGAGACGTGGCGAGGAGAGAGCCTGCATATCGGTTGCCATCCACACCTTCTCGTGGGAAATGGTGGTGGGGCTGCCGTGGCCCGCATAGTTCACCACAAGCGCTCCCTCATCGAGCCGTTCGCGTATAGCCTGCGTAACTGCCGGATAGCTGTTGCCGGTGGAGGTGGCTTCGGGTTCAAAATTGTCCCAATATATACGTTCGGTAATATATGCAGGGTAGTTCTCTTTCAAGATATTGGCTATAGCCTCAACATCCTTCATATGCTGGTTGGGGATATCATCGTCGCCGTCGTCGCCAAGCAGGGTTATCACGTTCTGCCATGCACCCGTCTGCTCGTTCTTCATATAGGCGATTATCTTGTCGACCACCGCATTGGCATCGGAAAGTGTTACAACTGGGATGCGTCCCACGCCCACATCAACCTTGTCGCGGGTTAGATTTGCACCCTCGGCATCGTCAAGAAGGCCGAAATAATCCTCCATAACATAGGAATATATGGGGCTCACCGAGTTTTCCGACTCGTAACAGAGCAGGTAGTCGTCGGCCGAGCGGTTGCGATAGGTGAACATGCGGTTATCGAAGCATCCGTCGCCAAAGAGCAGGAGGTATTTAGGCGCAGTGGTTGCAGATGATGCGCGGTCGTAGAGCATCTTCATAAAGCGGCGGTAGGCCGTTGCATCGGGTGTTCCCGACGAGAATTCATTGTACACTTCGTCGGCTGTCACAAGCGCCACCGAAAGATTATCCATTGTGCGGTGCGCCGCCGCCAAACGCTCGGCAGGCTCGCGCAACTTGCCGCTCGACGGTATTATTATCACAAGGTCGGCCTGCTGCAGCGCGTGCAGGTTCTGGCAAGGCACATCGCCCACGAATTCCACCGATGGAAAGGTTGCTTTAGGATCGAATGCAACATATTCCTCTTCGCAGGAACGGGGAGCAACAACCGAATAGCTGCTGCCCGAGAAGTTACCTTGCAGAAGCGACATTTCGCCGGGGGCCGTAACGCGCAACACACAAAGTGTCGAGGGGGCCGACGATATTACATATTCAGCATTGCCCGAGAGGGTGCTGTTGCCGCGGAAGTTCATCTGCGGTGAGCGGAAGGAGAGTTTGCGGGTGAAATTAAGGCGTATGTAGTCGAGGAAGCCCGTCTGTGAGTTATTTGATACCTTTTGAGTGATTTTTACAGATGTATTCTCGCGCGGCGAGCCCTTTACCGTCGCACTCTTTATGCTACCCGCGGTTGCCTTTGCAGCCGCAGGAACAACAACAGACGACACAACACCGTTCACCTCCACAGCAAGAGTGCTGCCGGCTTCACCGCTGGTACCGAAAGAGATTTCGGCATTTATGGCAGCGTCGGAGATACCGGGCAGGGAGAAAGAGTAGCTACGCGAACGGCCCGAGGCATAATCGTAGCCCTCGAAGAGCAGACGTCCAAGATTACAGAGGGTGTGTTCCTCCTTCTCGTAAAGTTCATAATCGGGGTAGGTAGCGAGGGTTACTGCTGCATCGGTTGCTTTTGGCCACAATGGGAAAGAGGCTGGTTCATCCTCGCTCTCGGTGAGGAAATAGTACGATGCACGCGAGTAGACATTCTGTTTGTGAACGTACCCGCCCGATGTGCGGTTGTAGCTCCACGACACGGTGCCGGCCGCATAGAAGAGCAGGCGGCTACCCTCGCGCAGGAAAGGGACCTCGCAAAGGTCGTCGGGGAGAGTGTGGATATTCTGTTCGGGCAGCACGTTCCCGCCGTAGCCGTAAATGCGCACCTTTTCAATATTCTTGAAGCCCATTTTCGACAGCTGCGATGCCGTTATCTGGTGCACGCCACGCTGCGACACCGATATTTTCACCCATTTGCCGGCAGAAAGCACCGAATTTTCGGCATAACGCACCTGCGGCAACTGCGCGGCACGTTGCGCGAGCAAAGGCTTTTCAACCCTCTTTACCACGAGTTTATACGAGTTTATGCGGGAGAATTTTCCGTTCTCCTGCACCACCGGCAGAAAGGTAACGTTGAGCGACGGCACTTTTGCCGACACCGAAACGTATGTGCTCACAACAGGTTGCGGGCCGAATTCTCCCTCGCGGCCGCGCAAGCGGTAGCGGGCAACCTCCTCGGCTGTCATTGGCTGGAATTCAGGGTACTCCACCACTGCCGAATATTCATAAAGGGCATAATCGGCCGGCAGGGACTGCACAAGAGTGCATTCGGGCAGAAGCGTGTCGCCCTGCGCAGTGCCCCAGTCCACCGCAGTGAATTGCGCCCGGGCGGTGAGCGCGAGCAGCAACAGAAATGCCGAGAAGAGTAACTTTTTCATAGAAGCGTGTTCATCGAATGTGGAAATCGAGCACCTTGTCGTCGCCCAAATAGCCTTTCAGGTGAGTGCCTATGCGGGCCTCGCCCACTCCTGCGGGTGTTCCCGTGAAAATGAGGTCACCTGTTTTTAGGGTGCAGAAACGGCTCACGTATGCTATTATTTCGTCTACCGAAAAGAGCATCTGCGAGGTGCTTGCCTGCTGCACCACCTCGTCGTTTATTGTGAGCGAAAAGGGGGTATCCTTGATATTGAATTGTTCAATGGGACGAAACTCGCCCAGCACAGCCGAGCCGTCGAAGCCCTTTGAAAGCTCCCACGGAGCGCCTGCGGCAATAAATTCACGCTGCATTGTACGGGCGGTAAAATCAATTCCCACAGTTATTGCGTCGTAGTAACGATGGGCGAAACGGGCCGGGATGCTTTTCCCCAGTTGGTTTATGCGCACAACAACCTCGGCCTCATAGTCTATCTGCCCCAGGAAATCGGGCATATAGAAATGCTTGCCGTTTTTCAGGATAGCTGAGTCGGGCTTCATAAATATCATCGGAAACTGGGGCTTTTCGGTCGTACCGTCGAACTCCAGTGCGTGGCACGAGTAGTTCTTACCAACTGCTATTATCTTCATTTGAGTAGAATTTTCGCCTTACAGCTCACTGGGTTGAGCATCGAGGCGGTTAAACATAAGTGAAAGGTGGGCATACAGCGAGGTATTCTGCACCACAATATTATCGGGCACCCTTATGCGCAAAGGTGTAAAATTCCAAATTGCCTTTATTCCCCACACGACCATTTTGTCGGCGACCTCCTGGGCGCTGCCGATGGGCACTGTGAGTATTCCAATCTTTGCGCCGTGCTTGTGCATCAGCTTTTCGAGCTCGCTTATGTGGTACACGGGTATCCCCGACACGCTGTGCCCCACCATACGCGGGTTCACGTCGAAGGCTGCAACCACCTCAAGACCGAACTGCTTGAGGCCCGAATCGTTGAGCAGAGCCGTTCCCAAGCGCCCTGCACCAAAAAGAAAGGCCTTGTGCATGCGGGTAAAGCCCAAAAAATCCTCGAGCACCTGCAAAAGGTTGTCAATGTCGTACCCCACACGGGTGCGGCCCACTATGTTCACACACGAAAGGTCTTTCGCTATCTGCGATGCCACGATATTGGTCTCCTTCGACAAACGGGTCGACGACACAAACTGCTCGCCGCGGGCTTTCAGCAGGCGACACACCGACAGGTACCACGGCAGGCGCCGCAGCGTGGGTTCGGGGACTTTGTATGAGATTTCTTCGTTCATCGGGCAATAGCGCGCACTCTCACGCGCATAATTAATAACGTAGCAAAAATAGTGTTATTTTGTGAGGGTTGAAAAAAATCGCCCGTTTTTTACTATCTTCGCAGCCGTAAAACAGCTAATACCACAAGAAACGATGAAGAACAACGACTGGAAGGAGCGCTTGAATATTGTCTACTCAACCAACCCTAATTTCCAATATATCACCGATGAAAAGGAGGAATTTGACACTCTTCCCAAGCAACAGCAGAAGTTGCGCGTGAGCATCGAGAAGAACCACCGCGGCGGCAAGACCGTCACCATTGTCAAAAATTTCATAGGCACCGACGAGGACATAAAAGAGCTCGGCCGCCTGCTGAAGACAAAATGCGGCGTGGGCGGAAGCGTGAAAGATGGTGAAATTCTTGTTCAAGGAGAATTCAAGGAAAAAATCATCGATTTGCTCAAAAAAGAGGGATATACCCAAACAAAATAACAAAAAGCAATAATATAGATGTTGACCCGTCGATGTCATCCCGACAGAGCGTAGCGACGAGGGATTTCTAAAAACTATATACGAGATATCTCACATACGTTCGATATGACACATACGCAGTGTTTTCTAAAAATGGGTCAACTGCTATATTATTACCTAACAAAAACTGCCCTTGTTTACTTTTTTTTACTATATTCGCAAACATATAGATTACAAACCTTAAAAACTGAAATATTATGGCACAAAAATCGGAATTATTGCTTGCAGCGGAGCTGCTCAACATTAAAGCTGTGAAATTGCAACCCGAACAGCCTTTCACCTGGGCATCGGGCTGGAAATCGCCTTTCTACTGCGACAACCGCAAGACATTGTCGTTCCCCTCATTGCGTACACGCGTGAAATTGGGACTTGCAAACCTCATTCTCGAGGAGTTCCCCGAAGCAGAAGTCGTTGCAGGTGTTGCAACAGGCGCCATTGCACAGGGTGCGCTTGTTGCCGAGGAGCTTGGCAAGCCTTTCGTTTATGTTCGCCCCAAGGCTAAAGACCACGGTATGGGCAACCAGATTGAGGGCGACGTTCAGCCCGGAGCAAAAGTGGTTGTTATCGAGGACCTTGTTTCTACAGGCTTGAGCAGCCTTAAAGCCGTTGACGCATTGCGCGCAGCAGGTGTTGAAGTTGTGGGTATGGTGGCATCGTTCACATACGGCTTCAATGTTGCCGAGGAGGCTTTTGCAAAGGCTGGCGTGAAACTCATCACCCTCACAAACTACGAGGCAGTGCTCGAAGCTGCAAAAGAGACCGGATATATCACCGAAGAGGTTATGCCCACACTCCAGGAGTGGCGCGCCAACCCCTCGGAGTGGAGAAACGACTTAAAATAATGCTATGAGCCAGTACGAAAGCAGCGTAAAGAACATCCCCTACCCCCAGGAGAGAGTATACAGCAAGCTGGAGGACCTCAACAACCTCGAAAGCATCAAGGACCGCATCCCGCAGGACAAGGTGAAGGAATTTGCCTATGACCGCGACTCGGTAACCGTGGATGTACCCCCTGTTGGCAAAATAACGCTCAAGATAATTGAGCGCGAGAGCCCCAAATGCATTAAATTCGAGACTGTAGGCTCGCCTATGCCTGCAAATTTCTGGGTGCAGATTATACCAGACGGCGACCAAGCGTCAAAAATGCGTGTTGTAGCAAAAGCCGAGATTAATTTTATGCTCCGTGCAATGATTGAGAAGCCCTTGAAAGAGGGACTCGAGAAAATTGCCGAAGCTCTCTCACTAATCGCATATTGATATGGCTAAGAAACTTTGGGAAAAGAATATCGATGTAAACCCCGAAATTGAGCGTTTTACAGTGGGTAAGGACCGCGAAATGGACCTTTTCCTTGCCCGCTACGACGTGCTTGGCTCGCTTGCCCACTGCAAGATGCTCGAGAGCATTGGTATGCTCACAAGCGAAGAGCAGCAACAGTTGCAGCAAGGCTTGTGGAGCGTATATTCTGCCGCTGATGCAGGCACATTCACCATTGAGCCCGGCGTTGAGGATGTACACTCACAAGTGGAGCTTATGCTCACACGCGCTCTTGGCGACACAGGCAAGAAAATACATAGCGGCCGCTCGCGCAACGACCAGGTGCTGCTCGACCTTAAACTGTTCACTCGTCACGAGTTACAGGAGGTTTGCGAAGCTGTAATCGCGTTGTTCGACTCGTTGCAGAAGCAGAGCGAGAAGCACAAGGATGTACTTATGCCCGGTTACACCCACCTGCAAGTGGCAATGCCCTCGTCGTTCGGTTTGTGGTTCGGCGCATACGCCGAGAGCCTTGCCGATGATATGTTGTTTCTGCAGGCAGCCTACAAGATGTGCAACCGCAACCCATTGGGCTCGGCAGCAGGCTATGGTTCGTCGTTCCCCCTCAACCGCACAATGACCACTGAGTTGCTGGGCTTCGACTCAATGAACTACAATGTGGTTTACGCACAAATGGGACGCGGAAAATGCGAGAGAAACGTGGCTTACGCCCTTGCAACAGTTGCCGGCACGCTCGCCAAAATGGCGTTCGATGCCTGTATGTTCAACTCTCAGAACTTCGGCTTTGTAAAACTGCCCGCCGAGTGCACAACCGGCAGCAGCATTATGCCCCACAAGAAGAACCCCGACGTATTTGAGCTTCTGCGCGCGAAGTGCAACCGTCTGCAAGCACTGCCCACCGACATTATATTAATAATGAATAACTTGCCCAGCGGTTATTTCCGCGACCTGCAAATTATAAAGGAGCTATTCTTGCCCGCATTTGCCGAACTCAAAGAGTGCCTTGCAATGGCAACATACATAATTGAGCGCATTGAGGTGAACAAGGAGATACTCAACGACAGCCGCTACGACGCAATGTTCAGCGTGGAGGAAGTAAACCGCCTCGCAAGCGAGGGAATGCCCTTCCGCGATGCATACAAAAAGGTGGGGCTCGACATTGAGGCCGGCACCTTTACCCCCTGCAAGGATATCAAGCACACCCACGAAGGCAGCATCGGTAACCTGTGCAACGAGGAGATTAAGAAAATAATGTACGGCATATACGAAGCGATGGACTTCAAGAAGGCGCGCGACGCCGAAGAGGCCCTGCTCCGACTATAAAAAAGTGAAACGCAACCGCACGCAACAATAAAAGCGATGCGGTTGCGTTTTTTATTCACAAAGGAGAAGAACCGATGAAAACAAGAATACTCGCAACGCTGCTGATGGCGCTTGCATTTGCCGCCTGCGACGACGAGAGCACACAAAGCGGCTACCCCGTATATTTCAAATACACCTACACCTACCCCCTCACAATTGCCGAAGGAGCAGGGCAATTCATCGTAATAGAACGCGAAGGGCTCACAGCCTTCAACGTAACCTACTACGAGGGGGCAGCAAAGCGCAAAAAGAAGATAGAACTGAGCGAGTGGCAACTGAAAGAGGGAGCAATGCACTACGGGCTCGGAGGACTCATTCTTGGGAAGCCATCGGCTTTCGACGGCAACCGCTGGGCCTACGACCTTGCCTGCCCCAAATGCAAGCAGGGGAGCCGCAAACTCACCGTGGAACTCGAAGGCGGCATTGCCCACGCCCACTGCAAAGCGTGCGCCTGCAAATTCGACCTCAACAACGGGGGTTACGCCATTGAAGGCAATGCCAAAAGACCCCTTTTCCGCTACAACGTACACGACTACGGCAGCGACATTGTAATTGTAAATTAAAAGGCACGTTATTTGTTTTATTCGCCACAAGCCATTATCTTTGCACCGTCTTTTTAGAAAAAGACACAAAAAAGGTTGCTCGAATGGTGGAATCGGTAGACACGAAGGACTTAAAATCCTTTGGCCTTAACAGCCGTGCGGGTTCAAGTCCCGCTTCGAGTACACGAACACCCTCCTGTAAATGCATTTACAGGAGGGTGTTCGTTGTAAAAACGTGCATCAAATGTCGTAATAGGCGGTTTCGCTATCCTCGCCCATAGCCTTTAACCAGCCATTACCTATTATATATATAAGATAGGGACAATTGTACAAAGAAAACATCTTACCCGGCACTACAAATCGCACTCCACAATCCTGGCAAAATTGCACCACCCCGCACTCTTTTGATATGTTGCTTTTGCGCCACGCGGCACATAAAGAGTGCAGTTGCCGGCTACGCTGCCGAATATACTCTCATCTACAGCAAACAGCTTGTCGGCAGGGATGCGCGATACAATTTTTGTGAGTTTGTCGCAACCATCGAATGCAAATACACCTATCGAAGCGACACTTTCCCCTATTGTTGCTGTTGTGAGATTGAGGCATTTGTCAAAAGCCCAAGCACCGATGTATGTAACTTTATCGGGAATTACCAGTGTGCTGTAACCACAATTCGACAACGCGGCCTCACCTATGTAGGTTACATTCTCGGGAATCTCTATCTCTATTAGTTTCTCGCACCATTGGAAGGCGTAATTGCCAATATGTGTGAGCCCCTGTGGCAAAGTTATTCTAAAAAGGGGGCAATTGTGGAATGCATAATCGCCAATATATGTAACACTCTCGGGGATATTGATGCTGCCAAGTCTGAACTGTCCTGCAAATGCGTGGTCTGCTATTTTTGTGATTCCCTGCGGTATCTTGCTGTTGCAGCAACCGGCAATGAGCGTGTTTGTTGCCGTCTCAATTATAGCGTTGCACCCCTCGCGGCTGTCGTAACAGGGATTGTCGGCATCTACCTCAACCTTTTCTAAATATGTGCAATTATCCAGCACCCCCTTGCCTATCCATTTCACGCTCGCGGGGATAAACAAGGTACCCTCAATGTAGTTGCGCGAGAATGCAAAATTACCAATGCTGTCTATTCCGTTTTCTATCTTAATGGACCTTATGGCGGTTACACTCAAGGCATCTTGGGCAAAGGCTTTTACTATGAAAGTGCGCCCGCGATGTGTAACCCGGGCGGGAAAGACAACAGAACCGGTGTATTCATCTTTAAATTCATTGTAATCTTTCCCCTTGTATGTAATTTCCACAGTGCGTGCATTGTGGTCGGTAATGCGGTAAAACACTCCGTTTTCCTCAAATTTTTCGGGTATCAGGCCTCTTTCCCAAGCAATATAATCGCACACGCTCCCATACATTGGTGTATATGTGAAGCCTATGTAAGCAAAGAGAAGGACAGCTACCCAAGCAGCAATGCGCCGCATCGTGTAAAAACTACTGTATTTAATTGCGCGAATAATAGTATCGGCATTGGCATATCGCGCCTCCTTTTTATGTTGCAGGCAGCGTTTCTTTATTTTTTGCAGATAGTGCGGCAAAGGCCTGCGGCGCACCTTCTCAACAGCCTCAAGCAACACACCTATTTCGTAGAAATCGGTCGAGGCATCTATCTGGTCAAGCTGCTTGTTTTTTAGTTCCGGAGCCATATTATCGCAAGGCGTGTATCCGGCAGTCTTTCTATAAGACGATTCAAGGCAGAATCCTAAATCTATTATCTTGACATCGTTGCTCACCTGGCACAGAATAATATTGTTTGCCGTAATGTCAAGATGAGCAATATTGTTATCGTGCAGCGACTTTAAGCCCACGAGCAACTGCAACAACATCTTTCTTATGTTCGCGTCGTTGTCAAAGAAAGCAGGCTCTTTTTTTAGTTTCTCTTGCAAAGTAACTCCTTGCACATACTCCATGAGTATATACAACCCCTGCCCGTCTTCGCCCAAGCTCAAATATTGCGGGATATAACTATTGCTTATAGCCTTGCCTATTTCAAATTCCTTATTAAATATCAAGCGGTAGTTGGGGTCGCAGCTGTATTGGCAGCGCAGACGCTTCATAAAATAGGCCTTCCCTTTTATGTGCACAATATAGGTTTCGCAAGTACCGCCTTCGTTGTCGAGACGCTCTATTTTATCAAACCTTATATCTTCATTCAAAAATCCCGAATATTCTATCATTATTATATCTCCGAACTTTATTTATTAGTTAAGATTTTGAATTTAATTCCTCCACTTCGCCCACAGACATAGCGTGTAGGCGCGCCCTCTTCGTGCACAAGGCAATTGAGATATAGAGGCTCGCCCTGTGTTATCACGGCTACGTGAAAGGTATCTCCCTTGCTCAGCTTGCTATTTATGCTATCGACCACCTTATACATATCGTAGCCCAGAAACTCCACCGTTACAAAGCGCTGCGGCAACCACGAAAGTTCAATCCGTTGCCCCTTTTTGAGCGCACTCGACAGTATATAATCGTTTAGCAAGAATCTGCTATTCGGAGGAGTGGAGTCGCCTGCCCGCTCCTTTTGAAACTGCTCGTAGCAACTATAACCGGTATATTGCGCCAGAGTGTCAAGGGTAAAACGGCGCGGAATGGTGTTATATTTCCCATTGGCAAGGTTGCCCCAGAAACGGCGCAATGTCATCGGGCTCAAATAGGAGCCCGTTCTGTCAAGTATGCGCATTGACAAGAACTCGTAGTCACGCTTGGTTGCCACTTTGCGCCCAAGCAAATCCTCTACGGCGTTCTTCAACGCATCGTAATTATCTCTGTTACTGTTTTCCATATTACAAGCTTACTAAGTCACAAAATTATAAAACAAAACCACATTTGCGAAACAATTATTGTGTTAATACCCCTGTCTTTTTGTAAAAGAAACGTAATGAAACGCTTTATCTTGCAACAAGGCGTTAATTTTGGAAAAACAAATTACGCCATTTATTATGCCAACGACAAGCGATGCACTTTTTAACAAATGGCACGCCTGCCAACAGCAAAGAAAAGAGTTGCACAAAAACAATTAAGTATATCAAGTATAAAGTTAAATTATCAAAATCTTAAAACTATGAGTTCATTTAAGATGGTGCGCATCTCTCACAACGACTACCTTAGTGGCAAGTACCAGAGTGTGAGCAGCGACTCAAGCAACAATCACGAGGCCAAAGTGTGGTACAACAGCGATGGCAGCATTAACGAGGAATTAACCTATTCCTACAATTACCAGCGAGCCAATGGCATTGGTCTTTATGCAAAAAAGGCAGAAACAAGCAGCAAGAGCTCATCGAGCAGCAGCAAGAGCAGTAGTTCAAGCGGTTCGAGCAGCAGAAGCAGCTCAAGCAGCAGAAGCAGCTCGAGTAGCAGTTCATCATCAATAAAATCATCATCAAGTAACATTAATAACGAATCAAGTAATTCAGACATGGACAGTTGGGTAAAGTACAGACGAGACATAGAATGGGAAAAAAACAGCGAACTAGACAAATACCTCGAACAATTAGTTGGCGACTCTCCCGAGTTCGACGTTTACGACGAAATTATATTAAAGAAAGTTCATGCAGTGGGCGAGGATATAGGAATGACGGCTGAGGCGGCCGAGGCAGCTTATGTCGACTACTATAAAATGAAGTTCGACATCGAGTATTGGATGAATCGTCAAAAGCACGATATGTTCAAGAAGAATGTGTTTTATAAGGTAAAACCCACAAAAAACAGAGAACAAATTCTTAAATATATGAGATACACTCTGTATTCGGGGCTTATTGCAAAATATTTTAATAATGATGAAAGTACAAAATATATCAAAGAGTGGTGGAAAGAATTGGAAGCAGTTGTAAAGATTCACCACAGTGGAGATGCCGAGGTAAACGCTGCGTTTGAAGATTTGCAGAAAGATTATGAGAAAGTAATCTCCAAATTAAAAAGAAAACAAAGGATGATGATTATCCTTCCGTTATTACCACTCTTAATATTGTTGCTGATATCGCTGCTTGCTTCTTTATAAAAGAACTTATTAAGTAGATTAATCCAATAAAGAATAATGAGTGCGCCAAGGCGCACTCATTATTCTTTTTAATATATCTGTTAAATTGGTGGCATTTACGGTGGTAATGCGTTATCCTCGCCCAATAAGCAAAAACAGCCATGATAAACAAACTGACATCGCCACCCGTTGTATCATCGCTGCTAATGATAGCCGGCGCAACCGTAATACCCACAGCGCTGGCAACAAGCGGCGCAGAGAGAGCCGAACAGCTCTTATAGGGAATAGGTATATTTACATTTGGAGCGGTACTCACCGTGCTGTTCATAGTAATAAACTCTGTAACCCCAATATACCAAATACAATGAACAGGATTACAAAATGGGCTTTAATCGCCACAGTATTTTGCAGCGTGGGTTTTATTTCATCCTGCAACAAGAACAACAGCATCACAGTTGAAAAAGTAGAAAGCACCGAGCTGCTGCGTACCGACCAGAGCTGGAACGGCGTGGCGCTGCCCGACTACCCGCAAGGGCGCCCCGAGCTTGTGGCCGTGAAATATGTTATCCCCGCCGGGCAGAAGCTTGGCTGGCACCACCACGTAAGTATGAACCACGGCGTTCTTGTACAGGGCGAGCTGGCAATAATAGGGCTAGACGGACAAACAAAAATTGTTCGTGCAGGAGAGGTTGTGGTTGAAATGGTCGATTCTATTCATCACGGAGAGAACCGTGGCACGGAACCTGTGGTTCTTTATATGTTCTACCTTTCGCAGAAGGGGCTGCCGCTTTCTGTTCAGAACCCTGAAATTCCAATGGAATAACATTCGAAAAAACGAGGGCAACCACCCTCGTCTATAAGGGGTGAAATAAATTTCACTCCTTTTTTTTACCTACTGCTCCACAGATTACCCCACCCACCACTTTGCTCCTTGCCTGTTTCGGGCGATTGAAGAGAGCGTGTAGGAACCGATGTGGTGGTCATTATATTATCGGTGGCAATGGTTACAAGGCCTGCCACAGGAGCCGAATATCTACGTTTCATAATTACAATTTGATGGTTAATAAAATGGGTTGCGCACGCAAGATATTCAACAACGCTGTGGATGGTTTGTTCACCCGCTCACACGCTTTTTTGTTTTGAGCGAGGTTTCGAGTTGTTCGCAGCACCCTTCTAAAAGCAATATAAAAAACAGCCACTCCTTGATAAAACGAACAAAAGGATATAAAACAACAACAGCGGCTCGAAAGCCGCTGTTGCCTGTATATGAATTAAAAGTAGCCTTTTAATTACTTACCCCAGAGGTTGCCCCACTGGCCACGGTTCTCGTTACCCAACTGAACACCCTCACCCTTTGAGTTAACGGTTGTGGTGCTGTTCATCTGGAGCGATGCTGCAATAAGTCCCTCGGTAGTTACGCTTACCTCGTTTGCAAGAGGCGATACATAGTTCTTTTTCATATTGTATTATCTTTTTTATCAATGTTAATAAATTACTGCTCTCTCAACTATTATTCAACAATTGTTTTAACGCCATTGATAATGTAGTAACCGGGTGCTGTGATATTCTCTATCTTGCGGCCTGTGAGGTCATATATTACTTTAGCACCTGCAACCGACTCTATGCTCTCAATAGCTGTTGTACCACCGAAGATGAAGCCGTAAGAGAGTGCAGCCTGTTCATTTTTAACAGGGAGGTATGCTTTGTGAGAGTTGTTCTGGAAGTTACCGGCACCCTCGCCACCGTGGGGGTAAAGACCTACAGCACAACCTTCCGGCTTAGAGAGGAGGTAGTATGTTGTGTTCTCCTCGGCAATCTCTGTTGTAGCAACAGTACCCTTGAACATATTTTCACCCTCGATAGCGGTAGCAGATTCTGCAATTACGAAATTGTAGTCATCGGCTTCGCCATTGAGCATTACACCGGTGTTAGCGGGGATAGCACCCTCGATTTCAGTCATCTGCACTTGGTCTTTCTCGTTAATTGAAGCTGCATAGAATGCTTTTACACCCTCGGGCAATGTAACTGCTACAGGAGCGTAGAACGAAGCCCACTCTGCAGCGCCGATAGTAACGGGGAGCTCTGTAACCTCCTCAATTTCCCACTCGCTTGTTTCACCAATGGTGAGGTTTTTGTCGGCAATCATAAGTTTTACCTTACCGTCGTTACCTTTGAGGAAAGTAGTGGCATTGCCCTTGTGACCAACAGCCTCGAAGCCTGCGCCGCTGCTCAAATACTTACCATTAGAGTAAGAAAGAAGCTCGTTCTCCTCGTTCAAGAAGAATATTGAAGCAGCACCAGCAGCGTCACTTACCTGCAGAGTTTCACCGGCTGCAATGCAGTTTTCACCGGCCTTGAAACGATAATACTTACCTTTCTCCACAGCCACGCTATTGTCGAACACAAAGAGTGACGAGCCGGGGAGAGTCACAGTAAGCTCTGTATCGATGTCAATCTCACCCTCGGTGAAGCCTTCAAGAGCCGCCTGGTCGTCGAACGACTTGGTCAATGTAACTGTAGCTGTTTTAATATATTCGGGGATTTCGAGTGCCTCACGCAATGTAAATGTATATGTCTGCGCATCATTTGCACCGTTACGCAAAGCGAGTGTAGCCTTTTTGCCGTTCCAGGCAGCCCAGCCGTAAACCTCGGCCTTTGCACCTGTCCAGGGATTGCCACCCACCCAATGAACATCGGGCAAAACATCGGCGTTGGCGCGCTGCCACTTCATACACTTGGCTATTTCGCCCCAAAGTTCACCGGCATTGCCTGTAGCGGGGTTGACAAGTTCGTTGGTGAGTTTGTAGTCGTTGTAAAGCTCAACCATACCCGAACCGCAAGCAAAGGCACAACGCAACTCGTTTACAACAGATTTCCAGTCGCGGCTGAAACCCGCAGGACCACCAAACTCGGTAAAAATGAATCCGTGAGTCATCAATGTGTTGATGGGGCAGAGAGGTGAGTTCTGAACAAAGTTCTGGTAAACGAGGCGGTCACGGTATGTAATCCAGTTCTCGCGATTGTTGCTATTATTGCCAATTGTACCGTCGTCTTTCTCCTGACGCCATACAGCATCGGTAAACTGGAACCAGAAGGGAGAAGCCCAAGTACCCACACTTGTATTAAGGAAGGTATCCTCTTTAATGCCACGTATCACACGCTCGGCCATAATGATAGCCTCGGCATTTTCGTTACCTGTTGCGCCGGCATCGGGGCCAACAGAAGAGAACTGTGCACTGATACCGTCGAACTTAAAGAAGCGGAAATCATAACCGTATGTATGAAGCAGGTTGGTTACAGCATTTACAAACACCTCGTAGTATGCGGGGTTACTCAACTGCATACCGCCCTTGCCGTTCCAATATGCACGACGATAGCCACCGCTTGTGCCATAACCACCGACAGGGCCCAACCAGGCACCTTGGCCTGCACCCATCTCGCGACCTACGTTGTCCATATTTGTAAATCCATTGGGGAAGCCGCTGTGGAACTGCCACTCGCCGTATTCGTCCCAGCCATCGTCCCAAACAAATGCATAAGGAGCCTCGCCGTAAACATCGAACAGCTGCTTCTTCCACTCCTCTACAATGGGCAAGCACTTAGTTTCGTCGGTATTGGTATGCTCCTCACCGGGGGCCGCATTGTTGCGGTTGATGTTGATTTCGTACCACGATATATATGCAGGAACTGCACGCCAAGGCACTGCGCGCTCGCGCTCGCTGTATGCAAGGAAAGAACGACGTGCCTGACCGGGGGCAATAACACCCACTACTGTACCTACGTTCCACTCTGTACCTGCTGCAAGGGTTGTAACGCGGCTCCACTTACCTGTGATGGGAGTTGTTGCGGGTGCAACGAGGTGCAATGTATAATCGACCTTCAACGAGAGTGTAATGTTACCCGATGCGGTAAATGGTTCGGCCTTGTTCACGAAATAACGCATTGTGTATGTACCGGGGGCAAACACGTTGAGTTTATATGTGTTATTGGAGCTGTTGGTACCGGTTTCACCTGCGTGGTAGTCATCTACAGCAATCTGGCCGGCCGCATCAATCAAATCCACACCGGCAAGATAAAGTTTATTGGCACCTGAAGCGTAGGCGAAATTAACGCTCAACACGCCGGCCGACTTTATTGTTATCATCTGCTCCATTATATAAGCATTCTCGTCGGTGCAACCGGCCTCGTTCACGCGGTTGGGAACATCGTCGTTGGCAATCTTCACCCAGCTTTCGGGAGTCCAGGTGTGCTCTATGGTTTCGTCTTCGCCAATAGTACCAAGAACTTCAACTACAATCTCTTCGAGTGAAAGAGTAATATCGCCGTTGGTATTGGAGCCATCGGAGCTGCGATAGTCGGTAATGTAACGAACGGTGTAGATACCCTCGGCGGGAACCTTCATATTATATGTAACAGTGCTGCTTGAACCTGTGAAGCCGTTCTTGAACTCCTGCGCAACCACGTTACCCTTTGCATCCATCACCTGAACACCGAGCACGTAAAGACCGTGGTTACCGCTTGTGTAGTCGAAAAGAACGCTCAGCTTTCCGTCGGCAATGTGGTATTTCTTGTCGATATATTTTGCTGTACCGGTAGCGGTTGTACCCTCGGGGAGTGTGCCGGTCCAGTCTGTAAAGCCTGTCCAAGAAGATGTCCATTTATCGCTTTGACCAGCCTCGGTTGTGATGCTGTTGATTGCAGCATGCGAGATAGTGATACTACCGTTTGTGTCGGTACCACCGTTACAATAATCGGCAATATAACGCAAGGTGTAATATCCGGTTTTGGGAACTGTAACAGTGTAAGTAACCTCAGAGCTTGAACCTGTGAAGCCGTTCTTGAACTCCTCGGAAACCACGTTGCCCGTAATATCCAACACCTGTACACCAAGCATATAGAGACCGTGGCTACCACCTGTGTAGTCGAAAAGGATACTCAAAGTACCAACGCCGATGTTGTACAAACCTTGGTCGCGATACTTTGCTGTACCGGCAGCAGTTGTACCCTCGGGCAGTGTGCCGCTCCAGTCTGCAAAGCCTGTCCAGGCAGATGTCCAAGTATCTGTGATATTTGCTTCGGGAGTAATATCTGTTGCTGTAAATGCTGCAAGAGTAAAGTCGATGTTACCTGCGCCATCCACACCATCGGATTTTCTATCTACGAACAAGCGCACAATGTAGTCGCCTTGTTCGGGAACAACAATAGAATAGGTATTGTTTCTGTCGGAACCACCTGTGAAGCCTACGTGATAATCTTTGCTTACAACGCCTTGTTTATTAAGGAGCTGCACACCAAGCATATTCAAGCCGTGGCTACCGCTTGTATAGTCGAATACCACGCTGAGGTTACCCGCATCAATTGTGTAGTGCTTGTCGAGATAGATTGCCGAAGCGGTGGGAGTGCTCATACCCTCGGGAATTGCAGCTGTCCAGTTGCTGAACTGGCTAAGGCCGCTTGTCCACTGTGTCTGCTTTCCCTGTGATGCTGTGAGAGCGCCCTCCTCGGGAGTAATCTCTATAAGTTCTTCAGGCTCAGTAATTTCGGGGCTCACATAAGGAGTCTCGGTAGAAGCAAGGTCGTACACAAGCGAGGGAAGAGTTACCTTTGTGCTGTAAGCGATAGTACCCACGCTGCCATATCCCTCGCCGGCACCGGCGTTGGTAACGAATATGCGCACCATATAAGCACCTACAGAGGGAACTGTTACAGTGTAGTCGCGGTTGCTGTCAGAACCTCCTGTTGAACCATAGTGATAGTCACCGTCCACAACATTGCCTGCAACATCAAGAATATCGACACCAAGAATCTGCAACTTGTTGTTACCACTGGTGTAGTCGAGTGTAATTGTGCAATCGCCAGCCTCGCGGAAAATCAAATAACCGCGTGAACCTTTTACTGTTTCGGCAACATAGTTGCTTAATGCTTTGATTCCTTCGGGGATATCATTTGTGTCGACATTCCAAGCCCAGCTGCTCTCACCGTTCCAAGCCTTGAAAACAAACGACTCGAGGTCGGTTGCCACGCCGGCGGTGTTATAGGCTGTAGGAGTTTCAACACCTGCAAATATCTTGTCGCTGGCAATAACTGCACCACGGGTGTTACCAACCACTGCGGGAGCTTTCTCGCCATCGACATTATTCACCGTGTACATCATAGGGGTGATGCTGCTCATTGCAATGCCTTCGCTGCCAGCGTTCAAAATATCCATTTCGGTGCGCAAGTAGTGTGAACCGTCGCGCAACACTGCACGCCACTCAATTTCGAGACCACTGCTGTGAGTGAATGTAGCCTTAATCTGCTGACCATTGTAACGACGCGCTGCTTTCACGGCTGAATCGTCACCTACAAGGGATTCTGCTACAACATCGCCCAGCGTAAATTCCGAAGCGGGAATTTCAGTGCCGTCGGCAAGCTGTACCTTAAAAATTTCAGAACCTGCAGCAAGGCCAAGTTCTTCACAACCACCAAAGGTTATTTTGCCTTCGGCCTTTACAAACTTGGCTGTAAAAAGGTCGTTACCGATGGTATAGCCATTCGTCAACACCTCCACTTTCGCCGTTCCGGGCTGTTTTTCCTGTGGGAAAATTACCGCTTGCCCCTGCGCCTGCGCGCACACGAGCAATAACATCAATGCCACAGAAAAAAATCTTTTGCAAATAGATTTCATAGCTTTAATATTAATTGGTTAAACATATTCAGAACCACAAATCCATAGTACAAAAAAAAGCGGATAAGCAACTTATCCACCGACGAGGGCTTGGCGTACCCATATATAGACACACGCTCAACTCCACACTTTATGGGTGTGGAGGAACGCAATCACTATTCTTTCTACTATAAACCGCCAAGTTTGATGGCACAAGCCACCGGGCATAAGCCCCATCAGATAGATAGCGTTATTGCATTTATTCGTAATACATTGCAAATATATATTAAATTATATATTATCGCAAAATTTTAACATTTCTCTCACAAGCTACGCGCGAGTTTAGCACTTGTGACACTGGGAACAGACGCCGGTGATAATAACGTCGATACTTTCGACATTAAAGCCCGCCGGGGTGTCTACCACCGGCAAAGAAAGAGGCGCGGGAACACAAAAAGTGCGCCCGCAAACGCGACAAGTGGCGTGAGCGTGGTGAGAGGAACCGGAGTGTTGATGTGACTGCAAAAAACAGTATTTTCGCTTGCCGCTACCATCCTCGAAACTATGCAGGAGGTGTTTTTGCTCAAAAAGTGTGAGAGTGCGGAAAATGGTACTGCGGTCGATGGTGGCAAAGTGCATATAAAGCTCTTCAAGCGAGAAGGGAGCACCGAACTCCTCTATGCCTCTGAGAATGAGCAGGCGCACAGCCGTGGTGCGTACACCGTGGAGCTTCAATACATTTTCGTGTTTGTTTGTTTCCATAGAAAATATGCTTGTGCAAAGAAAAGCCTTGTTACACCTGCAAAAATACACTATTTTCAACAACACACTGCAAGCAAACGGGCTTTTGCAACCGATTTGCAGAAAATTAACATTACTTTTGCTAGGCAAATAATAAAAAGTGAGAGGATATGAGAGAGATTTTTGAACTTGTAAACCAGATGTCGCCATATATTCTGCTGGGCTTTCTGCTCGCAGGCATAATGCACGCCTTTGTGCCGAACAATCTGTACCAGAAACACCTGGGAGGGAGCACTCTGCGCTCGGTTGTAAACGCCACACTGCTGGGCATTCCGTTGCCGCTCTGCTCGTGCGGGGTTATTCCCACCGCAATGTCGTTGAGAAAAGAGGGTGCGTCGAAGGGAGCAACAATGGCGTTCCTCATTTCCACCCCACAGACGGGAGTAGACTCAATTATTGCCACCTACTCGCTTATGGGGTTGCCTTTTGCATTGCTGCGCCCGCTGGCAGCCCTTGCAACGGCCATAATGGGCGGGGTACTTGTCACAAAATTTGCCGATGAAAAGGGAGAAAAAAGCAAAAAGAGAGTTGCAACGGAAGAGGAGGAAGAGAAAAAGAGCTTCGGGCAAAAGATTGTCACTGCGCTGCGCTACGCCTTTGTGGAGATGATGCAGGACATTGGAAAATGGTTGACAATGGGGCTTGTCATCGCGGGGCTCATAACGGTGTTTGTGCCAAGCTCTTTCTTTGAGGTTTTTGCACAAAGTTCGCTATTGAGTATGCTCCTTGTGCTCGCTCTTGCAATACCTATGTACCTTTGCGCCACCGGTTCAATTCCCATTGCCGTTGCCCTTATGCTCAAAGGGTTGTCGCCCGGCACCGCACTCGTGCTGCTTATGGCAGGTCCCGCAGTGAACGTAGCGTCGATGCTTGTGATAAGCAAGGTGATGGGGCGCCGCCCGCTTGCAATATACCTGGGAAGCATAATCGCGGGAGCTGTAGCGTTCGGCCTTGCAATTGACCATTTATTGCCGCGTGAGTGGTTCACAAGACCGCTTGCCGCAATTCACACCCACTGCCACGGCTGCACAAATTATTTCGGCACAGCGTGCAGTATTCTGCTGCTGGCGCTGCTTGTGAACGCCTTTGTACAGCGCTTCCGCCACAAGGGCGATTGCTGCTGCAAACACGGTGGAGAGAGCTGTGCGGCCTGCGCAAGAAGTACTGTATTCGAGGTGGGCGGGATGGCCTGCAACCACTGCAAAAACAGCGTTGAAAAGGCCTTGAAGGGCGTTGATGGTGTCGAGGACGCTACAGCCGACCTTGCAAGCGGGGAAGCCACGGTTCGAGGTACTTTCGACAAAGAGAAAGCTATGGAGGCGGTGCGCAGCCTTGGATTTACGATAGAGGAAAAAGAGCAGTAAAAAAGAGAAAGTGCATCTCACGCGAAGGTTTTTACTTGAATTTATAGTTTATAAGAGTATTTTTGTTTATGTTTGCAGTAACGGCGTTTTTGTACGCCGCCCACACTGCAATGGAAATAATTAAATCTCTTCTCATAGAACACTCGGCCCTGCAGGCTATTGTGGTGCTGTCGATTATTTCGGCAACAGGAATTCTGCTTGGAAAAATTCGTATAGGCGGAATTTCGCTGGGTGTGACGTTCGTTTTTTTCGTCGGAATCTTTGCCGGACATTTAGGGCTGAGCATAGATGGTGAAATGCTCAAATATGCCGAGTCGTTCGGCCTTGTGCTCTTTGTGTACGCGCTTGGCCTGCAGGTGGGCCCGGGATTTTTCAGTTCTATGCGCACCGACGGCGCGAAATTGCTTCTCCCATCGCTGGGAGTGGTACTTGCAGGCACTGCGCTTGCCATTGGAGCAAGCTATGCTTGTGGAATTTCAATTGCCGATGTTTCGGGAATTCTGTGTGGAGCAACCACCAACACCCCTGCCCTTGCCGCTGCACAACAGACACTGTCGCAGATGGGAATACCCAGCAGCGGCGCGGCACTGAGCTGCGCACTCACTTACCCGCTTGGTGTTGTGGGGGTTATATTTGCAATTCTTTTCCTGCGCCGTTTCTTTGTAAAGAAGAGCGACCTTTCGCGCCCCGACAGGGTGCACAAGAAGAATGTGTTCATTGCGAGCTACCGCGTTACCAACCCCGCAATCTTCAACAAAACCGTGAGCGAGGTTGCAGCCGGCAGCCGGCAGAGTTTTGTAATTTCGCGTTTGTGGCGCGGGGGTAACGTAATTATACCCACCGGCGACAAAAAGATACGCGAGAATGATATTCTGTTGGTGATAACAAAGTCCACAGACACCGAGGCACTGCGTATGATATTCGGCGAGCAGGAGAGCAAGGACTGGAACAGCGAGAATATCGACTGGAACAAGATTGACAGCCAGTTGGTGGCCGAGCATATTCTTGTCACCCGCCCCGAAATAAACGGCCGACGACTTTCGTCGTTGCGCCTGAGAAACAACTACGGGATAAACATCAGCCGCGTGTTCCGTTCGGGCGTGGAGCTTCTCGCAACCCCCGACCTGCGCCTGCAGGTGGGCGACCGTCTCACTGTGGTGGGCGAGGCTGCCGGAATACGCAACGTGGAGAATATTCTGGGAAACACCGTGAAGAGCCTCAAAGAGCCCAACCTCGTAGCTGTGTTCATAGGTATTATATTGGGCCTTGCTGTGGGCAGCATACCTTTTGCCGTTCCCGGTGTGTCGCTGCCCGTGAAGCTGGGCCTTGCGGGCGGTCCCATATTAATGGGTATTATAATAGGAACATTCGGCCCGCGCCTGCATATGGTCATCTATACCACGCAAAGTGCCAATATGATGCTGCGCGCAATGGGACTCAACCTTTACCTTGCCTGCCTGGGGCTCGACGCCGGAGCACATTTCTTTGAAACGGTCGTGCGCCCCGAGGGGGCTTTGTGGCTGTTAATAGGATTTTTGATAACATTCGTGCCCACCACCCTCGTGGGCCTTATATCGTTGCGCGTGCAGAAGCTCGACTTCGGCTCAATAGCCGGATTATTGTGCGGTTCAATGGCCAACCCTATGGCACTGAACTACGCCAACGACACCATTGAGAGCGACAACCCCTCGGTTGCATACGCTACGGTGTACCCCGTGTGCATTTTCCTGCGCGTAATTATCATTCAAATTGTAATTACATTCCTTGTGTGAAAAACATAAAACAATCTATGAATATGAAAAGACTTATCACATTGTGCGCAACAGTTGCGCTTGCCCTGTCGACACAGGCACAAACCGACTACACTCGTGGTCTTTCGGTGTGGTTCGACCAGCCTACCACGCTCAACGGTAACCAAATATGGTACGGTGGCCGCCCCGACCTATGGAAAGGAAAAGGAAAGCCCGAATGGGCCGGTGACGGTAACTACAACGCCGACAAGGAGTGGGAGTCGCAGTCGCTGCCCATTGGTAACGGCAGCATTGGAGCCAACATCCTGGGTTCTCTGGAGGCCGAGCGCATCACCTTCAACGAAAAGACCTTGTGGCGCGGTGGCCCCAACACCGACGGCGGCGCCGACTATTATTGGAACGTGAACAAGCAGTCGGCTCACCTGCTCGACGATATACGCCAAGCGTTCCTCGACGGCGACGATGCAAAAGCCGCCAAGCTCACACGCGAGAACTTCAACAGCACAGCCTCGTATGAGTATTACGGCGAGAAGCCCTTCCGTTTCGGTAATTTCACCACAATGGGAGAGTTCTACATTGAAACAGGGCACAACGTTATCGGCCTGAGCAACTACAAGCGCGTTCTCTCGCTCGATTCGGCTCTTGCCGTGGTGCAGTACAACCGCGACGGCGTTGACTTTGAGCGCAAATACTTTGCATCGTACCCCGCAAACGTTGTTGCTGTAAAATACAGCGCAAGCGAGAAGGGAGCGCAAAACCTCACATTCAGCTACGCTCCCAACCCTGTGAGCGAGGGCACAATGGAGAAGGACGGCGACGGCCTTGTGTACAAGGCACGCCTCGACAACAACAAGATGCAGTACACTGTGCGCATAAAGGCTACCGCAAAAGGCGGAACAATTAAGGTGGAGAACGGCAAAATATACATAAGCAACGCCGACGAGGTATGTTTCTACATTACCGCCGACACCGACTACAAAATCAATTTCGACCCCGACTTCAAAGACCCCAAAGCATACGTTGGTGTGAACCCCGACGAGACAACAGCCGCCTGGGTGGGAGATGCAGTAGCAAAGGGCTTCGACGAGCTTTTCAAGGAGCATTATGCCGACTACGCCGCACTCTTCAACCGCGTGCAGCTGAGCATAAACCCCAACGCCCCCACGACACTTGAATTCCCCGGTGTTGCCAACCTGCCGACACCCAAACGCCTGAAGAGCTACCGCACAGGCAAGCCCGACTATGCGTTGGAGCGACTCTATTTCCAGTTCGGCCGTTACCTGCTCATTTCGAGCTCACGCCCCGGAAATATGCCCGCCAACCTGCAGGGTATGTGGCACAACAACGTAGACGGCCCCTGGCGAGTTGACTACCACAACAACATTAACCTGCAAATGAACTACTGGCCCGCCTGCGCCACCAACCTTGGCGAGTGTATGATTCCGCTGGTAGATTTTATAAAGACACTTGTGAAGCCAGGCCAGGTTACAGCAAAATCTTATTTTGGTGCAAGAGGCTGGACCGCAAGCATTTCGAGCAACATATTCGGCTTCACAGCACCGCTCATAAGCCAGGATATGTCGTGGAACTTCAACCCTATGGCCGGCCCGTGGCTCGCAACACACGTCTGGGACTACTACGACTACACACGCGACAAGAAATTCCTCAAAGAGACAGGTTATGAGATTATAAAGAGCAGTGCAATTTTTGCAACCGACTATTTGTGGAAGAGAGAAGATGGCAGCTACACAGCCGCTCCCTCCACCTCGCCCGAGCACGGCCCCATTGACCAGGGAGCAACCTTTGTCCACGCCGTTGTACGCGAAATTCTGCTCGATGCCATTGCCGCAGCAAAGACTCTGGGCACAGACAAGAAGCTGCGCACCGAGTGGCAGAATGTGCTCGACAACCTTGTACCCTACCAGACAGGCCGCTACGGCCAGCTTATGGAGTGGAGCAAGGACATTGACGACCCCAAAGACCAGCACCGCCACGTAAACCACCTTTTCGGCCTGCACCCCGGACACACAATTTCTCCTGTGACAACACCCGACCTTGCCGAGGCATCGAAGATTGTGCTTGTGCACCGCGGCGACGGCGCAACAGGCTGGAGTATGGGTTGGAAGCTCAACCAATGGGCCCGTTTGCACGACGGCAACCACGCATACACCCTCTTCGGCAACCTCCTGAAGAACGGTACACTCGACAACCTGTGGGACACTCACGCCCCCTTCCAGATAGACGGTAACTTCGGCGGTACAGCCGGTATCACCGAAATGCTTATGCAGAGCCACATGGGCTTTATACACATTTTGCCCGCCCTACCCGATGCCTGGAGCGAGGGAGAGGTTAAAGGTATATGCGCAAAAGGCGGCTTTGAGCTCTCTATCAAATGGAACGAGGGCAAGCTAACCGAGATTATTGTAAAATCGAACAGCGGCGAAAAGTGCAACCTGCGCTACGGCAACAGCACACTCTCGTTCGGCACTAAGAAGGGCAAGAGCTACAAGATTGTGCTTGCCGGCAACAGACTGAAAAAGGCTTGATAAAGAACGATGGCCAAAAGGAAAAAGAAAAGCAACAGTTTTTCGGCACTCATAGTGTTGCTGCTCGGTGCAGCAGCCGTGTGGCTGTATGAACAGCAACCGGGCAGCAACGCAGTGGGAGCTACAAGCGACCTGCACGTTGCACAGCTCACGAACGGCAACGGGCAGCTTGTGGAACACAAAGGATACACCCTTTGCTACAACAACAGCACCCGCAACGCCCACTGGGTGGGCTATGAGCTCACCGACGAGGAGGCGCAAGGCGTGGTTGAGCGCGGCGAGAATTTCTGCTGCGACCCCCTTGTACGCGGCGCACAGGCAACCGACGACGATTATCGCGGGTCGGGCTGGGACAGAGGACACCTTGCTCCCGCCGCCGATATGAAGTGGAGCAAAGAGGCTATGGACGAGAGTTTCTACCTGAGCAACGTGTCGCCACAGAACAGGAACCTCAACCGTGGAGTGTGGAAGAAGCTCGAAGAGCTGTGCCGCGACAAGGCCGAGCTTTATGGCCGCATTGTAATTGTAACAGGCCCGGTATTCTACAGCGACCGCCCCAAGACCATCGGGAAGAAGCGTGTGGCAGTGCCCGACGCCTTTTTCAAGGTACTCTTGAGCGACTACAACGGCACTTACCGCACAATTGGCTTTTTAATGGAGAACAAGGCGGGCAAGAAAGGGCTTAAAGAGTATGCAAAAAGCGTAGACGAAATTGAAGAGATAACAGGCATTGACTTTTTCAGCGCCCTGCCCGACGATACCGAGGAGCGGGTGGAAAAAGCATACAGCACAGCCTTCTGGGGTATATGATGCCCCAAAAAGGCTGCAAACTGCTGCCCGTTACCCACTCGACCGACCTAAAGGAGCTTGTCCACAAGCTCCTTTAATTGTGTCTTGGGCATTGCACCGGCAAAATGCTGCACAGCGCCACCGGGCGAAAAGAGAACAAGGGTGGGAATTGAGCGCACACCGAAAAATGTTGCAAGAGCACTCTCCTTTTCAACATCCACTTTGTAAAAATCGACCTTTTCACCGTAATAATCGGAAAGTTCTTCCACCAACGGCGAGAGCTGGCGGCAAGGTGCGCACCACGATGCGTAAAAGTCGACAACCGCAGGCCTTTTTCCCGTAAATTTCAGTTCGGAGAGGCGCGAGGGGATGTGCGCCACCCTCTCCTCGAAAAGTTCTTTTGTCAAATTGATAGTTGCCATAAAACCTACATTTTGCAAGAGTTAAACATTGTGCCCGCACAGGCAAGCTGCCTACATAACAAAAAAGTGCACACGATTTTTGCAAAAGCGTGCAAATTAAAGGTCGCTTTTTTGATACTTTAATTAGTTTAAAGTATTTTAGCAAACGTAATTGCACAAATACAGCAAAAAAAGATGGAAACAGCACAACAACGCAGCAACCTCTGGCGACTCATAAAAAGATATAACCGCTACATTAGAGTTACTCTTGTATCGCTCCTCGCAATAATTCTGGCGACAATCCCCACTACGGCCTACGGCATCGAGGGGCTCACCGTTGTACAGCAAAGAGTTATCGCAATTTTCATATGGGCCGCGCTTATGTGGATACAGGAGGCTGTGCCCGCATGGACAACATCGCTGCTCATTATAGTGATTTCGCTGCTCACAATATCGAACAGCGCAATTACCCCGCTCATAAGCGGGCTCGACGAGGTGAGCCGCAGCCAGCTGGTGAGCTACAAGGCCATTATGAACACTTTTGCCGACCAGACGATAATGCTCTTTATGGGAGGATTTGTGCTTGCGCTTGTGGCATCGAAAAGCGGAGTAGACATCACCCTTGCCAGAGCAATGCTAAAACCATTCGGTTCAAAGCCCTACACGGTGCTTTTCGGTTTCATACTGGTTACTGCAATATTTTCGATGTTCGTGAGCAACACGGCAACAGCCGCAATGATGCTCACCTTCCTTGCCCCCGTGCTCAAATCGTTCCCCAAAGAGGAAAAAGGTTGCGCCGCACTTGCGCTTGCAATACCCATAGGCGCGAACATAGGCGGCATTGCCACTCCCATAGGCACCCCGCCCAACGGCATTGCGCTGGGTTACCTGAACGACACTGCGGGGCTCAACATGGGTATAGGGTTCGGCGACTGGATGATGGTGATGACACCGCTAATGCTTGTAATTCTCATTATCTCCTGGGTGCTGTTGAGGATTTTTCACCCCTTCACTGCCAAAAAGATTCACCTGAACATACAGGGCGGCGCAAAGAAAGGGTGGCGCACGTACGTTATTTACGCAACGCTTGCTGTGACAATTCTCCTGTGGATGTTCGAGAAACTTGTGGGAATAAATTCCTACGTTGTTGCTCTCATCCCTGTGGGAGTGTTCTCAATTACACGCATAATAAAGTCTAAAGACCTTAAGGAAATTGATTGGGCCTGCCTGTGGATGGTTGCCGGCGGCTTTGCGCTGGGCGTTGCAATGGACAAGACCGGCCTTGCAAGCACCCTTGTGAAGGCTATTCCCTTTAATGAGTGGCCCGTGCTTGTGGTGATGATTGGCGGCGGACTTATATGCTGGCTGCTATCGACATTCATTTCGAACTCGGCTGCAACTGCGCTTATGGTGCCCATTCTGGCCGCTGTGGGTAAAGGTATGGGCCCGGCGCTGGGAGAATATGGCGGAGTGGGCACGCTGCTCATAGGTATTGCCCTGTCGGCCTCTTTTGCAATGTCGCTGCCCATAAGCACCCCGCCCAATGCCATTGCCCACTCAACAGGGCTCATCAAATCGTCGCAGATGCTACGCGTGGGGCTTATTATTGGCGCAATATCCCTTACGTTGGGATATGCGCTCATTATAACCGTTGGAAAGACCGGATTTTTTGCTTGACAAATAACACACAACATAATTTTTATGAAAAAAGTATTTTTATTTGCCGCGCTGATAGGTTTTGCGTTGGGCGGCTACGCACAGGAGAAGAAAATAACCATAAAGCCTTATGGTTTCATTAGAAATTACGCCTGCTTCGATACACGCGAAAGCTACACATCGAACAGCGAGCAGTTCTACTATATGCCGCTCGACAAGGACGAGGACGTTAATGGAAAGGACCTCAACGAGAACCCCAATATGATGCTGCTGAGCATCACCACCCGTTTGGGACTCAACATCACAGGCCCCGAGTTCCTGGGCTCAAAGACATCGGCGAAGATTGAGGCCGACTTTGCAGGCTTCGGCACAAGCAACACAGTGTTGCGCATACGCCAGGCTTACGCAAAAATGGCGTGGGAGAAACAGGATGTGCTTGTGGGACAGGCGTGGCACCCTATGATGGGTGATATGATGCCCGACGTCTTCACGCTGGAGACAGGAGCACCCTTCACACCCTTCAGCCGCACACCGCAGGTGCGTTACAACTACAACAACGGCAAATACACATTCACAGCGACAGCGCTCTACCAGTATCAGTACACATCGTACGGCCCCAACGCCGAGGATGGAGCCAACTATGGAAAATCGACCGGCAGCTTCGACTTTGCACGCAACGCCGTTGTACCCGAAATGTACCTGCAGTTTATGTACAAAGGCGACAAATTCCAGGGAGGTGTGGGCGTTGACTACCTTACACTCAAGCCCCGTACAAAGGCAAAGACAGCAGAGGGCGACTGGATAAAGGTTGACGAGAGCATAGGCACAGCTTCGGCAACAGCGTTTGCATCGTACAAGGACGGTAACTGGGGCATCAAAGGCCGTGTAACATATGCCGAAAACGCTTCTCACCTGTCGATGATAAGCGGATACGCAATTACAAAGATTGACGAGGAGACCGGCGAGCAGGAGTACAGCCCCTTGCGCAGCATTGCCGCCTGGGTAGATGTTACATACAAGCAGAAACTAGAGAAAGGCTCGCTCACATACTGCCTCTTTGCAGGATACACCAAGAACCTGGGTTGCGCCAACGAGATTGTCGACTCAAACATCTATATGCGCGGCAAAAAGAACGCGGGATACATTTGGCGCGTGGCACCCAGCATCCTCTACACACACAACGCAATGCAGATTGGTGTTGAGTACAACCCCACTACCGTAAACTACGGAACAGCCGACAACTATTACAGAATAGACGGAACACACGCTGTTACCAACCACCGTGTGTGCGCAATGCTGAAATATAATTTCTAAACATAAAAACAAACGACTATGAACAAGAAAATTTTTCTTTTAGGCATTTTGCTTATAGCCGCATTATGCACAGTACAGGCCGGTTATTGGTCGCAGAATCCCCGGTACAAAAAGATTTTGTGGGCACCCGGCGAGGTGGAGTGCAATGTTCCCGCTCAGTGGAGCGTGGTTGCTGCCAACAAATATATGGACGGCTACATAGGTGAGGCCATCAAGCTTGCTAAGCCCGAGATTGCCCCCAAACAGAAGTTCAAGGTTACTCTTGGTGTGAAGGGCGACAAGGAGGTGAGAAAATACAAGAAATTCATCCCCAACCAGGCCGAGGGTTACTATCTCAAAGTATCGCAGGACGGTGTGGTTGTTGCAGGTAGCGACGAGCGCGGTCTCTTCTATGGTATACAGTCGCTCATACGCGAAATGGAGGGCGGAACATACCAGGAGGTTGCCGTTGCCGACTGGCCCGATGTTCCCTTCCGTGGAACGGTGGAGGGTTTCTACGGCACACCCTGGAGCCACGAGGCACGTTTGAGCCAGCTCGATTTTTATGGCAAGAACAAGATGAACGTGTACATTTACGGCCCCAAGGACGACCCCTGGCACCGCGACAAATGGCGCGTTCCCTACCCCGAGGCTGAGGCTAAACGCATTGCCGAGCTTGTGGAGGTTGCAAAGAAGAATTACGTTAACTTCTACTGGGCCATTCACCCGGGCGTTGACATAAAATGGACACCCGAGGACCGCGACGCTCTTGTTGCAAAGCTCGAAAAGATGTACGACCTTGGCGTGCGCGCCTTTGCAGTGTTCTTCGATGATATTTGGGGCGAGGGCACAAAAGCCGACAAACAGGCCGAGCTCCTCAACTATGTCGACGACAATTTCATTCAGAAGAAAAAGGATGTTGCCCCCCTCATTATGTGCCCCACCGAGTACAACCGTGGCTGGGCAAACGAAGAAAAGGGCTACCTGCGCACTCTCGGCTCTACTATGAACCAGGGCATAGAGATTATGTGGACCGGCAACTCGGTTGTAGCCTGCATAGACAAGGCCACAATGGAGTGGATTAACGAGCGCATACAGCGCAAAGCCTACATCTGGCTCAACTTCCCCGTGAACGACTTTGTGCGCGACCATATGCTTATGGGCCCCCTCTACGGCAACGGCAAGGACATCGCGCCCCTTGTATCGGGCTTTGTGAGCAACCCTATGGAGTATGCCGAGACATCAAAGATTTCTCTCTACGGCATTGCCGACTACTGTTGGAATATGGACGCTTACGAATTTGAGCAGAACTGGGAGAAGAGCCTCCGCAGAATATTGCCCGGCAACTACAAGGCTCTCGAGACTTTTGCACTTTACAACAAGGACCTCGGCCCCAACGGACACGGATTCCGCCGCGAGGAGGGTGAGGAGCTCAAACCCACTGCCGATGCTGCCATTAATGGCGACAAGGAGGCTGTGGCTGCTCTTGCACAGAAATGCCAGGAGCTGAACCTCGCTTGCGACCTCTTGCTCACCGACGAGAGCAACCCCCAGCTCATACACGAGTTGCGACCCTGGTTGTTGCAGGGCAAACTGCTTGCCGAGTATGGAAACACTGTGTGCAAAATGAAAGAGGTTGCAGAGAAGAAAACAAAAGAGTATTCTTTCCTCAACTTCGAAAACCTCTACGCACAGGCACGCTCAATCAAGAAGCAGATGTACGACAACGAGAACAACAAAGCAATGCTCCACCCCTACCAGACAGGTACAAAGCTGGGTACAAAGGTATTGTTGCCCACACTCAACACACTCTTCACACAAGCTACCGACGCATACAACAGCATTAACGGCACAGAGTTCGACTCTTCGGCCGACTACAACCCCTTCAAGGTGAAATCGACCGTGAAACAGCTTGCACTGTTGCCCGTGAGCGTTCGTGGCAGCGATGTGACCGTAGCTTCGGCATTGGAGGTTATCAACTGGCAGGACGGTGGCGAGTTTATTGTTGAGAGCGACCGCCCCATCACATTCCAGGGTATGGACTTCAACTTCGGCATAAACGGCGTTGCAAAGAACTTCAAACTAGAATTGAAGGTTGGCGACAACTGGCGCGAGGTATCGCTCCTACACTATTCCGAGAACGACCCCGTTATACACACAGGCAACGAGCTTGGCGGTATGACAGCAAGCGCACTGCGCATCACCAATATAAGCGGCAGCGAACAGCAGGTTTATTTCAAGAACTTCAAGTTCGTAAAGAGATAACTTCTCGCACACACCAACAACGAAAAACGCCGGGTAATACTCGGCGTTTTTTTGTTTGCAGAAATTAGTATTTTAACAACCTTGTCGCTATATTCGCGATATACTTTTGTGGAAATATAAATATTTACAAAATGGAATTAAAATAAACATCGGCACACATTTTGATGATTTATATAGATAACCAACGACTATGAAACGACTAATTTCCGCCGCACTGCTATTCACAGCCCTCACAGTAACCACCACAGCGCAATATATCCCTGTTGACACGACAAAAATAAAAAAGGCATATAGTGCGCTCGAAAAAGAGCCACAAAACCCACAATTCCAATTGGAGTTTTTCAATGCCTTCCCTGCTTGCTGGGACGATTTTATTTCTACATATAAATTCTATAACAAGGAAGGGTATGATTTATCAATGTACGACAGCGCTCCGGAACACATAGAAGCCCTAGGCAATTGTACCACCATTAACGACACTATTTTCTGCAACAGACTTATTTCCCTGTCTGTCGGAGCTTCGCTCGATGCCGACGCGCCCAACTATCTGCAAGGGTTACTACACCATACAATGTCACAAAAAAACGGTGTACTGTTACACTGTCTATCACAGATAGAAAAAGGACACCAAATGCAGTTCTGGCAATTTTATTGGTCAAATATAGTAGATGGCAGAAGCGGAGAGCAAGAATTCAAGGTTCTTTACAATATCAACAAAGAGAAATATCCTTGTTTAATGAAAACAATGTCCATTGCATTTGAATATTTTAATATGGGAATTCTTTTTATGGAAGATTTCAAGCGTACAATGAATTCCAAAAATCTTGAAGAATAGCTTTTACTTTCAGTTATGGAAGAGATAATTTCTCGCACACACCCCCAACGAAAAACGCCGGGTAATACTGATCTGACCCCAAAAAGTTGGACGGATTAATAAAAGTATTATTGGTAAAGAGTTCGGTGATGCACACGAGTCAAGTCCCAATAATGACCCAAGAGAAAAAGCTATGGATTTATACAACAATGCCGTGGGGTATTATTTAGGTAACCAAGCAATTATAAATAATTGGAGCGAAAAAGAATTATTAAACTACATTATAAAAGCAGCAAACAATGGAAAACTACAAACCGGCCTGTAAAGTGTTTATCACTATATTTCTCGTAACTATCTTGTTTACAAGCTGTAACAGAGACACAATACATCTTGAGCAAGAAACAGAACTTGAACTATCATTAAAGCAGCAACAGACAGAGCAGGCTTTCACCATAGAAGAATATTGCAAGGGAGAGTATGACAGTCTATTTATAATGTCGCCGTACTATTATACCCGGAAGCAGGAATTCACAAGCCTTGTTATGCCTGAAAAATTAAGAAACGAGTGCGAGAGCGCTATATACAATGAATCTATTTCAACCATTCTTTTTATAAGCAACGGCAAGGTTCAAGGGCACGCTGTGGTTAAAAGAGTTGACGCCGATTTTGCGACAGATGACATTGAAGAAAACCATCTTTACCCCATTGAACAAAAATTCATAATGGACAAAGAGAGGAATGTGCACACGTATAAAGAATAGATGCTCCGACGATTAAAAATGCCTTCCCCGGCTATTAACGTTCGTGGTCACTTGTGATTATGCCTGTACAATTGCCGTGTGTTCACCACATTGTGCCATATTGAGTAAAAACCGCCTGCAATTGCCGTAACAGGGGTTAAAAAGGTGTAGGCAAGCCATATTGCAAACACTGTGTTTTTCTGTCCAAGAGCCTGACCGCCCGTTATTCTCTCGCCGTAACACGCACCCACCCTGCGCCCCAGAGCAAACTGCACAAGGCAGCAGATGAGCGACACAACGGCTATACCGGCCATAACAACAAGCGAAATATTGCTGTTGGCAATTGCGCGCGCGGTCATTGCAATGGCAAGGGCAAGCGCCACGAGCCACAAATAGAAAGGAAGGTTGCTACCGCGGGCCACTATAAAGCCGTGGATGCGGGGGAAGAGCTTGCGCAACAATTCGGCACAAAGCAACGGAAAGAGTAGCAAAGGGAACACTCTGCCCAAAATAGCATAGAACGACGAGAGGATGGAGCCCCCCTCTACCGGGTGCAAAAGGGCCAAAAAGGCCGGTGCAGCAACTGCCACCGACACGTTTATGAGCATTGTGTATGTGATGAGCGAGGCTGCACTACCGCCCAATTTTGCAGTAATTACAGCAGCAGCGGTTGCTGTGGGACACAGCAGGCAAAGCATTGCCGCTTCCAGGAGCACACACACGGCAGGCGATGGGTTCAGAAGAATTACTGCAAGGGAGATGAGCGCCATTGCCCCCACCTGAAAGGCTATGAGCAGAAAATGCCACAGACGCGGGCACAGCTCGTTGTAGCGCACCTTGCAGAAGGTTATAAAGAGCATTGAAAAGATGAGCAGCGGTTGCAAAACGGAAATTGCGCGCGCTGCCATTGCGTGCGTGCCGTCGAACAGCGGGATATTCACATAGAGCAGATACATTGCAACGCCCGCAAGCATTGCTATGGGGAGCGACCAATCGCGCAAAAATTGTCTCATATTCTTTTATTTTGGGCGCAAAGGTAACTATTAATTACAATATTGCGCGCGGGAAAGAGCTACAAATTGTTCCAGCAAGCAGGGAGAGCATCAACAATGTCGCTTGCAACAAGTGATGTTTCGCCCACTTTTGCAGCCGCAAGGTCGCCCGCAGCGCCGTGAAGATATACTCCCAGGCGCGCTGCGTCGGTTGCATTGTAACCGCGTGCCAGGAGAGCAAGCAGAATGCCGGTGAGCACATCGCCGCTGCCGCCGGTGGCCATCCCGGCGTTGCCGCTGCTGTTGAATGAGCAGCTGCCCTGCGGCGAAATAACAGCCGTGTAGGCACCTTTAAGCACCACGCACACATTATACTCACGCGCAAATTCAATTGCCCGTTGCAGGCGGATGTAAGAAGAGGAGCACTCGCCTGCGAGCCTTGTAAATTCTCCAATGTGGGGAGTTATTATGCTACCCTGCGGAATTTCTTTGAGAACCTCCCTGTTGCGCGCAAGGATATTGAGCGCGTCGGCATCTATCACCATAGGCACTTTGCAGCAGCGCACCATCTGCAACAGAGCCTCCTCGGTTGCCGGGTGCTGCGCAAGACCGGGCCCCACCGCAACAGCGGTAAAACGGTTCGTGTCGACAGCAGTTGAAATGTGAGTATCGCAAGCATCGGGCAGAGTCATTGCCTCGGGGACAGTTTCTTGCAGAATTATATTGTTGCACGCAGGAACAGCAACGGTGAGCAACCCCACGCCCGAGCGCAACGCTGCACGGGCCGAAAGGATGGATGCACCGGCCATTCCCCTGCTGCCCGCTACAAGCAAGGCACGCCCGAAATCGCCCTTGTGGGCGTGTTTGCGGCGCGGCCGGACAAGAGCGCTCACATCGGTGGGAGAAATTATGCTGTAAGGGCTCTCTTCAATGTCCATTGCCTCGCGGCTCAATGAAATATCGAGCACCTCAAAGCGCCCCACAAATTGCTCATTTTCGGCAAAAAGCATCGACAGTTTGGGAAATTGCAACGTGAGGGTAAGGCACGCACGCACAATATTCTGCGGGTTATTATTGCTGTTATCCTCGCCCATTAGCCCCGACGGTATATCTATTGCAACCACTTTGCAGCCGCTGTTATTAATAAACTGCACAACCGCGGCAAATATTCCACCCAACGGGCGGGAGAGCCCGCTGCCGAAAAGGCCGTCTACTATGGTTGTTCCCGGCTGCAACTGCGGCGCACTGAACGAGGAGTCGACACACTGCAGTTTCAACGCGAAATTACCCGCAGCCATTGCCTGCAAGGAGTGGAGGTTGGCCTCGCAGTCGGGCGAGAGGCGGCCACCGGGAGCAACCAGCCACACACTTACACTGCGCCCCGCCACCGCAAGCATACGGGCAACGGCAAGCGCGTCGCCGCCGTTATTACCCGGCCCTGCAAAAATTGCAAAGGGGCCCTGCGGGCAATGCTCTTTCACCGTCACGGTAATTGCAGCCGCCGCACGCTCCATAAGAAGAAGCGATGAGATGGGCTCGTGTTCAATGGTATATGCATCTATGCGTTTGATGCTCGCAGTGGGAAATATTTTCATAACCTACTATTTTGCCGTGAAGATACACTTTTTATGCTAAAAAACATCTACGGGCAACCATTAATGGCTGCCCGTAGATGTAATGTTTTTCAAAGCAGGGAGGCGAGATATTCGAGCCCCTCTTTGTAGCCGTCGAAACCCTTGCCGCAGATGGTCTTTTGTGCGTAAAGCGACACAAAGGAGAAGCGACGGAACTCTTCGCGCGTTGAAATATCGGTCAAATGAACCTCCACGGTGGGGAGGGCCACAGCCTTGAGTGCGTCGAGAATGGCAACGCTTGTGTGGGTGTAGGCCGCGGGATTTATGAGTATGCCGTCGAACACTCCGTAGGCTGCCTGTATTGCGTCGACTATTGCACCCTCGTGATTCGACTGGAAAAGCTCCACCTCCACGCCCAGACGGGCTGCCTCGCTACGCACCAGCTGCTGCAAGGCCTCAAAGGTCTGCGCGCCATAGAGGGCGGGCTCGCGCAAGCCGAGCATATTGAGGTTAGGGCCGTTTATAACAAGTATTTTCATCGTTTGTATTATATTATTTCGGCGTATGTACCGAAGTATTTGAACTGTTCGCCACACTCCTGCAGCTCGCACATTAACGAGAGGAATTCGGCACTGTAGACCGATGCCTCGATGTCGAAATAGAAACGGTACTCGAACTCGCGCTCGGGAATCTGACGGCTTTCGAGTTTCAGCAGGTTGACGCCTGTTGCGTTGAAACGCGACATTATGCGGAAGAGTGCTCCGGGGCGGTTGGCAATGTTAATCATAACACTTGTGCGGTCGGCTCCCGAGTACATTTTGGGCTCTTTGGCAATGCAAATGAAACGTGTGTAGTTGTTGTCGCGGTTCTGAACCGACGACTGGATAACCTGCATCTGATAGAGCTCGGCGCAAAGGCGCGACGAGAGTGATGCCACGCTGCGGTCGCCCTTCTCGGCTACCATACGGGCAGCCTCGGCTGTATTTTCAACTGCAATTACGCGCACATTTTTGAGTGTGGAAAGAAACTCGGAACACTGGCTGATGGCCTGCTGGTGCGAGTATATTTCGCGGACATCGGAGAGCTTTGCTCCCTGAACGCCCAAAAGCGCGTGATCGACCTTGAGACGCACACCGCGCACGATGCTCACGTTGTAGGCTGAAAGGAGGTCGTAGATAGCGTTCACCGAACCGGCCAAAGAGTTCTCAATGGGCAACACGCCATACTCACAAAGACCGCTGCTCACAGCCTTGAACACGCCCTCGAAGCCATTCATATACATAATTTCGGGAAGGTCGAAAAGGCGCTCCGAAGCGAGGTGGGCGTAAGAGCCCTCGCAGCCTGCACACGCAACCGAGGCGCGTTTGGGGAAGGGCTGGGGAGGAACCGCTGTAATGGCTTTAATCTTGTCGTAGAACTCGGTACCGGTGGCCAACATACGTGTTTCGAGCGACTCGCTCAGGTCGAAAATAGTGCGATAGAGAGTGCGGCCGTATCCCTCGTATTCGGGGCCCAAACGCTTCGAGACGTTCTGCAACACCGCTCTTGCACGCGAGGCGTGATATACGGGCAAATTGTTCTCTTTCTTGTACTTTGCAACCTCGCTCACAACCTGCATACGTTTCGCGAAAAGGTCGCACATGTTTGAATCTATTTCATCTATCTGCTTGCGCAATTCATCCAGATTCATTGTATTATGGTTTTTAAGTTTTTTAGAATTCTGTTTTACTCTCTGCCTGATTTTATTTAGTATACACTACCGCCCAGGGCGGCAAAATCCTCAAAGAACGAGGGATAGGATTTTGCAACACACTCGGCACCGCAGATGGTGGTTACACCTGTGGCTACGGTGCTCATAACAGCGGCCGACATTGCTATGCGGTGGTCGCCGAAGCTGTCTACAGGAGAGAGGGCAACGGGCTCGCCGCCCACCACCGTAAATGTATCCTCGCCAATGGTCGAATGTACACCGAACGATGCAAGCACGGCCTTCATTGCTGCCAAGCGGTCGCTCTCCTTGTAGCGCAGACGGCCCACGTTGGTGAAAAGTGTTTCACCGCTGGCCACCGCTGCCGCAACCGAGAGGATGGGGACAAGGTCGGGGGTATCTTCGCAGTCGAGTTCCGCACCAAAGAGCTGCGACGGCATTGCCACCACTCCTTCGGGGGTAATATCAATATAGGCGCCCATTGAGCGCAGGTGGTCGATTATGCGGCGGTCGCCCTGCAACGAATCGATATTGCAGCCGCGCACGGTTATAGGCCTCTTGCCCACTACTCCCGCAACTATCCAGAATGCGGCAGACGACCAGTCGGCCTCGACAACCACATTTCCGGGCAACGAATAACTGCTGCCGCTTTTAATGGAGTAGCTGTTGCCGCGACGTGTTACCTGCACGCCCGCTGCACGCAAGGCATCAATTGTCATATCGACATAAGAGGCGCTTGCAAGGCCGCCCACAATCTCTATTTCGCTGTCGACTGCTGCCAACGGAAGGGCAAACAACAGGCCTGTGAGGTACTGCGACGATATATTGCCGGGCAGTGTGTAACGGCCGCCCTGCAATGTTCCTTTGCAGCTCATTGGGAGCTCCGCATCCTCGCAGTGCTTGTGCACAGCAACCCCGTGCTCCACGAGCACACGGCAGAGAGCATCCATCGGGCGGGTGGGCAATTTTCCGCTGCCCACAAAAGTAGCATCGGCCCCCAAGGCTGCTGCTACCGGCACAAGGAAACGCAGTGTGGAACCACTCTCGCCACAGTCGAGCGTGCCACCCTTGCAAGGCTGCACAGGCGTTACCGCGAACACCCCGCCGTTGTACTCTATCGACGCGCCAAGCGCATTGAGCGAGCGCATTGTGGCAACAATATCGGCGTTTGTGCTGCTGCACGCTATGGTGCAAGGCTCATTGCCCAACGCTGCACAAATGAGCAGACGATGGGCCTGCGACTTTGACGGCGGAGGGATTACCGTTCCCTGCAATGTTCCGTTTACCTGTTTATCCATTGTTACTTTTCTATTACCTTTTCCAAAAGCTCTTTCAACTCACCCACCGACACGGTTACAAGGGCACAATCACCCAATGCGCGGGGCAGCACAATTGTTACATTGCCTCCGCGACGTTTCTTGTCGGTGAGCATTGCGGCGTGCATTTCGGCTGCAGTGTAATTGCAGCTTATGTCGAACCCATAGTTCACGAGCAGAGCCGAGAGCTCGTCGACAATATTGCAAAGCCCACACAAAGGAGCTATTTTTGCAGCAACCACCATACCTTTTGCAACAGCCTCGCCGTGTGAAACAGCAAAATTGCTCAGTTTCTCAATGGCGTGACCGAATGTGTGTCCGAAGTTCAAAAGACCGCGCAAGCCGTTGTCAAATTCGTCCTGCTGCACAACATCGCGCTTTATTTCAACGCAGCGGGCAACAACACTGTCGCGGTCGAACGACACGCTGCGCAACACGCTGTAAAGCTCTTTATCGAGTATCACGCCATATTTTATAACCTCGGCGCAACCGTCGCGGTAGATGTTGGCCGGGAGAGTATCGTGCAGGCTTGTGTCGCACAGGACGAGCGACGGCTGGTAGAAACTGCCCACAAGGTTCTTGCCCGCGGGAATATCTATCGCTGTCTTGCCACCCACCGAGCTGTCAACCGCAGCAAGCAGTGTTGTGGGCACCTGTATATATTTTACTCCACGCAGATAGAGCGAAGCAGAAAGACCGCCCAGGTCGCCTACAACGCCGCCGCCAAAGGCTATTATAGCGTCGCTGCGTGTGAGCTCCTCACGGGCAAGGAAATTGAGAAAGGCCAGAAGATTTTCGGCACATTTCGATGCTTCGCCTGCGGGGATAACATACTTGCAAGCGCTGTAACCGGCTGTTTGCAGGTGCTCCATCATTGCGTTGCCATAGAGCGCATCGACATTGCTGTCGGTGAGCACAGCCACACGGCAATCGCCCACTACGGGGCGTGCAAATTCCCCGATGCGTGCAAGAAGGCCGCGCCCTATGAGTATGTCGTAGCTGCGCGATGCAGCCACTTTAATGGTTTTGTGCGACATATATATCATTCAATTTGTTCTTTGGCTGCGCAACCATCGTGCAGGAGCGAGCGGAGAGTGTCCGCATCGCCCTCGGCAATAGCCTTGCGATAGTCGCCAAGAGAGCCAATCAATAAATCAAGTTCGGCGAGCAGATTCTCGCGGTTCTCCATAAAAAGCTCGGTCCACATATTCTCGTTGAGACGCGACACACGGGTGAGGTCGCGGAAGCTGCCTGCGCTGTATCCCTTGTGATATTGTGCCGAGGGGCTCTTTACAAAGGCATTCGACACAACGTGACACATTTGCGAGGTGTAGGCAATCATGCGGTCGTGAAAAGACGCCGTGGTGACAACAAATTTCTTGAAGCCGAGCGGAGCAAGCATCTGTTTCACCCTATCGAGCAGGTTAATGTCGTCGTGTATGGGCGGAACCATAATGAACGACGCTCCCGAAAAGAGAGCTGCACGCGAGTGCTTGTAGCCTGAGTATTGTGTTCCGGCCATAGGGTGGCCGCCGACGAATGTGAAGCCGTGCTGCGCTGCAAGAGCAAAGCCCTGCTCGCACACAGCCTGCTTTGTACCGCAGAAATCGACTACAAGAGCCGTAGAGGGAACCGACGCTGCGTTTGCGGCAAGATAGTTCACTGCAGCCACAGGCGTTATTGCAAGCACAATGAGGCTACACTGCTGCATAGTGTTTGCGGTGAGCTCTTTATCTATTGTGCCGTCGAGACGGGCATAACCCAGCACGGTAGAGTCAACATCGTAACCATAGACTGTGTAGCCGGCAGCTTTGAACGCTTTTGCCGCCGAACCACCTATAAGTCCCAGGCCAACTACTCCCACTTTCATAACTCCTGAAGTTTTTAGTGCATTATACTGCGAATTTCACGTACGCGGGCTGCAACCTCGTCGAACTGTGCGGGAGTGAGCGACTGTGCGCCGTCGCACAATGCGTGTGCAGGGTCGTTGTGAACCTCAATAATAAGACCGTCGGCACCTGCGGCGCAAGCTGCGCAGGCCATAGGACGCACAAGGCGCGAAACGCCTGTTGCGTGGCTGGGGTCTACAACAACGGGCAAGTGTGTGAGACCGTTGAGAACGGGCACCGCCGCAAGGTCGAGCACGTTGCGGGTGTAATTGTCGTAACTGCGTATTCCGCGCTCACAAAGCATCACCTGCTCGTTACCCTCGGACATAATATATTCGGCACTCATAAGAAGCTCCTTGAGGGTAGCCGAAAGACCGCGCTTCAAAAGGATGGGCTTTTTAGAACGGCCAAGCTCCTTGAGAAGCTCAAAGTTCTGCATATTGCGTGCACCCACCTGTATAATGTCGACATCGGCAAAGAGGTCGAGGTGAGCTGCGCTCATAATTTCTGTTACTATGGGGAGACCGGTAGCCTCGCGTGCCTTAAGAAGAAGCTGGAGACCTTCGGCGCGCAATCCCTGGAAATCGTAGGGAGAGGTACGGGGCTTGAATGCTCCACCGCGCAGGATGTTTGCTCCCGACTTTTTCACAGCTTCGGCAATTGTGAGAATCTGCTCCTCCGACTCAACCGAGCAAGGGCCGGCCATAATCGCGAAGTGTCCGCCACCTATTTTCACTTTATTATCGCCGCTGCCCACCTCTACAATTGTGTCCTCGGGGTGGAAACGACGGTTCGCACTCTTAAAGGGTTCGCTTATTCGAGTCACGTTCTCGATGATCTCCAAACCCGACAATAGATCAATATCAATCTTACTAGTATCACCAATGAGACCAAGCACTGTCTGCATCTCACCCTCCGATACGTGAACTCTCACCTTCTGCGATTCCAACCAAGCGATAAGATTGTCTCTCTGCGCCTTTGTAACACCGTTTTTAAGTACTGCTATCATTGTTAATTTACTGTTTTTGTGCGTTTGAGCCGCAAATTTATAACTATTTTTTTCTTACACTAAAAATAGAATCTTTTTTTTCGCCGTTTATCCCAAAAAAGCCGTTACAGAGCCCTTACTGCATATTTTTACGGCTTTTATGCCTTGCGTACCTTACAATTCTGACACGCAGGCCTCATTGAGCATAAACCGGGAGTTTTGTAGTATATATAAAAAATTGAGGAGTGCCCCGGGGCACTCCTCAACTGCGTTCTATTTTGATAAGTCTTTACTTTTTCAATGCTTTCTTCACAGCTTTTGCAATCTCTTTGTCTGCTGCTGTGCGAGCGCGATTAAGTGCCTTTTGGGCTTTAGCTTTTGCCTGGGGTGTTTCTGCTGCCTGATAGGCGTCGTACAATGCCCACATGTTCTTCTTTGCTACCACCGCTTTCTGTGCTGCTGTATAAGCCTCGGCAGCAGCCTCTGTGGCAGCCTCAACCTCGGGAGCAGCATATGCGTGCTTGTAACCCTTAACCTCGTTCCAGTGACCGCGAGTAAAGTCGGGGAATGCCACAGGTGCGCAGTTGTTGTCCATTGACAATGTACCGAGCTCTGCCAAGCAGCACCACTCAGCCATATCATATACGTCCATATCGAGGGGAAGACCATTCTGCAAGCAGTAAACAAGACGTGAATCCATCACGAAGTCCATACCGCCGTGGCCAAGGTCGCGACCTTTCTCAACATACTTCTTGAGGATGGGGTGATAGTATTTTGCCATCATAGCCTCTCTCTGCTGTGCATTCATAAAGCCGTGGGCGTTGAGGTTATCAACCTGGGGAGCGCCTGTGCCTTTGAGAGCCTCGCCTGAAAGTGCAAGCTCGGGTCTGGGATACTTAGTTGCATAACCCTTTGTACCTGTGAGCTTGAACAAACGGTTGTAGGGCTGGGGAGTCATAACGTTGTGCTGAATCTCAACCACCTTACCCTGTGCTGTACGCATAAGTGTAGTGGTGTGGTCGCCATTGCGGAACTCCTTGCACTCTTTACCTGTTTTCTCCTTTACAAGAGCTTTGCCGAAGAAAGGCTCGGTATCCATAGCAACGAGTGTAGTGAAGCGGTCGCCACGGTGTATGTTCATACACTGAGCAACGGGGCCAAGGCCGTGAGTAGCGTAGAGGTCGCCACGGTTCTCCTTGTTGTATTTCAGACGCCAGTGGAGGTTGTCAACATCGTTATCGGCGGGGTCCTTCCAATATGCATCCCAGAACCACTCGAGGCTGTGGATGTAGGCACCCTCGGCGCGGATAATCTCACCGAAAACGCCATCCTGTGCCATAGCAAGAGCGTTCATCTCATAGTCGTCGTAGCAGCAGTTCTCGAGGATGAAGCAGTGAAGACGTGTCTTCTCTGCAAGCTCGATAAGGCTCCAGCACTGCTCGAGGTTCATTGCAGAGGGTACCTCGATGGCTGCGTGCTTGCCATTCTCCAAAGCGAATTTTGCAATGGGATAGTGGTGATTCCAGTCGGCAGCAATGTAAACGAGGTCGATGTCGGAACGTTTGCAAAGCTCCTCATAACCCTTCTCGCCACTGTAGATTTCGGCAGGCATAAGGCCCTGACTGCGAAGCTCCTTCTGACACTTCTCGGCGCGCTCATACTCATAGTCGCAAAGAGCAACGATTTCAACACCGGGGATACGGCAGAAACGGGTTACAGCACCGGGGCCGCGCATACCAAGACCAACGAATGCAACGCGCACTGTCTGGATGGGGGCAACTGCCAAGTTAAGAACGTGCTGCTGGCCCTCGGGACGAGCGGGAGTCTCAACAACAATAGTACCTTTGTCCCAGCTCCACTTTGTTGAGGGAGACAGAGATTGTGCCTGTACCGATACTGCCGAGAGGCCCATTACGGCTGCAAGCGCAAAACCAAATAATTTTTTCAAGTTCATACCTTTCGTGTTTTATAGTTTATAAATAAAATTCCAAAATTCGCGGTTTTGCGCAAATATACTACTAATTCTCAATTATGCAAAATTTTACTTTTTTTTTCTAAGGTTTTGCGCAATCACAGCTTTTCGGCAAGAGAAAAGATGGCTTTTTACTGCACTTTGCTGTCGCCAACCCATTTGCCCCAAAAGACGCGGTGGTCGGTCTTGAAAAGCGCGCCGTAGCCCTGGCGGTAGCCATTTTCGTAACGGCCGTACCAGAAGTCACCGTTCGACCAATAATAGACACCGTAGCCGTGGCGCACGCCGTCTTTCATTTCGCCGTAATAGGCGTCACCGTTGGCGTAGGTCATTTTTTTGAATGTATAGGCAGGAGCGGGCTGTTTTGAGGTGGGGACATAGGGTGCTGTGAGACGGATGTCGCCCTCATTGGTGTGCACGCGCAGAATGTGGCCCGTACGGGTGTCGTACTCCACAAAATGCTCCTCGCTACCCACGCGCGCCATATCGTCGGTGAGGGTTATACCGAAGAGGTGCTTTCCGCGACGATACTGCCCGAATGTCTGTGCACCGCTGTTGGAGAGGAAATAGCCCCAGCCGTAGATGTTGTTTTCTATGAGATTGCCCACATACTGGCCGTCGAGGCTCGAAATGTATTTTATTTCTCCCTCGCGGGTAACGTAGTCGCAGAAGACAGCCTGCAAAGGGTCGCTCATTTCGGGGTAAAAACGAACGGGCTCCTGTGCTCGTGCAACGTTTGCGAGCAGAAGGGTTATTATCAATAATATTTTCTTCATTATTTATATAGATTATTCTTTTTTATATATTGGCTCACGGCGGGCGCCACAAAGGAGTCTATACAAGCACCGGCGGCCACAGCTTCGCGCACCTGTGTGGAACTTACATCAAAAAGCGGCAGAGGCAACCAGGTGACAGTTGGTGGCAAGGGGGGCGCCTGCTCGCTACCGCGTGGGTAGACTATTATGCGATGCGATGCAAGAATTTCTTCCCAGCGGTACCACTGGTGGAACTTTTCCCAGTTATCGGCACCTATGAGCAGGATGAATTCCCGTTCGGGGTAGGCTTTTTGCAGGGCGGCAAGCGTGTTCACCGTGTACGAGGGGCGGGGAAGAGAGAATTCAAAATCGCAGGCCTTGAAACGGCCATCGCCCGCAATGGCAAGTTCCACCATACGCAGACGCTCGTTTTCACCCACAAGGTTACAACCCGCCTTGTGGGGGTTGAGCGGGGAGACCATAAACCACACTTCGGCAGCAAGCCCCCTGTTGCATACTTCGGCGGCAATCGACGTGTGCCCCACGTGAACAGGGTTGAAGCTCCCGCCGAAAATTACGGTGGGAATCTTATTCATTCAGGAATTTATTGACAACGGCAAGCACTTCGGCTTTTGCCTTTTCGAGATTATCGTTCACAATCACACGGTCGGCATATTTCGAGAAGGTCATCTCATACTCGGCCTTGCCTATGCGCTTTTCAATCTCTTCGGGGGCTGTGTCGCCACGGCCTATGAGACGCTCGCGCAGAACATCGATAGAGGGCGCCTGCACAAAGATGAAGAGCGCGCGTGAGCCGTAGTATTTTTTAAGGTTGCAGCCACCTTTTACATCCACATCGAAAAGGATGTTCTGCACCTTCAACTGCTCCTCTACCTGCGATTTAAGCGTGCCGTAGAAACGGCCGGGGTACACCTCCTCATACTCTACAAACTCGTTTGCGATGATTTTTGCGCGGAACTCTTCGGGGGTGAAGAAGAAATAGTCAACCCCGTTCTTCTCCTCGCCACGGGGAGGGCGGCTGGTTGCCGACACCGAGAAGCCGAACGAGGCGTTCTGTTCCATAAGATAGTGTACCAATGTCGATTTTCCCGAGCCCGATGGTGCCGAAAAAATCACTACTTTTCCGTTGCTCATGATATTTTACATTACATTAAGAACCTGTTCTTTAATCTGCTCGAGCTCGTCCTTCATTTTCACCACAATGTTCTGCATTTCGGCGTGGTTGCTCTTGCTGCCGAGAGTGTTTATCTCGCGCCCCATCTCCTGTGCTATGAAGCCGAGCTTCTTGCCCTGGCCGTAAGGGCCTTCAATGGTTTCAACGAAATAAGAAAGGTGGTTGGTGAGGCGCTGTTTTTCCTCGTTTATATCGAGCTTTTCGATGTAGAAGATGAGCTCCTGCTCGAAGCGGTTTTTGTCGTATTCAACGCCCAGATTCTTTTCGAGCGACTCCTTTATGCGGCCGCGTATCTTTTCGACACGCTCCTTTTCATAAGGCTCAACCGAGCGCAGCAATTGCGAAATATTATCGATTTTATCGAGGAATTTTGCTCGCAGTGCGTCACCCTCCTGCTTGCGGAAAGCAAGCAACTCGGCAACAGCCTCGTTAATAGCGGCAAGTGTGAGTGCCCACTCCTCGTCGCCCACCTCATAAACCTCTTTGCGGGCAATTACATCGGGCATACGCAAAAGCACCTCGAACATATTCTGCGGCAGGGGCACGCCTGTTGCAGCAGAAGCTTCGGCCATCTGGCGCGAGTAGGCCTGCATCACGTCGACATTTATCGACGGGGTATCGACTTTCTCATTCTGTTCCACCCAAAGGGCAAAATCGACCTTACCGCGTTCCAACGCGCTTGTGAGCAGCGTACGTATCTCCATTTCGCGATTCTTGAACTGCGCTGTTATGCGGGTGGAAAGATCCATTGCCTTGCCGTTGAGCGAGCGTATCTCCACACAAATTTTCCTGTCCTGGTAAAGAGCCACGGCCTTGCCGTAGCCTGTCATCGAATATATCATTCTTGCGTTCTTTTATGCAGTTGTAAAAATTTAATCTCTTTTTTTGAGCAAACGACGGGAAAGAGCCCGCCGACCTGTTCATATTTTGCAAAAATAGACATTTATTCCTAAAACCGCTACTCCCGAGGCGCTTTTTTGCTCGCCGGCGCAAATATTATATATTTAATATATTAAAAAATATTATTTATGCCCGACTATAACATTTAATTTGTATTTTTGCACTATAAAGCCTTTTATGGGCAACAACCAACCACAAAAAAGAAAGAGAAAATGGCAGTAATTCTACACATAGAAGCATCGACCGAGATTTGTTCGGTGGCATTGAGCGAGGACGGGCAAGTGTTTTTTGAGAAGGTAAACGACGAGGAGCGCTCACACGCAAAGGTTCTTGCACCCTTTGTAGAGGAGGCGATAAACATGGCCGACAGCCGCAGCATGCCCCTCACAGCCGTTGCACTGAGCTGCGGCCCCGGCTCCTACACAAGCCTGCGCATAGCCTCGTCGACCGCAAAAGGCGTGTGCTACGGCCGCAACATCCCACTCATTGCAATACCCACCACAGCCGTTATGTGCGTGCCTATGCTGCTGGGCGAGGAGCTCCCCGAGGATGCTCTCCTGTGCCCCATGATAGATGCCCGCCGCAACGAGGTGTACGCAACCATATACGACCGTGCGTTAGGTGTAGTAAAAGAGACTGCAGCCGAAATAATAACCGAGGAGAGCTTTGCCGAATACCTCGACAAGCACCCCGTGTACTTCTTTGGTAACGGCGCCGAAAAATGCAGCAGGATAATAACCCACCCCAACGCCCGCTTCATCGACAAGTTCCGTCACCCGCTGGCAAAGAATATGATGCCCCTTGCCGAACGTGCCGCCTGGGAGCAGCGTTTCGAGGACATCGCATATTTCGAGCCCTTCTACCTGAAGAATTTCATAGCCACAAAACCAAAAGAGCTTTTGAAGAACTGTTAAAACCCATACCACTATGATGGAATACAATACCAAACAGAAAAGACTCCCGTTGCCCGAGTATGGCCGTTCGGTGCAGAAGATGGTGGACCACGCGCTTACTATTGAGGACCGCGAGGAGCGCCAGAAGTGCGCCTGCACCATAATAGAAATTATGGGCAGTATGTTCCCCAACCTGCGCAACCTCCCCGACTACAAGCACAAGCTGTGGGACCACCTTGCAATAATGTCCGACTTCCAGCTCGAAATAGACTACCCCGTGGAGGTAATAAAGAAAGAGAAATTCAACGAGCCCCCGCAGAGAATCCCCTACCAGACAGGCGAGATAAAGAACCGCCACTACGGACGCATTGTGGAGGAGATGATTGCCCACGCCTGCACACTCGACGAGGGCGAGGAGCGCGACCAGCTTATCGAGTTCATAATTATTCAAATGAAGAAGAACTATATTGCCTGGAACAAGGACGGCGTTGAGGACAAGAAGATATTCGAGGACCTGAGAATATACTCAAAAGGCAAGATTGACATTACAGGCCGCGAGATAAGGCTCACCCCCGCAACCCCCAACAACAACCAGCAGCGCCAGCAGGGCACAAAACAGCGCCTGCAAGGCAAGAAGAACTTCAAAAGAAAGCACCAATAAAACACACAGGCTACTATGGCATCATTCATTATAGAAGGCGGGCACAAGCTCAAAGGAGACATCACCCCACAAGGAGCAAAGAACGAGGTGTTGCAGGAGATATGCGCCACCCTGCTCACCCCCGAAAAGGTTACAATCGAGAATATCCCCGACATTGCCGATGTGAACAACCTCATCAACCAGATGATAAATATGGGAGTGAGCGTTACACGCAACGGCGCGGGTTGCTTCACATTCCAGGCCGACAACATCAACCTCGACTACATCGACAGCGAGGAGTACATAAACGGATGCTCACGCTTGCGCGGCTCGGTAATGTTCATTGGCCCGTTGGTAGCCCGCTTCGGAAAAGCTACAATATCGGAGCCCGGAGGCGACAAGATTGGCCGCCGCAGGCTCGACACCCACATTGTGGGCCTTCAGAAGCTTGGAGCATCGTTCAATTTCGACCAGGACAAGAGAGTGTACCGTATGCAGGCAAGCAAACTGAAGGGTTGTTCTATGCTGCTCGACGAAGCGTCGGTAACAGGAACTGCCAACATAATTATGGCCGCAACCCTTGCCGAGGGTACTACAACAATTTACAACGCAGCCTGTGAGCCCTACATCCAGCAGCTTTGCAGAATGCTCAACAAGATGGGTGCAAAGATTTCGGGCATTGCCAGCAACCTCATAAGAATTGAGGGTGTGAAAGAGCTCGGAGGTTGCACACAGCGCGCCCTGCCCGATATGATTGAGGTGGGCAGCTTCATAGGTATGGCCGCAATGACAAAGAGCGAAATTACCATAAAGGATGTGTCGTTCGAGAACCTCGGAATAATCCCCGACAGCTTCAAACGCTTGGGCATACACTTTGAGCAACGCGGCGACGATATTTTCATCCCCGAACAGAATGAATACCAGATAGAGTCGTTCATCGACGGCTCAATAATGACCATAAGCGACGCACCCTGGCCCGGCCTCACCCCCGACCTCCTGAGCGTTATGCTGGTTACAGCCGTACAGGCAAAGGGAAGCGTGCTCATTCACCAAAAAATGTTCGAGAGCCGCCTCTTCTTTGTGGACAAGCTCATTGATATGGGCGCACAGATTATCCTTTGCGACCCCCACCGTGCCGTTGTAAACGGCCACAACCACCAGTTCACGCTCAAACCCCGCTCTATGAGCTCGCCCGACATACGCGCAGGAATTGCACTGCTCATTGCAGCAATGAGCGCCGACGGTGTGAGCCGCATCGACAACATCGAGCAGATTGACCGCGGCTACCAGGACCTCGAAGGCCGCCTCAACAGAATTGGAGCAAAAATAACACGTTCATAAAAGAGTACTATGCTTAAACGAGAAGAGTTCGTACACATTGGAAAATTCCTGAAACCCCACGGCACAAAGGGAGAAATCGGGCTGCAGACAGGCGATTTTGAGCTTGGCGACGACTGCGACTTTGTCGCTTGCGACATCGACGGTATTCTGGTGCCTTTCTTCTTTGAGTATTGCCGCACGAAGAACAACGACGCCGTTATTCTTAAAATAGAGAAGATTGACAGCGCCGAAGGGGCACGTTTCCTCACCAACCGCGACGTGTATATTCCACGCGAGTGGGTAGAGAGCGAGGAGAACCTTTCGTGGAGCTTCTTCAAAGGCTTCAAGGCGTACGACGACACAGGACGCGAATTCGGAGTTATCACCGATGTCGACGACAGCACCATAAACACTCTTTTTGTAATAGAAAAAGAGGGCGACGAAATTCTCATACCCGCCCGCGAGGAGTTCATCACAAGCCTCGACCACGAGAAGAGAGAGATAGTATTCACACTGCCCGAGGGACTAGCATCGTTGTAGAAAGATATGAAAAAGAAAAAAATATTCAGCAACAGGCTGCTGCGCAAGTACAAGCTCACAATTCACAACGAGAACAAACTCGAAAACGTGCTCGGTTTCTACATTTCGCCGCTGTGGGTTATAATTTCGCTGTTCTTTTCGTTCCTGCTCTTTACAGGAGTGGTGTATCTTATCCTTGCCTTCACCCCGGTGGGAGAATACCTCCCCGTGCGCATTAACGACAAGACCAGGGAGATGCTCATAAACTACAACCTGAAGATTGACTCCCTTAAAGAGGCTGCCGACAAGCAGGACCGTTACATAAAGAACATAAAGAACCTTATGGAGGGCAACACCCCCATAGACAGCATTATGAACGCTCCCGAATATGCGTCGACCGAGAATATCTCCATCGTAACCACAGAGCTCGAGAAGGAGTTCGCCGCAGCCTTTGAGGAGCGCGAGAAATACAACATCGCCCACAACGCAACAACCGTGGGAGCATTGCAGGAGCTCAATCTCTACCGCCCCGCACGTGGAATGATTATAAAACCCTTTGCACCCGGCGAGAAACACTATGGAGTGGACATTGCCGAAAACCCCGGCGAGAGCGTGCTTGCCATACACGAGGGCACGGTGGTTATGAGCGACTACACGGCAAAAGAGGGTTACACCATCACCGTGCAGCACAAAGAGAACCTTGTTTCGATATACCGCAACTGCCACAGGCTCTACAAAGCCGTGGGCGACAATGTTGAGGGTGGCGAGGTTATCGCATCGCTTGGCGACGGAAAAGCCACAAGCAGCGGCACGCTGAAACCTTTCCTGCATTTTGAAATTTGGCACAGAGGAAAAGCCCTCGACCCGGGAATATACATTGCATTCTAACAATCAAGCACAAAAAAACAATATGGACAATATCAAGAAAAGAGAAATAGCCATACTGGGCTCTACAGGCTCCATAGGCACACAGACATTGCAAGTGGTGGAGGAACACCCCGAACGATTCGAGGTGTATGCAATAACCGCCAACACCCGTGTAGACGACCTTATAGCCCAAGCGCGCAAGTTCCTGCCCGAGGTGGTGGTAATTGCCGACGAAACCAAATACCAGCGATTGAAAGAGGCTCTTGCCGACCTGCCCATACGCGTGTGCGGCGGCTACGAGGCTATATGCGAGGTGGTGAAAGAGCCGCGCGTCGATGTTGTTGTGACTGCGATGGTGGGTTTTTCGGGACTGCGCCCCACAATAGAGGCTATTAAAGCAGGAAAGGAGATTGCTCTCGCCAACAAGGAGACAATGGTGGTTGCGGGAGAGCTTGTGAACGCCCTTGCAAACAAGCACAATGTCCCCATTCTTCCGGTCGACTCGGAGCACTCGGCAATTTTCCAATGCCTTGCGGGCGAAATGGACAACAAGGTGGAAAAGCTCATTCTCACAGCATCGGGCGGCCCATTCCGCACCTGGGATATTGCACAGCTCGAAAACGTGACAAAGGAGCAGGCCTTGAAACACCCCAACTGGAGCATGGGAGCAAAAATCACCATCGATTCGGCATCTATGATGAACAAGGGATTCGAAGTGATGGAGGCAAAATGGCTTTTCGGCGTAGGAGCCGAGGATATTGAGGTTGTTGTGCACCCGCAGTCGGTTATTCACTCAATGGTGCAGTTTGCCGACGGAGCCGTTAAAGCACAGCTCGGCACACCCGATATGCGCCTGCCCATTATGTATGCGCTGTCGTATCCCGCAAGGCTCTCTTCGTCGTTCGAGCGACTCGACTTCGGCTCACTTGGCGAGCTCACATTCGAAAAGCCCGACCTTGACAAATTCCCCAACCTGCGCCACGCCTACAACGCCCTGTCGATGGGTGGCAACATTCCCTGTGTGGTGAACGCCGCAAACGAGGTGTGCGTGGCTGCCTTCCTTGCCGACCGCATACGTTTCAACGATATGCCGCGCCTCATTGAGCGTGCAATGCAGCAGGCTACATTCATTGCAAAACCCACGCTCGACGACTACCTTGCAAGCGACCGCGAGGTACGCCGTATGGTAGAAGGATGGATTTAATATTTACTGGACAACATAGATAAAAAAGAGAAAAACTGATGGAGGTATTTTTTATACGTGCGCTGCAGCTTATAATGGCTCTGAGCCTTTTGGTGCTTGTGCACGAGTTCGGACACTTTATTTTTTCGAGAATATTCAAAGTGAGGGTCGAGAAATTCTACCTTTTCTTCGACTGGGGCTTTTCCCTTTTCAAATGGAAGCCCAAAAACAGTGAAACAGAGTATGGTATAGGCTGGTTGCCCCTTGGCGGCTACTGCAAGATTTCGGGTATGATAGACGAGTCTATGGATACCGAGCAGATGAAACAGCCCGTGCAACCGTGGGAGTTCCGCGCAAAACCAGCCTGGCAGCGACTGCTCATAATGGTGGGTGGCGTACTGTTCAATTTCATTCTTGCAATGTTCATATATGCGATGATAATGTTCACTTGGGGCGACAGCTACGTGGATATGCGCAAGGCTGTGCACGGGATGGAGTTCAACGAGAATGCCAAATCGCTTGGTTTTGCCGACGGTGACATTATTTTGCGCGTCGACAGCAGCGATGTTACACGCTACGATGTTGACCTCTTGCGCGCCATTGCCGACGGAAAAGAGGTTACCGTATTGCGTGCAGGCGAGATTGCCACAGTGGAGATTCCCGAAGATTTCGGGCTTATGGATATGGGCAAAGGCACACCTTTTATGCAATATCGCATACCCGCTGTTGTCGACAGCATTCTGCCCGCATCGGCGGCACAGGCTGCAGGCTTGCAGAAGGGCGACAGCATTGTGAGCATAGGCGGTGAAAAGGTGAATTCTTGGCAGCAGCTTATGACAGCGATGCAGAAGATGCAGGAGCAGGAGAGAGAGGAGATAACCGTAGGCGTTATGCGCGACAGCCTTGTAACGCTCACCGCAAAGACCGACAGCACATACAAGCTTGGCATAACACCGCGCCCCACAAACTATCCCGTGGTGCAGATATCGTACAATTTCATTGAAGCCTTCCCCGCCGGCATAAGCTACGGCTGGAACGTGCTCAAAGGGTATGTGAGCGACTTCAAGTACCTCTTCTCGAAAGAGGGCGCACAGTCAGTGGGAATGTTCGGCACTATTGGCAGCCTGTTCCCCGCAACTTGGAACTGGCACCAGTTCTGGTTGATGACAGCAATGCTCTCGCTCATCCTCGCAGTAATGAACATACTGCCCATTCCCGCGCTCGACGGCGGACACGTAGTGTTCCTCTTGATTGAGGTAATAAGCGGCCGCAAACCCAGCGACAAGGCTCTTGAAATTGCACAGACCGTGGGAATGATAATTCTCCTTGCATTGTTTATCCTTGCTACCTACAACGACGCAATGCGCTTTATATTCTAAAATATGAAAAGACTTATAATACTTTTTGCAGCAGCGGCCATAAGCAGTTGTGCAGCCAAACAAGAGGGCTGCACAACCACTGTTGCACCCATTGCAGCCGACAGCACCCAAAGCTTTGCCACCGGCCTGTTGCGCACAGTGTACGCAGCAAGCGGGCAGGAGAACGTCTGCGTTTCGCCCGCAAGTGCAAAATGGGCAATGGCAATGACCGTGAACGGAGCGAGCGGCACCACCGCCACAGAGATTTTCGGCACACTGGGCTACCCCATAGACGAGGAGTTGCTGGCGGGCTTCAACAGCCGACAGCTGGTTGACATGAACGAGCTCGAGGGTGCGAAGCACGCACAGGTGAACATTGCAAACTCCATCTGGGTGAAAGAGGGAATAGAAATAAAGCCCACCTTTGCCTGCAACGGAGAGAAATTCTACAATGCAGCTATAAAGAACAACAGCTTCGATGCAAAGGGAATAAAAGAGATAAACGACTGGTGCAGCGAAAAGACCAACGGCAAAATAAACAGCATTTTAAGCAAGCCCGCACCCGGCACACAGGCGTTGCTTGTTAACACACTACACTTCAAGGCACGCTGGGCAAAGCCGTTCAATAAAGCGGCTACAGAAGAGCAGCCTTTCACAAAGGCCGACGGCACAAAAGCGGGCGTGCCAATGATGTACTCTTCGGCCAACTCGCCATACTATGAGGACAGCATAATGCAGGCAACCGCAAAGCCGTTCGAAGGCGGGGAATATTCAATGTTGCTCATTCTCCCCACAAAAGGCACAAGCACAGCACAGTGCGCCGAACATTTTGCACAGATATACGGCAAAGAATTCCTCAAAGGAAAATGGTGTAATGTTGTGTTGAAGATGCCGCGTTTCGAATGCAGCTTTTCAACAAGCCTCAAGGAGCCGCTTAAAGAGATGGGTATAAAGGAGGCGTTCACCGCAAAGGCTCAGTTCGGGAAAATGTCGCAAACCCCGCTTATGATTGACGATGTTATTCAAAAGACATACATTGCCGTGGATGAGGAGGGAGCCGAGGCGGCGGCAGCCACAGCCGTTCAAATGGCACTCACAGGACTGCGCCCGCAAGAGAAAAAGTACATCACCCTCGACCGCCCGTTCATTTATGCCATAAAGCACAACCGCAGCGGGGAGATTCTCTTCACCGGAATTCTAAATGACCCAAAAGAAAAATAGAACTACTATATTATGAAAAAAGGACTTTTCACACTACTACTGCTCGCCTTTGTGGTGGGCGCAATGGGCAAAAGCCCCAAATACGTATTCTACTTTATTGGCGACGGCATGGGCCCCTCACACGTTCTCGGCACCGAGCTTTTCCTGGGCGAGAAGCAAGGCACTATAGGACGCCCCGCCCCCTTGTGTTTTACACAATTCCCCGCCACAGCCTTTGTGACAACTTTTTCGGCAAGCAACGGAGTAACCGACTCGGCCGCTTCGGGCACAGCCCTTGCCACAGGAGAAAAGACCACTAACGGCTACATAGGTGCTAACCCTGCGGGCGAGCCCGTATACAGCGTTGCACACGCAGCAAAAGAGGCCGGCTTTGCGGTGGGTGTTGCAACAACAGTGTGCATAAACCACGCAACGCCCGGAGCTTTTTACGCCCATAACAAGAGCCGCAACAACTACCACGACATTGCCTGTGAGATGCTCACCGCAGGCTACGACTTCTATGCAGGTGGCGACGCAAAATGCAGCGACGCGCAGCGCGAGGCTCTCTACTCAAAAGCGCAGGAGGACGGCTACACCATTGCCCGCGGATACAGCGACTACACACAAAAGGCAGCCGGCGCAAAAAAAATGATGCTCTACCAGAAGGAGGTAAACGAGGGTATACCTTATACAATAGACCGCACACCCGAAGACCTCACCCTTGCGCAGATAACCGACGCTGCGATAAACTTTTTGGGGAAGAAGAGCAAAAAAGGTTTCTTCCTTATGGTAGAAGGGGGAAAAATCGACTACGCATCACACAGCGACGACGCAGCCACAATGTTCCACGAGATGCTCGACTTCAACGCTGCTATCGAGCGCGCAGTAGAGTTCTACAAGAAGAACCCCAAAGAGACACTCATTGTTGTTACTGCCGACCACGAGACAGGCGGCCTTGTGCTCGGTTACAGCGGCGCGTACGCGCTCAACCTCAAGGCACTCGATTGCCAGAAGGCAAGCGAGGACAAGCTCAAGAGCATTATGCGCACAAAGGCTATGCAGCGTATGCCCCTTGCGTGGGATGATATTAAAGAGGTAATTAAAGAGTACACCGGCCTGTGGGGAGCTCTCACACCCAGCAACAGCGAAGAGCAATATATGAAGAGACTCTTCGAAGAGGGAGAAGGCAACCCCCAGAAGCGAGTGGAGAAATTCGAGGCAATAGCCACAGTGGCCAAGAATGCCGTTAACCGCATAGCCCTTGTAAGCTGGGCAGGCCCCAACCACTCGGGAACATTTGTGCCACTTTTTGCCATTGGCCAGCAGGCCGATAAATTCCACGGTGTAATTGATAACACCGATATCCCCAAGACCATAAAGAAGATTGCAAGGTACAGTAAATAAGTACAGGCAACCGCATAAAAACAGCAACACCGGCGAGATTCACTTCTCGCCGGTGTTGTTTTATAATATAATAAGGTACATACTTACTGGTAACGCAAGCTTTGCCCTATACGCAAGATAGTGCGGGAATTAATGCCGTTGAGTTTGTAGATTGTGCTCTGCGACACACCGCGTTTGCGGGCAATTGTAGAAACCGTCTCGCCCGAACGCACCTTGTGGTATTTTGGTTCGGGGCCCTCTACAATCATCTTGCCGCTCTTTGCATCGTAGCGGCGTGTACCGGGCTTGTAGTAGGTGTAATATTCGCCTGTGGTTGTCTGGTTCTTAAAGTCGAAAAAGAGTGAAGGGTTGAGCGATTTTCCCATAAGCACTGTTTCGAAATGGAGGTGTGGACCAGTGCTGCGGCCCGAATTTCCTCCTAACCCGATGGGGTCGCCGGCCTTTACTTTCTGGTCGACATCGACCAACCTGCGCTGCAGATGGGCATACACGGTTTCAAGGCCGTTGTCGTGGCGTATAACCACATAGTAGCCGTAACCGCGACGCTGGTAGGATGTAATACGCACCTTGCCGTCGAATGCCGCGCGTATGGTGTCGCCGCGCTGCACCTTTATGTCGAGGCCGTTGTGTGCACGGCGACGACGGGGACGGTAGCCGAACACATCGGTTACCTTTGTATTTTCGGTGGGCATACAGAACTTACGCAGGTCGATGCGCAAAGAATCGGGGAGCTTTGCCGAATAGTGTACACCGCTGTTCTCCCAAGTGGGGTAAAGCTCGCTCGAGGGAATAAGGAATTCCTCGTTAAGCAACGTGGTGTGCAGCTCGAGCGAGTCGCCGAGCTCAATGGGAGAGTCGGCTACAAGGGGGGTGGGCAACGCATCCTGCGCCTTTGCGCCGCACACGGCAAGCTGCAAAAGGGCAACCAGAAGAATATTTTTTACCGTTCTGTTCACTTTATATTATTTGAATTTTATACTCTCTTCGCCGCCATACTCAAACTCGGTAACAGCCGACTTATAGTCGAACAGCTCACCCTCTTTGAAGAAGCGTGCAATCTCTATCTGTGCATTCTCAACAGAGTCCGACGCGTGAACTACATTCTGTTCGCCGCTCATTGAGAAGTCGCCACGAATGGTTCCGGGCAACGCCTTGCGCGAATTTGTTGCACCCACAAGCTGACGCACGGTCTCCACAGCCTCGGCACCCTCGATGCAACAAGCTATTATGGGCGCAGCCTGCATAGATGCTTTGAGATAAGGGAAGAAGGGGCGCTCCTTGAGGTGAGCGTAGTGCTCGGCCACAATCTCGTCGGTCATAAACAGCATTTTAATTCCTGCAAAACGCAAGCCTTTACGTTCGAAACGGGTGATAATGTCACCCATAAGACCACGCTGAATTGCGTTGGGCTTAATGAGAATGAGTGTTTTTTCCATCAGTTATAAGTTTTCGGTTAGCGGCGCGGCGCGCCATATTATGGTTTATTTTGCGAAGATACGAAAAAGTTTGTAAAATACCGAAAATTAAGCCGTTATCTTTTCCCTAAAAGTGTTAACGACGCGTAACGCACAAAGGCAGAAGAGTGTTACGATATTGCGCCCCAGTTGCGGTTGTTGCGCTTTTTCTGCTCGCGCAGATGCTCCCACAGAGTGCGGTAAAGAGGGCTGCTGCACTCGGGGTCGGCCTCTACAATTTCACGGGCAATTGAACGCACATACTGCAAAAGCTGCTCGTCGCGGGCAAGGTTGGCAATTTTAAGGTCGAATGCAATGCCACTCTGCTGCGTGCCCTCAATATCACCGGGGCCGCGCAGTTTAAGGTCAGCCTCGGCAATTTCAAAACCGTCGTTGCTGCCGGTCATTATTTCCATACGTTTGCGGGTATCCTCGGATAGTTTATAGTCGGTGACAAGAATACAGTAGGACTGCGACGCACCACGCCCTACACGCCCGCGCAGCTGATGCAGCTGCGAAAGGCCGAACCGCTCGGCATTTTCAATTACCATCACCGATGCGTTGGGAACATCGACACCCACCTCAATTACCGTGGTCGACACAAGTATATGTGTTTCACCAGCAGCGAAACGGCGCATCTCCTCGTCCTTCTCTTTTGGTTTCATCTTGCCGTGCAGCTTGCTCAGGCGATAGTCGCAGAAGATGTTGCAGAGCTGTTTGTAGCCATCTTCGAGGTTCTTGAGGTCGAGCTTCTCACTCTCGCTGATGAGAGGATAGACAACATATACCTGACGCCCCTCCTGCAACTGACGGCGCATAAAAGAGTACATACTATCGGCACGGTTACGAAAAATGTGCTGCGTGCTGATGGGCTTGCGACCGGGCGGTAGCTCGTCTATCACCGACACATCGAGGTCGCCGTATAGCGTCATTGCAAGAGTGCGGGGGATGGGGGTTGCGGTCATTACAAGAATGTGGGGCGGGATATTGTTTTTTGCCCACATTTTGGCACGCTGCACAACACCGAAACGGTGCTGCTCGTCAATTACCACAAGGCCCACACTACGGAACTGCACGTTGTCCTCGAGCACAGCGTGTGTGCTCACAAGAATATCTATCGAGCCATCGAGCAGCCCTTGAAGAATGGCCGGGCGGTCCTTTTGCCTGGTGCTTCCGGTGAGAAGCTCCACACGCACGGGCAACCCTTGAAGCATACGGCAAAGGGTGGCAAAATGTTGTTCGGCAAGAATTTCGGTGGGCGCCATAAGACACGCCTGGTAGCCGTTATCCTTGGCAAGAAGCATTGAGAGCAGCGCCACAAGGGTTTTTCCGCTGCCCACATCGCCCTGCACAAGGCGGTTCATCTGACGATTGCTGTTCACGTCGCGGCGTATCTCCTTCACCACCCTCTTCTGTGCGCCTGTGAGCTCGAAGGGGAGCTTTTCATTGTAGAAACGGTTGAACGTTTCGCCCACTGTGGCGAAGCGGTGCCCCACGTATCGCATCTGCCGGTCTTTGGCATAATGGAGGATGTTTAGCTGTATGTAGAAGAGCTCGTCGAATTTAAGGCGGTACTGCGCCGCCTGAAGCTCTTTGTTGTTCTTGGGAAAATGTATGGCGCGCAGAGCATCGGGGAGCCCCATAAGGCCGTGCTTCGATATAATGTCGGGCGTGAGCGTCTCTTTCACTCCCGTGCCCGACAGCTGGAAGAGATTATGCACAAGCTTGGCCATTGCCGAAGAGTTGAGGCCGCTGCGCTTCATCTTTTCGGTTGTGTTGTAGTAAGGCTGCAGGCCCATCTGGTCGAGTTGCAACGACGACGCAAGGTCAATGTCGGGGTGGGCTATGTTCACACGGCCGTTAAAGGCTGTGGGCTTTCCGAAGACAAGATATTTCTCGCCCACCTTATAACGCCCTTTTACATATTTTATACCGCGGAACCACACAAGGTCGATAAAGCCCGTGCCGTCGAAAAAATGGGCCACGAGACGGCGCGAAACGCCCTCGCCCATCTCCTCGAAGCTGCGTATCTCGCCCTGCAACTGCACAAAAGGCATATTGCCGGTGAGCTCACTCACCTTGAAAAGACGGCTGCGGTCGACATATTTATAGGGGAAATAGTACAGGAGGTCGTACAGGGAATATATCTTGAGTTCCCTGCCCAGCAGGGTGGCGCGTTGCTCGCCCACCCCCGGAAGAAATTTTATATTCCTTGTTGCGAGTTCCAGCATTCAATAATGGTGTTCGCTATCATCATATCATAAGGAGTGGTGAGCTTTATATTCTCACGGTTACCCTCGACACCTGCAACGTGCACTCCCATAGCCTCAACCACCGAAGCATCGTCGGTGAAGCCCTCTACAAAGCGCTGTTCGTAGGCTTTACGCAGCACCGAAAGCTTGAACACCTGCGGTGTCTGCACAAGGCGGTAACGGTCGCGGGGCACAACCTCGCTTGCTCCGTTGCAGCCAATAATGTGGCGCACACTGTCGTGGATGTCTATCATAGGGATTACAGCACCGCTTATCATAGCCTCGCGGTAAGCATCGTCGTAGAGACGCTGCGACACAAAGGGACGCACGCCGTCGTGCACGCCCACAAGAGCCTCATCAATGTCGTCAACAAGAGCAAGACCGTTCTGCACCGAGTGGAAACGGGTGGTGCCGCCAGCGGTGAGCATAAGAGGTATCTGGAAAGAGTACTCCTTGCACAACGCCTTCCACATTTCAATGTGCTCGGCGGGGAGCACAAGGATTATCTGCAGCGACGAGTCGAGCGCATAAAGGTGCTCGAGTGTGCGCATTACAATGGGACGGCCCGCAAGCAACTGGAATTGTTTGGGGGTTTCGCCGCCCATACGGGTGCCCTTTCCACCCGCTACAACTATTATATATCTTTTCATTATTTGCCGAATTGCATCTGCGCGCGCAAGGTGGCTACCGCCTCTTCGCCGCAGAAATATTTTACTATTGAAAAACCGAAATCGAACGACACGCCGGGGCCGCAGGCTGTGATTATGTTACCGCACTCCTCCACCGCTGCAGCTGTGTAGGTTGCACCCTCGAGGTCGCCCTCGCAGCCGGGGTAACAGGTTGCCTTTTTGCCGCAGAGAAGTCCCGTGCGGCCAAGAACCATAGGTGCGGCACAAATTGCTGCCACAAGCTTGCCCTGTGCAGCAGCCTCTTTCAATATTGCGCGCAAAGGCTCGTGGGCCGAAAGGTTTTCGGTGCCAACTCCACCACCGGGGAGCACAAAAGCATCGCCCTGCGAAAAACAGGCATCCTCGAAAAGCGCATCGGCAACAACGGTTATACCGTGGGCGGCAACAACCTCTTTGCGGCCCATAATGGACACTGTTGTAACCTGCAACCCAGCACGGCGCATTACATCAACCGGAGCAAGAGCCTCAACGGGCTCAAAGCCGTCGGCAAGAAAAAGGAATATCTTGTTCATAATTACTGCAATTTGAAATAATAGGTTATTGTTCCCATCTGGTTGTTCATTGTGGAAACCTTGTTGAAAACCGCCTTGCGTGCTGCCTCGATAGCTGCGCGACGCAATGCGCTGTTTGCTGTGTTTGTACGGGAATTTATCGTTGTTTGGATAACCTTTCCTTCGGGGTTCACGGTTATATTCACAACCACACGACCCTCCTCCTGCACATTGTAGTTCGGGCGGGGGAGCCCTGCCGCGCCCAATGTGCGGCCGTTAAGGTCGAAGTTGCCGTAGCCGCCGGTGCCTGTGACAACACCCGCGGTGCTGTTGCCTTGCAGCGAGCCTTCACTACCCTTGCCCTCCTTCGCCTCACCTTTTGCAGTCATTGTGCTGCCTTTGCCAAAGGCTCCCGCGATGCGGGCGTTGGCCACACGGGCCATCTCTTCGGCCTCACGGCGCAAGCGTTCGGCCTCCTGGGCTTTAAGCTCGGCCTCAAGCTGTTGGGCGCTCTTCTTTGGCTTTTCCACCTTTTTCTTCTCGCTCTTTTTCTTTTCGGAAGAGGGAATAGCCACCGACGGCTCGTCGCTCTGTGTTATGAGCGGCTCCACCTTTGCCGTGGCAGGACGGGGCGGAACAGTGGTAACAGGCGAGGGAACGGGAGCGACGGACACCTCGGTAAGCTGGTAGGCGTCACCCTTTGCAAAAGTTGTGTTTCCCATAACAACGGGAACACCCCTCTCCTCCTGCGGCCTGGGCTTGTCTATCACAAGCAGCCACAGCAGCAGAAAGAGCAACAGATGCACCGTTGCCGTTGCCACAATTGCGTATTGCTGTTCTTTTGTTATAGGTTTCATTATTTCTTGTCGGGACGGCGCGTTGCAAGCACCATCTTAAACTGGTTCTCGTTGGCAATATTCAATACTCTCACAATCTCCCTGTAAGGGATGCTCTCGTCGGCATAGAGCGCAACATACATTTCGGGCTGTTTTGAGGCACAGTCGAGCAGAAAAGCTGTAATGTCCTCGGGAGCAATGGGCATTTCGTCGTCGTTGCCAAAGGCCGAATAGTAGTTGAGGTCCTTGTCGATGATTATGCGCGCAAGAGGCTTTGCCGATGTCTGCTGGCTACCCTGCGGCAGGAGCACCTTAATGGCATTGGGAGTTACCATTGTGGAGGTTATCATAAAGAAAATCAACAATAGGAATATAATGTCGGTCATAGACGACATTGAAAACATATCTATTGTCTTTGTCTTTCTTTTAATCATTGTTACAGGCAAAAAAGAGGGTTAGTTTTTCTCTTTGAGTTCACTCACAATTTCCATAAAGGCTATAATGTCGCCCTCAATGTCGTTCTGCACACGGTCTACAAGAGCTACAAGATAGTTGTAGGCGAAAATGGAGATAATTCCCACAATGAGACCACCCACGGTGGTTATCATAGCCTCGTAGATTCCGCTCGAAAGGAGCGAGACATCGATATTGTTGCCGGCATTAGACATCTCCCAGAAAGCCTGCACCATACCTGTTACTGTTCCCAAGAAACCAATCATTGGAGCAACGGCTGCAATTGTAGAGAGAATGGGAAGGCCCTTTTCGAGCTTTGCAATTTCGAGACCTGCGCTATTGTCGAGCGCGCCACGGATTGATGTGAGCGAGAGGCCGTAAGCCTTAATTCCCTTTTCGAGCACGCGAGAGAGAATGGTTTCCTGGTTTTTGCAATAGTTTGCTGCCGATTTTATATCGCCATCCTTGAGGTTGTCGTGCAAGCGGTCGAGCAGATAGGCATTTTTGTTCTTTGCCTTGCGCAGGGTTGCAAAGCGCTCGAAGAATATATAGATACCCAGGATGGAAAGGAGCGCAAGCACCACCATTATCCAACCGCCCTTTACTGCAAGTTCCCACACGTTTATACTCTCTTGAACCGGTTCTGTCAATGCCATAATGGAGTCCTGTGCCATTACGGCTGTTTCGGTTACTGCTGCAAATAGATTCATAGTATTTAAGATGTTTTTTATTTAATCAAACAATTCTGATACGCTTCGATAGTCTTTTCAAGGCCAAGATAGAGGGCATCGCACACAAGCGCGTGACCTATCGACACCTCGTCTACCCAGGGGATAATGTCGGTGAAATACTTGAGGTTCTCGAGGCTCAGGTCGTGACCTGCGTTAAGGCCTATGCCAAGCTGTTTTACACGGGTAGCTGTCTCAAGGAAAGGAGCGATGGCCTTTTCGGGATTCTTGGCATACTCGTGGGCATAAGGGCCGGTGTAGAGCTCCACACGGTCGGCACCCGCCTTTGCGGCGAATTCGGCCATACGGGGCTGTGCGTCTATGAAGATTGAGCTTCTGATGCCCGCACCGCGAAGATCGTTGAGAATATCGCGCAGGAATTCCTGCTCCTTCTCGGTATCCCAGCCGCTGTTCGATGTTATCTGGTCGGGTTTGTCGGGAACAAGGGTAACCTGCGAGGGGCGCACGCGCAGCACAAGGTCCATAAACTCCTTCGAGGGATAACCCTCGATGTTGAACTCGGTGCGCAGGATAGCCTGCAGAGCAGGAACATCGGCGCGGCGTATGTGGCGCTCGTCGGGACGGGGGTGAACGGTAATACCATCGGCTCCAAAGGCTTCGCAATCCTTTGCAACCTTCAGGATATCGGGATTATTCCCGCCGCGAGCATTTCTTATGGTCGCTATTTTGTTTATATTTACGCTTAATTTCGTCTTCATAAGTTGTTTACTTTCTGGCGCTATTTGCGCAGTTTATTATTAAAATTCAATTATTAAGAGCAAAATTACTATAAATAATAAAATTAAAATAATATTTTATCGTAATTTTGCACTTACTAACATTACTTTGTAATTGCAGCGCAAAAAAATAGTATAAATATGAAGCTTGCGATATTCGGTAACATACACCAGACAGAAAAATCGGAGAGCATAGACAAGCTGTTCGAAGAGGTTAAAAGACACGGCGACAGCTGCGCCATAGACCGCCCTTTCTTCGACTTTTTGCTCGCCACACGCGGCATTGCGCTCGACGAGGCTGAAATAATTGACAATGACGACTTTACAGCCGACATTGCCATAAGCTTCGGTGGCGACGGAACGCTGCTGCGCACAGCCTCGCGCATAGGCAGAAAAAGAATACCCATCCTGGGCATAAACGCCGGGCGACTGGGATTCCTTACATCTACATCGAACCACGACATTGAGCACATTATGCAGCGCCTGCACGCCGGTGAATATTGCGTGGAGGAGCGCAGCCTCATAGAAGCAAAGGCCACAAACGGCGAGATTAAGAGCTACCCCGTGGCACTGAACGAGATTGCCGTGATGAAACACGCATCGTCGTCGATGATGGCAATTGAGGCCACCCTCAACGGGAAAGAGAAGATAACCTACCAGGCCGACGGACTTATTGTTGCTGCACCGTCGGGTTCCACAGGATATTCATTGAGCGTAGGCGGCCCCATAATTGCCCCCGATGCCGATGTGATTGTGCTCACGCCCATTGCTCCGCACAGCCTCAGCGCACGTCCCCTTGTGTTGAGCGACAACACAACAATTGAGATAAAGGTAAACAGCCGCAGCCACAACTATCTGATAGCCATTGACGGCCGCAACGAAAGCTGTGACGAGGGCACCATTATCACGGTGAAAAAAGCCGACTACAAACAACTCATTGTGCGCCGCCGCGAACACTCGTTCATCCTCAACCTGCGCGAGAAACTTATGTGGGGGGCCGACCAAAGGGAATAGCCTGCTTGCAAAGGACATCTTCTTTGTGGAATTTAGCATTTACGGTAATTATGAAACGACTGATTTTTGCCACGCTGCTACTCATTGCTTTTTTTACAACTGCAAAGGCACAATACTTTCCTGTTGATACAGCAAGACTGAACAAAGCATACAGAACTTTGAAGAAAGGAGAACGCACCGCCCAAACGGAGCAAGAATTTCTGGAAGCCTTTCCTACAACGTGGTTGGAATGGACAATGACCTATTGTTATGTTTGGGACGATAATTACGATATATCAATGAGCCAAATGTGTTGCGAACACATTGAACAACTACTTGGGCTCTCGCATATAAACGACACAATTCTTTGCAAAAAAATAATAAATCTTGCTGTGGGAATGAAAAACACCGGGGAATGCAGCGGAATGTTTCAGGAGTATCTGGTTAATTACATATTCAGCAATGAAGATTTAGTATTAAGCTATTTGTCAAAATTAAAAAAAGGGCATCAGATGGAGTTCTGGCAATTTTGCTGGTCAACGGTAACGGAGTGTAACAGAGAAGAGCATTTTAGCGAGCTATACAATCGCAACAAAAATAAATACCCAAAAGAAATGGAAATTTCCCGTGTAGCTTTTCAGTATTTCTACAACGGAATAAATTACCCCACACTGCTACCACACAAGAATGAAGAATATCAGCGTAAATCGGGTTACAACAATTACAAAAAGAATTTCAACGGTTACATACATTACGGCGGGGAGTAAATGAAATAGCTGCAGGCATATAAATATTATAAATTATTTTTTCTTTCAAAACCATATTATCTGTTGCCATTGTCCTGATTATGCTCTCTTGCAACAATAACAGCAAATCAGAAACAGGGCAAGCATTGTTAAATGAAGATGTAACATTATACGGCACCGAATTTTTAAGAGGAAAGGTGTCAGCCGACGTTTACGACGAAAAGGAAGGCTGCGACTCCTTGGCTTTCATATATTCAAAAAACGGAGATATAGACAAAGTGAAGTGAACCCCAAAGTTTGGACAAAAAACTTTGGGGTTCACTTCACACACGCGTGCTCCTCAATTTTTATATTATTCCGCATACAGCGAATTTATGGAGTTATCATTTGCTACACCATAGGCACGAACCAGCACTATAACCGAGGTTACTGCCGCTACAGCCATCAGTGCAAAAATAAATATCCACGGCGTTATGGGAACCGGGTAGGCAAACCCTTGCAACCAGCCCGAAACTATTATATACCCCACCGGCAAAGCCACTGCAAAACTTGCAAGTACAATCTTCACATATTGCCATACAAACATAAGCAGAATATCATTTACCGATGCACCATGCACCTTGCGCAAGGCAATCTCGCGGCGGCGATACTGCGTTTCAAAGAACACCAACCCGAACACACCCATCAATGACAAAACAATGGATATCAACGAGAAGATGCCCACAACAAAGGCAAAGCCCTCCTCACTCTGATAAGCAGTGGCTATCTGATGTGATAATGCCTCAAATTCGAGCCTCTTGATTGCTTCGTCTTCCACGCTCTTCCCTGTCAATTGCGCAAAGCACTCTCTTACATACGCATAGAACTCTTCGACAGGAACACCCGGAGCAGCCTTTATATACGGGCAATAAGATGCCGGTTGCTTGGTACCCATCACTATAAATGCAAACGGAACGGTATTCATACTCAAGGGCCTGAAGTTAAAGTCCGTGCAAAAGCCCACAATGGGAGCATCGCCATTCCAAGCACCTACAACATCACCCACCTTAAGGTTATAGGCATCGCGCGCCTTTTCATTAAAGATATAAGCGCCACCGCCGTATTCGTCTTCCAAAACAAAATCGCGCCCCTCCACAATTTCAATTCCAAGCATTCTTAAAAACGAGTATGAAACCGGCATAACCTGAAACGATATACGCTCATCCTCGCCACGCCCCTTGACGTGGCGGCCCCACCCCATACGGTAATCGCGAATCATATATCCGTCACGGGCAAAAGCAACATCTTCCACTAATAACGACTGTTTAAGAATACTTTCGAACTCAAGGTGCTTGGTATTGATATAAACCACGTGCACATTCTCCTTGTCGAAGCCCATATCGTAATTAACCATATAATTGGTCTGATGCTTAATGAACATAGTAACTATTATAAGCACCAATGTGATAAAAAACTGCACAGATAGCAGCGCATAGCGCAGGCGACGGCCTGCCACCGTGTTACCGAACGACTTTTTAACCGCGAAGGCTGCCGACACCGATGTTAGGTAGTATATGGGATATATGCTTGTAATAACAGCCATCAACAGAGCCAATATCACAAATTTAAGCACGGTAGGAAGGTTTTCGCTCAAATATATGGGCCTGCGCATAATTTCGTCATAATTTATTTCGGGAGCCACAAACACTATTATCAATGCAGCAAGCAGCAAGGCAATGGTAACAATACCCAACGACTCGAACAGCAGCCTCAAACGCAACAACCACAATGGTGCCCCGAACACCTTTTCCACATTCATACGCCTCACGCGCCCCGGCAGCATAGCCATAAAGAAATTGAAATAGTTCACAAAAGCAATGAGCAGTATTGCCGCAACTATAATAAGTTGGGTATATGACAAATTCTTGTCTATAACAAGGCCCAAAGAGTTTGTATCGGTATCGAAGGCTGCCTCACTTAGCGGGCACAATTCTATTGGCACCTCCTTTTTAAGGGAGTCGAGCGAAATTTCCATACCCTCCTGCTGCATAAGGCTGTTGTAGCAGTTCTCTATGAAGGCCTCCTTCAGTTTCTTGTCTTTAAGCCTGTAGAAATAGTTGTAATTGCCGTTTACATTGTCGTTTATGAGTTTCTGTGTAGGAGGGTCGGCTATATAGGAGTGCAAGCCTGTGAACCAGCAGTTGTCGGGGAAATCCTCGAAAATGGCACAAACGGTGAGCGAGCGGCGCTGGTAGACATCGTAAATGACATCGCCCACCCAAAAGCCGTGGGCACGTGCAAAGGACTCGCACAATATTATGTTATTCTGTATTTCAAGGTCATCTACATTGCCATCTATAATATTGAAACCCATAACCTTGGGCATAGCGGCATACCCCCAGTTCTCCTGTATTGTTATAGTATCCTCGCGCTCCCCCACCGGCACCCTTATGGGCAGCGGGCTGGTTCCGATATACCTTTCCATTTTGCCAAAGCCCTCAAGAATATCCTCATTGGCAGAAGCAAAGCGGTGTGCCAAGTTAGCCGTAACAAACGCAGTTCTCTCAAAAGGAGCCTCAGGCCCTGCGGTGGGATATTTGCCAAACTGCAAGCGGAAGGTACTGTCGGCATCGCGCAGGGTGCTGTTATACGTAAGTTCATTGCCTCCCCACAGAAACAGCACGTATGCCGATGCAAACGCCACGCTCATTCCCAAGATATTCAGCAGCGAGGATACCTTATAGCGTTTAAGATTGGATATAAAATTCTTTATCATAATCAAGTTCCATAATTTATTGAGATACTTCACTTCGTTCGGTATGACACTCATTATATCTCACTTATAATTTTTCATCTAACGAATCCACCACCTTGCCATCGAATAAGTTTATTATGCGGCCGGCATACGAGGCATCGCGCAGCGAGTGGGTAACCATTACAATGGTGGTGCCCGCCTTGTTGAGCTCGCGCAACAGTTCCATCACCTCGATGCCGTTTTTTGAATCGAGATTACCCGTGGGTTCATCGGCCAATATAAGCCCGGGCCTGTAAACCAATGCACGTGCAATGGCAGCACGCTGCTGCTGGCCACCCGACAGTTGCGCGGGATAGTGGTGCAAGCGGTGCGAAATGCCCATACGCTCCACCACCTCGCTCACACGCCTGCGGCGCTCCTTGCCCTTTACTCCCAAATATGTAAGTGGCAGAGCCACGTTCTCCTCTACCGTGAGTTCCTCTATGAGGTTGAAGCTCTGGAAAATGAAACCTATCTTGCCACGGCGGTATGCACTACGCTCCTTTTCACGCAGGGCAGCAACCTCCTTGTCGCCTAAATGATAGGTGCCTTCGGTGGGTGTGTCGAGCAGGCCCAATATATTGAGCAAGGTGGATTTTCCACAGCCCGAGGGGCCCATAACGGCCACAAACTCGCCCTCTTTAACATCTATTGAAACGCCGTCGAGGGCTATCGTCTCCATCAAGTCTGTTCGAAAGACTTTTCTTAAATTTTCTGTTCTCAAATTCATATTACTTTGTTTTTGTCAATTTATATTTATACGATCGACCAAAAAATCATTTAGATATCTCACTTTCGTTTGATATGACAGCAATGATAAGATTTGGTAACAACAATTAAGCCTCTATATTATTTTAGTCATTTTCTATTATTATCTCCTCGGCATCACCCATTATATCGTAGCCTGCCACTATCACCTTGTCGCCTGCCGAAAGACCGCTCCTCACCTCGTAGTACATTGGATTTTGCAGCCCCAGTTCCAATGGCACTCGCACGGCACGCCTGCCATCGTCGCACAGCTTGTATATCCACTTGCCGGCTGTTTTCACATAAAAATCGCCTTTTGGCAGCAGCACAGCAGTAGTAGCCGAGCCAAGTTCTATCTTTGTGAGGTAGCTTTTGCCCACACGGGCATTCTGGGGCACGGAATCGGCAAAGAGCATCTCCACCGTAAACGTGCCATTATTCACCTCGGGTATCACACGGCTCACAAAGAGGTTGTATGTGCCGCCGCCATAATTGACTGTGGCCGCCTGCCCTGTTGTTATGCGGTCTATATAATATTCGCTCACGTTCAGCTGCAGTTTGTAGCTGTCGAGCACCTTTATTTCGCATAACTCCTCGCCTGCACCCACCTGTTTGCCCGACGTCACCGACAGGTTGCTCAACTGCCCGTCGGCCGTTGCAAAAATAATCAAATCACGCAGTCTTTCGCTGCTGCGCCACAGTTTCTTTTGCTCTGTCGCAAGGTCGGCATCGAGCATCTCGCGGCGTATCACATTCATTGCAGAATCCTGCACAAGGCTCTTCATCTGTAACTCGGCTGCCGTTTTGCGGTAGTTGTATTCGTCTTGCGAAACCTCGAGCTCGGCCTTGCTTTTAATGCCCATACGGAACTCCTCGCAATCGAGGTTGTACTGCTTTTCGAGGCGGCGTAGCTCATATGCCGTCTGCAAAGTCTGTTGCTGCAGAGTGAGCGATTTCTGCTCCATCTCAATTATGCGCTCCTTGTAATTGTTTACGCTCTTGTGGTATGTGTCGCGCATATCGTCGATATTGCGCTCGAGCTCGGGGTTGGCAAGCAGGAGTATGGTATCGCCCTTGCGCACCATCGCTCCATTATCGGCCACCACACGCTGCACCATACCACCCTCTTTTGCATTTATTCTGTGTGTTCGAATGGGATACAGCACACCGTCGCTGTTCACATACTCTACGAAGTCGCCCTCCTGTACCTCGGCAACCCGCACCGAGGTTGCCGACACACGCTGCCTGCTTGGGGAGAGGGCTATAACCAGCATATAGGCCATAAGCAGGAACAGCGCCACTGCACCGGCTATGTGAAAACGATATTTCACATACCACGCCTTTTCTTTTAATTGTATATCCATAATTTAATCCATTACAAGTTCTTCAATAAGACGGTTGCGCTCAAAGTCGTAGCGGGTGAGGCTGCGCAATGTATAATAGAGGTCCCAATAGGTGGCGAGCGATGCCACGTAGGCACGGAAGGCAGTATCCTTCTCGTTCATTGCATCGTTCAGGTGCAGCACGGTAGAGCGCCCCATAATATATAGTTTGCGGGCAACCTCGTAGCGATGTGCGGCAGTGGCCTTTGTGCGGCGGGCTATATCAACCCTGCGCCATTGCAGATTGAACTGCTTCACCACTTTCGACACGCGTTGTTCAAACTCTATTTCGCTACGGTTTATATTTGTTTCCACAAGTTTAAGATTGGAACGGGCACGCTCAACCTGCCCACGTCCCTTGCCCCAATCGAAGATGGGCAGCGAGAGCGAGAGGCTCACATACTGCTCGTCGAGCAGATTATGAAAACTTGAGCGGAACTCCTCACCCGTTTGCGAAAGGCCCACACGCAGATAGACATCGGCCTTCAGCCCCCTGTCGGCGCGGGCTCTTGCAAGGTTGCTCTCCCCTTCCAAACGTTGCAGAAGGAGCGATTCCAATTCGGGATTGTTCTCCCTTGCAAGCGCCATAGCATCGCCCACCTCCACATTTATTTGCGGAATGTCCTCATCGACATTCACCATTATACGCATATCCTCGGTTATGTTAAGGTAGCTGCGCAGCCTGTCTGTCGCCTCGTCTAAGGATATACGGGCGTTAAGCAGTTCCGTTTCGGCCGACAAGCGGTTTACTTCCAACTGCAGAATCTCGTTCTCGGTTATTGTACCTATATTATAGCGTGCAAGAGCAAAATTGTAGAGCGTGTCGGCCTCGGCAAAATTACCCTCGGCTATGCTCATATTGGTTTGTGCGGCGGCAAGCGAGAAGAAATAGGATGATGCCTGAGCCGACACAAGTTCCATTGCCTCGGAATAGTTCTTGCGTGCCACACGGTAGCGCACAGGCTCGGTGCGGCGGCTCCACTTAAGCGAGTTGTAGCCAAAAAGGCTCTGTTGATAGGTGAGCATAAGCGGCTGCACATTGTAAGTGGTGGAGTGGCGGCCCAAGAGGTCGAGGCGGCGCACAAAACCGCTCAACGTGAATGAACCGCCTGTGAGGTGCAGGTTCTGTTTTATGTTAAGGGTGAGGTCGGTTTTAAGGTTGTTGTATTTGGCATAACTCTCGCTGCCATCGGGGAGGGTTACATAATCGGTGGTTTTGTTGAAATAGGGCGACGATGTAAGCGTTACGTGAGGCAGATAGTCGGCACGATAAGAGCGATAGTTCCACAGAGCCGAATTATATGCGTGGCGAGCCGACACCGCATCGGGCGACCGGTGGCGGGCCATATCCACAACCTCGCGCAGTGTATAAGCACGCGCCGGCAGGCTATCCTGTGCCATAAGCGGTGCCAACGACAAAACAAACATCATTGTTGCAAGCAATAACCTTGTATAGACCGAAGAATTTGTATTCATACCTCTGTTGTTTGCCGACAAAAGTATGCGGTGGAACAAACCGCTGCAACGTCTTTTTGAGAAAACAGATTGCGCAGTGCCAAAATTGTCCACTTTTTTGACAAAATAGATTGCGAACAGCTATAAAAAACCACATTGTAAAAGAAATAGGTTATATTTGCAATGCTATGATAGATGCCAAGATAATAATAGTAGATGACAACAAGGCAGTACTGCAAGCACTGCACGCCGTTTTGAGCAAGGAGATAAAAGTGGTGGTTGCCATTGCCAACCCCAACCTGCTCCCTGCGCTTGTGGCAAAGGAAGATATAGATGCCGTGCTATTAGATATGAACTTCGGCAGCGGAAAACTCAACGGCAGCGATGGGCTCTTCTGGCTCAAACGCATTAAAAAGGAGAGCACATTGAGCAACCCGCCATCGGTGGTGCTCATAACCGCATTTGGCGAGATAGAGCTCGCGGTGCAGGCCCTCAAGGAGGGTGCCGACGATTTTGTTCAGAAACCGTGGGACAACAGGCGGCTTGTGGAGATAATGAGCGATGCCATAGCCAAACGCCGACAAGCGATGAACCCCGCAAGCAACACCAACGAAGAGCGGTACATTGCAGGGCCACTCATACATTCACTTGTGCAACGTAATGCCACCACATACGCAAAGCCCGTGCCTGTAATAAGCGAGGGTGCAATGAACGAGCTTATGGCAATAGCTGCCGAGGGCGATATAAGCCTGTTGGAGGATACCATAGAACGTACCATTCTATGGTGCGACAACGACACTTGGGAGGCCCTTGACATTACAAGAGGCAAACCACACACCCCGCACACAATAACAATAGAGGAGACCGAGAAGAGGCTTATCCGCTCCACACTCAAAGCCACGGGGCACAACCTTGTAATGACAGCGCAAATGCTTGGAATAAGCCGGCAAACCCTCTACAACAAGATGAAACGCTATGAACTCTATTAACAAGCACTATACAAAAATGTGGGTAGCCGCCATTCTGCTGTTGCTTGCCGGCAGTGGAGCGGCAACAGGCTTTTACATAAACAACAGCGACTACCGCCTCTCCATAATTGCATATATTACCATTGCCACCGCCCTGCTGCTCATCGTAAAACTAATACGTCATCCCATAAAAATAGCGCACCGCTTTGCGGATTGCATATCGGCCAAAGAGCATAGCACCTATTTTATTGGAAATAACGACCTGCTGTTAGGGGCATTGAGCGATAAAATGAACGATACCCTGCAAAAGAGCAGCCGCGAACGCGAAGCGCTGGGGAGAACACTTGCCTACAACGAGCGTATAATGCGGGTGATGTCGCACGAACTGCGTAACTCGCTCGCACCAATAATATCACTATCGGCCCACAACGGCACCCTGGAGGAAAACATAGCCGAAAATATGCAGATAATCCACAGCCAGGCAGTGGCTGTAAACGATTTTGTAAATGCATTTCACCGCCTTTCCAATATACCTGCGCCCAAAATCGCTGATGTAAACGCAAGCGCACTGTTCAAAAGACTCGCTCACCTGTTACGCGACGAAAAGGGGAAGTGCAGCCTGCAATTCACGGCACCGCAAGAACTTGTGATAAAGGCCGATGCAAACCAGCTTATATTGGTACTTGTGAACCTGTTGCGCAACAGTTTCCACGTGCTCGATGGACAGCAGAATGGCAAAATAGAGATGCTCGCATCGTCGTCGGAGGGAAAGGTTTACATTACCGTCAGGGACAACGGCCCCGGAATAGCCGATGAGCACATTGAGCATATATTCGAGCCCTTCTACTCCACCAAGAACAGTGGCACAGGCATAGGGCTACCGCTTTCGCGACAAATAATGTTCCTGCACGGTGGAGATTTGAAAGTTCTCTCAACCCGCGCAGGAAACACAATCTTTATTCTGCAATTTTAGAAGAGACTACGCCCACCCGCGGCGCACCACCCAGCGGTATACGATGGGGATTACATACACGTTCAGCAGAGTCGACGAGAGCAGGCCGCCAAGAACCACAATGGCCATAGGGCTCTGAATTTCGTTACCGCTCTTGCTGCCCGCAACAATCATTGGGATGAGCGCAAGCGCCGATGTGAACGCTGTCATGAGAATGGGAGTAAGCCTGTCGCCCGAGCCTTCGGCAATTGCATCGTCAAGAGCAACACCTTCGGCACGCAAATGACGGTAGCGCGAGACAAGCAGAATACCATTGCGCGTAGCAATTCCAAAAAGTGTTATAAGGCCTATTATCGCAGGAATACTCATCACTCCCGAAGAGAGATACGTAGCCACCACGCCGCCAATGAGCGCAAGGGGCAGGTTCACAAGCACCACAAGCGACAGCGCAGCGCTTTTGAATTCACCGTAGAGCAGCACAAACACCACAAGAACGGCAACAGCGGTTGTGAGCCACAATGTGCGTGAGGCCGATGCTGCACTCTCGAATTGCCCGCCGAACTCCAGGCGGTAACCCTCGTCGAGAGGGAGCTCCTTGCCCAAATAACGTTCTATGCGCGCCACGGTGCCCGCAATGTCGCCACCGGTAATATTGGCCGACACAACAACCTTGCGCTGCACGTTTTCACGGCTTATGCTGCCCGGGCCACCCACCGACACAATTTCGGCAACCTCGGAGAGGGGCACCTTGCCCGCGGGAGCATCAATGAGCGCGTCGCGCACCCCGTCGATGCTTTCGGTGTAATTCCTGTTGAGGCGTATTATGAGGTCGAACGAGCGTTCCTGTTCGTAAACCGCACCCACCTTTTTGCCGGGGAAAGCAGCCTCTACGAAGGCATTGAACTGCTCCATTGTAATGCCATAATGGGCCAGACGCTCGCGGCGTGCCCTTATCTGCAACTGCGGCGTTTCAACCTGCTGCTCCACATTCACATCAACCACTTCGGGGAAGGCTGCAAGCAACGATTTTATTTTTGTTCCCGTGCGGAAAAGACGGCCGAGGTCGGGGCCGAAGATTTTTATTGCAAGGTCGGCCTGTGTTCCCGACACCATATGGTCGATGCGGTGCTCCAACGGCTGCCCGACCGATGTTACCACACCGGGGATTGTAGCCAGGCGCGCACGCACGTCGTTCAAAAACGCTGTCTTGTTGCGCTCGCCAAGTTCAAAGTTCACATCAATTTCGGCACCGTTCGATGTCTGCGAGTGCTCGTCGAGCTCACCGCGGCCGGTGCGGCGCGCTGTGCTTGTAACTTCGGGAATCTGCAACAATTCATTCTCTATTATAGAGCCTATGCGGTTCGACTCCTCGAGCGACACGCCGGGGCGCGACACTGCTGCAATGGTGAGCGCCTTTTCATTGAATTCGGGCAAGAAACTGCGGCCCATTGCCACAAAAAGCAGCAGGCAGACAGCAAACAGCACACCCAGAGAAACAATTATTGCTTTTGCGTGCCCCATAGCCCACGCAAGCGAGCCCGAATAGTGGGGCAACAGCCATTTGTCAACCCAATTCTTCTTTTCGGTACGGGAGAGGTAACCCTCGCCCGACAGCATTAGCTTGCACAGAAGCGGAGTAACGGTCATTGCCACAACAAGCGACATTACAAGCGCCACAAGATAGGCCACGCCAAGAGGTTTTAACATACGTCCCTCGAGACCGCTCAAGAAGAAGAGCGGCATAAAGGTTACCATAATTATGAGCGTGGCGTGTATTATTGATGCACGTATTTCCGACGACGCCTCGAACACCACGGTAAAGGCCGAACGGCGTGTTCCCGCAGGCTGCAACCTGTTCTCGCGCAAGCGTTTGTATACATTTTCAACATCAATTATCGCATCGTCCACCAGCGAACCTATCGCAATGCACATTCCGCCCAATGTCATTGTGTTTATGTCCATATTGAGCAGATAGAGCACAATCATTGTGCCCAACAGCGACAAGGGAATTGCAAGCACCGAAATCACAGTGGTGCGCATACTGGTGAGGAAAAGGAAGAGCACAAGGACAACACACAAAGCACCCTCGACAAGCGACTGCCCCACGTTGTTCACCGACGCCTGTATATAGTCGGCCTGACGGAAGATTTTTGTATCGAGGCGCACATCGGCGGGGAGAGATTTTGCAATTGCAGCAACGTTACGCTCCACATTTTCGGTTACGCTCAACGTGTTTATGCCCGGCTGTTTTGAAATTGAAAGAATAACGGCAGGAGCACCATTCTGCGAAGCGTAACCCTGACGCACGGCTGGTGCAATAACAACTTCGGCCACATCGGCAATGCGCACGGGAGCATCGGCGTTCATCTTCACAAGCGTGTTCCCAAGCTCCTCTACATTGTTGCTGCGCCCCATACCGCGCAGGTTATATTCGTTGCCATGGTCGCGCAACACACCTGCGCCCACATTCACGCTCATAGATGCGGCTGCAGCTTCGAGTTCTTCCATTGTAACGCCGTAGAACTGCATTTTCACAGCATCGGCAAGCACCTGATACTGTTTGTAATCGCCACCTATGATGGTTACCTGCGACACGCCGCCCGTTGCAAGGATTGCGGGCTTTACCACCCACTCGGCAAGGGTGCGGAGTTCCATCATCGAGGTGCTGTCGGCCTGCATACCGATGAACATTATTTCGCCCATCACGCTCGACTGCGGCGCAAGCACGGGCACAATGCCGTCGGGCAATTGACCCGAAAGAAGGCTCATCTTTTCGCTTATTATCTGGCGGGCCTTGTAAATATCCATTCCCCAATCAAATTCCACCCACACAAAAGAGAAACCCTGCGACGAAGAAGAGCGCACACGGCGCACATTTGTGGCACCGTTCACGGCTGTCTCTATGGGAAAGGTTACGAGGCGTTCAATCTCCTCGGGCGCCATTTCGGCAGCATCGGTGAGAATAACCACGGTGGGCATTGTGAGATCGGGGAAAACATCAACCTCAATGTTACGTGCCGAATATACACCGCCTATAATCACAAGCACCACACCAAGCAGCACAAGCAGCTTGTTATTCAGCGAAAATTGTATTATCCTGTTAAGCATAAGCGGTAGTTTTTAATGAACGTGACCGGCGTGGGGGTCGAGCGCTGCGGCTCCCTGCGAGAGTTTGAGCGAAACGCCACCTTTTGTTACGACACGCTCACCGGGGTGCACTCCTTTGAGAATTTGAACATTCACACCGTCGGTGGCACCCGGCTCAACCTCGCGTTTTTCGAACGACACGGGAGTGTGCTGCACAAACACAAAGTAGTTGCCCATCTCCTCCACAAGAGCTGTGCGGGGCAACACCACATTTGAGGCAGCAGCCGTGCCCGATGCAATGTGCAACGTAACTATGCTGCCGGGAAAAAGACCGGGTACATTGTTGGCAGTAACCGTGACGGGAAGCATCGCGCAATTGTTCACAGCCGTTCCAACGGCTGTAACGCACGCACCCGCTTCGGCCATTGTATACACCTTGCCGCAGCTTGTTTCAATATTTACCGACACAATATTGCCAAGCACCTTTGCGTGACGCACAGGGACATCGGCCACAATATTTACAGCACCCGCACGCTGTACAACGGCAAGCGGCGTACCAGCCTGCACATAATCGCCGTTGCCCACGAGCAGCGACGAAAGAGCGCCCTCGTAAGGAGCTTTAAGCACACTACCCTTGCCTTGCGAGTAAGTTTGCTGCATACTATGGAATTTTGCCTCGGCACGGGTGAGGGCGGCCTGCGCCTCCTCATACTCGCGCTGCGACACTATCATATTCTTGTAAAGTTCGCTCTTGCGGGCGAAATTGCTTTTTGCCACAAGATAATCGCTCTCGGCTTCGGCATACTTTACTGCAGCGTCGTTGTCGGTCACATTGCTGCCGTCGAGCACAAAAAGCGCCTCGCCTGCGGCAACAGCCTTACCCTCGACAATATTCCCTGCAAACTGCACACGCCCTGCGGTTGTTGCAACCACGGTTGTGAAATTGTCGGGGGTGGGAGCAACGCGGGCAGCCACCTTCACTGCACCGTTGAACGAGCTTTTTTCGGCAACAGCTGTTGCAAAATCAATTTTCCAACTCTGCTCCTTTGAGAAAGAGACGGTGTTTTCGGGGTGCTCGCCAGCATCGTGGGAATGTGCCTCGTGGGCGTGAGTATCCTCGTGAGAGTCATGTGATTCGCGAGAGTGACCGTGAGCGTGCGAGTCGTGGCCGTGCTCCTCACCGCTTATGTGAACATGCACCGGGTAGTCGCGGCCGTCGATAGTAAACAGCAAATTGCCCACAGCCGCCTCGTGTGGCTCAAGCGTAAATTCATACACTCCCTTGTGGGCGGGCTCCACCATAAAGGATTCATTGTTACAGCCCGAGACAAGCGACACTTTAACAGCGCCGCCGTCGTATGGCTTGAACGCGGGGAGAGAGGTTACATAAGCAACCACCGAGGCTTTGTGCCCCGCCATAAGCTCGTCGTACTGCACAAAAAGTTCAACAGAGTCGCTGTACTTTGTTGCATTGAGCACCGGGTGCTCGTGTTCGTGAACATTGTGCCCGTGGTCGTGCCCTGCACAGGCTGCAAGGAGCACAACAAACGCCGAAAGGAGTATCTTTTTCATCATATATTTTACCGGTGATATATTTTTGCTTGCAAAAATACGAATTATTCCCTGCAAATAGGTTGCAAAAAGAGTCTTTGCGCCATTAAAGTTCCTTCTGCACAAAGCCGGCCGCCCACTCCTTGTCGACATAATTGTCGAGCAAAGTGCAGGCACGCGCGCTGAACGAGAGACCGCAGTGCACAATTGTATCCCACACGGGGCGCTCCAAAGAGGGCACCGCAGCGCTGCATATTCCGCGACGCCACAGCCCGTAGACCACGCCGGCGTTGAAATTGTCACCCGCACCCACGGTGCTGCGCACCTCGACCTGCGGCACTGCATACTGCGCCGTGAACGAAGGGGTGAAGAGCGTAACCGGGCCGCCACCACTGGTGAATATAAAGTTCTTGCAGTGGGGCGCAATGTGTGAGCGGTAAATTTCGGTTCCGTCGGTGCAGTCGAAAAGATAGCGGAAATCGTCGGCCGAGCCGCGCACAATGGTCGCAAGCTCCATATTTTCTATAATGGAGGGCAACAGGCTGTCGCGCTCGTGAATGTGGTTGCGACGGAAATTTATATCGTAATAGAGCGTTGCACCACTCTCCTTTGCTTTTTGCAAAAAAGGCTTCACCTTGCTGCGCAACACGGGGTTGAGCACAAAATAGGAGCCGAAGAGCAGAATGTCGCCCTGCCCCAGCTGCGGAAATTCCACCGCCAAGCGGTTGGCAGGGTAATCCTTGTAAAAGAGATAATCGGCGTCGCCCTGTTCGTTCAAAAAAGCTAGCGACAAGGGCGATTTTCCATCGTCGAAACAGCATACGGCCGATGTATCCACCCCGCTATCGCGCAGATGTTCCACTATGAGGTTACCCACACGGTCGTTACCCACCTCGCTCACAAAAGCCGCAGGCACACCTGCACGACCCAGTGACACAATGCTGTTATAGACCGAGCCGCCGGGCACTGCACCCACCGGGCTGTTGTTCTTGAAGAGAATGTCGAACACCGTTTCGCCTATTCCCACTACTTTTCCCATAAATCCTTATGCTTCGGTTATTATTCTTTCAAGTTCATCGATGCTGCCGGCCACTTCTATATAATTGTTCAGCCCGCCGCGCACAAAAGCTTCGGCCGACATCTTCTGCAGCAGTGCAAGCAGGCCGTCCCAAAAACCGCTCGCATTGTAAAGCACCACCTTTTTATGGTGGAAACCTATTGTGGCAGCAGCCATTGTGTGGAAAATCTCGTCAAGCGTGCCCACCCCACCGGGGAGTGCCACAAGAACATCGCTGCGCTGCACCATAATATCCTTGCGCTCGCTCAAATCCTTCACACGCACCCTCTCATCGAGCAGGGAGCTCACGCGGTTACGCTCTTCGAGCACAAAAGGCACAACACCCACCACTCTCGCTCCGGCCTCCTTTGCAGCTGCGGCAACAGCCTCCATAAGACCGGCACGCGCACCGCCGTACACAAGTTCGGCACCCAAGCGGCCAAGCAAAGCACCCACCTCACGCGCCTCCTGCGGGTAGCGAGGCTCAATATCTTCTGACGCGGCACAAAAAACGGCCACACTCTTTCTCTTTTCCATATTCGGGGATATAATGTTTATGGTTGCTAATTTAATCTATTTTAAGCAGAGGCGCACGCAGTTTTCTGCTTTTTTCACACCCACCCGCTGCAAATGATGCTATTTTGCACTATATTCGCACCTGTGAAAAAAGTTTTTGCCCTCATAGCCCTGCTTGCATTGCAGCTGCCCGCCGCAGCACAAAGCAACGTTCCCGTCACCGCCGACGGGAAATACCTTGTGGGCGTTAGCAAGCACAAGGGCGAAAAGATACCGCACATTGTACTGCCCGACTGTTACATCTTTGCACCGCTGAAATTCAAGAACCAACGCGAGCGCAATATTTACGGGCGACTGGTAAGGGACGTGAAGAAGACTCTGCCGCTGGCCATTGAGATACGCGACATTATACACGACACCGAGCGGCACCTTTCGACGCTCACAACCGAGAAGGAGCGCAAGAAATACCTCGACCACAAAGAGAAGAAGTTGAAAGAGATATACACCCCCAAGATGAAAAAGCTCACTTTCAGGCAGGGAAAACTGCTTATAAAGCTCATAGACCGCGAGTGCGACCAGAGCGCCTACAAGCTCATAAAGTTGTTTATGGGCAGTTTCAAGGCGGTATTTTACCAATCGTTCGCGTCGCTCTTCGGCGCAAGCCTTAAAAAGACCTACGACGCAACGGGCGAAGATTTTATGATTGAGAGAGTCGTTATCCTTGTATCGAGCGGGCAACTTTGAGAGCGCCGCATAAAAAAAGGCGGGTTCAAGAAAAACCTTAAACCCAGCCCAGTTTCTTTGCAAATTCCCAAATTATCATCCCTGCCGTAACCGACACGTTGAGCGAGTGCTTTGTTCCGAATTGCGGAATTTCAATTGCACCGTCGCTCGCGTCGACAACCTGCTGCTGCACACCCTTGACCTCGTTGCCCATAATAACGGCGTAACGCTTGCCCGGCTGTGTCGCAAAATCCTGCAGAGGGATACTACCGTTGCACTGTTCAATGGAAAAGACATCGTAACCCTGCTCCTTGAGCGAGGCTACCGCCTCCATTGTGTCGGCAAAATATTGCCACTCCACAACATCTTCGGCGCCGAGGGCCGTTTTGTGAATTTCGGCACTCGGGGGAGTGGCCGTGATGCCACAAAGCAGCACACGTTCAACGCGGAAAGCGTCGCTCGTGCGGAAAACCGAGCCCACATTATGCAGGCTGCGAACATTGTCGAGCACCACTACAAGGGGGAGCTTGCGGGCAACGAGAAACTCCTCGCGCCCCATACGCCCCATCTCTGTTACAAGCTTTTTCTTCACTGCAACCGGTTTTACGCGAATTTACTCCAGTCGGTGAGACGCATATCACCCTCACGCTCAAATGTAGCGTGCATTCCAAGCGCAGCGGCAACATTGTGGCTCACGTGCCCTTTCTTCGATATTTTGAGATAATCCCAAAGCATCTGCTTGTATGCGGGGTGAGCACAATTTTCAATGAGGAGCTTCGCACGCTCGTCGGGTCCCTTGCCGCGGAGGTCGGCAACACCCCACTCTGTTACCACAATGCGCACATCGTGCTCGGTGTGGTCGGCGTGTGTAACCATAGGAACAATCGAGCTTATCTGGCCACCCTTCTGTGTCGAGGGGCAGGTGAAGATTGAAATATAAGCGTTACGCGCAAAGTCGCCCGAACCGCCGATACCGTTCATGAGGCGTGTACCGCAGATGTGCGACGAGTTCACGCAGCCGTAAAGGTCGACCTCAATGGCTGTGTTCATAGCTATAATTCCCAAACGACGGATAATTTCGGGGTGGTTCGAAATTTCCGAGGGGCGCAGGATGAGTTTGTCGCGGAAGAAGTCGAAGTTATCGTAAACGTGTGAAAGACACTCCTGCGAGAGTGAAAGCGAGCAGGTACTTCCGGCCTTTACCTTGCCAAGCTCCATAAGTTTTATTACAGAGTCCTGCAAAACCTCGGAGTAGAGGTAGAGAGGGGGAATTTCGGTTGCATTTTCAAGACCTTTGAGCACAGCGTTTGCCACGTTACCGATGCCACTCTGAATGGGGAGACCCGTAGCGGGGATTGTGCCGCGCTTCATATCGTTTATTATGAAATCGACAACATTCTCACCAATTTTGCGGGTAACATCGTCGAGCTCCTTGAAGAGCACCACCTCGTTGGGCATATTCACCTCTACAATACCGATAACCTTTTTGGGGTCGACCTGCACATAGGGCTTACCGATGCGGTCGTCGGCCTGATAGATGGGAATTTCGCGACGATAGGGAGGGTCGGCAGGCTCGTAAACGTCGTGCAGACCAATTGTGTGGTGATAAGTGTTGCGCTCAATGATTATCTTGTCGGCAAGGTTGGCAACTGTCTGGCCGATACCGCCGGCTGTGGTAAGATATACTTTTCCGTCGAGAGTAATATCAACAGCCTCAAGAATGGCAACGTTCACCTTGCCCATATAGCCGTAACGCAAGTCCTGTGCCATGAGCGAGAGGTGAAGGTCGGTGTATATAAGTTCCTTGTTGTTTACAGCAGTGCGCACTGTGGGGTTCGAAAGGAACGGTGCGCGGAAACGGATAGCGTTGGCACGTGTGAGCGCTCCGTCAATTGCATCACCGGTCGATGCGCCTGAATAGAGGTCAATTTTGAAAGGCTTGCCTGCGGCGTGAGCCTCCTCGGCACGCTTGGCCACTTCGGGAAGAACTGTTTTGGGAGTACCCGACAGGGTGAATCCGCTGATTCCCACTCCGTCGCCGTCGTTTATATAGCACGCAGCCTCGGCTGCAGTCATTATTCTATAACTCATTGTGTCAGTGTATTTATTAGTTGTATTTTCTGTTAAATATTTCGTGGTATATTATTGCTCTCTTTGCGTCGGACTTGCTTTTTATCGCGTAGCGTCCACGTTGTTTTTCTGTTTGTTGCTTGGGAGCGGGTGCTGCAGTCTCCTGCAACCCCTGCGCCACAGGCTTGTGTGTTTCGGGGCGAGGTTTCTGCACCCTTGCCGCGGGCTTCTGCACAGGCTCCTCGGCGGGGCGCGGCAGAATCTCTATTGTGGGAAAGGCCTCGGGCATTGCCTGGTGGGGGTCCTGTTCCTGCGGCATTGTATCGTCGGCCGACAATTTACGCATAAGGTGAACCACAAAAACTATGGCCGCGAGTGCTATATATATAATAATGTTCATAGCTCCTGCTGCTTGAAGAATTCACCAAATACCTCGTCGAACTTTTCGCCACGAGTGAGGCGGCCATTTTCGAGACACACCACTTCAACACGTGCCTTTACAACAAGCCTGCCGTTGTCGATGTTGTAGATATCCTGCAAGAAAACAAGCTTTGCTCCCTCGCGTTTCATATTCACGCAAACCTCGAATTTATCACTGCCACGCAAAGGGCTTTTGTATTCAATTGTTATTTTCGCCACCATAGGGTCGACACCCGCATCGTGCAAGGCCTGCATACGGTAGCCATAAGCCTCCAAGAATTCGTGGCGGGCGTGTTCCAGGTAACGCTGATAATTGGAATTGTGCACAACCCCCTGAAAATCGCATTCATAGTCGCGCACCTTCATTTCGAGCTTAAAAGCATATTTTTCCATAAAACTTCCTTTGTTACAGCATTTAGGGGGACAAATATATAACAAAAGAAATTTATCGCCCCCTTTTGAGGGAAATAATATGCCTGCAATGCTAAAATTTACAGCCTTACAGGCTTAAAATACAACAAATTCTATATTTTTGCAAAGAAAATGCAACTATTACACAAATGAGCGGGAGTAGAAATTGTTCTATTTTCGCTAGTTTGCTATGCCAGCACCTTTGTTTTTAATATGGAACAAAAAGATTTGATAGCAATGTATGCGGCGCACCCCGGGGTGGAAGCCCTGCTGAAACTGCGCGAAGAAACAGGCAAGAAGAGAACCAACATTGAGGGGCTCACCGGCAGCGCGGCACCAATGGTGCTTTGCGGCCTTAAGGAGCGTGCCCCGCAACAGACGTTTCTTGTTATAATGAACGATGCCGACGAGGCGGGATATTTCTACCACGACCTCATACAGATGTGTGGCGAGGAGAATATTCTCTTCTTCCCGTCGTCGTTCCGCCGTGCGCTGAAATACGGCCACGAGGATGAGGCCAACCGCATTCTGCGCACCGATGTAATGAGCCGCCTCACCAGCCGTCGCAGGCAGGAGGGGCTTATAATTGTAACCCACCCCGACGGACTCGCCGAAAAGGTTGCTTCGCAGAGCGACCTCGAGGGCAATACCCTGCGCGTGGCAGTGGGCGATACCATTGGGCGCGACGAGGTTGAAAAAAGGCTCGCAAAGCTCAAATTCAAGGAGGTAACGTATGTATACGAACCGGGAGAGTATGCCGTGCGAGGCAGCCTCATCGACATTTTCTCATACTCTTCGGAGTACCCTTACCGCATAGACTTTTTCGGCGACGAGGTTGAGAGCATAAGAACATTTGAGGTTGAAAGCCAGCTATCGAGGGAGCGTTGCGACGAAGCTGCCATTGTACCCAAGGTAACGGGCAGCGAGAATGTTGCAATAACACAATTCCTGCCCAAGAACGCAATACTTGTAACAAAAGACATTGAATACATAAAGGGCAGCGTGGACAAACTGCGCAGCGAAGGGTTCACCTTGCAGGCAAAGCTGTCCGAAGAGGAACTCCCGCAAATGCCCGAGCTTATGAGCGGCGACGAGATTGAAGCTTTTACCCGCAGCGTAAAACATTGGGAGCTGAGAGCCGATGCTTCGGCAACCGGCACAAAGGTAAAATTTGAAACAACACCGCAGCCTGTCTTTCACAAGGATTTCGACCTCATAAGCCGCAGCCTCAACGAATACCTGGGCAAGGGCTACAGGATTATGCTCCTCACCGACGAAAAGCACCAGGCCGAGCGACTGCGCACCATTTTCGACGAGCGAGGCGACAACATACCTTTTGAACACGTCGAAAAGACCATACACGAGGGCTTTTGCGACAACACCCTGCGCACAGCCTTTTTCACCGACCACCAGCTTTTTGGGCGTTACCACAATTTCCGTCTGCGCAGCGACCGCGCACGCAGCGGCAAGGTAGCCCTCACACTCAAGGAGCTCAAAGAGTTCGGCACGGGCGACTACATTGTGCACATAGACCACGGTGTGGGAAAATTCGGCGGCCTTGTGCGCATCCCCAACGGCAACAACGTACAGGAGGCCATAAAGCTCATATACAAGAACGACGATGTTGTCTTTGTGTCAATCCACAACCTGCACAAGATATCGAAATACCGTGGCAAAGAGGGCGACGCACCCACCATAAGCAAGCTGGGAACAGGAGCGTGGGAGCGTATGAAGGAGCGCACAAAGAAGAAGATAAAGGACATTGCACGCGACCTCATCAAACTATACTCGCAGCGTTACAAGGAGAAGGGCTTTGCCTTCTCGCCCGACAGCTACCTGCAAACAGAGCTCGAAGCGAGCTTCAAATACGAGGACACACCCGACCAGCGCAAGACCACCGATGAGATAAAAAGAGATATGGAGCGCAGCCGCCCTATGGACAGGCTCATTTGCGGCGATGTTGGGTTCGGAAAGACCGAGGTTGCCATAAGAGCCGCCTTCAAGGCTGCCACAGACGGCAAACAGGTGGCCGTGCTCGTGCCCACCACTGTGCTCGCCTACCAGCACTACCTCACATTCAAAAAGAGGCTCAAGGAGTTCCCCTGCAACGTGCAGTACCTGAGCCGCGCGCGCAGCGGCGCTGCCGCCAAGCAGGTGCTCGACGACATTAAGGAGGGCAAGGTGGACATTGTTATCGGCACCCACAGACTCACCGGCAAAGATGTCGTTTTCAAGGATTTAGGTTTATTGATTATTGACGAGGAGCAGAAATTCGGCGTTGCGGTAAAGGAAAAACTGCGACAGTTCAAGGTGAATGTCGACACGCTCACAATGACCGCAACCCCCATCCCCCGCACCCTGCAATTTTCAATTATGGGAGCGCGCGACCTTTCAATGATTCAGACACCGCCGCCCAACCGCTTCCCCATACACACCGAAATTCAGACATTCGATGCCGATGTAATAAAGGAGGCCATAAGTTTTGAGCTGAGCCGTAACGGACAGGTGTTTTTCATAAACAACCGCATATCGAACATGCAGGAGCTGGAGCGTATGATAAAACGCGCCGTGCCCGATGCACGCATATGCACAGGACACGGACAGATGGAGCCTGCCGAGCTCGAAAAGAGGCTCTATGCCTTTATAAACCACGACTACGACGTGCTCATTGCAACCTCCATTGTGGAGAACGGAATTGACATTCCCAACGTAAACACCATAATAATAAACCAGGCGCAGAATTTCGGCCTGAGCGACCTGCACCAGATGCGCGGGCGAGTTGGTCGTGGCAAGAGAAAGGGGTTCTGCTACCTCCTCACCCCGCCGCGCGAGAGCCTCACAACCGACGCACGCCGACGCTTGGAGGCCATTGAAAGCTTCAGTGAGCTTGGCAGCGGAATGCACATTGCAATGCAGGACCTCGACATACGCGGCGCGGGCAACCTGCTGGGCGCCGAACAGAGCGGCTTTATTGCCGACCTCGGCTACGAGACCTACCAGAAGATTCTTGCCGAGGCTGTTATGGAGCTTAAAGAGGAGGAGTTTGCCGACATACTCACCGAAGAGAGCGAGGGGGCCGAACAGGAGATTTATGTAAAAGAGTGCTTTGTGGAGAGCGACCTCGAGCTGCTGCTCCCTGCCGTCTACGTGCCCGACAGCAACGAGCGCATACTCCTGTACCGCGAGCTCGACTCACTTGCCGACGAAAAAGAGATTGCAGCCTACCGCAGCAGGCTCAAGGACCGTTTCGGCGAAATCCCGCCACAAGCCGAAGAGCTTATAAAAATGGTGTCGATGCGCCACAAGGCAATGGCAATGGGCGTGGAGAAAATTTACCTTAAAGGCGGCCGAATGAACATATTTTTTGTCGATGAAAAGAAGAAAAAGTTCTACGAGAGCGAGCTTTTCGGCGCTATTCTCACATACATAAACACCAGCCAGTTCAAATGCCAGGTGCGGCAGGCCGACGGCCGCTGCGTAATAACAGTGGGCAACGTGAAGAACGTGGAAACGGCGCTTGCCTTTGTGGGCGAAATGCAAAGAGCCGCAAAATTGGGAGTATAATGAATTTTAGCTATATTAGCGGGCAGAAACACAATTAACAGCAATATAATCATGAACAAAAAGACATTTTTCACACTGCTCACCGCAGTGGCAATGAGCGCAGGTGCAGCCGCACAAAGCGCAAAAGGCGGAATTGACGAAGCAATGTTCAAGGAGATAAGCAGCAGCTACAACCCCTCGGCAACCGAGAAGGCACTGCAGAACATTATCCTCGCCAACCCCATAAAAACCCTTTCGGTGAACCAGGAGAACCTCACTGAGCTCGACACCTATTTCAGCAATAGCGTAAATTCAAAGGGAATAACCAACCAGGAGTCGTCGGGCCGCTGCTGGCTGTTCACCGGCATGAACGTTATGCGCGCCAAAATGATTGCCGAACAGAACCTCGATGAATTCCAGTTCTCACAGGTATACGGTTTCTTCTTCGACCAGCTCGAAAAGTCGAACCTCTTTTTGCAGAGCATAATAGACACACGCAAGAAACCACAGGACGACCGCGTGGTAGAGTGGCTTTTCAAGAACCCGTTGAGCGACGGCGGTACCTTCACAGGAGTTGCCGACATTATCACAAAGTATGGTATTGTGCCCAAAGGAGTTATGCGCGAGACATACACCAGCAACAACACCGATGCCTTTAACTCTTTACTCCAAAGAAAGTTGCGCGAATTCGGTGTGCGCCTGCGCGACGCTTCGGCAAAAGGAGCAAAGGAGAAAGAACTTCTTGCGATGAAGAAAGAGCAGCTCAAGGTTGTGTACAAGATGCTGGTACAGGTGTACGGCGTGCCCCCCACCGAGTTTGAGTGGGCTCCCAAAGATGCCAACGGCAAATACCGCGAGCAGCCCCAAAAGTACACCCCGAAAAGCTTCTACGAGAAGTTCGTTGGCGGCGACCTGCAGAACGATTTTGTAATGCTCATGAACGACCCCACCCGCCCCTACTGGAAGTGCTACGAGATTGAGTACGACC
>JAZTWX010000027.1:0-64086 GCA_045636125.1 Bacteroidaceae bacterium
AAGATTCCGAAAAAGATGTTGTAAAATTTGGTAAAAGCCAAATCGGTTGGCATACCATTTCGATCTAAAGTTCTCTTTGACATTTTGTTTTTCTCTTTAAGTTTAGCACTCTTTTTTACCGGTTCTAAGACCGACTTCCGAGTGTAAATATAAGCCGAATACAACTCTCTAACAAACTCTATTTTAGATTGTTATAAACATTATGGGATTTTTGAGTTTTCAAAGTCTGTCAACATTGTTTTTGCGTTAATGGCTGATTACAAGACGGTTGTAAGGATTTCCACTATACACATTTGAATTGTTGATAACTTTTTGAATTTTGCTTTGAATTACATTGGCGGTAAAACCGAAAAACAAGCAATCTGTCATTTTTTCGATTTTTTCACCCTTCTTCAAACCTGTCCCTAAAACACCCTCTACTCTTTAAGTGATAATCGATTATAAACCCGGTTGGGATAATACCCAGCCATAAAAACAAAACACTATGAGTAATAGGACAAACGAGATTATACATCCGCAAGTAGAGAGGTTTAAATATATTAAATTTGTATCGCCATCCACGGTCTCAAGACCTATCAATCATATTCAACCTTTGATACTTACTAGTGAACGATTTCAAACTTGTAGTCAATGTAAGAAATTATAGTCTTAGATTACACATAAATCAAAATTTGGTTTTTCATTTTTTTTGTTTATATTTACATCGTATTTGGTATCATTATTTATGGCTTGGTTCGAAATTCTCCCACAAAGTTGCCCTCCAGAATGTGCTATTGCTCCTTCTGGGGTAATCTTGTATCGTATATTGGAGGCCGAAACTCCAACAAATAATGATTTCCTTTCACAAAGAATGCTATATCCTAACAAGAAGTTCCATGTTGACGAATGTCAAGCCAGGGCAATTTCTGTATTTTCTGATATTGACAGTTGCAAAGCTGTAATGAAATTTCCAAAATACAAAAACAAAAATTGTCGTGTCGGACAATTGTTTTTGAAAGAACAAGATGGGGTAATAGCTAATACTCCTAGTAAAATTTCAAAGAACCATTTTTCGTGGTGGCGCAGTACAAATTTTGACATATCATCAGTTGAGGTTACAAATGAATAAAGTAATACAAATAGATCAAATATTGTTGTACTATGACACAATCCAGTTGTTTGTAGGTCTTGACGGCGTGCAAACGCGCTATTTGTGTATGCTTTATTCAGGGGATGATACCGATAAATATATTGCGATCAAGGTCTCAAATTCAAGACTTTCAGAATTACTTACAGGTAATATTGATCTATTACAGGCTTACATAGCCCCTGAGATAGAGAGGGAGTATTATAATATTGAGTATGGTGATAATTCGTTTGTTATTACTGAACATTTAGAGGAGCTCAGTGATATTATGCTTCCCGAAGACGGCGCATTTATTATACCAACTACATCTGGAAAAGAGTTATTAGAGGAACGTATTCAATACCATCATCCAATTATTCACCTAGGTTTTGTGGATGAGCAAAATTCTATGAATATTGGAGTAGAACAATTAGCTGGATTGACATCGAAGTTTCAAGATATGCTCCATAATATTTACAAAAAGGTTAATCGCATTCACTCGAAACAAATTCTAGCCCCATCTCAGTTGCGTATATTTGCGACATCTCAAGGATCGTTTAATGTTCACATGTACATTAATGATGAGCTTGATTTATTTGGAGGCTCAAGTATGGATCCAACATTAGAGTATATCCAGAAGATTCTGGATTACGAAAACGAAGAATTACTAACTGAATATTTACATGGAATAAAAGGATATGCTATATCGCATTATAAAAATTTTCTAAAAGAGCTTGTTGAAAGCAAAATAAGTATCAAAACAGCATGGACAACGCCTAATATTGAGGATCCTGTAGCGATGTTGCATGTGTCAAATGAGAAGTTGCAAAGAGCTTATGAAATAACACAAAGTTCAATAGAATTGGAACAAGAATCTATTAGTATGATAGGATTTTTCTTAAAGGTTGATAGCACTAATGGAGACTGGAAATTTTATAATGTAAATGAGGAAAAGGAATATAAAGGTAAATCTACGGACTCAAATATTTTACACGGTATAACCGTAAGATCAAAGGACTATACTATTCAATGTGTAAAAACAGCTGAACAACAAAACATTACTGATAAGTTAACAGAAGTATATTATTTGAGTGATATTAAAGAAGTATAAAAACAGATATATAAAACAATCACTTCACTTTGGGGAGTGATTGTTCTATGTTTATGACAAACCTCTATAAAATAAGACAAGTAGTACTATTAGCATAAGTAAAATGCAATGTCGAGAGTTGGCTCATGTCATCGAATGGGGCGAAGACAAGTTCGTCGGCGAGATTGGCGGTTGCCCAGTTACGGATTTGGGAATTGCAATATGAGTGGCGGGAGTAGTTGCGGAACGACACAAAAAGGAGTCGATTTTCGTCGTAGGCGGCTTGCAGATGTGCGGGGATTTTGCGGTATAATGAGCGACGAGTGTTACCACGACCGAACAGCCGTGCGTGAGTAAAACATCCAATACAGCGCGTTCTATTGGGGAGTGAAATCCGCTGATGACGATCTTGTCGGTTTGGGCAATTTCTTGCGCCCAGCGAGTAGCGAGTTCGAGCGCCTCGGGTGGTGCATTGCGAGAAGCAAAGAATGCCACTAAAGGTCTATCCAACAAGTCCTTATTTCCGGATAAGTCCATAAAAAAAGCGCAGGCGCTGCATTAACTTATCCCTTATCAAGGCCTTGGCTGCCCACTACAAGAATAAGCAACACAAACGCCCACGCAGGAAATATATCGCACACACCGAGCCAATCGGTGGTAAGGATATACAACCTAACGGGACATTTTGTTGCCGTTCTCCTTGTAGTTCTAAACCGCCAAGTTTTGATAAGGAAGAATCGTCAAAAAATATCCAATCAAATATGTGCGGCTCAACGGCAAAAGCCATAAGCCATTACAAAGATATAGAAAATTTTTAAGGAAGCGTGAATTTATGAAAAACTCTTATGTTGGAATTTGCTATCTTTGCACCATATCGCCAGATTTCGGGTGCACACATAGTGGGTTTCTAACTGTGTGAATTGCGAGTGGAGAGAAAAAGTTTCGGCTTTTTCTCTTTTTGTTTGGCAAAGGTAAGTTTTTACTATTACACAACCTCTCGAATTGAAATAATGACTAACTTTGTAAGAGATTGATAAAAAATATGGGTATATGCAAATTGGCAACATTATCAAGTGCGCCGAGAATGTCCCACAATGGTTGATGAGTCATCCCCACGCTTGCGATAAACGGTGGCAGAAAAATAATGCCATATACATTGCAAGTGACCATCTAACATTAAATCCTCTTTTAGAAGGTGCGGGGTGTTTTCATTATGCAGATACACTAAAACTAACAAAAGAAGGTTGTAGCCGAAGTGTATGGGAATTGCCCGATTTCTTCAAGGATATTCCAATTTCTTACAATAAAAAAGCTTGGAAAGAAGATGGGTTCCACTCGGCAGCAAAGGGTCAAGAATTTGTATTTAAGGCAAATGAAGATGTATTAAATTGGCTACAAAAGATATTCCAGAACACACAATTATAACTTATGATTGACCACCTACTACAACCATTGGTTTGCGAGCGGTTCAAGAGTGACGCGCGGTATCGGGAGGGGCATTTGCGAGTGGTGAATGCGTTGCCCGAGAGGCGTGTCGTGGGGCTTCATTCGCCCGAGATTAAGCAGGTTGCAAAGCAACTCTCACGCGAGGGTGGCGAGGTTGTTGTGCCTGATGGAGTGCATCGGATTTGCGCCAATGGAGCCGAGGTTATTCGTGCGTTTGAGGCGGTGTCGAGCGAGAATCTGTGCTACGAGGAAACGGTTATCTGGGGCTACCTAATTAACCTCGAAAAGTGTTCGCTTAACGAGCGGTTGGCGATGCTCGGTCGCTATGTGCCCGTGCTGGATAATTGGGCGGTGTGCGACTCCTACTGCGCTCACGCAAAGTGGATGGCGCGTGCCGACAAAGTGGCTCTGTGGGCGTTTTTGGAGCGTTGGTTTGACTCCGAGTGCGAGTTTGAGGTACGCTTTGCGGTGGTTGTGGCGATGTGTTATTTCCTCAACGAGGAGTGGCTCGATAAGGTTTTTGATTGCATCAATCGGCTCGATTTCGGGCGCATAAAGTCAAAGTATAAGAGCGTCAAAGGCAAACCGAAAGTGGCGCAACAGGGCGCTGTGCAGGGCGCAGAGCCATACTATGTGCGAATGGGTGTAGCGTGGCTGCTGGCAGCTGCACTGGCGAAGTTCCCCGACCAAACAAGAGCATTTGTCCACTCGTCAAACCTGCCCGAAGATGTTGTAAAACTCTATATCCGCAAGGCCCGCGAGTCGTTCCGCACACGCACGGTCGAGGCGGTGTGATTATTAGAGGTAGCCTTGTGATATAATAATCCTACCAGAATTTAGGGGGGCAAACATACTGAGGAAAACCATTCGGTTTGCGAGAGAAGAGAAAAAGTTCAGCTTTTTCTCTTTTTGTATTATAATATTTTATATCTTTGTAAACAAATGGAAACAATAACTAATATGGATAAGCCCAAAAATCGCATAAAAGAAGTGCTCGAAGAGCGCGGTATTAAACAAACTTGGCTTGCAGAGCGACTTGGCAAGAGTTTCTGCATAGTAAACTCTTATGTTTGCAATCGTCGCCAACCAAGCCTTGATGTGCTATTTGAAATAGCAAAGATATTGAATGTGGATCCTAAAGAACTAATAATTAGCGAATAGCACTACAAATGCTATTGTGTGATAACATTTGTATACATGAAGAACGATATCACATTGATTGATAAAATCGTACGATTGGTATATCAGCATATATGTTGCTATCCCGCTCAAGAATGTCAAAACATTCTTGATGGTTTTTATTGCATTCTTAATAAATCTTTGGATTATACATTCGATCAAATAGATGCAATTAGCCTAAGTGATTTTCAGTTTGCGTTATCTAAGATTAATGAAAAGGAAGCTCGCAGGAAGAATCAAGGAGTATATTACACTCCCAAAGATGTAACAGAATACATTGTTGCAAACACATATCTAAATTATACCGATAGAAATAATTCTCAGGTATATGCTCAAGATGAATGTATTCATCGTATTGATGAAATTGGAGTCAATAAGTTATTTACTGCAAAAGTTTTTGACCCAACATGTGGTACAGCGGAATTTTTACTTAGCGCTATTGAAATCAAATTAGCATTATTAAACCCGAAGAGGTCTTTTAATGATGAAGATTTATTGACACTTGCATCGTCTATCTTTGGTAATGACATTGCCCCTGAATCGATATTATTATCTAAGATACGCATATATTTTACAATAGTTAGTCGCCTCAAGGACAAAACTCACACAAAACGACTGGCAAAGATTTTAAATAAAAACTTTACTTGTAACGATTATATTACGGTACAATCAGCCCGACCTAAGTATGATATAATAGTTGGCAATCCTCCATATGTTGAGTATGGTAAATTACCAGTAAAACCTAATTCAAATTATGGTAATATATACGCTGATATATTATGTAATGCAGTGTGTGAGTTGAAGAGTTCAGGAGTAATAGGTTTTGTAATTCCATTGTCATTTGTGGCAACATCGAGAATGCAATCTATTAGAGAGGATATGTACAAAAATTTGAATCGTATTTTTATCCTAAACTATGCAGATAGACCAGATTGTCTTTTTGATGGTGTACATCAAAAACTATCAATCTTGTTCGGAATAAAAGGTGCACATAAGTGTGTAACATATACATCAAGTTATTATCATTGGTATAATAGCGAAAGACGAGATTTGTTGAATAATTGCAAGATATTCCCGAGCTCGCCTAAGAATCAATACATACCTAAGATCGGCAATGTGTATGAGTCTAGTATATTTGAGAAAATAAACAATGTAAAAGGAGAAAGTCTGTTGTCTTTATTGAACACTCAGAATAAGCAAAGTTTAGTATATGTTAATATGCGTGCGTGTTTCTGGATGAAGGCATTCTCGTTTAATCCTGGATCTAAAGAATATAAAGAGTTTGGATGCTCAAGTGAATTGAAACCATACTTGCTGGCCATATTGAATTCCAACTTATTCTTTTTGTATTGGACAATTGTTTCAGATTGCTGGCATATCACAAATAAAGAATTGTCGGAGTTTTTTGTCCCAACAAATGGCGTATGTTTAGATATGTTCAGAATATTGACATCAAAACTTGAGCGTAAGTTAGAAAGAACCAAAAAATATATTGGTAGTGTACAAACACAGTATGAGTATAAGCATAGGGAGTGTAAGCCAGAAATAGATGCTATTGATGATGCCCTACAAGAAATATATGGTTTAACAGATGACGAAGTAGCCTTCTTGAAGGAGTATAAATTAAAATACAGAATGAGCAATGGGACGATATAATGTTATTGATTTATTCGCAGGATGTGGAGGCTTTTCTGTCGGTTTTGAACAGGCTGGATTTAATATTGTCAAGGCCGTAGAATTTGATAAACAGATAGCTCAAACATATCTACATAATCATAAGGAAACCAAACTGTACATTGACGATATTGCAAAAGTTGACACCGATGAGTTTTTTGAAAGAGGCGAAAGCGATGTGATAATTGGAGGCCCTCCTTGTCAGGGATTCTCAATGGCGGGTGCAAGAATAAGGAATGGTGCTTTTTTAGATGACCCTCGCAATTACTTATTCAAGCACTATGTAAATATTGTAAATATTGTTCGACCTAAAATGTTTATACTCGAGAATGTTAAGGGCATTCTCACAATGCAGAAAGGTGAGATATTTAACGAGATTCTCAAAACATTCTCAGATAAAAAGTTGTTTAATGGGGATAAATATTATCTTCATTACAAAGTGGTTCGTGCTGTTGAATTTGGCATTCCTCAAAAGAGAGAACGAGTTGTCTTAATAGGTATGCTTAATACTGATTTTGATATTGATTTAATGTTTGAAGAGGTAAAAAAACAGATTAATATAAATCATCCTCACTTTTTTGAGCCGGTATCAGTCTGGGAAGCCATTTCTGATATAGAGACACCTACAGAGTCGGGGATAACGACTTTATTAGAGCCAACGACTCCTTATCAAAAGGCATTGCGTTGTGGATGTACGGTAACGACGAATCATATTGCAACCGAGCACAATAAAAGATCTTGCAAAAGAATGAAACAAATACAAGAAGGAGAAAACTGGGTCAAATTAAACGAACCAATACATTCTGTTCATAGTGGTGCATACGGCAGACTTGAGAAAGATAAACCTGCTGCAACCATCACTACAAGGTTTGATACTCCTTCTGGGGGAAGATTTATACATCCAGTAGCTGACCGAACAATAACACCTAGAGAGGCTGCACGACTGCAATCATTCCCGGACAATTTTGAATTTGTAGGCACCAAAAGTTCAGTATGTAAGCAAATTGGCAATGCAGTGCCTCCCAAACTTTCATATTTTTTAGCAAATTTGGTAAAATACGCATTATATGAGAACAATTGAAGAAAAATTAGCAAGTCTAAATGCTACTAGTGTTTGGTATTTTGCCAAACAAGACACAAACTTTGATAACGCTTTCAAAGCAGTTCAAATAGTTGATGAATTAGGTCAACAGTGGGAAGATGACGGAACAACAGCTTGGAGTACGAAAGCTACAAGCAAGGGGTTGGATTCCAATCACCGTATATTGTCTGTTGCTCAATTATTAGGTCTGTTGACCAAGAATAATCCATTTGGAAAGAGCCAATATAAAAGCGAAACTCCTACACCTATGTATAGAGCAATCAGCAGATATGCTATTGGCTCTCCTGAATACAATGCTCTAAAAACAGAGCAGTTGCTAAAATTAAGGATGAATGCCATTACAGATACTAGAACTGAGAGTGCTGATTATAATATAGCTCCTGTACTATTTACATACGAGGTATTCTGGAGATTAAAAGCAAAAGGTGTTACAGAAGTATCTTTAGGCGACTTCTATACTTATGTAATGACCTGTAAAACTCATGAAGAAATTGATGAGTGTGTTGAGCATTTGCTTGATCCAAATAGAAAAGAGACCCCTTATGTTGCAAACTATAAAAGCGACAGTCGTGTTGTAACTCTGATTCAGAACAATCTTAATCTAATACAGTTTACTGCTACAACTGTTTCTATTAAGCCAGAGTTCGCACACTACTTCGGTTATTTCTTTAACGGAGCATATACTAGCTTTGTCAATATGATGAAGTTTGTAGTAACTGATGTGCATATGTATCAAACTGTTTTAACTAATCCGATTGGATTATCGGTTAATTTTTTGGATACAGCCAGTTTGCCTCTCATAGAAACCATGCGAATCAATTTGGACACCAATGGGCCAAAAGATAATCCTCTTCAGAAAGTGTATTATGGTTGCCCTGGTAGCGGTAAGTCTCACGAGGTAAAAAGAATAACAAATACTTCTAATGCCGAAGGATTCTCTGGATTAAGCAGTATCGAAAGAAGACAAGCGTATCAGAAGTTCTTGGATAATAAACACGGGCACAAGAAAACATATAAAGGAGGTGGAACTAACATAGATGCGCTAACACATCCCAAACTCATGGAATATATTTCTTCGTGTACGGAATTTGAGATTAATAGCTTATTTGAAATTTCAAACGAGGAAGATTTCAATGCCATAATAGAGGCCTTAAAGGGATGCGAGGCGTACCAAAATGATTCTATTACTAAAGGTAGCGGATGCCATTGGGAAACAGGATTAAAGAGTTACGGAGAATTTCTCAAAGACCAAATCCCTAATACAGAACCACGCAAAGATGCAGTATTTAGAACAACCTTCCATCCCGACACAGACTATGCTGCATTTGTAGGGTGTTATAAACCATGCATGAATGGAGGCGTTATAGAGTACTCATATATGCCACAGGTTTTTACTAATGCATATATTGCTGCATGGGAGAATACCAAGAAACCTGTTTATTTGGTGATTGAGGAGATTAACCGAGGTAACTGCGCTCAGATATTTGGAGATTTATTCCAGCTGCTTGATAGAGATAAGGTAACTGGTAAGTCGGAGTATCCAATAAAGGCTGATAAAGATTTGGTTGCACATATTGAGAGGGTGTTGGGCGCTGGTCACGAAGGGATCAAGAATGGTGAGTTGTGCTTACCTTCGAACCTTATCATCTATGCTACGATGAATACCTCTGACCAGTCGTTATTCCCTATGGATAGCGCATTCAAGCGTCGTTGGGATTGGGAGTATGTGCCTATCAACTACAGCAAAGACATCGATTCTGGTAAGTTTATTATCGAGATTGATGATGACACAAAGTATAGTTGGGTTGAATTCTTGGAGAGCGTAAACGACAAGATATATGACGCCACAAATTCAGAGGACAAGCAGATGGGTAACTTCTTTATTAAGAAGAGCATCAAGGCCAATGAGTTCGTGAACAAAGTTATGTTCTATCTATGGAATGAGGTCTGCAAGGAAGAGTATGGAACTCAGCGCAACTTCTTTCGCAAAGGCAAAGAGGGCAAAACCGAGTTTAAGTTTACGGAATTGTTTGGCGACAACCAAGCGACAATCTTAAAAGAGTTTATGACAAGTTTGGGAGTTGAGCCTATTGGAAAGAAACCCGAAGAACCTGCAACTGAATAATGATACTTTTATTTGAAGAATACCACTATCCCAAACAACTCCTGAAAGAGGTGTTAGGCGGCTATGGCCACTTGGCTACTGAACTTAAAAATGGCAAAGCAAAAGTTCAGTATGTGGGGTATTTTTTCTCCAAAGAGAGAGGAGATTCGGTATTCATTCTTCCGAAAGTGTTTATTGAGGAGCAAGAGAAGGCAAAGCTTGCTTTTGGCAAATATGTTCCCGAGGATATTGTTAGCATTAGTGCAAACGAAGAGGGTGTTGTAAAGCGGTTAATCGAAGGCGGCGATCACAATGTAGTATTTGAGTTGTCGGTATGGATTTATCGTGCCATAACTCAATTTATTAGCAGAAATATTGATACCGATATAGTTGAGGATGCCATAATCCAGAACCCAACAGATGCTAATGGCGAAAGATCGCAAACAATGCTTGATATTATCTTGCAGTTGTTGGATTTCCATAAGAAACATCGCCATCTATTTACCTATGTGTCGATAATCAATGCCAGTGGAAATAATAAGATCCATTGGGGAAAGACTATAAGCAAGACGCAGCCAATCATCAAAGAGAAGACGCCTTATTATGTTGAGTTTAGGAACAAAAACAAGGCGGTAAATCTCGATGAGGAGTTGATTGTTTTGTTTTACTCTACATTGGAGTACTTGTGCGACACTTATAATTTTAGGATTAAGAGTGATGTGCAATACGATCTGCTATCATCACAGAAGGTGCACGATCTGATAGAAACAAAACGGGGTACTCGCATATTGAAGAAGATTCGTCGCAAGTATTTTACAGACGAATTTGTAAAGCTATGGCGACTACTATACACCTTCTTCGATATGGCAGAGAATATTAAGAGCCACAAATATCACGAAGATAGACTGCTTGGCAAGAACTTCAATATCGTCTTTGAGGATATGATAGACTATCTCATCGGTAGTAAGATGGAGGATATCCCTGACGAGTTGAAGAATCAGGCAGATGGTAAGATTGTTGACCATATCTATAAAGCGAAGTCATTGATTGATGATAATGATATTTACTATGTTGGTGATAGTAAGTACTATGCTGCGTGGAATGAAGTTGGAGCTAACTCCATTTATAAGCAGTTTACATATGCAAAGAATATCGTTCAATTCAATATAAACCTCTTGCATCATTGGGAACCGCAAGATAAGAGTAAGGACAAGTATTTGCCATATAGAGATAGTCTAACCGAGGGCTACAATATTACGCCTAACTTCTTTATTCGCGGAATAGTTAATTCGCAAAACATTTCTTACGACGAGGATATCGAAGAGCAAAGTGATGTAGTGAGATACAATAGGCATTTCTATAATAGACTTTTTGATAGAGATACGCTCATATTGAAGGAGTATAATATCAACTTCCTCTATGTGTTATCTACATATGCTATACACATTGATTCAGAAAGTCGTACACATAGATTGAGAACACTATTCCGCAACGATCTCATAGAATCGTTGGATAAAGCTTATAAATTCTATAAGGTTAAGCAACGAACTGGTGGAATGAGCCTCGAAGAGCTAGTACGAACACATTTCTACACATTTGCTGGACGAATGTATCAAAGCCCCGATGACGATGCCATTTGGGTCGCATTAGAGAAAGAGCGAGCTGCAGGTGCAGGGAATGATAGAGAGTATCCTAATATTGATATTCTTGCAAAAGATGCCATTGTTAGCCAACCATTAGAAATCTGCGAGCGAGTATCTGAATACGGGTGTGTTGAGAAGTATTTCGGCAAGCCAAACTGGGATGCTAGAGCTATGGTAAATTATGCTGATATCATACAGATGCGTGAGCCTCAACAATTGGGACTTGTCGCAGATGTTGAGGTAAAGTATAATGAGTAATCTAAGTATAACATACGATATCATATTTATTATATGAACAATATGTCTATTTTAAAAGGGAACACTATTGAACTTCATTATTGGTTCAATGATAATAGTCATACTATGAATGCTATTGTATTCAACAAATGTGAATATGAGTTTCTTGGCATTATTAAAGAGATTGCTCAAAAATTAAAGATCGAGTTTGATGTTGATACAGAACCCCTTCAAGAGGGAGGTTTGCGTAGTTGGTTCAAATTTTCTTCTAAGGAAAAGGACACCTTTAAGATAGGAGTAATGCTGTTTCTGGCAACAAATGTATTAGGCACACCGTTAACAACCACTCTTGAAGAACTAACCAGAACGGCCATACAAAGTGTGTTTGAAAGTGATGAGGTTAAACAATTAAAAGAGCAAAAGCAAATTGCTGACTTAAAATACGATATAGCAAAAATAGAAGCAGAGATAGAAAAATTGTCTCATAGTATAGATGAAAATGTAATTAAGAAAAGACGATCAAACTACTATGAGAGTCTTAATACTTGTAACAAAGTAAATAAGGTATCTGTTGCTGTTACAGATTCCGAAAAGTATAATAAATATTACCAAAGGGAAGTATTAAAAAAAGACTTTACTAATTACATAATGACTTCAGATGATGCAGAACCCGACAACGATGAAAATGCTATCATTGAGATTATTTCTCCAGTACTAAAGAAAGGGAAATATAAGTGGTCTGGAATATATAATGGAGATGCAATCACATTCAAGATGAAGTCCAACGAATTTAAAACATTGGTGCAAACTGGACAAATACAATTTAAGAACGGTTCATCTATAGATTGTCACTTAGTTACGAATAAAAAGATTAATGCAGAAGGTGAGGTGTATATTTCAAGTTACGAGGTTGTTCTAGTTAATAATTATTTTGAGAATGATAAACCAATAGAAACTCCCGAGGGAAGGCGAAAACGACAAAAACGCGAAGCTGAATTACAGCAGTTAAATCTATTCAATTAAATACTAACATAATATCTTTCTCATATGAAGACTATATACAATATCGCCAAAGAGTGCCAAGACTATATTGAGCAGAATATTTCTTTTAAAAGAAATAGAATACATAGTGACCGATTTGTATTTACCGATTATGATATAGTCGGTAATATTAAGCATTTGGAGAGACTTCTTACGGACTTTTATAGCGCAATTAAAGGTAAATACCCTTCAATTGCTACAAGTCTAAAAGAAAATATGGATTTATATGATAATGATCCAATAATTCATCTATCAGCTATTACAGCAATTATTGACTGTATATGCGCAATAGAGCAACCATTAAATGGTAAGCGAATATTTATAAGTCATTCTTCAAAAGATAAGCAGATTGTATCAGATTTCATTGATCATATTTTGTGTTTGGGAATTGGTATTAATCGCAATGATATTTTTTGTACTTCTATCGAGGATGTTGCTATTAGAAATGGCGAAGATATTCGCAAACACATTCAAGATAATATTCGTTGTGCAGACTATTCATTTTTGCTCATATCAGACAATTACAAAACAAGTGAAATTTGCTTGAATGAAATGGGAGCAGTATGGGCTTATGATTCCAATGTTCGATTGTATTTATTACCCGACACAAATTTTAATAGTATTGGATGGCTGTGCGACACACGAAAAGCTAATAAGATAACGGATACCGTTGCACTTGATTTACTATATAAGGAAATGTGTGAATATTATTCCTTGCCTGATAACTTCAGAAACTGGAGTCAGCAGAGAGAAATCTTTATAAATAGATAAATATCTATAATACAGTGATAAGATGAGCAATCTACTATATAAATATTTGGATGTAAACGGAGCTATAATGATGTTGGATTATAGCAATCTAATGTATGCAAATGCTACGATGTTTAATGATCCTTTTGATTGCCATCCTAGTTTAATAGATTTCTCAAATGTGCCAATAGAGGCTCGTAGAGGTTGGCCGGAAGATGTGATTAAGGATATTAAGTCAAATAGACATGAAAACTACAGAAATGATTTATGGATTTGCTCTTTATCTAAAGTGTATAATTCCATCTTAATGTGGAGTTATTACAATAAACATGAAGGAGTTTGTATAGGACTGAACATGGATAAGGTTGCTAAGTGTATTGATGTTAGATACGGTATGATGGTAACACCATATGGTAGAGATGTTCAATATAGAGATGTCGTCAATAAACCAAACTACTACAGAGATAGAGAGGATTTTTTCAACTATCAAGTGTACACAAAGGCTAAGGCGTGGGAACACGAACAAGAGGTTAGATTGTTCATTTACAAACCATCTCCAATGTTTATGAGTTTATTGCCTTTTCAGCACGACAGGAATGAATTTGACCATAAAGAAATTAGGACATTTGTTCGACTTAGAGCAGAGTGTTTTGAAACCATCTATTTTGGAGTCAAAATAGACAAAGAAAGGAAAGAAAAAATCATTCAATTAGCAAAGACATTGAATCCTGATATAAAAATATATCAAATGAATATAGACCCTCAATCGTTTATTGTAATAGAGAAGCAAGAGATGAGTTATACTTTATCAGGTTATATCGAACTGTTTTCTAATCTGCACACTAATAAACAACAAGGTAAAAAGGCTCCACACAAAGCAATTATGCTGATTAGTGTTATTGAATTGATAGCATCTAGATATATATCGTCAAATCAGATAGAATTTACCGAGGAGTTAGAAAATTGCTTTTCAAAGAATTGGAAACTATATGTAGGTGAATCTTTTATATTCAAACCGAAGGCTGGCACACCGTTTTGGCATCTTAACTCAGAGCCATTCTGGCAGCTAATCCCATTTGAAGGAGGATATAAAAGAATTGTAGAATTACAAAAAGGTAATCTTTATTCACCTTCAAAAATTCGCAAGAACATTAAATATGCAGTAATAGACAAGGATTTATACGAATTATTGCAAGATGAGGAAAACCAAGCAACATTACGAGATATACTAATAAATAGTATTAAATAACTATACAATAACAAACATCATAGTATATGGCATTTAACATTTATTATATCAACTATCCTAAGGTTTATGAAATTAAGATGATGTTTGATAATTTCATAACTGTAGCCAAAGAGGTCCAAAAGGATACCGCTGGTAACGCTTCTGTACATCTAGGAGCAAAAATGGGGCTAGGCTTTCTAAAACTATTTAGTGGTGAAGGCAATGCTGATATTAATGCAGGAGGAAGTGCCTCTAAAAAAGTATTAGAGACCATCGAGATTAAGACTACCAAATCGATTATCTTAAGTGATGTCGTAGATGCAAGTAAAAAAATTGCTCAGTTTGATAATACGATTAAGGAAGGTGAATTAGTATTAATCGATAATGTTCAATTATCATTGGAAAACGAAGTCGAACTAAGAACTGTGAAGCTATTTACAAGTGGAGCTTTCAAAAATCTTTCAGTACCTGGAGCTAATGGGTTTGATATAACAAACTTATTTAACTCCATGTTTAAAGATTATGCATATAAGATCAAAGGTGTACTAGTAAATAGCAATGATAAAATTATCATAAAGATACCCGTTACTTTTGAAAATGAGTTTGAAAGTTCATATAATGTAGATGATTTATTTATTGGAAAAGTTAGTGTCTTAGGAATATATAAAGGGACTATCAAAATAGATCAATTAGGAAATACCTTTCAATATTTTTCCGAATTAGGCAATATACAATCACAATTAAAGAAGACATCAGAATTTGAGGAAATACAAGAAAGCCAATATCCCATTGAGCAACCAACATATAAAGAGTTTGCTAGCTCAGGAGATAATTCTTTATACCATTATATTGATTTATTAGCTGTTATTCAGAATATACACACCACAAAGTAGCATGAAAAAAGAACTCTTGTTTTATAACCAAATAGAATTTGAGTCAATAAAGACATTGTTTAAGTCTTTAGAGTATGAGGTGATAAGTTTAAGTTACTTTTTAGACGACTTGAAGGATCTTAACAAATTCACTCCTTACAAAAGTGGCGTATGTGTTATTGATGTATCGATATTAGGTGGAGGATATTATAATACGGGGGCTATTCAGGCTATTGGAGAAAATGTGTTTAGGATATTCACTAATGAAGAAATTATTTATATCTGCGACAATAGACATCATGATCAACTTAAATATGAATTAAGATATTGTTTTGAACAATTTATAGACATCAAAGAAAAATACGATATTTTCTTTGAACAATTGCCTAGTCCTATAATTGCGACAGATAGAATACATAAGAAGATTACAGATTTTACTCCTGAAGAATTTGAAGCATTTTTTAAATCATTTAGAAAATCTTTATACGGACATGAGAAGTTTAAAGATGATTTTTATGAAATCGCAAAATCATTTCGATTATTTAATAAAATCGGAGAACACAAAGTACTATCGTTGTTCTTATTAGGAGAATCAGGTGTTGGTAAGACAGAAGTTGCTAGGGCGTTATACAAATGCCTTGGAGGCGAGGAAAATTTAGCAAAAGTAAATTTCGGAAATTATAGTAATGAGTTCTCTTTAAGTTCATTAATAGGCAGTGCTCGTGGCTACATCGGAAGCGATGATGGTGAGATTTTTATTCGTGTTCGTAATACAGATGTAGGCGTTATTCTAATCGATGAATTTGAAAAATCCAATGCTACACTATTTAATTTCTTTTTGGATGTACTAGAGAGTGGTAAGATGGTAAGTTCTCAAGCTGTAGAAATAGACATCAATGGTTTTATAATCATATTCACTTCAAATATCACCAAAGAAGAATTCCCTAGTAGGATTTCACCAGAACTGCGCTCAAGGTTTGATTACAAAGGGCATTTTACAAGACTATCTAATCAAGATAAAAGAAAATATGTAGAATATCGTATAGGTTCTATTATAAGAAAATACAATGAACATTACAAGGAATCATTAGGTAAAGATGTTGTAAACTATTTTGTAACAAATATACCTGTAGACAAGTATGAGAACATGAGAGATATTAACAAAAGGATTAAGATTGAATTTGTAAAATACATAGAGAAGGCCAAACCTATTCAACATAAAGTAAATATTCTATCTTCAATTTTTAAAATAGGCACATAATAATTTAATGAATTAACGGAATTATATCAATATGTCAAAAATATCCATTCGATTCTATAATGATCGTGAGGTGCGAGCTGTTTGGGATGAGGAGAAATCTAAGTGGTGGTTCTCGGCGGTTGATATTGTGGCTGCCATCACCGATAGTCCCAATCCGAGAAAGTATTGGAGCGTATTGAAGACTCGACTAAAGAAGGATAATAACGAGTTGACTACAAAATGTAGTCAACTGAAACTTACTGCTGCTGATGGTAAGAAATATGCAACAGACTGCTTTATACAAGATGATATAACCGAATTGGTAAAAGCTATTCCAAGCAAGCGAAGTACTGATTTTCTCGACTGGTTTACATACAGCGACAACACCATTGACGGACAGAGTCGCAAGAAGGCTTATTCGTTGTTTGAGAGTGGTATGCTGAATAGTTTGGAGCCGGGTTGTATTAAATGTTTGCAACAGATTCACGCTTACCTGTTTGGTGGTTTGTATGAATTTGCTGGGCAGATTCGCACAAAGAATATCAGCAAGGGTGGTTTTACATTTGCTAATGCATTGCACTTCTCAACCATCTTACCAACAATTGAGAGTATGCCCGAAACCACCTTCGATGAGATTGCCGACAAGTATGTTGAAATGAATGTTGCTCATCCATTTATGGAGGGCAATGGTCGTAGCACTCGCATATGGTTAGACCTTATGTTCAGACGTTCATTGAAGAAGTGTGTCGATTGGAGTAAGATTGATAAAAACGACTATTTGAACGCTATGCGAAAAAGTGTGGTTGATTCATCGGATATCAAAAGACTTTTGGAGTCTGCATTGACTGACAAGATCAATGACCGCGAAACTTTTATGAAAGGTATCGACTATTCGTACTATTACGAACAGGCAGAGTAATTAATGGAAATCATCAATTTATTACATGTCTCTTCCCGTGCGGAACTCAGGCAATGGCTTGCAGAGAGCCACGACTGGGAGAAATGTTGTTGGGTGGTTACTTATCGTGGCCAGTGTCCGCCGGAGTGGCCGGCTGTTCCGTATGTGGAGGTTGTTGAGGAGGCTCTCTGCTTCGGTTGGATTGACAGCACGCTAAAGCGTCTTCCTGATGGGCGGTTGGCTCAACGCCTTTCTCCTCGTCGTCCTAAAAGCCATTGGACTCAACTGAATATTGACCGATGTGCTGCTCTTGAAGCCCGGGGGTTAATGACTGATGCCGGCAGGCGGGTGTTGCCATAAGCTTAAAACTTGTTTTGTGAAAGCATAAAGGGTGGCGTGTTGTTACTCCATAGTGTAAATGAGGATTTGAGGGCAAGCATAACGCTGATATCCGCTTTTTAGTCATTTACATTCACTATCGTCACCTTTATCACTCTATCCAATTTATTCTCGAAGATACGATAGGCTTCTTCAATCTCACTCAAGGGGAATCGATGCGTAATGAGTGGAGTGGTGTCAATCTTTCCTTGCTCAATCAGGCGAAGGACTTCTTCGCAATCGCATCCATCCACGCCACCGGTCTTGAAGGTGAGGTTCTTGCCATACATTTCGGGTAAAGGAAGAACTTGTGGTTGGTCGTAAAGAGCCACCACCGTTACGATGGCATTCGGACGGGCACACTCCCACGCCAAACGGAAGGTGTCATCGGCTCCGGCTACTTCAAGCACTCGGTCGGCTCCACCATGGTCGCTATTCTTCATAATAAAGTCCTTGCACTCTTCGGGGGTAGTGAGCAACACATCGGGGTAATGTTCACGCACGAAACGACGTCTTTCTTCGGACTTTTCGCACACGATGATGCGTTTGGGTTGCTTCAACATCACACAAAGCAAGGTGCATATGCCAGTAGGCCCCGCTCCGATGATCAAGACGGTGTCATTTTCGGTAATCTCCGAAATGCGTGCTGCCCAAAAACCGGTGGCCAACACGTCGCCCACCAACAAAGCCTGTTCATTGGTCACGCTATCGGGAATACGGTTCAATCCTTGATTGGCCAAAGGTACACGCACATATTCCGTCTGTCCACCATCGATACGACATCCCAATGCCCAACCGCCATTCGGGTTGGTGCAGTTGTTTACATAGCCATTCTTGCAGAAGAAGCACTCTCCGCAAAAGGTCTCCACATTTACGGTTACTCGGTCACCTGGCTTTACATGGGGAACTTCAGAACCGATTTCTTCCACCACGCCCACCATTTCGTGGCCCACAGTAATGCCCGGAACGGCACGAGGCACGCTTCCATGCTTGATATGCAGGTCACTTGAACAGATGCTACTCATCGTCACACGAACAATGGCATCGGTAGATTCTATCAATGTAGGCTTCGGCTTCTCCACCAAAGCGAACTTTCCTTTTTCTATATATGTGTATGCTAACATAATTGTCTATTATATCATCAACATAATCCGTCCTTCTGCCAGTTGCCTTTGGCGAGTCTTGGCTAATGTTTTGAGGTTTGGCTGTGTGCTCAATAATCGCATATAAGCCTTATGTCGTTGTCGTCGATAGCTGTTTGTTTGTGTCCCCTTAACATACCGCTGCTTTTGATGTCGCCGGGCCGCATATTTATGCTCCTTACCATGCCGTTCTTTCTGTTCTCTATGAGGAGGTTCATGAGTTTCTTCAACGCCTCGCGCGAGGCGTTGAAGAATGTTTTTTCTCCTGTTGGCTGGTTCATTTCAAGTGTTTGCCTGGTGATGTTTACGCACAGCAGCTCGTTCAGGTTTATGATGAGACTTTTGCCCACACGCACAAAGCTGTGGTTGGTGTAGGAGAGTTGTTCCTTTATTATGTTTTCCACTTGCCCCAGCTGGAAGGAGAGCAGGTAGTCGTTGCCGTTGGAGTAGTGGAGGTTGCAGTAATTGCCGTCGGCCTCGATGCTGATTATGTGTTTGGGGTCGAAACTGTAGGCTTCGTTTACGGTGTGTATCAATAATTTCTCTTTCATGTTCCAAATGGTTATGCACGTTTAACTTCGTTTATTATATTGTCCAACACGTGTTCGGGGCGCTCGAACCAGTCGAGTGTCCATATTCGTTTTATGCTCCAATCGAGGGAGTGGAGAACCGACGGTTGCACAATCTCGCGGTCGCTCATTGTGGGGATGGCGTGGTATATCTTGTCGTCGAGCAGAATTCCCATTGAGTACTTTCCTTCGTTCTGTGGGTCGTGTATTGCTATGTTCACCTTGAAGCGGGATTTTCCCACGAAGGTGTCGACCTGCAACCCTTTCTCCTGTAGCTTCTGGGCTATTTGCAGGGTGATGACCTTTTCCATTGACTGGTCGTCGCTGAAGTAGGCGTTCTCGATGAGTGTCCCGTGTTCGGCGTAATCGAGGAAGCGGTGCAACCCTTGTACTCCTTTGGCGTTGGAACGTCGGAGGTCGATGTCGTGGGCGTGGAGTGAAGAAAATACCATCATCTCGTACCTCGAGCGTGTGACTGCAACATTTAGTCGTCTCTCGCCGCCGGCAAGGTTCAACGGGCCGAAGTTCATTGAGATTTTCCCGTTCTTGTCGGGCCCGTAACCCACCGAGAAGAGTATTACGTCGCGTTCGTCGCCCTGCACATTTTCGAGGTTTTTTATGAAAATGGGTTCGCCGCTCTCTTCGGCCCACGCTTTGAGCTGTCGGTTCTGTTCCATACGTGTTTCGAGCAGGTCCTCAATGAGGTATTGTTGCTGCACGTTGAAACTGATGACTCCAATTGATAACTTGCGCAGCTGCTCGTCGCTCAGGCGGCGTTCAATCTCGTTCACAATGGCAATGGCTTCGTTCTTGTTACTTCTGCTTCCGCCCTTTTTGTAGGTTCCTTTTACTGGCACGTAGTGAACCCTGCGCTCCCTGTCGTCGATGGCGGGGAAGGTGTGGAGCTTGTTTTCGTAATATTCGTTGTTGCTGAAGCTTATGAGGCTCTCGTGCTTGCTGCGGTAGTGCCAAGAGAGGAGGAGCGACTGCATTTTGAGCGCCTGGCAATCCTCGAGTATGCTTTCGAGGTCGTCCACATCGAATTCCTCTTCGGTTGTCTTGTTGCTTGTGAAGAAGGTGGTGGGTGGCATCTGCTTGGTGTCGCCCACAATTATTATTGTTTTTCCACGGGCAATTGCTCCCACTGCTTCGTTGGTGGGTATCTGCGATGCTTCGTCGAAGATTACAAGGTCGAACATATCCTGCTTTACCTCGAGGAACTGTGCTACCGACATAGGGCTCATAAGCAGGCAGGGGCAGAAGTGGGCAAGGACATCGGGGCATTGCTCGAAGAGGCGCCTTATTGTGATGCCACGGCCATTGTTCGATATTGCCTTGTGGATAACGAGCGACTGTTCGCTCAACTTCTCGTTAGTGTCGGCAGCTTTAGCTCTGTGGAGCAGACGGTTGAAGAGTTCGTGCTTGCTCAAATCCTGGAAACTGCGGGCCAGTTCCTTGTAGTGGCTCACCTTTTCGTCGAAAAGCATGCCGTTGAACATATCGGCTGTTGGGTTGTTGGCAATGAGGCGGGTTGCAACCTCGTAGAAATAGGTCGCAAAATATCTGCTCTTTAGTTCGGGGAGCGATATCTCCTCTCTCTCCATAATGGTGGCTATCTCACCCATATTCTTAAGGCGAAGATCCTCTTTTATGAGACACCATTGTTTCCAGTCCTTGAGTGCGTTCAAGTGCTGCGACCAGTGTTTCAGCTTCTCCTCGAGTTCGTTAACCGAAAGCAGTGACCACTGTTCCACATCGAGCCACGAACGGAACTTGCCAAAGGTCTCTTCCCACTCGCTGTAGGATGCAAGAATGCCGGTCAGGTTTTCCTTTGCATCAATCTGCTTGTGCAAAGGCTTCTCGTCGAGGGCGAGTAGTGAGTCGATGAAGGTGTCTACCTCGCTCCACGAAACGCAGGCGCCTTGTTGTTTTACTTTGCGCCACAGTGCCCATCGTTTGAAGAACCTTGTAAATGAACCGGAACGCTGCATGCTTCTCTTTCTGCTCTCGAGCTCCTTTATGTTTGATGAGAATATTTCGGTTGTAGCCGACCGGAGCACCGCCTGACGCATTGCCTGAATATCTTTTATCTCGCTGAACAGTGCGTGTATCTTGCCCAGTGAAACGGGTGGAATCTCCCCGGTGATTGTGGCTGCACGCTCAACGGTGTGCTTGAGATTGGCAAGGCTTTCGAGACATTTTCTCATAGCCTGTTTCAGCTCGGGCAGGTGTGCCATTGTGTGGGCTGTTGTCCTTGTGCCAAGAAGCGGGTGCTGCGATGGTTGCCCGATGAGGCGTATGATGGCTCCAAGACGGTCGACATAATATTCGTGCTCGGCAAGGTTCTTTGCGTTTATGTTTGGGCGTTTTGCATCTTCGAGCTCCAGCAGGCCGTGCTCGTTGAAACGGCAGTAGTGCATAATGCTTTCGTAGATGGAAAACTCCTCTTTCTCCACGCTGCAATGCAGTGCGTCGACAAGCTTCATGAGCTCTTTCCTTTGAGCGTATAGCTGTTCTGCAGTGTGCGCATGTTCGTTGGTTGCTGCGGCAACTTCAATGTTTGCGAGTACCGAGGAGAGCTGCTGAATGAGATGTCGTTTGGTGGCTTTGTTTGAGTGCAGTTCGAGGCAGAAATTGCCCAGGCCCAGTTTTTCCAGGCGTTCCTGCACGACGGAGAGAGCAGCCATTTTTTCGGCTACGAACAACACTCTTTTGCCGTGATAGAGGGCATTTGTTATTATGTTGGTAATGGTTTGCGACTTACCGGTGCCTGGAGGGCCGTGCAGGATAAAGCTTTTGCCTTTGGTGGATGCTACGATTGCCGATAACTGCGACGAGTCGAAGGGGAGTGGGGTGCACATGTCGCTTGGCTTTATCTCGTGGTCAAGATTTATCTCCTCTTTTTCCTCGAACGGGATTATATCACTCTCGACCAATGCATCGATAATGGGGCTTTCCTGCATTTTGTCGCCGTGGGAATGAATGTCGTTCCACATTACGAACTTGTTGAAGCTGAATATGCCCATCATGCACTCCTCGAGCACGTTCCAGCAGGGTTTCTTCACCAACCCCTGGCGTATGGTTGTAAGTAGTTGCTGCAGGTCAATGTTTCCCTCGGCGTTGACAATATCGTCGAGACCGTCGAACTCAATCTCATAGTTTTGTTTGAGGTATTCGAACAGGGTGACATTGAGCATAATCTCTTCTCCGCGCCACTTTACGTGGTATATCTGGTTCTTGTAGCTGAACTCCACGGGTACCAGGAGAATGGGGGCGAAGAAGGGCACGCCGCTCTCGTCGGTCCATTGCATGAGGCCGAAACTCATGAAAAGTGAGTTGGCGCCGTTCTCCTCCATCATTAGGCGGGCTGTGCGGCGAAGCTTTTTAAGTGTCTCCAACGTGCCTTTTTCGTCGAGGTAGCTATGGATGCGGGCGTTCTTTATGTCGTCCTTTACCAGGTTTATCATCTCCATATTGAGCTGGGCAGAATCGAATATGTTCTCGGCATTTGAATCGAATTCCACGGCCTGGGGCTTCTCGTCGATGCGGAACCCTTTGTTGAGCTCGAGTATCTTGTTGGCAATATCGTCGAGATTAACCGACATGAGCTGGATGGTAGATGTCATTCTCACATTCAGCAATGTGTTCCGCATTGTGAAGTCGAGGAGCTTGCGTTCCCACAAAATCTGTTTTGTGGGTTTTACACTCTCCAGCTTCTCCTGCTCGTCATTGGTGGAAGAATTCAAGCGCTTGCCTATGTAAGGGGTTTCCTCCTCTTCGGCAAGGACCCACCCGCCGTTCTGTTTTGTGATTTGTGGCAGTGGTATGAAGCCCTCGAGGCGGCAACGGTAAACATCGATGAACAGCTGGAACATCTCTTTTGAGTTGAGGGATGTGAGACCGAGCTCCACTGATGCCTCGAACGGTATTTCTTCGGCTTTGGCAAGGGTGGTGGGTTCCATTACTATGATGTTCTCCATCCCCTTCGCTGTGTTTTTTAGGAGGAAGGTGATGTCGTCGTCGGCGCTGCGGTAATGGCTGTCGGCTATGAGCCACGCGCCCAAGTAGATGTGCCCTTGTTCCAGAATGGGCAGGGTATTTATGCCAATGTATTCGAGACAGGCGGCAAAGAGCAATGTCAAGTCGAGGCAATTGCCAAGCTTGTTGCCAACGACCTCGTTGGCAAGGCGTATGCGCTGCCCTTTCTTTTCGTAAGACGGAGCTTCCACGGTGTAGGAGAGTTGCTCTTCCTGCAAGGAGTAATAGATTGCTGCTATTTGCGAACGCACGTTCTCTTTGCTGCCGCACATGTAACCGGTGAAGTCACTTGTGTTGCATAGGCGCTTGAGGTGCTGCGATGCGCGTTTCACAATTGCGGCAATGCAGGGGTGGTTGGGAGTGATGAACGACGCCAGCAATTGGGGGTAACAGTCGTACCCGTTCCATTGGTTGTATGCCATAAAGGATATGGGGAACAGTTGCTCTTTTATGGTCTCCTCGCCGGCCTTTATTTTCAATGTGAGGTTCGAGGCTACCTTTTCGGTCAATGAAAGCAGTTTGTCGGTCTTTACCTGCAACTTTATGTCCTGTATCCTTATTCTTTGTTTAGCATCGAGGCGGAAGCTCATTGAGGTATATTGCTCGATGTACTCGCCTGATATTTCCAGTTGGATGTATTCTAAATCGGCCCCTGAATTGTTCTCAATGATGCACCAATTGCAGATGTTCATTTTTGACTGCACTAATGCATAGTTTACTTCTTCCAAGTAATCGAGTGCCAAAGCAATGCTGTTGTTGTTCATTGGTTCCTGTTCTTTTTTCGGTTTACGATGCGAATTTCACCTTTTTCGTTAACAATACAAAGTAAGTTCCTTCAATATGTATGAACTGTGGGGTTTGGTGTACGAAATGCGGCACGGCTCTTTATATCATTAACATAATGCGCCCCTCGGCATTGATGAACATTGCGGGGTTGCGGCACACAACGGCATATACCTGCCCGGGGGTGACGGGTTGCCTGTCCTTGCGTGTGTGAACGGGTGCTGTGCATTCAATAATTCCTCTCCCTTATTTCAAAGGTTATCTCCATGTAGGAGCGTGTGCCGTTTATGTAGTCGGCGTAAAGGGTAGTAGCGTCGCGCCCTTTAAGAATGCGGCATTTGCCGCAAGTTTGACCTTTGGTCTTCTTCTGTCGCGACTCGGGATAACCCAAGTAAACTAGGGGCTCCTCTCGCTGCTCCATCAGTTCGCAGTCGTGCAGGCATTTCCAGGCTTCGAGCACGTAGGTGAGGCGTTCCTCTTTTGTGGAATTTTCTATACTTGGAGGTGTCATTGTTCTGTTGCTTTAATGGGCACGTCGATTGCTTTTTTCTGTTTACTGCAAACTTACAATCTTATTCCCAATTTCCAAGCGGTTTTGCGCCACTATTCTTGCTCTGCGGCCAATAAAAAAGAGAGTAGGGCCAAAATGTTTTTGGCCCCGTAAAAGGTTTACTCAAACGCTTCTCTTATTATGCGTTTGCTCTCTTTCTTGAAGCGAAGGCGATTGTATCTTTCTCCTTTGCAAAGATGACAGCTGCACGGTGTGCCTGTGCTCTTGTATACGAAGCAACTTTTGTGTGTTGCAAGTTGAAACCAAAAGGGGTGGGGTATTAAGCGGCCATCTTTGTCGCGAATCATTCTGTTGCACCCTGCAAACCTCACTATCCGGCTTTTGAAGCGTAACCACCCTTGGTACTTACGCCATTGTTTTTCTCTTTTTTCCATCGTCTCTTTCAATTATATTGGTTAGGAACGATGGGCGTAAACGGTTTTGTTTTATGTTTTTCATAGTGTAGTTATATTGGTTGTTTATGGACAATACTACAAAAAACGTGCCAATGTTTTATTGCCCGGAATTATATGAAAAAAGAATTGCGGCTCCGCGGAGCCGCAATTGCGTACAGGTGTTTGTTAAAGAGGGTTATAGCTTGTCCTCGTCGGTGAGGGGAATGGCACCGCAGTCGGTTTTGAGCATCTCTTTTGTGTATTTGTACTCGCTGTGACCGATGGAGTTCGAGGGATTGAAATTGTTGCTTTCGATGTCGAACATTGCACACACCATTTCGTATGTAAGGTCGTTGGTGAAGTATTTGTCCTTGTTGGCCTTGAAGGTTTCGAAACGCTCTTTGTGGTGGCTTATGTAGCTGTCGGTGAAGTGGATGCTCAAGGGTATTCTCACGGTGCCGAAGCCTGTGAAGTATGATTTGCGGCGTTTGTTGGGCACGCAGCCGTGGTCGCTGAAATATATCATGGCCTCGAGGTTGAGTTTCTCGCGGCCGTAGTTGTATATCTCCTTGAGTACGCTGTCGGTGTAGTGTAGCGAGTTGTAGTAATTGAGCATAAGGTCCTCAACCCCCGGCTCGCCCCATTGTGTTGCGCTTGCAGGGTAGCGACTCAAATAGTTGGCGTGGCTGCCCATAAAATGGAGTATTACGAAATTGTTCTTCGTGGGGTCAACCTCGTCCAGGAAATTTATTAGATCTCCGTCGTAGCGGCCTTTGTTAAGGCTCTGCTCGGTCCATTTTGCGGTGTCGCAGGTGTCGGCTACAAGTGTGATGGAGGTGTCGTGCGAGCCTAAATAGCCTTGGTTGCTGTACCAGTAGGTGGTGTATCCTGCTTTGCGGGCGATATCTATGATAGATGTAGATTCGTAGAACTCTTTTGTGTTGTATTGATTGCGTTCGGTGAGCACACGCTCGAGTGTGGGCACTGTCTGGTGGTGGCACGAGTAGGCATTTGAGAAGATGACATTGTGTGCGGTGTCTTTCTTCTGCTCACGCAACCAGGGGGTTGTGTCGTATTCCATATCGACATAGGCGCTCATATAGTCGCGCGAGGCCGACTCACCAATAATCATTATATATGTGTGGGGCTTGTCGTTCTTCTTGCCTTTTATCTCCACGTTCAGCCCGGCAAGTCTTTTCTGCAAGCCCTGGGTGTATAGGCTTGTGCGCCGGCTGTAGTCCTTGATGTCGTAGTAGAGGTAGAGCAGGTGTGTGCGCATAAAGATACCTCTCTTTTTGCGGAAGAGATTTATGCTCATTCCTATTATGTAAACGACAAGGAATATAACCTTGTAGAGCGACATAGGCACGTTTGAAGCTGTAAGGCTGCAGCCCCAGACTGCTATTCCTAAAAGCATTAGAAAGGCGAGGGGAATGAGTATAAGAATGTGTATGGGGAACGATTTGAGGTATTCTATGGCTTCGTTCTTGTCGGTATTAAGCGCAGCTTCCATTCCGTTTGAGTCGAAATTTATGCCATAGATGAAAAAATATCCCCACTGTATCACGGCAAACATAAAGAGTGCGAAAACGGCGACTCCTGTCACAGGGCAGAGTATGTTATAAACCGTTGCGCTTGCCGATGAAATGGCAATGTGTATGGCCGACAGCCAACCAAACAGGTAAATGCCTGCAACAATGTCCATGCGCAATCCTTTACCGGTGCCTTTCTTCTGCTTTTTGCTTATGTAGTGCATTATGGGTGAAGAAAAAGCGCATATAAGTGCAGTTATCGCATTGAATATGAGAACGGGGCTGTTCAATGGTTGCTGTGTAATTGCTACAGGCAGTATTGCTATTAGCGCAGCTATGAGATAACGGCGTGTCTGTTTCTTTTTGTGCTTCTTGAGCTCAATCTTTTCTATGCTGTTGTGCACTGCGTAGCTTACTGCGCAAATGGCAATTATTGCTATTATGTATTGCCAAATGATTATGTTTTCCATAGCTTTGTGTGTTTATTATAATGAAATAGCCGAAAGGGCAGCGGGGCTGTCTCTCGGCTATATGTTTTAGTTCTCTTCGTCGGGGGTGTGAAGAATGAGAGTGGTAGCTCCCAATGTTATTATTGCTCCCGACTCAATGCGCAGGCGTTCTTTGTTGCCCAGAATGCGGTTCATTACAAATGTGCCTGTAACGCTCTGGTTGTCGCGTATTGTGTATGTGAGTTCTCCTGCGTAGCCGCGTTTTACGTTTATTATGCAGTGGCGGCGGTCCATGCTGGGGTCGCTTGTTTCAATGGGGGTTGAAATTACGGTTCCTTTGTTGTAGCGGCCTATCATATTGTCGCCCTCGGCGAGCGGAATTGTTTGCTTGAAACAGAAACGGTTCTCCACCACAACTACGTGCCCGAGGTCCTCGGTTGCAATATCGTCGGCATCTTCTCCTATGCGTATGGTGAAACTTTTGCGACACTGTTCGCACTCAAAGACGAGCGCTTGCCCTTGCTTGTAACCGCTTGCGTCGAAGTCAATGGGGTGGTCGCACTTGGGGCAGATTATTTTCTTCATTATTGGTTGTTTGTTGGTAATATCCACGCGTCGGGGAATGTGCTTTTGAGCTCTTTTACAGCCTCTTGCGCCTCCTTGTTGGTGGAATATTCGCCTATTGAGATGCGGTGTCTGCCGCCTCCCTTAACAACAGAGTAGCTTGCCTGCATTTTTGCCGAAAGCTCTTCGATTGCCAAGCGGGCGTTACTCTCGTTGGGCGAACTTGCCACTATAATGTGATAAGTTGTTTCCTGAACTTGTACAGCGGGTGCGGGCTCGGCAACAGGCGCAGGCTCGCTCTGTGCGGGTGTTTCTGTAACCTCGGCAGGTGCTGCGGGCTCCTCGGCGGGGAGGGGGCACATGCGGCCGTTTTCGTCGAGCGGGGTTATTTCATAATCGGTAACATCGGCTGTGGCAACGGGTGCTGTTGCGCTCAATTGCTGCATAAGTGATATCTGCTCGCTCGATGCAAAGCCTGTGAACGAAGCCTGCATATTCTGCTTGTAGGCGCTGTCGCTTATTGGGGTTACGAAAATGAATGTGAGTATTATTGCTACGGCTGCAGCAATGTACTGCCCGAGGTCGCGGCGCTTTATTACAATCTTCTTCTCCTCGCACTCGCGCAAAAGGGGAATTGCGAAGGGCTCGAAACCGAAATTGCAGGGGTCGTCGATGCCGTTTGCATCTACCTCGAAAGATATTTCGCCGTTTATGTTCATATAGAAAGTGCCAAGCTCGCCCAAACGTGCAACACTGTTTTGTGCAAGAGCCTGACGGAGCGCGGCAATATCCTTTTTCATTTCGCCGGTAGCCTCTTCGTACTGCATGTGCCCGTGGTTGATGTACTCCGAAACGAGAAGTTCGTCGTCGGCAGTGATGCGGGGAGTAAAGTGCATTGTACGATAGGGGGGCATAAAGATATGCTCCTCGGCATTATAGTGCGCAGGCTCTTCGTGAGCCAGAAATGCGCCTACTGTGGGAATAATCACGCAGTTATTGCGTGCCACAAGGTGTGATATGTAATTTTTCAAACGTTCCACGAAACAAAAATAGTAAAAAAAAATCTCACGGCAATATGTTTTCCATAATTTTTGACGATAAATGGTTTTAGTGCGCGCGGGAGAGTGCGCGGGTGATAAAATAGTTGTATCTTAGCGACCGATTTTACAACTATGGGAAATTTGTCTAATGCTCGCAAAATAGAGCTTCTTGCTCCTGCCCGTAACGTGGAAACGGGAATTGCCGCCATAAACAGCGGTGCCGACGCGGTGTATATTGGCGCAGCACAGTTCGGTGCGCGTCAGGCGGCGGGTAACAGTGTGGAGGATATTGCACGCCTTGTGAAGTATGCCCACCTTTTTGGCGTTAAAATTTATGTTACGCTCAATACTATTCTGCGTGACAACGAGATTGCCGGTGCCGAAAAGCTTGTGAGCGAGCTTTACGATGTGGGCATCGATGCTCTAATAGTGCAGGATATGGCAATTGCCAAGATGAATATCCCGCCCATACCTTTGCATTGCAGCACGCAGATGGACAACTGCACGGCCGAAAAGGTGGAGTTTCTTGCAGCAACGGGCTTTCCTCGTGTGGTGCTTGCCCGCGAGTTGTCGTTGCAGCAGATTTCTCAAATTCACACCCGCGTGTCGCAGACTGAGCTCGAGGTGTTTGTGCACGGAGCATTGTGCGTGAGCTACAGCGGCCGCTGCTATGCCTCGCAGCATTGTTTCGGTCGTAGTGCCAACAGGGGTGCTTGCGCGCAATTCTGCCGCCTGCCTTTCAGCCTGGTCGATGCCGACGGAGCTGTCGTGTGCAAGGAAAAGCATTTGCTGTCGTTAAAGGATATGAACCGCAGTGGCTCGTTGGAGGCATTGCTCGATGCGGGCGCTACTTCGTTGAAGATAGAGGGCCGCTTGAAGGATGCATCCTATGTAAAGAATATAACGGCGCATTACCGCAAGTGTCTCGACGAGATATTTGCCCGCCGTGCTGAGTACACAAGAGCCTCTTATGGCGTTGTTACACCGCAATTCACACCCTCGCCCGCAAAAAGCTTCAACCGTGGTTTTACCGACTATTTCTTGAGTGGAGAGCGCAGTGACATAGCCTCTTTCGATACCCCAAAATCTATGGGTGAGTGTGTGGGGCGTGTAAAATTCGTGTCGCGCAATTTCTTTACCATTGCGGGCGGCACGCTGGCCAACGGCGATGGTGCCTGTTTCATTGCCCCCGATGGGAAATTACAGGGCTTCCGCATAAACAGTGTGGAAAATGGCAGGGTGTTCCCGCAAAATATGCCGCAACTGTTCCCGGGTGCTCTTCTTTACCGCAATTACGACAATGAATTTGAGCGTGAGTTGTCGCGCCCCGATGTTCCGCGTCGTCTCTCTATTGAACTTGAATTCGGTGATACTTCCACAGGATTTTTTCTTGCTGCCAAGGCCGAAAATGGCGTTGAGTGCAGGGTGGAGGAGCCCTTTGAAAAGGCGGTTGCGCAGAAGGCGCAGCGCGACAACATTGTGTTGCAGCTTTCGAAATGGGGTAACACCCCGTTTGTGGTGGCCGGCTCTGCGGTTACAATGGCGAGTGAGTGGTTCGTGCCCTCGTCGTTGTTGGGTGCTATGCGTCGCAAGTTGTGCGACGAGCTCACAGCCCGTTTGTTCGCTGCACACGGCCGTGAAAAGATGCTGCCGTTGAAATGTGGTGTGAAATATCCCGCTGCGACAATAGATTATCGCGGGAACGTTGCCAACACCCTTGCGCGGGAGTTCTACAAAGAGTGCGGGGTGGAAAGCGTTGCGCCTGCGTATGAAATTGAAGAGGCTGCCGGCTCGCCCATTATGTATTGCAAGCACTGCATTAAGTTCTCGTTTGGATGGTGTAGCAAGAGGGGTGGAAAAATTCCTTTCAAGGAGCCTCTCTCTCTCCTTTCGGCCGACGGACGCAGGTTCAGGCTCTCGTTCGACTGCCGCGAATGTCTCATGACTGTTCTCCCCGAAAAGTAAAAGCCACGTTCAGGGGAGGAACGCGGCTTTTTTCTCCGAGTAAACGCTTTTACCCGTAATAGCATCGGCTTTCGCAAGTGGATGCTACCTTTTATAATTACTATGAAAAACACATTTATATAACACGTGCGGCTGACTTGATGTTCTGCCGCACGCCGTTAAATATTGTTAATTCTTTATTGTCGGCAACAAATTCCTTTGTAATCGCAGAACTTGCAACGCTCCTTGTCTTGCGTGGGTTCAAAGGGCTTTGTAGGGTCGAATATGTTTGAAAGTGCATTGTGCAACCTCTCAAAGAATGCTGTGCGTATGGTTGAGATATTGTTCACAGCTACTCCCTCTGAATCTATTATATAATCCTCGCGGCTTGCCTTGTTCTTGTGGATGTAGAGGAGCGAGGGAGCAATTTTGCTTATTCCCTGGCGGCGCACCTCTTCAATCCACTCCAGCTCCTCGTTGCCGGAATAGTTCTTTCCGTCACTCAAAAGGTGTTCCACTGCAAGCGAGTAGAGGAACGCTTGAAAGCGATAGCCCGAGCTTGTGCCGTTGTGGGCGAAAATGTCGTCGAGTGAGGTTTTTGTATCATTACGTCCACCACCGGTCTTGTAGTCGATGATATTGAGCGTTCCGTTTTTGGAGTCGATGCGGTCAATAGTTCCACCGATAGAGACTTTTATCTCTTTCCCGTCGGGGCGTTTTACGGTGTAGGGCATACGCACAATTTTTTCACTACCGAGGTATTTGAACGGTGTGTAGGCGTTGTCGAGCATAACAAGGCGCAAGAGGAATTTGTTCAACACGTCGCGGCTGATGAGCTGCTCACCGTTGTACACAGGGGTGTTGCTGTTATTGAAGAAGTGCTCAATAAAAGCGTCGTTGATGAATTTGTGCAGGAACTGCGGTGTCTTTATGTATTTCTCGAGGTCGCTCTTGTCTATTGTACCGTTGTTGGTGGTAAGGATGTGGTTATAGAGGTTCTCGGCAGCGGCGTGGAAAATTGTTCCAATATCGTTGGCTTGCAGCTCGGTCTCTTCCTCTTTGTACTCTTTGAGTCCAAGAACATAATAGAAGAAGAACTTGAGCCCGCAGTCGAGGAAACGGTTTATTCCCGACGGAGTGAGCAGCGACGCTTTTGGGTTGGTGTTTGTGTCGAAGCGGTTGAGAAGTGCCTGCATTATCGCATCGTTCTTCTCTACGGGTTCGGCGTTATGCTGGACATTGTTTTGTGCCGTTTGCAGCTTTATGCGCTTAATGTCGTAGAGGTTGCTGCCCAGTAACTGGAGAAGATAGCGCGAGCACTCGCCTTTTGTCTTGCTTTCGGTGGAGCTGTTGTATACGATGGTTACGTTTTCGGCTCTCTGCAGCAGACGGTAGAAATAGTAGGAGTAGATGGAGTCGCGGTGCTCGCTCATTGTGAGCCCGAACGCGCGGCGCAGGTTGTAGGGGATGAATGAATTGTCGCTGCTGCTCTTGGGAATATTGCCCTCGTTTGCTCCAAGAATTATTATGTTTTTGAAGTCGAGGTTGCGTGTTTCGAGCAATCCCATAATCTGCAGGCCCACCACAGGCTCGCCGTGGAAGGGTACACTCAAAGAGGACATTACCCTTAACAGAAGGCTACCGAGGCTCGATGGTTGCAGCTCAATTTCGCCCTGAGTGAGCAGTGCAAGCAGGCGCTGTGTCTGGTTGTGTGCCTTAAGCATTGCCTCGCAGAAGAGTTCTTCGTAGAGGTCGTCACTCTTTTCGTTTATATTTGCGCGGTCGTTGGCAATGGCGTAAATGAGGGTTGCAATGTTGCGCATCCACTCGGCGTTGTCGGTGGGGCGGGTGAATATTGCACTCAAAATCTCGTCGACGCAAAGTTCTTCGCTTGTGGGGAGAAATCTTTTCTCTTTCAGCAGTTTTTCGCGCAAGGGGGCTGCTTTGTCGCTGCTGTATATGATGTAAGGGTGTTTGAGAATTTTCTCAACAGCCGCAAGTGTGTAGCTCTCCTGTTTTTTGTTGTAGCCGCGCACCTGAAGCTCAACGAGCATTTTTACAAGACTGAACACCGGTGTGTGGGAGATGGGGTAGCCCATTGTTACGTTAAGGTGCTCAAGCGCACAACCGGCCGATTTATCGGGGAGGCTGTGGAGGGTGGCTTCGAGCATTGTCTCGTCGCACAGCACAATGGCTGTTTCTATCTCCTTGCTGCTCAAATTCTCCTTGAGCCAGGTGGGGATGTAGCGCGTTTGTATATTGTCGGTGTTTGCAGTGGCAATAGTGATGTTTTTGTTGCCGGCAAGGTGGTTGCACTCTTTCTGCTCCAGGGCGTTGGGGAAGCGGGCGAGGTTCTTGCGCATAAAGTGCCCTGCCTCGTGAAACTGGTTGGAGGTGTAGTGCTGGTCGTAGTCCCAGTAGAAGAGGGCTTTTCCCTCTTTTTTTATGATGTCGAACAGCTTGGTCTCCACGCTGTTGAGTGCGTTGAAACCAATGAAGATGTATTTGTCACGGTGGAACTGCATTGTGGCGCAATTCTCAATTACATCGCGGTAGAGCATTCCCTCGTAGGCAAGGCTCTCTTTGCGCAGGCTCTCCTTGTAGCTTGTGTATATGGGGTAGAGGACCTCCCAGGTTTTTGTGAATTTCTCTTTTATTTCACTTTCGGCCTCGGGCTTGAAGTTGGTGAAGAATTGTTGCACGGCGCGTTTCTGCTCCTCGTCGAGGATGTCGGCGGCGGTGCCCATTGCACGCAGGTCTTTAATATTGGCAAAGAGCTGCGTTGCGTTGGCGAGGTTCTTGTCGACATCGTCAAAGTCTTTTATGAGCATTTCACCCCAGTAGTAGAAATTGTCGAGCGTGTCGTTGCTGCCAGTGTGTTTTGTGTACTCCTTGTGCAGCTTGCTCACAAGCAGGATGGGGTCGGCTACAATGCTGTCGGAGAACTGTTCGAACAGCTCGCTGATGGTTATGTAGGCCGGGCTCCACATTGCTTTGTCGCCAATAATCTCGAGCAGATATTGGTTGAAAAAGAGGCTCGCACGCTTATTGGGGAATATAATTGCGGTATTTTCGAGGTTGCCTCCGAGGCGCGTGTATATGTCGTGGGCAACGGTTTTTAGAAATGGTGTCATACTTTTTCAATTATGTCGCGGTCGACGTACCATACGTAACCTTCGATGTTCTTATATCCTATTTTCTGCAGCAGGTTAATGTAGTCCTGCACCTGTTCGGCGTGGCCCTGCTGTTTTTTCGCAAATTTGTAATCGACAACAATTACCTTGTCGTTGTCTACCATCACGCGGTCGGGGCGGTAGTTGTCCTTGTCTTCCTTGTAGCTGCTACACAGTATAGCACATTCGTTGAAGAGGCGGTAATGGCCGCTGAACCACTCTTTTGCAGTGGGGTTGCTCATTGCTTTCTGCAGCTGGCTTTTTATGTAGTCCTTCTCCTTTTCGGTCGATATCTGCCCGGCTATGAACATCTTGTTGAGCCTGCGGTCGAGCTCTTTTCCTGTGTCGAGGCCGGCGAGTATGCTGTGCATAAGCTCACCTCGTGCAGCCGAGTCGTAATTGCGGCTCTTTCCCTTGTCGCTGGCAAGAAAGCGTGCAAGCTCGCGCGACTGTTTGTAGGTGAGGCGGTTGGCGTAGTTGGTAAATCCCAGTTGCTGTTTCTCCTCGATGTCGGTGTCGAATGGGTTCTGGTGCTTCTCTGTCTCTTCGGTGCTCTTTTTCTTCTTCTCTTCGGTTGATGCAACAGGCTCGCCGTAGCGGTAGACACCTTCGCTTGCGTCGTGCGATGAGCCGGGGAGCGCGGTGAGCTTGTTCATTAAAGAATTTATGAGCCCCGACATATTTGTGCTGCTCTTTGAACTTCCGTCGGTAAAGATGAAAAGGTTTTTCCTTGCACGGGTGGTGGCAACGTACAGAATATTGAGGTTGTCTACAATCTGGTAGAGGTACTCTTTGCTATAGTCGTTGGCATATATTGAGTCGAGCATAAGCTGCTTGCTGTTTATGGGCAGCAGGCTTAATGTGTCGAATGGTGCCTGTGTGGGCTGACACCACAGGGTATTGCCCGAGCGGCCGGTGAGTTCCCAATCGCAGAATGGGACAATTACCGTGCCGTATTCGAGTCCCTTCGATTTGTGTACGGTGGTAATTGTAACGCTGTCGCTGTCGGCAGCGGGTATGGTCTCTTTGTAGAGATTCTCGTCCCACTCTTCCAAAAAGCCGTTAAGGTCGGCTGTCTTGTTGTTTATGCACTGTGCTGCGTGGTCGAGGAACGAGAAGAGATAGGCATCCTCGCCCTCCACCTTGTCTATGCCGAGCAGGGGGATAAGCTTTTCTATAAGTTCGTATATGGGCAAGCCCTTGAGCAGGGGGAACTGCTCGTTGTACTCCTGCGGGAGGAATGTCGTGTAGTCGGTAGTGTAGTCGCTCTGCTCTATGCAACTGCCATCTTTTTCCACTGCAATGGTGTAGAGGCGTGCAAGGCTTGCTATGTTCACTTTGTCATCGGGCTGCGATATGTGGCGCATTGCAGCAATGAGCATCTGCACGGTTGTTGCCGATGAGAGCCTGTAGGCCTCTTCCGACACGATGTTGAGCTGTGGGAACCTTTTTTTGAAGGCTTCCACAATTTGGGGGATAACCTTGTTGCTCCTTATGAGAATTGCAATTTCGCGGGGCGCAATGTGGTGTTCCTCAATAGCACGCTGCAAGGTGTTCATAAGCTCCTCAACGGCTTCGTTTGTCATTTTTGCCCTGGCGTTGCTCTTTTTTATTTGCCTTATCTCCACATAACCACTCTCTCCTTTGTCGGATGGTGTTGCCTGCTCCACATCGCTATATGCGCGTACGAGTTTCTGTAAATCGCTGCCAAGTTGTGTCCCGAACGTGGTGCTTATGTGGTCTATTGCGGTGCGGTAGAGGTGGTTGTTGAATTGTATAATGTGGCGCAAACTGCGGTAGTTGGTCGACTTGTAGCAGAAACCGCCCTCTTGAACATCTTGGGATGCTATCTCAATTGTTTCGGGGTGGAAGGTTTCAATGTTGTTCATAATGTTCCAGTCGCTGTTTCGCCACCTGTATATCGATTGCTTTACATCGCCCACAATGAGGTTGAAATTTCCGCGTGCGAGCACCTCGTCGAGCAATATCTTGAAACAGTTCCATTGCAGTTTCGATGTGTCCTGGAACTCATCTATGAATATATGGTTAATCTCGGTACCTATCTTCTCGAAAATGAACGATGTGTTGTTGGTTATCATCCGGCTCAAGAAATAGGTGGTTTCGGCCAGCAGGAAACGGTTCTCACGCTCGTTCTCCTCTTTGAGGGTTCTTGCGATTGAGTTCAGCAGGCCCAGCTGGTGGTACATGTCGAGTGAGAGGCTGCAACTGTTGTAAAGGCGCACATCGTTGTTCTCAATGTCTTTTGCGTGCTTTAGCAGGGCTGCCACTTTGTTGTTTATACCGCTTATAGTAGATATCTTTGAGGGGTTGTTTATGCACGACTCAATGTTTGCGCTCATTTTGGGCGCAGCGCCGTTCTTCATCTTTGTGAAAAAGCCCCAAAGACCACGTCCTTTGCCAAAGAAATCGTTCTCGGTGTAGCCTTGTGCGAGGGTGAAGAAACTGTTGGCGGTGTTTACAATATCGTCGTGTATCTGTTTCTCGATGTTCTTTATTGTGGTGTGGAAATTCTTGAGGCGTTCGCCGTTGTCGCTTTCTATTTCGTTGCGAAGGTCGGCTCCACGTTCCTGATATTCCTCTTTCAAAAGATTCTTTGCAAAATCTTTTATACTGTTTGCCACTTTCCAGCTGCGGTCGTTGTCGAGGTTCTCCTCTATGAAGCTAATTATCTGCTTAATTTCGGCAGAATTCTCTTCGAGCTTTTTTATGTAGCTGTCCACTGCTTTTTCGAGCAGTTCCTCGCCGTCGAGCGAAAATTCCACATCGCCTTTAAGGTCGAGCTCTTTTGCAAAGCTGCGCAGCACACTCTGGAAGAAGGAGTCGATTGTCTGTATGCGGAAATGGCCGTAGTCGTGCAGAATGAGGTTGAGAGCCCTCTTCGCACGTGCAAAAATTTCGCTTTTCTCCATAGTGGGGTAGGCGGCTGTAATTTTTTCAATATACGCAGCCGACGATGGGAGGTTGTTGGCAATGCCGTAGAGCTGGCTCAAAATGCGCTCTTTCATTTCGGCTGTAGCCTTGTTTGTGAATGTTACGGCTACAATGTGGCGGTAGGCATCGGGGGATTTTATCAATAGTTTAATGTACTCAACTGCAAGGGTAAATGTCTTTCCCGAGCCTGCCGATGCGCGGTATACTTTTAGATTTCTCATAGTCAACAATTGCTTCGCTCGTGAATTATTGTCCGAGTAAAATTCTGTTTTTTTATTATATCAAAGTTACAAAAAAGTTTTTGTTTCTGTAATTTGAAATGCTGCTATTTTATGAACAAAAAAGTAAATTGTTTCAAATTTTCACGTTTTTGATAATTTTGCAGTACCTTTGCAATGAATTTGCGGTTGTGTGCCGCCGAAAAATATTTGTTATGTCGAAATATATTGTTGAAGATCCCAGAAAAGTTACTACACACCGTTTCATTGAGATGAAACGTAAGGGTGAGAAAATTGCAATGCTTACCGCATATGATTACACTACAGCTATGCTCATTGACGGAGCGGGCGTCGATGCTATATTGGTTGGCGACTCGGCTTCCAACGTAATGGCAGGTAACGTTACCACATTGCCCATCACTCTCGACCAGATGATTTATCACGCAAAGTCGGTTGTGAGAGGCGTGAAGCGCGCTCTTGTAGTTGTTGATATGCCCTTCGGTACATATCAGGTAAATGCCGACGAAGCTGTGAAAAATGCTATACGCATAATGAAGGAGAGCCACGCCGATGCCCTTAAACTGGAGGGTGGTGAGGAGATTCTCCCCTCGGTACGCAAGATACTCGATGCCGGTATACCCATTATGGGCCACCTGGGGCTTACTCCTCAGAGTATAAACAAGTTCGGTACATACTCGGTGCGTGCAAAGAGTGAGGCAGAGGCCGAAAAACTGCGTCGCGATGCACGTTTGTTGCAAGAGGCCGGTTGCTTTGCAATTGTGCTCGAAAAGATTCCCGCAGCGCTTGGTACAGAGGTTGCAAAGGAGTTGGATATCCCTGTAATTGGTATCGGTGCGGGTGGAGCAGTTGATGGCCAGGTTCTTGTGTATGCCGATATGCTTGGTATGACGGCCGACTTTACTCCCCGTTTCTTGCGTCGTTACGCCGACCTCCACACTATAATTACCGATGCTGTCGGTCATTACGTGGGCGATGTGAAGGCTTGCGATTTCCCTAACGAGCAAGAGCAGTATTGATTTATAGATAATAATAAAGAACAAAAAAACCGGGCATCGAAAAAGATGCTCGGTTTTTTGTTGTTGTGATTATGTGAAAATGTTATTCAACAGCTTGCGACTCCTCGCCGTCTTCGGCTTCGAGAGCGGCAGCCTCCTGCTCGATGGCTCGTAGAATATCTTCCATGCTGCCGGGCGAGTTGCGTTCCTCCTGCATTGCAAGTAAAATTTCGTACAGCGGGTTATTGCGGGAATCTTTGTTTGCTGACGGAATCTTGGATGCTAGCTCCTCCAGCTCTTCGTCGTCGAAAAGGCTGCTGTACTGAACAAGCAGATAAAGGCCTGCCATTGATTCAATATTCTCTCTTACAACATCCTGTATATATGTTATGGCACTGCATTGTGTGGTGTAACATTTGTTGTTGAGCTCGTCTTTTGTTTCGTCGCTCAAATTTTCGTTGCTGTAGAGTGAATCCTGATAAGCCTGTATTTCGCCTGTGTACTGCGCCAATGTCTCTTCCACTGCCGTGTTGAGATCGTTGGTGGGGGTTCCTGTTATATGGTAATATTCGGGAAGAATATCGACCTTTATGTTGCCACCTTCGAGAAAAAACATTGCATATAGGGGTGTCTCCATTGCTTCGGGGTATTCAATGTAGTATATTTTGCAGCCCTTCTGCCTGCCGTTGAATTGGAATTTCCCGTTTTCAACGATTGCGCTGTCTGTTGCTGTAAATGACATACCGTCGTTTGAATATCCCAAGCGTATGGTTGTTCCCTCTGCTCCGTCAATGCTGCCCTCAATTTTGTATTCGGGGGCACTGCACGCAAAGAATGTTATTGCAGTGAATAATATTGCCAGTATCTGTTTCATTCTCTCTAAACAGAATTAGCAGATGTATTGTTTGCTGATTGACTTGTTGCTGAGTACGCACTCGATAGCCTCGGCAAAGATGCCTGCAATTGAGAGCTGTTTGAGTTTTGCACAGTCGCGTGTGTAGGGGATGCTGTTTGTGAATACAATCTCTTCCATTGAAGACTCCATTACACGCTCCGATGCGTTACCCGACATAATGCAGTGTGATGCAATTGCGCGAACCGATTTTGCACCGTTCTCCATCATAAGGTTTGCAGCTTTTGAAATTGTACCTGCTGTGTCAACAATGTCGTCAACAAGCACTACGTTCTTGTCTTTTACATCGCCGATAATCTGCATTGTGTCGACTACGTTTGCTTTTGCACGTGTCTTGTGGCAGAGTACGAGGGGCACGCTCAAACATTTTGCGTATGCGCTAGCACGTTTTGAACCACCTACGTCGGGGCTTGCAATTACAAGGTTCTCGAGCTTGAGAGAGTTGATGTAGGGCACGAATACCATAGATGCGTAGAGGTGGTCTACGGGGATGTCAAAGAAACCCTGAATCTGGTCGGCGTGGAGGTCCATTGTGATAATGCGGCTCACACCGGCTACGCTCAAAAGGTCGGCAACGAGTTTTGCACCGATAGAAACACGGGGCTTGTCCTTGCGGTCCTGACGTGCCCAACCGAAATAGGGCATAACGGCTACGATGCTTTTGGCAGATGCTCTCTTGGCCGCGTCTACCATAAGAAGGAGTTCCATAAGGTTGTCCGAATTGGGGAAGGTCGACTGCACAAGGAAAACATCCTTTCCGCGGATAGACTCTTCGTATGAAACGGCAAACTCACCATCGGCAAAATAGGTGGTATTCATCTGTCCGAGTTCGCAACCCAACTCTTTACAAATCTCTTCGGCAAGGTAACGTGATTTTGTACCTGCAAAAACCATATAAGGTGTATTGTTCATAATTATGGAAATTATATAGTTATTATTTTGTTTGCGTTATTATAGCTTGTCGATGGCTTTCTTCAGCCTTTTGAACCTATTGATAAGCTCGGTGTAGTCGGTCGAGCGGCAAGAATCGAAATTGGCCCACAATTGTTCGTCGAGCACTACGCCGCCGAACCCGTACGCGGGGAGACGCTTGAAATTAAGCTCATCGATATCACCGAATGCCCAGGTTTTTTTGTTTATCACCTTTTTGCCTATCTCGTTGAGTTCGTTGCTCTGGTGGAATGTGCGTCCGAGAGGGCCGAAGCATACAAGGTCGTATGTCTCACGCAACTCTTTCAGCTCCTTGAGGTTGTGGGCGTAGCCGACGAGCTTGCCCTTTTCTGTGCCCATAGGAGGGTTCGAGGCAAGGGGGAACAATGTGCCTGCAAGGTTGTACTCTTGCATAAGCCTGCTGTTGCACGAAAATATACGTTTGTGATATTTCTTCGGGATGAGACAAAGGAGTCGCTCAATGAATTGAGGGTGGGGATAGGACTTGTAAAGGAACAGGTAGTCGAGCCCCTCTTCGAAGAGTCGGGTAATGATTTTATCCTCCTCAATAAAAAAAGTTGATTTTGTGGCAACTGCCAGTTTCATATTGTGTGGTAAAATTAGTTTTGTGTATAGATTTGCTTTTGCAAAATTAATAATTTTTATAATATGCTCGCGAACAAAAATAGTATTTATTTCATTATTTTTCTCATTCGGGGTGCTTTTTTTGCTTTTTTATTAGGCGGGCGGGTATTTGCTGCTGTAAACTGAACAAAAACGGGTGGCAGGTTGTTTGTTTTTCGTGTATCACCTAAATGTTTTTGTATATGGGAAAAGAGAGTATTTTAATATTGCGTCAGCGTCTTGAGGTCCCAAAATTGCTCGACCAGCTGAATGCTGCATTGAGCGAGGAGTGGTTGGCATTTTACCAATATTGGGTAGCCGGTCTTGTGGTAGAGGGTGCTATGCGCGCCGATGTTCAGCGTGAGTTCGAGGAGCACGCGATGGAGGAGTACAGGCACGCAAAGATGCTTGCCGACAGAATTATTCAGCTCGAGGGAATGCCCGTGCTCGACCCTGCACAGTGGCCGGTGCTTGCGCGCTGCAAATATTCGCCACCCCTGAAGAGTGATGTAGTTTCGTTGCTCAAGGACAATATTGCGGCCGAGCGTTGTGCCATTATCCGTTACGAGGAGATTGCAACGTTTACCAATAATATCGATTACACCACTTGCGACATTGCCAAGCGCATTATGGCCGAAGAGGAGGAGCACGAACAGGACTTGCAGGATTGTTTGCGCGACGTGCAATGGATTATGGAGGTTGTGGCAATAAAATGCTGACTCCTTAAATAACAGCTGCCCCCAGCCTGCAGGTGGCGGCCTTGTGCCGCAACCGTTGGCAGCCGGGGCAGCTTTGTCAAAAAATACACGAGGCCGGGTCAAAAGTGATTTTGATCCGGCCTCTTCATATTTTGCTTTTGGATGATTAGTTCTCTTCGTCGAGGAAACGTTTTGTAATGGGGTGATACTCCTCTATGCGGCGGTCGCGCAGGAAAGGCCACCACTGACGCACCTCTTCGCTGCGTTTGAGACTTATTTCAACTACCTTAATCTCCTCCTGCTCGCCTAAATGGGCAATGAATTCGCCCTGCGGGCCGGCAATGAAGCTGTGTCCCCAGAACTGTATGCCATTGGTCTGTCCCGAAGGGTCGGGCTCGTGGCCGCAACGGTTGATTGCAATTACGGGAAGGCCGTTGGCTACCGCGTGGCCGCGTTGCACTGTTTGCCAGGCGTTCAGCTGGCGTTCTTGCTCCTCGGCTGTGTCGCTGCTCTCCCAGCCTATGGCGGTGGGGTAGATGAGGAGGTCGGCACCGCGCAGAGCCATAAGGCGTGCGCCCTCGGGGTACCACTGGTCCCAGCACACCTGGACGCCAAGCGTTCCGATGCTTGTCTTTATGGGGCGGAAGCCTATGTCGCCGGGTGTGAAATAGAATTTCTCATAGTAGGCCGGGTCGTCGGGGATGTGCATCTTGCGGTATTTGCCGGCTGTGCTGCCGTCGCTGTCGAACACTACCGCGGTATTGTGGTAGAGCCCTTTTGCTCGTGCTTCGAATAGTGATGTCACAAGTACCACCTTGCACTCGGCTGCTATGCTGCCGTAGAATTCGGTTGAGGGGCCGGGGATGGGCTCGGCGTAAGAGAAATTGGCGGTCGACTCCACCTGGCAGAAGTAAGGTGAGTTGTGAAGCTCTTGCAGCACCACAAGCTGTGCTCCTTGTGCGGCGCAGTTGCGTATGGCGTTGGCGAGCTTTGCTTTGTTGCTTTCAATGTCGGCTCCTATTGCGAGCTGAATCATTCCTACTTTTATGCTGTTCATTGTCGCTTGGTGTTTTAGGGTTGGGGATATTGCATTGTTACGCAGTGCAGCGAACCGTGCTGCTTGATGAGTGCACGGCAGTCTATTCCCACAATTTCGTGTGCGGGGAAGGCTGTCTGCAGCACCTGTGCGGCTTGTGCGTCTTTTTCGGGTTGTGCGTATGTAGGGTAGAGCACGGCACCGTTCATTATGAGAAAATTGGCGTATGTTGCGGGGAGACGCTCGCCCTCCTCATCGTGTATGGGCGAGGGTGAGGGGAGGGGTAGCATACGGTAGGGCTTTCCGTTGGGGGTGCGCAAAGCCGCAATCTGTTCCTCCATTTTTTTGAGGTCGTCCCACTGCTCGGTGTCCAGCTCGTCGCCCTGCATATAGATTATTGTATCCTGCGGTGCAAGGCGTGCGATGGTGTCGACGTGGCCGTCGGTGTCGTCACCTATGAGGTTGCCGTGGTCGAGCCACAGGATGTGCTTGCAGTGGAGTGTGGCACGCAGCTTTTCCTCAACCTCCTCTTTTGTCATGTCGTTGCGGCCGGGCGCCATAAGGCATTGTGAGGTGGTAAGAAGCGTGCCGTTGCCGTCGCTCTCAATGGAGCCGCCTTCGAGAATGTAGTCGAGGCTGTTGCGGTACTCTCCTTTTACAACGCCTGCATCAATGAGCTTTCTGTTTATGGCATTGTCGAGCGCGGCTTCGAACTTGCCGCCCCAGCCGTTGAAACAGAAATCGACATAATGGGGTGCGTCGCCACCAAGCAGTGTGATGAAGGCGTGGTCGCGTGCCCAAGTGTCGTTGGTGTCGCAGGCAAAGAATGTTATATTGCCCATTTCGGCTCCGGCGGCAGCGAGGTGTGCTTCCACTCGAGTGGGGTGCGGGGTTACGATGAGCAGCTTTTCGCGGCAGCTCACAGCCTTTGCTATTTCGGTGAAACAGGCTTCAACCTCGTCGAGCATATAGGCCCAGTCGGTTTTTTCGTGCGGCCAGGTGAGCTGCACGAAGGCTTGATGGTGCCACTCGGCGGGCAAGAATATATTGGCGTTTGTCATACTTTTCTTTTGCGGTCGAAGAAGGGGTTTTTTGACGATGCACTCACGGGAATTGCAATTATGTAGTTGCAACCCTCCATCCAGCCAAGCTGCTTTGCTGCGTAACCGGCCGAGTACATTACACGGGTGTCGAGGCGAAGGTCGCTTGCCTTGCTGCAAGCCGAGCCCACTGCAATTCCCACATCGATAGTGTTCATTGCACAAGGTACTCCCGCAGGACGGCTGTCGCAGGTGGGGCAGCCACAGTAAGCGCAGTTGAGACCCATTGCCTCTTCGCGTGAGCCAATGAGCAGAATTGCTTCGGCCGACAGAATGTTGTCGGCATCGCGCAAAAGACCTCCGCGCTGCAGTTTCTCGCCAATTTGGCGCAAGCCGTTGCTCAGCGCTACAATGTCGTCGTCGGTCACAAGTGCAACCTCTATAATATCAACTCCTTTTGCCTTGGGGGCGGTGCGCGCTGCAATCATCATCTGCATTGCGGCGTCAATAACTCGCTGGTGGCGAATTTCGCGTTCATCGTATATCATAGTAGAAAAATTTATAATCGTGCTGCGAAGATAGGCAAAAAAGCCGAATAATAATAATTAAGCGTTAAAAATGAAAAATAAAGCCGTTGCTATTATTTCTTAGCTATGTGGTTTTTTGTTATCTTCGCGGCACAAAAAGAAATGCAGTGATGAAAAGGACAGCCTTACATATGATTCTCCTTGCAATGTTGCTTGTGTTTGCCGGTTGCGGCAGCTATAAAAGCATTGAGCGCGGGCGCATACTGCACTCCGACGAGGCCTTTATGGCATATCTGCAGGCCGAGAATGTGGCAATAACGGCGGGTAACGAGGTTAAGTTGCTCAATGGTGCCCACGCAAAGTTCGAAGATATGTTTGCGGCGATTGAAAAGGCCGAGCATCACGTTCATCTGGAATATTTCAATTTCCGTAACGACTCCATCAACAAGGTTCTCATAGACCTCCTTGCAAAAAAGGCTGCACAGGGAGTTGAGGTGCGCGCGCTGTTCGACGCCTTTGGCAATGTATCGAACAACCGCCCGTTAAAGAAAGAACATATCGACTCCATACGTGCACGTGGGGTGCAGCTCGTGAAGTTCGATCCAATTGTTTTCCCATGGATAAATCACACACCGTCGCGAGACCATCGCAAGATTGTGATTATCGATGGCCGCACAGCCTATATCGGTGGTATTAATGTTGCCGATTATTACCTCAATGGCCTTGAGGGTGTGGGAAAGTGGCGCGATATTCACGCAAGAGTCGACGGTGCTGCCGTAGCTCCTCTCCAGGATATATTCCTTGCAATGTGGAACGGTGAAACAGGGCAGCAGATAGGTGGTCACAACTATTACCCGCAGCCGCAGGTCGATGGCGAGGCGCAAGTGGCGGTTGTCGACCGTTGGCCCGGGAAAAATCCCAAACTTATGCGTCGCGCCTATGCCAATGCAATAAATGCGGCAAAGGACAGTGTTGTTATTATGAACCCCTATTTTGTGCCGCTGAACATAATCGAAAATGCCATAGAAAAGGCTATTGACGAGGGCGTAAAGGTCGATATTATGCTCTCTGCAAAAAGTGATGTCCCTCTTGTGCCCGACGGCGTGTGGCGTGTGGGATATAAGCTTATGAAACGCGGCGCAAATGTATATATGTACAACGGAGGTTTCAACCACTCAAAGGTTATGGGGGTAGATGGGAAATTCATAACCGTAGGTTCTACCAACCTAAACAGCCGCAGCCTGCGATACGACTACGAAACAAACATTTTTGTCTTCGGCAAAGAGGACGCTCAGGCTCTGCAGCAGATAATTGAAAAGGATAAAGAGGAGAGTTTCCTGCTCACTCGCGAATTGTACAAGAAACGTTCGTGGTGGAGACGCTTTTGCGGTTATTTTGTGGTGTTGTTGACACCAATAATGTAATGCCTAAAATATCTTTTTGATACCACAAATAACAGAAACAGGATGATGCGTCGCATCATCCTGTTTCTGTTATTATTCACAAATGAATTCTCCAAAGAATTGCGGGCGGTGGAAACTCGGTTCCGGCCACTCGATGGGTGCCCACGATATGAAATGCGGGGTTGGCAACAGGTCGCCGCATTTGTAGAGGTTCACTTTCATTCTCTTTCCCTCCCAGCTTTCTATGCCGCTGCGGAAAAGTGCGCTTGCGGGAATAATTTCAATAACCTCCCAACTGTGCTCGCCCTCGCGCAATGGGAAACACTCGGTGCCGAGCGAGGGGAAACGCTGCACGCTGTCGATAACGCTCTTGGGCGCAGGTTCTTTGGGTGCGTCGGCGGGGTGCCACGCAAGCAATAATTTACCCGTGCAGGTGCACTCGAAATTGTAGTAATCCATATTCCCCTCGGGCGAAACGAAGAATTCCACGCAAGGGTCGGTCCAGGTTTTTCCTTGGTCCTCGGCAACGGTTGCCTGAATATCCTTTTCGGTTACCTTGAACTTTATATAAAGATTGGCGCCGTTGTGAAAGATTCTTGCCTCCACGGCAGGGGTGTAAGGGTAGCTCTGCGGCCAATTGCAACAGGCTACGGGAGTTGGTTTCACTGTGGAGAAAGCCTTTTCGATGTCGGCAATATCGTTGCTTACGTCAATTCGGGGTACTGTTATTTTTTTCATTTTTTTCAATGGTTGGTTGTTGGTTGCGAATATAGCTGATATTTTTGAATGGCAGCGAAAAAGTAACCGTTTTTTATTATACCTTGTTATATGTAATTTGCGCCATGGTTGCTGTTTCTTTTGCACAATTATGGCGGTTTTTGTATTTTCGCCCACCGATAAGAAAAACACCGTATGCCAATTATAGAAATTACATCGTTGTCGCACCCCGGTGTGGAGGTTTTTGCGACACTTACCGAGGCGCAGTTGCGCTTGCGTGTTGAGCCTGGAACAGGGCTTTTTATAGCAGAGAGCCCCAAGGTCATAAGGGTGGCGCTCGATGCCGGTTACGAGCCGGTTGCTTTGTTGTGCGAGCGCAAACATATTACCGGCGATGCAGCCGATATTGTGGCACGTTGCGGCGATATTCCTCTTTACACCGGTGAACGCGAGCTGCTTGCAAGCCTCACCGGCTACACTCTCACCCGTGGAGTGCTGTGTGCTATGCGTCGCCCGCAATTGCCTTCTGTTGCCGATGTATGTGCCGGGGCCCGCAGGGTAGTGGTGGTCGATGGCGTGGTGGATACCACAAATATCGGCGCAATTTTCCGTTCGGCAGCGGCGCTTGGGGTGGATGCCGTGCTTCTAACGCCCACATCGTGCGATGCGTTAAACCGCAGGGCGGTACGTGTCTCTATGGGGTCGGTTTTCCTTGTACCCTGGACGTGGCTTCACGGCCCCGTATCGTCGCTGAAGGAGCTGGGTTTCCGCACTGCGGCAATGGCTTTGAGTGACAATTCGGTATCTATTGACAATGAACAGCTGGCTAGTGAAGAGCGCCTTGCCATTATTATGGGAACCGAGGGTGAGGGGCTTGCACAGGAGGTTATTGATGCTGCCGATTATGTGGTGCGCATCCCTATGGCCCACGGTGTCGATTCGTTGAATGTTGCTGCGGCGTCGGCTGTCGCTTTTTGGGAGTTGCGTGCAAAAAAATAGGAGGTAACTTTATTACATATAAAGCAACAACAGACGCGCCGTCGGCGCGTCTGTTGTTGCTTGTTTAAGATTGTGCAGGGGTTGCACTGCCGCCTGCTTCGCGTTTGGGGCGACGGTAGTGTCGTTTGTTTCTTCTCTTTTTCTCGCCCTCCTGCTTGCCTTCGGGTGCAGATTTTGCACCTTCGGCGGGTTTCTTGTGTTCTTTGTTGTCTCTTCTTTTGCGGTTACGGCTGCCATCCTTGCGGCCACTCTCTTTGCGGCTGCGTCCGTTGCCCGCGCCACGGTTGCCCTTGTGCTTGGTGGGGGCGTACTCGGGAGCTTCGCCCAGCTCGGCAGGGAGAGGTGTCTTGGGCACCTCCTGCTCCATAAAATCCTCAATGCGTTTGAAATAGCTTTGGTCCTCGGGCGACACGAATGTTATTGCGCGGCCTTTTGTGTTGGCGCGTGCCGTGCGGCCCACGCGGTGGATGTAGTCGTCGCAGTCGCGGGGTACATCGTAATTTATGACAATGCGTATATCGTCAATGTCTATCCCGCGGGCGAGTATATCGGTTGCAACAATAATATCAATCTTGCGGCTTTTGTACTGGAACATAATTTCGTCGCGCTCGGCCTGTCCCAGGTCGCTGTGCATCTCGCCAACGTTGTATCCGCGTTTCTTGAGTGTGAGCGAAATGTCCTTTACTTTGTTTTTGCGCGATGCGAAGAGGATGACTCTTTCGGTGCTCTCCTTCTCGAAAATACTTTTTATTATGCCCATCTTCTGCGCTTCGTGGCATATGTAGGCCTCCTGCGCAATGCCGTCGGCGGGTTTTGCAAGCGAGAGGGTTATCTGCAACGGGTCGGTGAGGATGTTTGCTGCAAGCTTGCGTATCTCTTGTGGCATTGTTGCCGAAAAGAGCATTGTCTGACGCTCTTTGGGTAGCTTGCTTGCAATTGTCATAATATCGTTGTAGAAGCCCATATCGAGCATTCTGTCGGCCTCGTCGAGAATGAAGAACGAAACGCGTGAAAGGTCGATGTTCCCTAAATTTATGTGGCTTATGAGTCGTCCGGGAGTTGCTACAATAATGTCGGCTCCACGTGACATGCCGCGCAGCTCCTGCTCGTAGCGCTGTCCGTCGTTACCGCCGTAAACGGCTACGCTCGAAAAGGGCATGAAATAGGTGAAACCCTCGAGCTGACGGTCTATCTGCTGTGCAAGCTCGCGAGTAGGGGCCATCACAATGCAGTTGATTGCATCGGCAGGGTAGCCGCCTTTGCACAGTTTGTTGAGCACTGGGAGCAGGTAGGCTGCTGTCTTTCCGGTACCTGTCTGTGCAACGCCTATAAGGTCGCGGCCCTCCATAAGGGGCTGTATGGTCTGTTCTTGTATGGGGGTGCAGGTTTCGAAACGCATTGCGTCGAGCGCGTCGAGAACCTCATCTTCAAAATCAAAATCGGTAAAATACATATCTATGTTTTTGTCGTTGTTTTTTATTTAGGTGCTTTGCGGTAGAGATACAGGGCTATGAAACTGTACACAACGTTGGGCAACCACACTGCAATGTACACCGGCATCTTGTCGGCAAAGGCCGAAGATATTGTCTGGAAAAGAATATATGAGAAACTCAGTCCAAGGCCTATACCAAGCGACATGCCCATACCTCCTTTTGTCTTTTTTGACGAGAGTGATGCGCCGATGATTGTGAGGATGAAGGCTGCAAACGACATTGCAATGCGTTTGTGGTACTCAACCTCAAAGGCTTTTATGTTGGCCATACCTCGGGCTTTCTGTTTGTCGATGTATTCGCTCAATTCGGGGCTGGTCATAGTCTCCTGCTGACCGTCGGTTATGAGAAAGTCGGCCGGCTCGAACTTTATAATTGTGTCGAGAGGCTCTTGTGTGTGGGAACGTATTATCTCCTTGTCGCCTGCAAGCTCGCGTATCATCCAGTTGCGCGCTGTCCATTTATATTTCTCTTCGGGGTGATACTGAATGTTCTTTGCTGTCATATGCGACACAAGTTTCTTGTCCTCGAAACGGTCGAGCGAGAAGCGGTAGCCCATTGAGTTGCGTGTTTCGTAACGCTCTATGTAGGCAACCGTGTTTTCGTCTACCTGCAATTGAATATTGTAGGCCGATTTTGTCTCCTTCTTCTTGTTGTGCTTCACCTCAAAGGCTATGCGCGTTTCGTTGCCCACCGGTATTATATATGCGCTCAGCACATAGGTCATCACTGCAATCAATGCTGCCGACACCATATAGGGGCGCAAGAGTCGCTTGAAACTTACACCCGAAGCGAACATTGCAATAATCTCGGAATTTTCGGCCAGCTTCGATGTAAAATAGATTACCGAAATAAAGACGAAGAGGGCGCTGAACGTGTTTGCATAGTAGGGTGCCAGGTTCAGGTAATAGTCGAGTATCACCTCGCTGGTGGTTGCGTTTGAGGTGGCGAACTTGTCAATCTTTTCGTTGTAGTCGAACACCACAATAACTGTGATTATGAGTGCGAGCGAAAAGAAATAGGTGCCCAGGAACTTTCCAATGATGTAAAAGTCGAGTCGTTTAAGTTTCAGTGTTTGCAGCCAATTTTTCATAGTCTTTTTTCTACTTTTTTATAATCGACGGGTAACCTGTTCGAGTGTCTGTTTTTTCCACGCTGCATAGTCGTCGAGCAGAATGTGCTTGCGGGCCTCCTGTGTGAGCCATACGTAGAATGCAAGGTTGTGGAGCGATGCTATTTGCAGTGCAAGGTACTCCTGTGCAACAAAAAGGTGGCGCAGATAGGCACGGCTGTAACGGGTGTCTACGTACGACTCGCCATCTTCTTCAATGGGTGAAAAGTCGTATTTCCACTTTTCGTTGCGCATATTCATTATTCCCTGTTTGGTAAAGAGCATTGCGTTGCGGCCGTTGCGGGTGGGCATTACGCAGTCGAACATATCCACTCCGCGCTCGATTGCTTCGAGAATGTTTGCGGGGGTGCCTACACCCATAAGGTAACGGGGCTTTTCGGTGGGGAGAATCTCGTTTACCACCTCAATCATCTCGTACATCTTCTCGGCAGGCTCGCCCACTGCAAGGCCGCCGATTGCGTTGCCCACGCACTCTTTCGACGCAATATATTCGGCCGAAATGCGGCGCAGGTCGGGGTATACGCAGCCCTGTACAATGGGGAAGAGCGCCTGCTCGTATCCGTAAAGCGGTTCTGTCTCGTTCAGGCGGTTTATGCAACGGTCGAGCCAGCGGTGGGTGCGTTCCATCGATTTTTTTGCATAATTGTAGTCGGCTGTGCCGGGGGTGCACTCGTCGAATGCCATTATAATGTCGGCACCTATGCTGCGCTCAATGTCCATCACTCTCTCGGGCGAGAAAAAGTGTTTCGAACCGTCGATGTGTGAACGAAATTCCACACCATCCTCGTTCATCTTGCGTATATCCTTGAGCGAGAATACTTGAAAACCGCCGCTGTCGGTGAGTATGGGGCGCTGCCAGCTGTTGAACTTGTGCAGGCCGCCTGCTTTCTCAATAATGTCGAGCCCGGGGCGCAGGTAGAGGTGATAGGTGTTACCAAGTATTATCTGCGCTTTGACATCTGTTTCAAGGTCGGGCATCTGAACGGCTTTCACCGAACCCACTGTGCCCACAGGCATAAAAATGGGTGTGAGAATGTCGCCGTGGGCAGTGCTTAGCACTCCCGCACGGGCCTTGCTGCCGCTGTCTGTGTGTAAAAGCTGGAATTTCACTGCTTTATATGAGTGTTAAAGGGTTGTCTACTTTTTCATTGAGCAGGGCAATGCCGAGCACCTCCATTATATCGTCGACATAATGGAACTGTAGTCCTTTGAGGTAAATCTCGGGTATTGCATCGATGTTGCGTTTGTTCTCTTTGCACAGGATAATCTCTTTAATTCCTGCTCGTTTGGCTGCGAGAATCTTCTCTTTAATGCCGCCGACGGGCAGAACCTTGCCGCGCAGTGTGATTTCGCCTGTCATTGCGAGGTTGGGCTTCACTTTGCGTTGTGTGAGCGCCGATGCAAGAGCTGTTGCCATTGTTATACCGGCCGAGGGACCGTCTTTGGGAATTGCACCTTCGGGAACGTGGAGATGTATGTTCCATTTACCGAAGATTTCGGGCTCAATGCCAAGCTGTGTCGCGTGTGCTTTTATGTATTCAAGTGCCAGCATTGCCGACTCCTTCATTACATCGCCGAGGTTTCCTGTCAGGGTTATCTTCTCGCCTTTTCCGGGGCTCAAGCTTGTCTCAATGAAAAGAATCTCACCGCCGACGGCTGTCCAGGCGAGACCCACTACAACGCCTGCGTAGTCGTTGCCCTGGTAACGGTCGCGCGAAAATTCTTTCGGGCCGAGAAGGTCGAGCAGGTTGTCGGGTTTTATGCTGCGTGTCTCTATTTCGCCTGTACAGGCTTTCTGGTAGGCGAGGCGGCGCATTACTTTTCCAATCTTCTTTTCGAGCGAACGTACACCCGACTCGCGTGTGTAGTCCTCGATTATGCGCTCAATGGCGGCCTTGTTTATGCTTATCTTTTCGTCCTCAATTCCGTTGGCGGCCTTTTCCTTGGGTACAAGGTGGCGCTTGGCAATTTCCACCTTCTCCTCAGTGAGGTAACCGCTCACTTCGATGAGTTCCATACGGTCGAGCAGGGGCGCGGGTATGTTGCCGAGGTTGTTGGCCGTTGCAATGAACATTACGTTCGAGAGGTCGTAGTCGATGTCGAGGAAATTGTCGTGGAAGGAGTTATTCTGTTCGGGGTCGAGCACTTCGAGAAGGGCCGACGAGGGGTCGCCGTGCATTGAGGCCTGGCCCACCTTGTCAATCTCGTCGAGAATGAACACGGGGTTGTCGCTGCCGGCCTTTGCAAGGTTCTTGAGTATGCGGCCGGGCATTGCGCCTATGTATGTCTTGCGGTGTCCTCGAATTTCCGACTCGTCGTGCACTCCGCCCAGTGACATACGCACATATTGGCGCTTGAGAGCGTCTGCAATTGAGCGGCCGAGAGAGGTTTTTCCCACTCCCGGAGGGCCGTAAAGGCATATGATGGGCGATTTCAGGTCGCCTCTCATCTTAATGATTGCAAGGTGCTCAATGATTCTCTCCTTTACTTTGTCGAGCCCGTAGTGGTCGCGGTCGAGGATTTTGCGTGCGTTGGGGATGTCGAGGTTGTCGGTGGTGCATTTTCCCCACGGCAGGCTCACGAACAGCTGCAGGTAGTTGAGCTGTACGTGGTAGTCGGGTGTCTGGGGGTTGATGCGCTCGAGCTTTGCAAGCTCCTTTGCAAAAACTTCTTCGGTTTCGGGCTTCCAGTTTTTCTCATCGGCTTTTCGGCGAAGCTCCTTGATGTCTTGCTCCTGGGGGCTGCCGCCAAGCTCCTCCTGTATGTTCTTAATTTGCTGCTGCAGGAAATACTCTTTCTGCTGTGCATCGAGCTCTTTGTGGGTGCGCTTGAGAATCTCTTTCTGAATTCTTTGCAGCTCCCTTTCGTGGTTCAGAATCTCGAGCAGCATATAGGCCTTGTTCTTGTAGTCGTTCTCGGCCAGAATTGCAATCTTCTGCTCGGTGTCGGCTTTTATGTTGGAGCAGAGGAAGTTTATTTTTGCCGCCATATTGGGCATCTGGCCGAATGCGAATTTCAGCCCGGCCTCGTCCTCCTCGTTCACGGTCTTGATAATCTCTCTGGTAGCGTCGAGACAGTTGTTGACAAGGATTTTGAACTCCTTGTCGTTCTCGTCACAGGGATTCTCCTTTATGCGGTCGATGTGACCTTTCAAAAAGGGCTTGTGAGCGGTAATTTGCTTGAGTGTAACCTTTTCAATGCCTTGAAGAATGGCAGTTGTGGTGCCGTCGGGCATTTCAATGGTGCGTATGATTTTTGCAATTGTTCCCGTGGGGTAGAGGTCGTTGAGCGTGGGCTCTTCAACCGATGCCTCCTTTTGTGAGAATACGGCCAGGTAATGGCTTCTTCTTTTTGCGTAGTTCTTTATGAGGAAAAGCGAAGACGCGCGTCCCACACTCACGGGCATAGCGGTAGTGGGGAACAGCACCATATTGCGCAATGGCAAAATGGGGAAGTTCTCCTCGAATTCAATCTTGGGTTCAGCTTTTGCATCAATCTCTTCGAAGTCGGTGATCATTGAAAATTCACCACCCTCGAGGTTCTCATCGTTCTCTGTATCAAAATTATGTTTGTCAATTGTTCCCATATTCTTTTTTCTGTCAAACAAATGAAATGGCCTAATGGCATTTCAAAACGCGAAGATACGATTAATTGTCGACTTTGCGAAATATTTTAATTAAATTAATATATTATTATCTTATCGCGCTCTTCTTTGATGTGCAGTTTTACGTGCTTTCTTGTTTTTGGAAATAATGGGGCCGAGTTTTTCGGTTAATTCAATTTGTTTGCACTATCTTTGCATCGAAGACGCTAAAAACAGGCAGCGCAGTTGATTTTTGAAAGGATAAAGCTGTGACGAAAGAGAAAAAAGAGATATTGTTCATAATTAATCCAAAATCGGGTGTGGGGGGCAAAGGTACCATCCCACGTCTGGTTAACGGTCTTATAGACAAGAAGAAATTCAATGTCGAGATTAAAAAGACCGAATACGTTGCGCACGCTTGCGAAATAGCTTCGGAGGCGGCGAAAGAAGGCGTGGATGTTGTTGTTGCTGTTGGTGGCGACGGCACTGTGAACGAGGTTGCGCGCTCTCTTGTCGACACGCAAACGGCTCTTGGAATAATTCCTTGTGGTTCGGGCAATGGCTTTGCAAGACATATTGGTGTTCCCATAGATGTGAAAAAGGCCATTGAATTCTTGAATACAGCCGAGCCGGTGTCGGTCGATTATGGAAAAATAAACGGCTTGCCCTTTTTCTGCACTTGCGGCATAGGGTTCGATGCTATTGTGAGTGATAGTTTTGCCAATGGTACCCGTCGTGGTCTTTTGGGATATATGAACCAGACGCTTGTCGACTGGTTGAAGTATGAGCCGGCTGTTTATGAACTCGAAAGCGAGTCGTTCAGGCAGAATTACAAGGCGTTTCTCATAGCTTGTGGCAATGCAGCGCAGTATGGCAACAATGCCTATATAAGCCCCCGTGCGTCGATGCGCGACGGCCTTTTGAGCATCACTATTCTTGAGCCTTTCCCTGCGGTGGATGTTCCGCTTATCTTGAGCCAGCTTTTCGGCCGTTCGCTCGACAGGAACGGTCACATAAAAACGCTGGAAGCAAAGTGGTTGCGCATAAAGAGAAAAAATGCGGGTCCTGTGCATTTTGATGGGGAACCCACTAATATGGATTCGGAGATTTTTGTGGAGATTGTGCCGCGCGGCCTTAATGTGATGGCGGCTCCGGGCTGGGACGGAAAATCGGCCGAAGTGCCGTTGTATAAACAGGTATTTGAACTGTTCAGTGGAACGGTGCCCGCCGTTGATATAAATTTACCCAAAGTGGAACTCTCTTTGCCCAAGATGAATGTAGCCGACCTCAAAGGGCGCTTGCCGCAGCTTCCATCGCTCCCCTCAATTGCTAAGGCTGTGCGCAAGAAAAAGGCTTCCAAAAAGTAAATTTCTTTAGAAAAATAATTACAGGTTACGCCATCTTAAGATAGAAATCGCGTAGCAAGGCAGTGGCTTCGGCACTGTATTCTCCCGGGCTGTTTTCCAGTATCAAGTCCTCTCGCACGGGTGTGTTGCACGCCTGTCTTCCGAATTCGGCCAACACTCGCTTTGCCGGTTTTCTGGGGGTTGTATGAACGTGCAGAACTCTGTGCAGCGAAAAACCGTAGATTGTTGCATTTTCAGCCCACAAGGGTAGTTCGTCGGTGGGTAACACTAGTGAAACCTTACCGCAATCGGCAAGAATGTCCTTTGTCTTCTTGAAAAAGAGGGCGGGCGACAGAGAGTCGTTGTGGCGCGCAAGTGTGCGGCTGCTGTCGTTGCATTTAAGGCTGTTGGCAAAGTAGGGTGGGTTGCTTACTATTGCATCGAACTTCTCGCAGGGCGTGAATTTCGTATAGTCGCAGTGGATTATTTCGACCCTGTCGCTCCATTGAGAATTCTTTACATTCTCTGCTGCCTGAACGGCTGCGGCCTTTTCTATTTCAATGCCGGTGACAAAGGCGTTGCTGCGTTGTGCTGCCATCAATGCTATGAGCCCGCTGCCGGTGCCCACGTCGAGTATCCTCTTGCATCCGTTGGTGCAGAACCACGCGCCGAGCAGGCATCCGTCGGTGCCCACCTTCATTGCGCAGCCATCCTGCACGATGGTGAATTTCTTGAATTGGAAATAGTTGTTCGGCATTGCAGCAATTGAAAATAGCCGGGAGGCCCGGCTAATGTAAAAAAAAAGAGCCAAATCCGGGACTCGAACCCGGGACCTACGCATTACGAATGCGTTGCTCTACCAACTGAGCCAATTTGGCGGTGTTGCGCCGGTTGAAACCTCTTTGCGCGTTCATCGAGTGCAAAGATAATTATAAAAAGCAATGCGCAAAAGAATAGTCCGAAAAAACTTTTCAAATAGTTGCCTTGCTGCTTTGCACTAAAATATTATTTATATATATTTGCAGCAGAATTGCAAAAAACACAGAACAGAGTAAAGAGCTGGATTTGTATGAACGAGCTTCGTGAACATATGGGTATGCCCGAAACAAATTGCGTCAACGGAATTTGTTTGCCTTGCTCGCTTGTTACAATTTACTGCGCTTTGTTTTGTTGCTGTTTCTGTCTATAGTCGTTTCGTGGAAACGACTTTTTTTGTACCTTTACGAACGAAGGACAGACTGATACGGATAATATTTGAACTACTACTAATAAAACTGACAATAAATTATGGAACCATTATTACACGAATGTGGTGTTGCGATGATTCGCCTGCTTAAACCTTTGGAGTATTACAAAGAGAAATATGGAACGTGGGCGTATGGAATGAATAAGTTGTTCCTGCTTATGAACAAGCAGTACAATAGAGGCCAGCAGGGAGCAGGAATCTCTTGCGTTAAATTGAAAGCGGCTCCCGGCGAAGATTATATGAACCGTGAGCGTGCCGAGGGTTCGGGCGCTATTTCTGAAGTGTTCGATGCTGCAAACAAAGATGTAAAGACGGCTCCTAAAGATATGAGAGGCAACGCGGCTTATGCTTACCGTCATTTTGGTTTTGCGGGCGAACTCTATATGGGGCACTTGCGTTACTCGGCAACAGGAAAGACCGGTATGCAGTATGTGCACCCCTTCCTGCGTCGTAACAACTGGCGAGCAAAAAACCTTGCCCTTTGCGGTAATTTCCATATTACAAATGTTGACGACGTCTTCCACGAACTTGTGGCACACGGCCAACACCCCCGTGTACACGCCGACACATATATTATGCTCGAGCTTATGGGACACCGTCTCGACCGTGAGGTGGAGCGTATGTTCAAGGTGTGTGAGCAGGAGGGCCTTACAGGTATGGATATAACAACCGGCATTGAGGAGAGAATGGATATTGCCAATGTGCTGCGCACCTCGGCTCCTTTGCTTGACGGCGGTTATGTGTTCTGTGGAATAACCGGTAGTGGCGAGATGTTTACAATGCGCGACCCCTGGGGAGTGCGCACGGCCTACTGGTATGCAAACGACGAGATTTTCGTTGTTGCCAGCGAGCGTGCTGCGTTGCAGACAGCTATGAACCTCAAGGCTGAAGAGGTTATCGAAATAAAACCGGGTGAGGCTATGATAGTGAGCAAGAGCGGCAAAGTGCGTAGCGAAATTATCATACCCCAGAAGGCGTTCCTCCCTTGCTCGTTCGAGCGCATCTATTTCAGCCGCGGAAACGACGGTGACATTTACAAGGAGCGCAAGATGCTCGGTGCAAATCTCAAGGAGCAGATATTGAAGGCTATCGATTACGACCTTGACAACACAGTGTTCTCGTTCATCCCCAACACAGCCGAAATGGCGTTCTACGGAATGGTAGAGGGTATGGAACAGTATCTTAACGAGTGGAAGGTGAAGGAGCTCAATTCGGGCAAGCAGTTAACTGCCGATGAGATTCAGGCGATTGTAGCCAAAAAGGTGCGCCAGGAAAAGGTTGCAAACAAGGATATAAAGATGCGTACATTCATCTCCACAGGAGACAAACGCAACGACCTTGCAGCCCACGTATACGATATCACATACGGCACAATAAAACCCAAAGTGGACAACCTTGTTGTTATTGACGACAGTATTGTGCGCGGAACAACTCTCAAGCAGAGTATCTTGAATATTCTCGACCGCCTTGAGCCTAAAAAGATTATTGTTGTATCTTCGTCGCCTCAGGTCCGTTACCCCGACTACTACGGAATTGATATGGAGAAATTCGACCATTTTGTAGCTTTTAAGGCGGCTCTCGAGTTGCTCTACGAACGTGGTAAGCGCTCACTCATAGACCAGACATACAAGGCTTGTCTCGATGAGCTCAAGAAACCCGATGCCGAGCAGATAAACTGCACACGTGCAATCTACAAACCCTTTACATCGGATGAGATTTCGGTGAAGATCGGCGAGTTGCTCAAGCCCGTAGACCTCAAGGCCGACCTCGAGCTTGTTTTCCAAAGCCTCACAGGCTTGCACGACGCTTGTCCCAATCACTTGGGTGACTGGTACTTCAGCGGTATCTATCCCACACCCGGCGGAAACCGTCTGGTAAACGAGGCGTTTGTGGAATATTACGAAACTTACCTATATAAATAGAACGAATATATATTAAAATAAGAAATTGATATGAAAGAGAAACTCAAAAAAGTGTTGTTACTCGGCTCGGGTGCCTTGCGCATCGGCCAGGCAGGAGAGTTCGATTACTCGGGTTCACAAGCACTTAAAGCTCTGCGCGAGGAGGGTATTCAGTCGGTTCTTATCAACCCTAACGTTGCTACAATCCAGACATCGGAGGGTATTGCCGACAAAGTATATTTCCTTCCCGTAGACGTACACAATGTAGAAGAGATTATCAAAAAAGAGCGCCCCGATGGAATTTTGCTTGCTTTCGGTGGACAGACCGCGCTTAACTGCGGTACAGAGCTCTACCAGAAAGGTATTCTCGACAAATATGGCGTTAAGGTGCTTGGTACATCGGTAGAGGCTATTATGTACACCGAGGACCGCGACCTCTTTGTAAAGAAACTCGACGAGATTCCTATGAAGACTCCCGTGAGCCAGGCTGTGGAAACTATGGAGGATGCCTTGAAGGCTGCCCACGAGATTGGTTTCCCTGTAATGGTCCGTTCGGCCTACGCTCTCGGTGGCTTGGGTAGCGGTATCTGCCGCGACGAGGAGAGCTTTGTGAAGCTTGCCGAAAGCGCGTTCACATTCTCGAACCAGATTCTTGTTGAGGAGTCGCTCAAAGGCTGGAAAGAGATTGAGTTCGAGGTTATCCGCGACGCTAACGACCACTGTTTCACTGTGGCAAGCATGGAGAACTTCGACCCCCTCGGCATTCACACAGGTGAATCAATTGTGGTTGCTCCCACTTGCTCACTCACTCCCGAGCAGGTTAAGTTTATGCAGGAGATTTCTGTAAAGGCTATCCGCCACCTCGGCATTGTGGGCGAATGTAACATTCAGTATGCATTCAACGCCGAAACAAACGACTATCGTGTAATTGAGGTTAACGCGCGCTTGAGCCGTTCTTCGGCACTTGCTTCAAAGGCCACCGGTTATCCCCTTGCATTTGTTGCTGCTAAAATTGCGTTGGGTTACACTCTCGACCAGATTGGTGAGATGGGTACTCCCAACTCGGCATATAAGGCTCCCGACCTCGACTACCTTATATGTAAAATACCCCGTTGGGACCTCACAAAGTTCGCAGGCGTTTCACGCCAGATTGGTTCAAGTATGAAATCGGTGGGCGAGATTATGTCTATCGGTCGTTCGTTCGAGGAGGTTATCCAGAAGGGTTTGCGTATGATTGGTCAGGGTATGCACGGCTTCGTTGGTAACGAGCACACTCACTTCGAAGACCTCGACGAGGAGCTTGCAAATCCCACCGATATGCGCATCTTCTCAATTGCTTCGGCTTTGGAGGAGGGTTACACTGTAGAGCGCATCAGCGAGCTTACAAAGATTGACCCCTGGTTCCTTAGCAAGCTCAAGAATATTGTCGACTACAAGAATGTTCTTTCGGGATACAACAAGCTCGAGGAGTTGCCCGAAGAGGTGCTCCGCAAGGCAAAGGAGCTTGGTTTCTCCGACTTCCAGATTGCACGTTTCGTGCTTAAAGAGGAGAAGAATATGGAGGCCGGCAACCTTGCAGTGCGTGCACGCCGTAAGGAGTTGAACGTGCTCCCCGCCGTTAAGCGCATAAACACAGTAGCTTCGGAACACCCCGACCTTACAAACTACCTCTATATGACATACGGTGCCAAAGGCTACGATGTAAACTACTACAAGACCGACAAGTCGGTTGTTGTGCTCGGTTCGGGTGCATACCGCATCGGTTCATCGGTAGAGTTCGACTGGTGCTCGGTTAACGCCGTACAGACAGCACGTAAGCTCGGTTATAAATCAATAATGATTAACTACAACCCCGAAACCGTATCGACCGACTACGATATGTGCGACCGCCTCTATTTCGACGAGCTTTCGTTGGAGCGCGTGCTCGACGTTATCGACCTTGAGCAGCCCGGTGGAGTGGTTGTGTCGGTGGGTGGACAAATCCCCAATAACCTTGCGATGAAACTGCATCGTCAGTCGGTGCCCATCCTCGGTACATCGCCCCTCTCAATCGACCGCGCCGAAAACCGTCACAAATTCTCGGCTATGCTCGACCAGCTTGGCATAGACCAGCCCGCGTGGAAGGAGCTTACAAGCATTGAGGATATGGAAGAATTTGTTGCTAAAGTTGGTTATCCCGTGCTTGTACGCCCCTCGTATGTGCTTTCGGGTGCAGCAATGAATGTTTGCTACAACGAAGAGGAGTTGCACGAGTTCTTGAAGATGGCAGCCGAGGTGTCGAAGGAGTTCCCCGTTGTTGTATCGCAGTTTATGATTGATACAAAGGAGATTGAGTTCGATGCTGTTGCACAGAACGGCGAGGTTGTTGAGTACGCTATTTCGGAGCACGTTGAGTTTGCCGGTGTGCACTCGGGCGACGCAACATTGGTGTTCCCTGCACAGAAAATCTATTTCGAGACAGCACGTCGCATCAAGAAGATAAGCCGCCGCATTGCGAAAGAGCTCAACATTTCGGGTCCTTTCAACATTCAGTTCCTTGCAAAGAACAACGAGGTGAAGGTTATCGAGTGTAACTTGCGTGCATCGCGTTCGTTCCCCTTCGTTTCTAAGATTCTCAAACGCAACTTCATTGAGACTGCTACCCGCATTATGTTGGGTGCTCCTTACAGCCGTCCCGACAAGTCGGCCTTCGATATCGACTGGATTGGTGTTAAGGCATCGCAGTTCTCGTTCTCGCGTCTCCACAAGGCCGACCCTGTATTGGGCGTTGATATGTCATCGACCGGTGAGGTAGGTTGCATTGGTGACGACTTTGAAGAGGCTTTGCTCAACGCAATGATTGCTGTTGGTTACGATGTTCCCGAAAAGAACGTAATGGTATCATCGGGCGCTTCAAAATCGAAAGTCGATTTGTTGGAGCCCACGGGTATCCTTGCAGCGAAGGGTTACAATATCTTTGCAACATCGGGCACTGCAAAATTCCTCAACGAGAACGGCATTAAGGCTACGCCTGTTATGTGGCCCGACGAGGATGCCGATGCCGAGAACAACGTAATGCAGATGATAGCCGACCACCGCTTCGACCTCATTATCAATATTCCCAAGAACCACACAAAGCGTGAGCTTACAAATGGTTACAGAATACGTCGTGCGGCTATCGACCACAATATCCCTCTCATCACCAACGCTCGCTTGGCGAGTGCATTCATACGTGCATTCTGCAAAATCAATGTCAACGAGCTCCCTGTCAAGAGCTGGGATGAGTTTAAGTAAGAAATAATTAATCTATATGAAAAATTGAGCCTCCCGAAAAGGGGCTCAATTTTTTTCTAGTCATATACTCTATTTTGGAGTAGGGGTACTGCATTTGCAAAGGTTGTAAGAACATATATCAACACTATGATAAGGTACTCAATCTCTTTGCTGATAACCTCGGAAATGAATTTACCGGTGCCTTATTAGACCTATAAATCGACAATCATTTGTGCTTGATAGTCGCAAGGCAGAGGGCGTAGGTCTCTTTTTGCGGCGCAAGCTACCAAACAAATGTTGTCAAAATAAAGGCATTCATTCGGATATTTTCAATGACAAGGAAATGCGGAAACAGAATGTTTAGGCGTTAATCCTTTTTGCGGAATAAGGCTATAAATGGTTTAATCACTCCTTCGTATATAAACCAAAGAAGAAGTATAGGTACAAAAAGGCACAATACCCATTGTATTATTACACCTAAATACCCGATTATGGTAATGATTAAATCCATTGTTATAGTCGTAATTACGCGATAAATTTATAGATAATGGCGATATGGCAAGCCTTATATCTCTATTGTCTGTGCGTTGTGGTCGCTGAACTTGCTATTCCATTCCTCAAGCTGATATTTTACATCTTCAATATTCGTGAAAGTATAGTCAAGGAAGAACTGCTGCTGTTTCCTGAATTGCCAATGGAATGTAGTTCTGCTTTCTTTTCCGAAATCCTCATTGGTCTGTTTGTGGTACAAGCTGTATATATTGTGTTTTGAAAGGAAATCCACAATTTGTAGCAATGTACCACGCTTTGGGCTTTCGTCTGATTGTCCTACAAAACAGTTGAAATCGCCCGAAAGAATGACTCTCTTGCCATTGAAATATGGCGAATAATATTTAATGGCTTCGAGTGCTATTTGTGGATAGCCTATATTCTTGTTCGCCTTTGTTTTTGTAGGCCACATCGCTATCAGGAGCAAATCACCAGAGCACAAGGGCAATATATATTTGTACTCTTCGCTGAACCATTCGGGCACGATAAAGTCATACTCTTTCTTGCATATAACTCCAAGCCCTTTCGTACTCTCTTCGGGGTTCGCAAAGCGGAATAAAGTATATTCTTCGGGCATAATTACTTCTGCTGAAGAGTGGATTTCCGAAAGGATATAGACATCTGCCCTCAATTCCAATAGCGAGTCGATTTTCTCCTGTGAATAGTTATGAATGTTATATGATATAATCTTCATCGTGTTTTGTGCCTTTTATAGGGGTGAGTGTTTGCCATACTTTTGTTGCGAAATTAAGCAAAAGATATGATAGAAACAACATCACTCACAGCACTAATCACAGCGTTCCGTGCAGAGGTAATACAGAACAGCATATCGCCCGAAAAAGTCGGAAGCATACTACAGCAAATCGTAGATTTACTCGCCACAGCCACCCCAGATAGTGATATGAGCCAGCTTGCCGTACTTCGCCAGCGGTTGATGAGCATAACCACGATGTTCACATCATTGGCACAAGGCACATCGGACCGCAACTACATCTACCTTATCTACAATACATACAATGTAGCCGAAAAATGCCAACACCTGCTCAACGTAAAAAGTTGAGGTGCGGTGTTATTTTGCGGCGATTCTCTCAATTAATTAAATTCTTTATTGCCATTTTGCGCAGCAAAGAGTCCGGCACAGAGATTCACTATTCAAACAAAGCTTTGCGTTCCGGTCGCTTTGTTTTCGCCGTTGTTGTCTTTACGCGGCAAATTCGGGAACGGGGCAACTCGCTGTGCACGTTTACCGTGCAACGCTGCTCTCCAACGCTCAAACATGCTCCGTTCTTTTTCCTCGTTTGCCGCTAACAACAACTCACGCTCATACAGTGCCGTTTTTTAGGAGATTACTCCTGTAATGAATTTCGCAATGGAAAACCAACAGCAAGAGTAATTCGTCGCCAACGGCGAAACCCGGCACCGTTAAAAATTGAGGGAGACACCGAGTAATTTAAGGGCCATTGTGTGAGTATGTTTGAGCGCAGCGCGGGTATATTTTTTCTTACATAGCCGCGCGGAGCGAGTTACGGAGCACCCCTTAAATTACTTGAAGTGTCGAGTGGCAAGCGAGCGTTCGACCGAATGGAACTTGTTGAAATGAGCAAAGAACGCTCGCGACTATTTTTTCTCGCGTGCCGAGCCTTTTGTTTCTTTTCGTCGCACGAAAAGAAGGGAATAAAACAGCCATTAAAGCAAGAAAAGCTCCCGGGCCACCGAGGAATTAAATTGCACATTTCACACTTGCGAGAAAAAGCACAATCTCCCTCCGCTGCGAGCTTGCGAAAGATGCGTACATTCTATGAGGAGTGGCAAATGCTTTCAGATAATTCGTTCGTTGAAACGAACAAATTAGCAACAGATGAATGCAATTCGTTCGTTGGAACGAATGAATTACCAATTGTACAGTTTAAGATAGATGCAAATTTCCCTATTGCTGCATTTATGAACATTGGTTTCACACATCATTATGCCATAATCAGCAAGGTAAAGGATGTAGAGCAAAGGAAATTTTATATTCAATTTGCGGCAGACACCAAAGCAAAGGTTGAGGATTTGGAGCAAATCATAAACGATGATTTATATAGTCATCAAGGAGATTTGCCAAATAATTTCAAGAAAACAATCCCCGACCAATTGCAAGCGTATCGTGCTATCACGATGTTCAAGGATGAATATCTGCTTGATTTCATCAATACCGAAGAACTGTTCATTCGTGATAAAGACAGAGACGAGCGCGTGATAGAACAGCGTATAGTGCAGAATGTGAAAGAGTTTATTATGACATTCGGCAAGGACTTTACATTTGTAGGCAACCAATATCATTTGGAAAAATTCGGTGTGGAAGAGTT
>JAZTWX010000028.1:0-32434 GCA_045636125.1 Bacteroidaceae bacterium
GAAGTGTCGAGTGGCAAGCGAGCGTTCGACCGAATGGAGCCGGCCGGAATGAGCAAAGAATGCTCGCGACTATTTTTTCTCGCGTGCCGAGTTCTTTGCTTCTTTCTGTCGCACAGAAAGAAGAACAAAAAGAATACTTAATTGAGAGAATAGCCGCAGAATAGCACCGGGAATTTAATAGAAAGCAACTACAGCGCCACCGAAGAATTAAAACGCAAGTTACAAACATTTTAGCCCCCTCGGCTTTCAGCCACTCCCCCTTGATTACAAACAAGTGGGAGAGTTTATAAGCATTACAACTCCGCCACTCGCTTTGCGAGGGGGCAACGCGGGCGAGCGTTGCTTGCGACGACTGACACTTTAGTGACGGAGGGGAGTGCCGTACTACAAGCATTACCCCCTCAGTAGCTTTGCGACAGTTCCCCCTTGATTACAAACAAGTAAAGCCATCCCCTTCCCGCTATGCGTACTTCCCCTTAGAAAGGGGCAGAGTTATTATAGCTTTAACAGTTCCGCCACCCACTTTGATTACAAACAATCGTGTGAACCATTTTGGCTCACACGATTGTGTTAAGGTTTTAGTACCTCACCTTTATCCCTCACTAACAAGCCGCTGTAGCATCGGCGGCAAAGGGGTTGGCGGCAAAGGCCGCTGTAACTCGCCTTTCGAGGTCAATTATTTGTGAACGGAGGGTGCGTATTGCATCGGCAACCTCGGTTATTAGGCCGTCGCAATAAAGTTGCACCTCCACATTTTCCCACACGGGCTTGCCACCGTGGGCGGGCATTGCTGCATAAAGGGCTTTGCTCTTTGTTGTAATGGGCAGGGTGATGGTGGCTGTGTTCGGGGTGCGGGATTTTGCTACACACTCCACGTTCCCATTGTTGTCCACAATGTAGCCGAACACCACGTTGCCGCCATTGCTTGCCGCGCGGAAACACACATTTGAGAAGTCGCCTTTGAAGCGTTGTAAGTCGACACGGTAACAGGCGTAGGACTTCGATTTCTTTAGTCGGCCATCGGCGGTGGGTGCGCCGCTCAACACGGCACTTGCTTCCACCACACAGGGAATGCCAATGCAGCGGGCAAGGGCATTGTGTCGCTCGTTGAGCACCTCGAGGGTTAGTTTTTTCACCAAGTTGCTTTTTGCAGCACTGCCTGCTGCGGTTTTTGAGTTGTTCTTCATAGCTCTATTCTTTATTTATATGTTGATGACTATAAAAAGAAAACCGCGGGTAAAAAAATGTTTATGGAACTATTAAATTGATGAATTGCTGATTGATTTATAAAAATCCCGCGGTTTTCTGTTGCAAAGGTAAAGCGGGAAAAGGCCGGCAAGGTTGCCATATTGCCACATTTAGAATGTGCAGGGTAAAAATTGCACACAAGGCGGTATAAATAAACAAAAAAAATGTTCATTTATATATTATTTTACTATTTTTGCAAAGAAGTGCAAGGTGTGCCTTGCAAAACACACAACAAAAAAAACAAAAAGATGGAGAAATATTTCGACATACGTTACGAGCTAGAGATTCCCGAGGTACACCGCCGCATTGAAGAACAGATAACGCAGCAGGTGCCTGCATACATCTGCGTGGCCGACGGCAACATCCTTAATATGGTTAGTTGCACGCCCGAATACCGCGATGTTGTAAACGGCAGTATGTTCTCCATTTGCGACAGCAGCTGGGTGCCGGTGTTCATAAAATGGATTTACGGCAAGAGATACCAGCAATACTGCGGCAGCGACATATTCATAGACATTGTAAAGAGCCGCAAATACAGAATGATTTTTCTGGGTACACAGCAAGCCGTGCTCGATGCTCTGCAAAAGAACCTTGCAAAGGAGAACCCCGATGTTGAGAATATGACATTCAGAGAGTTGCCTTTCTGCAAAGTAGAAGACTTCGACTATCCCGCCATTGCCTCGCTTGTGAACAACGACGGCGCCGACATTGTGTGGGTGGCTTTGGGAGCTCCCAAGCAGGAATATTTTATGAACAAGCTCACTCCGCACCTCAACAAGGGTGTGTGCATAGCTATTGGCGCGGCATTCAATTTCTACAGCGGCCTCTCGACAGCACCCAAACGTGCACCCCGCTGGATGGTAAAATGCCACTTGGAATTTATTCATCGCATTTTCCTTGAGCCCAAAAAGCAACTTAAGCGTTGCTGGGGCATTGTGTCCCACTTGCCCCGCATCTTGTGGAAAGAAATTGGCCGCAAACGCAGTTCAAAAAAACAGTAAGGAACAATGAACGAGAGGATGACCTGCAAAGTCATCCTCTTTTATGTTAAGGGTGCCCCGAGAGCTACTTGCTATATAGTTCACAGAGCACCAAGAATTAAATAGAAAGCAAAGCCTGCGGGCAGCTCCTGTGCAGCAGCAAGAAAAGACGGGAACCACTATACGACACAACAGCCTCCCGAAGGAGGCTGTTGAAAATATCTTAAGTGAAATTTATTTAGAACCAAGAGGCTGAACCTTCATCCAAGTTTCACTGAACCAAGTATTCTCATTGTTCGCTGTGAGGTACTCAATATACATCACATTAGGGTTATCCTTGTTGAATTCGTAACGCATAATTGAAATAGTATTGGTGAGCGAGGGGTTGGTATAATGCTCGCCAATGTATTCAAGGTAACTGCCATCGTCGTTAAGCTCAATTTCACCAGTCTGGGTGATGAATGTTTCGGTAACGGTGTAAGGTTTCTCCTTTTCGCTGCCCGAAATGTCGATAGTGACACTCATCATTGCAAAATATGTCTTGTCCTGGTTTATGCTCTTGTACTTTGGCTTTCCAATGTACTGCACTGTGCCGTCGGGAGCTACACGTTCTTCGACATACTGCCACAGCCCGAAAATGGGGTTTTTCTCTTCTTGTTTCTTCTCCTGAGCATTCACTGAAACCGCACCCGCGATGAAAAGCGTTGCGAGCAATAGCATCATACGTTTCATAGTGTGTTGTGTTTATGGTTTGTATTGTTTTTCCTTTTGCAATGTACAACTTTTTTTGATAACATAAAAAAAATATGCTTTTTTTTGCTTGCGTGAGCCCAAAATAGCCCTTTGTTGCGAAAAAAAGGGTATCTTCGCAGGGCTTTTTCAAAAAAAAGAGAGTAGATGAAATATATTTTGGCCTTTCTTGGAACGCTTTCGCTTGTGTTGGGGTTAGTTGGCATTTTCCTGCCCATACTCCCCACTACCCCGTTCCTTCTGCTGGCGGCAGCACTCTACTTACGCAGCTCGCGCAGGCTATACGACTGGCTGCTCGCCCACCCTCATTTGGGGACATATATACGCAATTTCCGCGAGAACAAGGCAATACCTTTGCGGGTGAAAATTGTGTCGGTGAGCCTTGTGTGGGGTACACTGCTGTACTGCGCCACAGCCATTGCCGAGACGTGGTGGATGCGCGTGGTCTTCATCTCCATTGCAACGGCCGTGAGCGTGCACATTCTACACTATAAGACGCTGAAATAATAGTCTAATAAGCGACTTTATCATCCTTCTCGCGCCACAGGTTGAAAGGCGCAAGCGCTTCGTGGGACAAAATATTCTCAACAGGCTTGTTACGCTCATTGGGCGGCAAAGCAAGTTCCTTGTATATAAACGAATCGTCGAAATTAATCGCTGCAGCATCGTGTTGGTTGGCACCGTAGAATATTTTGTCGATGTGTGCCCAGTATATTGCTCCCAAACACATGGGACAAGGTTCGCACGATGTGTAAATGACACAACCGCTAAGGTCGAATGTTCCAAGCTTTGTACAAGCAGCCCTTATCGCCATTACCTCGGCGTGGGCAGTGGGGTCGTTGTTGGGGGTTACGCGGTTGGCTCCGGTTGCAACAACCTCACCGTTACGCACTATTACAGCTCCAAAGGGGCCGCCTCCGTTTTTCACGTTTTCCACTGCAAGCTCTATTGCGAGCCGCATAAAATCTTCGTTCTTCATAATTGAGCCTTTCTTCTTGATTATTAAACAATGTGCAGGCGTGAATCACTTGCGCTAATATATACAAAAAAAACGAGCAAAGAGTTTTTATTTAAGAAACTTTTAATGCACGCTGCATTTTTGCCCGGCAGGCCGGGGGGGTATGAGTAGATTTATAAAAGCACACAATATAGATGTTGACCCATTTTTAGAAAACACCGCGTATGTGTCATATCGAACGTATGTGAGATATCTCGTATGTCGTTTTTAGAGATCCCTCGTCGCTGCGCTCTGTCGGGATGACATTGAAGGATCAACTGATATATGATTGCCTTTATAAATGATGCAAGGTAGCGGTAAGCATAAGAGAAAAAAAGCGGGAGCGACTAATAATAGTCGCCCCCGCAAGAATTATGTAAAAAGACTTACTTGACTGCCTTGAAACTCATATCGAGCCCCATTACAGAGTGAGTGAGCGCGCCCACCGAAATGAAATCCACTCCGCAAAGAGCATAATCGCGCAAAGTATCGAATGTGATACCGCCCGACGACTCGGTCTCGAAACGGCCGGCAACCATTTCAACAGCTTTCTTTGTCTTTTCGGTGTCGAAATTATCGAACATAATGCGCTGCACGCCACCAATATTGAGTACCTGCTGCAACTCGTCGAAATTACGGACCTCAATCTCAATCTTCAAGTCCTTGCCGTTGGCTTTGCAATACTCCTGTGCACGGGTAATTGCAGCCTCGATACCGCCGGCAAAATCGACGTGGTTGTCCTTCAACAGAATCATATCGAAAAGACCTATACGATGGTTCACTCCACCACCAATGCGCACAGCCTCTTTCTCCATAATGCGCATACCGGGAGTGGTCTTGCGAGTGTCGAGCACGCGGGTGTTTGTACCCTCGAGACGGCGCACATACTTGCGTGTCATTGTTGCAATACCGCTCATACGCTGCATTACGTTGAGCATAAGACGCTCTGTCTGCAGGAGCGAGCGCACACTACCTGTCACATACATTGCAATGTCGCCTTTCTTAACCTCGGCACCATCCTCAATGAGTACCTCAACCTGCAATGTCTCGTCGAAACGGGCAAAAATGCGTTTTGCCATTTCAACACCTGCAAGCACACCGTCCTCTTTAATGAGCAACATATTCTTGCCCATTGCATCGGCAGGAATTGAAGAGAGGGTTGTGTGGTCACCGTCGCCAATATCCTCGGCGAACGACAGGTCGATAAGCCTGTCTATAAGTTCATCTTTTATGTTCATAGTAGAAAATATTTTGTGCGAAGATAAAAAAATATCGCAATTAGTGCAACGCCAGCCACTTTTTTGTGCGCCCGAACCCCCATTTTGTAGCATATATTCTTTAATTACGGCGAAAAGTGGTATCTTCGCCACGCAAATAGAACACAAAAAGAGAGCTATGAAGATTACCCTTTTGGTGGTGGGCCGCACCATCGACAGCAACATTATTGCAGGAATAAAAGACTACACACAGCGCCTGGGGCACTTTGTGCAGTTCGACACCGAAGTTATTCCCGAACTTAAGAACGCCCGCAAATTGAGCGAAGCACAGCAGAAGGAACAAGAGGGTGAGCTCATACTCAAGAGCCTGCAGGCGGGCGACCGTGTGGTGCTGCTCGACGAGGGCGGCAAGGAGTATCGTTCGGCCGAATTTGCTGCGTGGATTGAGCACAAGCAGAACATATCAACCAAAAGGCTGGTGTTTGTTGTAGGCGGGCCTTATGGCTTTGCGCCGAAGGTATACGAGGCTGCTCACGAGAAGCTGTCGCTGTCGAAAATGACCTTTTCGCACCAGATGATACGCCTGCTCTTTATTGAACAGCTCTACCGCGCCTACACCATCATCAACCACCTGCCCTACCACCACGAATAGCAGTAAAGGAGGGTATTATTCAGCCCCTTCGTTGGTTCCGTAATATTCGTTCCACTCTTTGAGCACCTGCTGCCAGTCGATAATTTCGCCATCGGCAACAGCCTCGGCACGGCGCAAATCCTCGTCGCGTTGTTTCTTTTCGGCGTAACGCTGTTTCATTGTCTCAATGGTAGCATCGTCGAGCACTTGTATGCGCCCGCGACGCACACACTCGTCGAGGTCGATGGGGCCAAAGGCTTTCCCCTGAATATTAAAATCGGAGATATTGAAATCGAACACAGTGCGCAGTGTGTGGCGCACCATCTTCTGCTGCGAGCGGTTGCCTTGCATTTTGCTGCGCAAGAGCTTGCGTATTATATCAATTTCGCGTTGCGAAAACTTTTTTCTTCCCATAGCAGATGGTTTTTCACATTTTAGATTACTTAATTTCGGGCTCCACAAACTGGTAGCAACCCGCGTCGGCGCTGCCGTCCGTGCGCTCCACCCCATTCTTGTCGAATCGCAAGGTTTCATCGCAGGGCTCTGCTGCAAGCGAGCGTGCCGACGATTCTGCCGTCAAGCGAAAATCGTAGAGGAACACGCCGTGGTCTATCTTCACAAAATGGTCGGCGGCAAAGGGTTTTTCGGCGCTATCGTCCACTTTTACGTTCACAAAATTCTCGTCGTCGCCAATAACGGTGTTAACGAGCGAATTTTCGAAACGGTAGTTCCTGCAATTGGGCACCGTGTCGCCGAGGTTCGAAAGGTAGCCCATAAGTTCGTCGCTCTTTGAGCCTGTTATTATGCAGTTCGAGAACGAGGCCCCGTAGAGTGGCGCGGGTGTTGTCCCGTATGAATTGTGCAAGGCAAGTGCCACATCGCGCACTTTGTACACAAAGAAATTGGCAATTGTGCAGTGGTTAAAGGCAACCTTTCCACCCACCACCTTCACGCAGTTGCCACCGGCGTTTGCAATGAGGCTGTTGGTAACCGTTGCGTGCGCCGCCACAAGTTCCATTGCGTGCCCGTAGAAATTTTCGAGCCGCGAAGCGTTCATTGTAAGGCGTTGCACGGTGGTGTCGCCCGCCTGCATTTTAATTCCGTGGTTGGCGCTGTGAATATCGCAGTGCTCAAACACATTGCCGTTGCTGGTGGAGGCAAGGGTTATTCCCTCCCACTGCCCCGGCACACGGTCGTATGGCAGGTAACTGAACATCCTGTCGGTGCGGTCGCCGCGGAAAATCACAGGTTCATCTTTTGTTCCAGCGGCAAGGAGCCTGCCCCTTACCACAAACGGCACTTTGTCGTGGAAATAGAGCGTTGTGCCCGCCTCAATATTCAGTGTTGCGCCGGGAGCAACCACAAGGCTGTCGTAAACCACATAATGGCCGGGGGTGATTGTAGAGTCGCCAAGCACAGTGGTGGCACGCAAGAAGTCAACATCGCGCCCACAGGCTGCGAGGATAATATCCTGCTGCACCCCGCTCTCCAGAGTAAAGCGCAGCGTGTCGATAACTTGTTGCGGTTGCGGCTTGCCGTTGGCCGGCGGGGTTATTTCACAAAAGAGATAAAGGCTATCCTTGCTGCGTATTTCAAGGTCGCGCATATAGCCGCCATACTGCCCATCGACAAGCACGCGGAAGCCCGACTCTCCGTCGCTCATAAGTTCAACGCTCGCAATGCGCAGGTCTTTTTTGTTGCGGTTATACACCATTGCCCCGTTCGATGGCGAAGCTATGGTTGTGAAGAGCGTGTCGAACGATATTGTGTCGCACGAAAAGGTGAGACGGTGGAGAGGCGATGTAGAAAAGTCGTCATAATCGCTGCATGCAGCGATTATGACAGTAAACATCATTATATAGAATATGTTTTTCAAAAGATTCATCTATGTTATTTCTGCAACATAGTTATAACGATGAAATATAGCTTTTATTGCCGCTTTGCACTATTTTGCGGGAGCATTTTCGAGCAGAGCAAGCAAGTGACGCCACCAACGCTCGGTCGAGGGAATGTTCAGGCGCTCGTCGGGTGAGTGCACGCCGCGCATTGTGGGGCCGAAAGATATCATATCGAGCCCGGGAGCCTTCTCAAGGAAAAGACCGCACTCCAGACCAGCGTGGATGGCTCTTATTTTGGGTTCCTTGCCGAACATATCCTTGTATGTATCGCAAGCGACCTTAAGAATCTCCGATTTCACGTTGGGCTTCCAACCGGGGTAACCACCGTTTGTTTCAACCTTTGCACCACCAAGCTCGAACGCTGCACGCACGGTGTTCGATACGTTTGTACGCGCCGACTCGATGGAGCTGCGCTGGCTGGTTACAATTGTTATCACATTATCCGATGTACGCTTAACCGATGCAAGGTTGCTCGATGTCTCAACAAGGCCGGGCATATCCTGGCTCATCGCAAACACGCCATTGAACACTGCATGGATAGATTTGAGCAAGCCTTTAGTGGTGTCGCTGTCGATGCAACGGTTAACGGGGTCGGTGCTCTGCAAGAGGAAACGTGCTGTGGGCTCGGTTACGCTATACTCGTCCTGCACCTCGGCAGCAAAGAGGTTGAATTCTATGCGCACAGCCTCCTTGTCGGCCGCCTGCACAGCAATTACAGCCGATGCGTCGCGAGGGATTGCGTTGTGGAGGCTGCCACCCGAAATGTCGCAAAGGTAGAATTCGAATTTCTCGGCAACGCGCAGCAAAAAACGGTTGAGCAATTTGTTGGCATTTGCACGGCCTTTGTCAATATCGTCGCCCGAGTGACCGCCGGTGAGGCCAGCAATATCCACCTTCATATAGAACATATCGCCGGCAATGGGCTGCCACAGGTGCTTGAAGGTTGCAGTGTTGCGCACACCACCCGCACAGCCGATAAAGATTTCACCCTCATCCTCGGAGTCGAGGTTAACGAGGATGTCGCCCTGCAAAAAGTCGGGCGAGAGTTTTTCGGCACCGGTGAGGCCGGTCTCCTCGTCAATTGTGAAAAGGCAATTTACAGGGCCGTGTTTCAGTGTCTTGTCGGCAAGAACAGCCATTGCTGCCGCAACACCGATACCGTTGTCGGCTCCAAGAGTTGTTCCCTGTGCCTTCATCCACTCACCATCTATATAGGTGCGTATGGGGTCTTTTGTAAAGTCACAATCAACATCGGGGCGCTTGTCGCACACCATGTCCATATGGCCCTGCAGAATTATTGTCTTTCTATTTTCATAGCCTGCCGACGCGGGCTTCTTTATGAGCACGTTGCCAACCTCGTCGGCAATTGTTTCGTATCCCAGGTTTTTACCGAACTCCTGCAGGAAAGCCGAGATTTGTGCCTCGTTCTTCGAACCGTGAGGAATCTCACACAACTGCAAGAAATAGTCGAACACCATTTTGGGTTCCAAGCTTGTTTTATCCATAATCCGTTATTAAAATATGTTAAATTACTTTTTACTAATGCAAATTATCTTTAATAATTGAATTTTGAGCCCGTTTTTTGATATTTTTAATTGTCAAAAAATGGGAAAGACCAACAAATAGCTTATCTTCGCAAGCGCAAAGAAAAAGAGTCACACACGGTCTATCATCGCATTTACATTGTACTAGTACAAAGATAAGAAGAATGTTTAAGACTTTACTATTAACACTGGCAATTATTGCCATAAGTTTTGCCCTTTTATCAATAACCATTATAATTAAAAAGAACGGCAAATTCCCCAACACACACGTTGGCGGCAGCAAACATATGCGCAAGAGAGGCGTAAAATGCGCACAGTCGCAGGACAAGGACGCACGCCGCGCCAACCCCATGGCGGTAGAAGAGATTAGAAAAAACAAACAACAATAAACTATGAAAAATCTTAAAACACTCATTTTCACAACAGCTGCAATTGCCGCATCACTCACCTTTTCGGCTTGTGGCAATAGCGAACAGCCAGTTACCCTTTCACCCAATGTGGAAGAGGGCGTGAAAGGCATTAAAATTGCATTTGTAGACATTGACTCACTCCTTTCGAACTACAACCTTTCAACAGCCATCAACAAGGAAATGTTGCGCAAGGAGGAGAATATGCGAATGACATTGAGCAAAAAGGCAAGAGACATTCAAAACGACATAGACGATTTCCAACAGAAACTGGAGAACAACGTATATGCCACACAGAAACGTGCCGAGGAGGAGCAGAACCGCATTATCAAACGCCGCGAGGACTACGAGAGAATGCAGGAGCGCCTTGCCAACGAGCTTGCGGCAGAAAGCCAGAAGAACAATATTATTCTGCGCGACTCAATAAATTCTTTCCTTGCCGACTTCAATAAAGTGCACGGTTTCGACCTCATCATAAGCCGCGTGGGCGACAACCTCCTCTACGCAAATTCGGCGCTCGACATTACCGAGGCTGTGATTAAAGGCCTTAACGAGCGTTACAAAGGCGAAGAGAATTGATAAAGCCGACAAAAGATTACACAAAAAAGCTCTCTCCACGTGGAGAGAGCTTTTTTATATTATCACCAACCCTTTCCCGGCAAATTATTTGCACTATAATTGCCATCGTCGGGCATTTTACCACCGGGGAACTTGCCACCGGGAGGCGGTGGAGGAAAATCTCCGGGGAATTTGCCGTCGCCCGGGGGAGGAAAGCCGAAATGGCCGCCAACTTGTTTCAAAGTATCGGGGTTGATATAAGTTGCCTTGCCGTCTTTCTCTAAAATAGCGAGCAAGGCCTGCTGTTTCCAGTCGACAACGGCGCTGCCGGCAGCTGTTGCACCCTCGTAAAGGCCACAGCCGACCAAAGAACCGCCCTCTACAGTGTCGCTGAAGAAGAACGAATAATTGCCACCCTTTTCAATTGCGGGCGATGCCACCACAAAATTTGCGCTCTTCATTGAACGGGGAACGCGGTAAGAGAGTACTGTTCTGCCATCGTTGCCGGTCACATTAAGGAAAGAACCCTTTGTTGCATCAACCCCACACCACGCAACAACAGCAGCACCGGTGCCCTTGCCTTTCGGCATACAAGGCGATGGGCCAAAAGAGCCGCCGTAAGCGAGCAACGTTCCACCGTTTACAATATAACGGCTCTCGTCGTCGGTGTCAATGCCCTGTTCGGGAGTGTGCGTGCCGTTGGCAATTATTGTACCACCGTTAATGTACACGCCGCCATTGCTGTCAATGCCGTCGTTGTTCACCGAGTAGGCATAAAGCTTGCCGCCGTTCATTATAAAATCGGCACCCGAATTCACTGCATCATCGGTTGCATATATATAGAATTCTGCATCGCCGTCGATAATGATGCGCTCTTTCGACTCCACGCCCTCGCAGCGTTCACCCTTTCCAAGCACAACAACCTCTATGCAGCCGCCCTTCACAAGCAGGGTGCTGTCGCACTTTATGCCTTTGGGCGATGCGTGGGCGTTGAGGTCTACGGGGTGGTTGACATCGGCGCCGGTGGTCTTTATAGATACCACTCCACCGTCAATCTGCAGGCGACCGTCGCAGTTTATTCCTTTACCCGCATCGCCGTCGCTCACAAGCGACACGTTGGCACTCTTTATATAGACATTAAGGTCGCTCTTTATGCAGGCTGCCGAGCTGTAGTCGCTCTTCTTTTCGGAAAAGAGCGCACCACCCGATGTGTGCACTTTAAGCTCGCCACCGAGCAGAAAGGCCGACTCCTTTGTCTTTAATCCTTTTGCTGCAGCACCCTGAACATCGGCTGTGAGCACACCATCGAAAAGATATATGTTTTTTGCCTGCACGGCATCGGCCTTTTCGGCTGCTGCACCCAGCGTTACACAACCGCCAAGCATAACAAGGTTACCTTGTTTCACTTTTACGACATCCTTCAGCGAGGTGGCAACAAGGCTGCCGGCAGCCACTACAACACCGTTTGTGGCATTAACCGCCGATGCTGCCGCATAATCCACTGCAACCGAAGCACCGTCGACATATAGAATGGCAGTGGAGCGTATAGCGTCGCGTCGCGCGCCCGACACGCTCATTTCGAGGTTGCCACGCAGCACCGCATTACCCATAAAGGCTACAGCTGCCGCCTGCTTGTCGGCAACGGCTTGAGCGGGTGCCGCGTCGGCAAAAACGGCACGGGAACCATTGACAAAAATAGTTTCGCGCGACGACACTGCAAGCGCCTCACGGCCTACGGCACGCAAGGTCACAGTGTCGAGCGTGAGCAGCGGCGAGCGTTCGCTCACAATTGTGAGCGAGCCGTTGGCACTGTTACCTTTTACTATATATTCAACGCCCGCAAGCGAAGAGCGCAGGGTAACACAAGCGCCGTCGGTTGTTGCTGTTACTCCGGCAGGGAGCTGCGACAACTGCACGCCGTTACCCTGAAACACGATGCTGACCTTTTGAGTAAACGCCGAGGGTGCAAACTGCGCGTTCGCAGGCAATTGCGGCACAGCGGTGGGCATATTATCGATAATGTTTGTGGGCACGGAAACATCACCTGCACAGGCAACAAACATTAAGGTTATTAGAGCAAATAACAATTTCTTCATACTATCTTATTATAATATTGACTGACACAATTTCACTCAAATATTTCTATAAAACAAAAAGGCTCGCGCGCGAGCCTTTTTGTCAAATATCAATAGCGTTTCTTTGTTTTCAACAAATGGGGCGCAATCATCTTTTCGGGACGCAAGAGCACGTCGAGTTCCTCCTTTGACATCAGTTTCTCCTCGAGCACAAGGTCGTAGATGCTGCGGTTCTCCTTGAGAGCACGTTTAGCAATGCGGTCGGTGTTCTCAAAGCCGATAACGGGGTTAAGCGCTGTTGCAATACCGATACTGCCAAGAACAAGCTCCTTGCAGTGGCCCTCGTTGGCTGTAATGCCATCGACACAAAGCACGCGCAGGCGTGTGAGGCCCTTGATAAGCATTCTTATGGAAGCAAGCATTGAGTGAACAATCACAGGCTCCATTGCGTTGAGCTGCAACTGACCGGCCTCGGCTGCAAAGGTAACAGTAAGGTCGTTACCGATAACGCTGTAACAAATCTGGTTAACAAGTTCGGGAATAACGGGGTTTACCTTGCCGGGCATAAGGTTAGAGCCGGGCATTACAGCGGGGATATTAATCTCGTGTAAGCCACAGCGGGGACCGCTGGCGAGCAAACGCAAGTCGTTACATATTTTAGAGAGCTTTACAGCCAAACGCTTCAAAGCCGAAGAGTACATAACCGAAGAACCCGCGTCGGATGTTGCCTCCACAAGGTTACCTGCAAGCACGAATTTCTTGCCCGAAATTACACGCAAGGCGTCGACAGCTGTGTGAGAATAACCGGGAACGGTGTTGATACCTGTACCGATGGCCGATGCACCGAGGTTCACCTCGAGGAAAAGCGAAGCAACCTCGTTGAGACGGCTCACCTCCTCATCGAGAGTAACGGCAAACGCCTCGAACTCCTGACCGAGAGTCATGGGCACAGCATCCTGCAACTGTGTGCGGCCCATCTTTATAACATGGTCGAACTCCTTGCCCTTTGCGCGGAAAGCGTTGATGAGACGCTGGAGCTCACGTACAAGGTCCTCGTTGTGGAGGATGAAACAGAGTTTGAAGGCTGTGGGGTAAGCATCGTTGGTCGACTGCGAAAGATCGACGTGCTCTGTGGGGCTGCAATACTGGTACTCGCCCTTTTCGTGGCCCATAATCTCCAACGCACGGTTGGCAACAACCTCGTTAATGTTCATATTGGTAGATGTACCCGCACCACCCTGTACAAGGTCAATGGGGAACTGGTCGCTGAGCGCGCCCTCCATAATCTCCTCGCAAGCCTTCTTAATGGCAATACCTATATTCTCGTCGAGAGTACCGAGCGACACGTTGGCGTGAGCGGCAGCCCACTTTACCATTGCAAGCGACTTTATGTAGTAAGGGTGCTCGCCAATTGACAAGCCACTTACATCCTTGAAATTAACCAATGCTCTGAGTGTTTGAGCACCATAATACGCGTCGGCAGGGACCTGAATCTCGCCTAATGAATCGTGTTCGAGACGTGTTTTCATTATATTATTTTTTTATTGTTTCCTTATTAATTAAATACTCACTCTGGGGAAAACCCAATAAATCAACTGCGAAGATATAAATTAATTACATTTTACAAGCATTTGAGCCCATTTTTGTTGAAAAAAAACATAAAAAGGCACCGCTGTTTGAGATTTGCGAAATAATTGAATACCTTAGGAGCGCAAAACAAAGAAACAATTATGGAGAAAAGCAGAATAACAGCAGCTGCGCTCATTATGGCAGGGCTTGTGGCAATGGGTGCCTTTTTGAAGGCCGGTATTGACAATTTTTCGAACAAGGACCGCTATGTAACCGTCAAAGGCCTTGCCGAACGCGAGCTTATGGCCGACCGCGTAGTGTGGAACCTCCCTTACAAATGCGTGGGCAACGACCTTCAACAGCTATATAAAGAGGTGGAGAACAACAGCAACAAAATAACAATGTTCCTAAAAGAGCACGGCATAACCGCCCAGGAGATAATTGTATCGGCTCCGCAAGTGCACGACCGCGACGCCGACTATTACAGCAACAAGGACAACAAATACCGCTACCAGGCAACTGCTGTTGTAACAGTAATATCGTCGCAGGTGGAAAACATTCTGTCGCTGATGCAGAAACAGGCCGAGCTTATGAAAATGAACATTGCAATAACCACAGACTACCAATACCCCACCCGCTTCGAATTCACAAAGCTAAACGAGCTTAAACCCATAATGATTGAAGAGGCCACCCGCAACGCCCGCGCCGTTGCGCAGAAATTCGCCGAAGACTCGCAGAGCCGCTTGGGCGACATACGCAAGGCCAACCAGGGGCAATTCAGCATCACAAGCGACGACGTTACCCCGCAAATAAAGAGAGTGCGCGTTGTAACCACTATCGACTACGCATTGCGGTAATTATCGACACTGTTTATAAAACAATTAACAGACAAGAGCACCCTGCTTGCAGCGGTGCTCTTTTGCATTTATTGCATTTGCGGCCTCTTGTAGCCCGTCGGCCGACAGGGTTATAAAGTACAAGACCAACGACAACTGTCCCATCGCTTTGAAATATAACAGAAGCTTTGGCGATGCTAAACTTGAGAGCAACGAATATTCCGAGAGCGAAGATTGCTACATTGCAGTGTTCGACAAAAAGGTGAGAACTATTGGAGACTATGCTTTTCTCTTTTGCAAGCTTGCAAGTATTACCATACCGGCCAGCGTGGAAAGTATGCCGAGAAATGCAGTTGATGGAGTTAAAGAGGTGCACATTACAGACCTCAATGCTTGGCGCAAATTGGGTATTACTATAAAATCTTCGCCTTTCTCCTCCTATGAGAAAGATCTTAATGTCTATTTGAATGGCCAGATTTTAACAGAGTAAGCACCTTATAGAGATTTACTTTTCAACACATAACAAAGCCCTCGAAAAAAACGAGGGCTTTGTTATTTTTACCGGTTGCACCGGGTAGTAGTATCTATTAATAATGGAAGAAAAAAAACAGTTATTTTTTCCACCCTTTATATACAAGGAAACAAACGACAATAACAACCACCGCTATAATGCAGTAGCCAATCTCGTGGCTATACTCGGTTACCTTTGCAATAAGCTGCTCTTTTGTTTCAATGCCGGGAACCTTTGACAGATACCAGCCGAGAGCGGCAAGCACAGCGTTCCAGATACCTGCACCCAGGGCTGTGAACACAGCAAATGTGGTTATTTTCATACGCGAGAGGCCGGCGGGAATTGAAATGAGCTGACGCACAGCGGGGATAAGGCGGCCCACAAAAGTGGACACAGCACCGCGCTTTTCGAAATACTCTTCGGCCTTTTTCACGCCCGCCTCGTCAATGAGGCACATATGGCCGAAACGGCTGTTCGCAAATTTATAGATAATGGGGCGACCGAGCCACAAGGCAAGAAAATAGTTCACGAACGCACCTATGAGCGCACCCGCTGTGGCGGCAACAACCACAAGATAGACGTTAAGCCCGCTCGATGCGTCGGCAGCAAGCCACGCTGCGGGGGGCACAACCACCTCCGAGGGGAAGGGGATAAAAGAGCTCTCGATAGCCATCAGGAAAGTGATGGTCCAGTAATTGAGGTGTTCCAAACACCACTCGATAAATGCAACAGATTCCATAATTATTTTATAGTTTTATTTCTTTTTCCATTAAGCGCGCCACGCACGGAACATTCTTTTGAAATGACAAAAAAGCTCGGGCAAGAGCAGCACCAGAGAGGTGGAGAGTATTATCTGCAACCACATTTTTCCGCTCAACGGCGTTACGCTGAACATTGTGCCGCCGAATGTGACTATTAAATACTGCCCCAGCAAAATGAGCAGTGCAACAACCACAAACGACGGGCTGTGCAGCAATCCTTTCAAAGCCGACGAGCCTGTCATAAAGGCTTTTGCATTGAACATATTCCAGAATTGCAACATTACAAATGTGGTGAAGAATGCCGACATCTCTGTTGCCGACAAGGCACCGTCGCGGTAGAAAAGGAAGAGCATTGCTACCTGCACCGCCACAAACACTGCTGCAAAGAGCGCAATGTTCAACGCCATAGAGCGGGTTATTATAAAATCGCTGTTCTTGCGCGGTGGCTCGTTCATTACACTTTTATTGGGGGGCAACGATGCAAGCGCAGCCGCTGCAAAAGTATCCATTATAAGATTCACCCACAACATTTGAGTAATTGTGAGCGGAGAGGTTGTTCCAATCATTGAACCCAGCATCACAATGAAGCAGGCAGCCACGTTTATAGTGAGCTGGAAAAGCAGGAAACGCTGTATATTCTTGTAGAGCGAGCGCCCCCACATTACCGCACGCACAATGCTACCGAAAGAGTTGTCTATAATGGTGATGTCGCTCGCCTCCTTTGCAACCGATGTTCCGTCGCCCATCGAAAGGCCCACTTGCGCAGCTTTTAGCGCGGGAGCATCGTTTGTTCCGTCGCCTGTCACTGCAACCACTGCACCCTGCTCCTGCAACAGGCGCACAAGGCGCTGCTTGTCCATTGGGCGGGCACGGCACATTATTTTGAGCCCGGCAACACGCTTTGCAGCCTCGTTGTCGCTGAGAGCCTCAAAGGCAGGGCCGGTGATAATTGCATCGTCGGGGGTTGCCGCGTCGCAAATACCTATCTGACGCCCAATCTCGCGGGCTGTTCCCGGGGTGTCACCTGTAACTATCTTTACATCCACCCCTGCACCCAAGCAGCTTTGCACCGCCGCGGGAACATCGGCACGTACAGGGTCACTTATAGCCACAAAGCCTAGGAATGTAAGCCCCGCAAGGGGTTGCAGGCGACCGTCCTCGTAGGGAGCGGCGGGAGCCTCATCGTCCAGCACAAGAGCAGCAAAACCCAGTGTGCGCATTGCCATGTTCTGGTATTCGAGCAATTTTGCCTCAATAACCTTCTTGCTCTCCTCAACCGGCGCCGTTGCCCCTTCGGGAGCTGCCACACGGTCGCAGAGCGAGAGTACAATTTCGGGGGCACCTTTTACATAAAGTACCTTTTTGCCCACCACTGCCGACTGCACCACCGTTGCCATATATTTGCGCTCGGTGGAGAATGTAAGACGGCTCTGCACCGCAGCATTGTTGCGCAACGGCGCGTAATCGAAGCCTTGAGAGTGGAGCCACAAAAGGAGCGCTGCCTCGGTGGGGTTTCCTATGGTTTTCACCTCGCCGTCGTTGGTATTGAGGTTGGCGGTGGAGTTCACGGCAATGCCCTCGGTCACAAGGTTGCCCGCAGCACTGGCAGCAAGCTTATCGCCCGGGAGGGCAAAGAAACGCGCCTCGTGCACCTGCATAAGGTTCTGTGTGAGCGTGCCGGTCTTGTCGGTACAGATAACGGTGGTTGCACCCATTGTTTCGCAAGCGTGCATCTTGCGCACAAGGTTGTTTGTTTTGAGCATGCGGTTCATGCTCAATGCAAGGCTCAAGGTAACACTCATCGGCAGGCCCTCGGGCACCGATACCACTATAAGCGTCACGGCTATCATAAAATTGTGCAGCAGAGCCGACACAATGTCCATTGCACCCATTGCCGGCATAAAGAATATTTTTGCCGACAGAAGCAGGAATATTATTGCAGCGGTAACGTAACCAAACTTGCTTATTACGCCTGCCAGGCGTGTCAACTGCGCCTGCAAAGGAGTTTCAATATCATTTTCTATGAGCGCGCCACGGTTCACTTTGCCATACTCGGTTGCATCGCCCACAAGCTCCACGCGCATAACTCCGTGGCCGTCGACCACTGTGGTGCTGCGCAATACTCTGTTCGACGGGTAGGTTGCATCGGCATCGAAAAGAGCCTCATCGGTTGTTTTACCAATTACAGGCTCGCCGGTGAGAGTAGACTCGTTCACCTGCAACGATGTGCTTTCGAGCAACACACCGTCGGCGGGAATTTCGTCGCCCGTGCCCAGCAGCACAATATCCTCCACTACAATATCCTTGCGGGGAACCTGCTGCACACTGCCGTTACGAATAACGGTTACCATAACTTCGTCGTTCACGGTGTTGAGCACCTCGAACGCGCGCGCAGCCTTCACCTCGAACACAAAGCCTATTGTGCTTGCGAGTATTATGGCAAGCAAAATACCAAGAGGCTCGAGAAAAGCCTGAAAGCCCGCCTGTTCGGGGCCCCAGCAATGCACGGCCGATATTACCACCGACAACACCCACGCAAGAAGAAGAATCTTTATTATGGGGTCGTCGAATTTTTCAAGGAATTTCTTCCACAGCGACTCTTTTGCGGGAGGTGTAAGGAGATTGTCGCCGTGCAGTGCACGGTTCTTTTCAACCTCTTCGGCGGTGAGTCCTTTGTATGCTTTTGTTTCGCTCATATTATTAAAACAGTCTATTATTTACACATTGCAGCAATCATCGAAAAGATTAAGACGGTTGTTGCGGGCCTCGTCGAGAGTGCGCAACGCCGCTTCCTCTTTTGCAGCAGCCTGCAAGCGCAGCTGCTCCTGCTCGTCCTGCAGCGAATCTATGAATTCAGCGCGTGCCGACGGCTCACCCAACAGCTTTGCCGCCACAATCACATTCTGCGACACATCTTTCACATGTATCACGGGTGCGTTATACACGGGTGCAATCTTCAGGGCTGTGTGCAAGGGGCTTGTTGTGGCACCGGCTATGAGCAAGGGGATGCGCGCACCGGCCGCTTCGAGCTCGCGGGCCACGGTTATCATCTCCTCGAGCGAGGGGGTAATGAGGCCACTCAAAATTACAATATCAACCTTTTCCTGCATTGCCACCGACACAATCTTTTCCGACGGTACCATCACTCCAAGGTCAATTATATTATATCCGTTGCAGCCCATAACAACGCCTGCAATATTCTTTCCAATATCGTGAACATCGCCCTTCACCGTTGCAATAAGCACCTTTCCGGCCGAGGGAGCGCTGCTCTTCCGGCTCTCAATAAGGGGTTGCAGCAATGCAACGGCCTGTTTCATTGTGCGGGCAGTCTTCACCACCTGCGGCAAAAAGAGCTTACCCTCGCCAAAGAGCTCGCCCACGTGCCCCATTCCATCCATCAACGGGCCGCTTATCACAGCCATCGCAGTCTTGTATTTTTCCACCGCGGCGGCAATATCCTCTTCGAGGTAATCGCCCACGCCCTTCAAAAGCGCGTTTTTCAAGCGTTCTTCCACAGGTGCCTCACGCCACGCGTTGTCGCCACCGTGTGTTGTGCCCACCGCCTTATCCTTGAGCGCAGCGGCTATGGTTATCAGCTGCTCGGTAGCGTCGGGGGTGCGGGCAAAAATCACATTTTCTATTGCGGTGCGCACGTCGGCAGGAATCTCCTCATACTGCACCGATGTCTGCGGGTTCACAATTCCCATATCCATACCGGCCGATATTGCGTGATAGAGGAACACTGCGTGCATAGCTTCGCGTATGTAGTTGTTTCCACGGAACGAGAAAGAGAGGTTGCTCACTCCACCGCTTATGTGTGCCCCGGGAAGGTTCTCCTTTATCCACGAGCAGGTGCGTATAAAATCGAGCGCATATGTTGCGTGCTCCTCGATGCCGGTGGCAACAGCAAGGATATTGGGGTCGAATATTATGTCGTGCGGCAGAAAGCCCACTTTGTTTACAAGAAGGTCGAACGCCCTACCGCATATGGCTGTGCGGCGCTCATAGGTGGTAGCCTGCCCCTCTTCGTCGAAGGCCATTACAACAACCGCCGCGCCCAGGCGTTTGGCCTCGGTGGCACGGGTAAGGAAAAGGGCTTCACCCTCTTTCAATGACAGTGAGTTCACAATGGCACGCCCTTGCAGGCATTTAAGGCCGGCTGCAATCACCTCCCAATCGGACGAGTCGACCATAATGGGGCGACTGGCAATTTCGGGCTCCCCTGCAAGCAGGTTCAGGAAATTCACCATTTCGGCCTTTGTGTCGAGGAGGCCATCGTCCATATTTACATCAATCACCTGCGCCCCGTCCTCAACTTGTGTGCGGGCAATCTTAAGCGCCTCGGTGTAATTCTTTTCGTTTATGAGGCGCAGGAACTTGCGCGAGCCTGCCACGTTGCACCTCTCGCCTATGTTCACAAAATTGCTGGCACTGCTCACCACAAGCCTTTCGAGCCCCGACAGCCACATTTCGGCACGGCGGGCAGCCGGGCGCGGTGCTTTCCCTGCCACAAGCGCAGGGTAAAGGGATATGTATTCGTCGGTTGTACCGCAGCAACCGCCTATTATGTTCACAAGTCCCTCGTCAACAAATTCGCGCATTAGAGCCGCCATTTGAGCCGGTGTCTGGTCGTACTGCCCAAGTTCGTTGGGGAGGCCGGCGTTGGGATAGGCGCTTATGTAACAGGGTGCAATTTCGGCAAGGCGCTTGATGAAGGGCTTCATCTGTTCAGCTCCGAACGAGCAGTTGAGGCCTATGGAGAGAATGTCGTAATTCATAACCGATGCGGTGAAGGCCTCTATTGTCTGGCCCGAGAGTATGCGACCGCTGCCATCGGCAATTGTAAAGGAGAGCATCACAGGCACTTTGCGCGAGCAACGCTCCATTGCCTCACCGGCTGCATATAGTGCCGCCTTTGCGTTGAGTGTGTCGAATATTGTCTCGCACAGCAACACATCCACTCCCGCGCCGATGAGCGCTGTCATCTGCTCCACATAAGCATCGACAAGAGTGTCGAACGTGAGGTTACGCAATGCAGGGTTTTCCACCTCGGGGCTCATTGAGCAGGTGCGGCCTGTGGGACCCACCGAGCCTGCAACGTAACGCGGCTTTTCGGGGGTTGAATAGCGGCGCGCTGCCTCAATAGCAAGTTTTGCAGCAGCAGTGTTTATTTCGGCGCACAGGTTTTCGCAACCATACTCGCCCTGCGACACACGGTTGGCGTTGAAAGTACAGGTTTCAATTATGTCGGCTCCCGCCGCAAGATACTTTTCGTGAATGTCGGTAATTACCGCTGGGCGTGTGAGCACAAGAAGGTCGTTGTTGCCCTTTAATGGCGTTGCGTGAGCCGCAAAACGCTCACCGCGGAAATCCTCTTCGCCCAGCGAGTTTTGTTGTATCATAGTACCCATAGCTCCGTCGAGTATGAGTATTCTCTCTTTTAATGCCTCTTTTAGTTCCATTTATATAATAAAAACGTGGGGCGCCACACGGTTGCCGCCCCCTGTTCTTTGCTGTTAGAAGTTTCTTCTTATTCTGTCCATTTCACGCTTGTCGTCGCGCTCTTTCAGCGACTCGCGCTTGTCATACTCGTGTTTACCCCTCGCAAGCCCTATAACAAGCTTTGCAAGCCCCTTTTCGTTAATGAACAAACGGGTGGGCACAATTGTGAAGCCCGGGTTCTTTACTGCGTGACGCAGTTTTGTGAGTTCCTTGCGTTGCAGCAACAGCTTGCGGTCGCGGCGCGCCGAATGGTTGTTGTACGAACCATAGAAATATTCGGCAACGTGCATATTTTTCACCCACAGCTCCTCGCCTATGAAGGTGCAGAAGGTGTCGACAAGGCTCGCTTTCGACTGCCTTATCGATTTTATTTCGGTGCCGGTGAGCACAATACCGGCCGTGTAGGTGTCGGTTATAATATAATCGAACGTTGCACGGCGGTTCTTTATACTTATATTGGGTGTTGTTCTCTTGTCCATAATATTATCCAAAATTTGCCGACAGTTTCGACATTATTGTACCTATGGCAATGGGGGCTACTATCACAGTGAGCGACACGAGCATAGTATACGATAGGCGGCGGTCTTCGGGTATGCGCATAAGCACCGCTGCACCGTCCCACACAATCTTCACGGTGTAGAATTGCAGAATCCAGCCAATTATTCTAAAATCGGGGAATACTCCCAGGCAGAGGTCGAGCAACAGCACAACCACCATTGAATATCCGGCAAGAAGGTCGGTCTGCTTGCGGTCATATTCGGCGTGCATGAGCGTTGCCGATATTTTTGCAACGAGATAGGCCGTGAGGTGATAGGTCAAAAAGAGGGTTGCAAAGAGCACGCCAGTCTTCACCATTGCATTGTAAAAACTGTCGAACCCGAACTCGCAATTCATTAAATTGCCCAGGAACGCCGACAGGCAGCAGAGCATAATGAGAGGATAGAGATAAGCATTGAACATAGCAGCCCTGCTCTCGCTATGCGAGATTGCTTTCCAGGCTATTGCCGGGCTGGTAATGAGCTTGGAAACGGTTGCTGTCATCTGCTTGAAATCCATCGCGGAAAGGGGTGTTATTTCTCGTAGAGTTTGTTCTTGAACATATCGCCGGTGAAGCCTTTATTGGGGATATAAAGGCCGTTGGCATCAATCTTGCAATTCTTCACCACAAGCGCAATATTGCTTGTGAGGCTATCCATTGTCACAATTTCGGCCTGCTCGGCAGGGGTGAGATCGTTGTATATGGCATCCCAGTCCATTTTGTAGGAGAGGATGCGGCAGTTCACGTTGGGCGACTCGGTATACTGGAACACCTCTTCCTCGTGCCAATCCCTCTTCTGCAGGTGGGCGTAAAGGCGGAAGAACAGTGTATTACCGCGCAGGCTGTCTACCACAAGCTTTGCTTCGCAGTAGAGTTCCTTATCGTAGCGCACGCCTATGTTCTGTGTGGCACTGTCGGCCCATATGTAGGTATAAGGCTCGTCGCACACATTGCCTGTGAGGTCATAAAACACCACAGGCTCCACAGCGTTGAAAGGAGAGTTGTACTTATCCTTGCCAAAATGCTTTCTAACATCTTCCCTGCGCGACATATTCTGCGGAGTGATTGTTGTAATAACATCGAAAATCTCCACTTCGGGCTTGCTCATTGCATAAGCATCGTAGATATAATGCATTGTCATATAAGCACGCTCCTTGCCATTGAGCTGGGGGAATTCATTCACGTTGCCGACCACATAGAAGGTGTCGGAAAAAGCCGGGTAAACAAACGACTTTTTCACATCGAACACATTGCGAAAATATCCCTCGTACGTGCGCTCAACCTCGGCAGGGTCGCACGAACACACGAACAGCGCAGCCAACAGCGCAAAAAAGGTATAAAAAATTTTATTCTTCATTTCAAAAAACTTTCTCTTTCGTCAAAAAAAAGCGCCCCACCCCACGGGTTGCAACAAGCGCATAGCAGCACCACAAACACAGGGTGCATTTGCAGCCTTTCGCAAAGGTACAAAGATTTTGGCAAACAAGCGCAATACAAACTTATTTTAAGTTATATTATTATAGTTTTTTAGCACCTGCGCACTTTTTATAAATATTTTTATGCGGCAGCGCTTGCAATAATGCAGTTTTTCACTATCTTCGCACATTGAAAGAGATTCAGACAACAGTTAAATTTTTATAACCAGTTTCACAATTTAAACTTAAAAGTTATGGTTTATTCACACGAAGTAGAAAACATGTGTGTAGTGAAAAAAGGTCCCAACCACGGTCCCGCTCCCATACCCGAGGAGGGTAAATGGATTAAGGCAAAAGAGGTTGCCGACATTTCAGGTTTCACACACGGTATTGGATGGTGTGCTCCCCAGCAGGGTGCTTGCAAACTGTCTTTGAACATTAAAAACGGTATCATCCAGGAGGCTCTTGTAGAGACAATCGGTTGCTCGGGTATGACACACTCTGCCGCTATGGCATCGGAGATTCTCCCCGGTAAGACAATCCTCGAGGCTCTCAACACCGACCTCGTTTGCGACGCTATCAACACTGCAATGCGCGAGTTGTTCTTGCAGATTGTTTACGGACGCAGCCAGTCGGCTTTCTCTGAGGGCGGTCTCATCATCGGCGCCGGCTTGGAGGACTTGGGTAAAGGTCTCCGCAGCCAGACAGGTACACTCTACGGTACACTCGCAAAAGGCTCACGCTACTTGGAGATGGCCGAGGGTTACATCACAAAACTCGCTCTCGACAAGAACGACGAGATTTGCGGCTACCAGTTCATCAACCTCGGCCAGCTTATGGACGAGATTAAGAAAGGCACCGACGCAAACGAGGCTGTTAAGAGCTTGACAAAGACATACGGCCGCTTCAAAGAGGAGGACGGTGCAGTTAAATACATTGACCCACGTAAAGAATAAGGAGGATTAAGCTATGATAAGACCCGTAAAATTTGAAAGTCAGGATCGTCGTATCAAGCAGATCCTTGCTGTATTGAATGAGAATGGTATCGCCAGCATCGAAGAGGCTAACGAGATTTGCGAGCAGTATGGCATCGACCCTTACAAGACTTGTGAGGAGACACAGCCCATCTGTTTCGAGAACGCTAAATGGGCTTACGTTGTAGGTGCGGCTATCGCATTGAAGAAAGGTTGCAAAAATGCTGCTGACGCAGCTGAGGCTATCGGCCTTGGTTTGCAGGCATTCTGCATCCCCGGTTCAGTAGCCGACGACCGTAAGGTAGGTATCGGCCACGGTAACCTCGCTGCCCGTTTGTTGCGCGAAGAGACAAAATGTTTCGCATTCTTGGCAGGTCACGAGTCATTCGCTGCTGCCGAGGGCGCTATCAAAATTGCTGCTAAAGCCGACAAAGTGCGCAAAGAGCCCCTCCGTTGTATCCTCAACGGTCTTGGCAAAGACGCTGCACAGATTATTTCACGTATCAACGGCTTTACATACGTACAGACACAGTTCGACTACTTCACAGGTGAGTTGAACATTGTACGCGAAATTGCATACAGCGACGGTCCCCGCGCAAAAGTACGCTGCTACGGTGCCGACGACGTTCGTGAGGGCGTTGCAATTATGTGGAAAGAGGGCGTAGACGTATCTATCACAGGTAACTCTACCAACCCCACACGTTTCCAGCACCCCGTTGCAGGTACATACAAGAAGGAGCGTATCCTCGCCGGCAAGAACTACTTCTCAGTAGCTTCGGGTGGTGGTACAGGCCGTACATTGCACCCCGACAACATGGCTGCAGGTCCCGCTTCTTACGGTATGACCGACACAATGGGCCGTATGCACTCAGACGCTCAGTTTGCAGGTTCTTCTTCAGTTCCCGCACACGTTGAGATGATGGGCTTCCTCGGTATCGGTAACAACCCCATGGTTGGTGCTACTGTTGCTATTGCAGTTGATATTTCTGCTGCACTTTCTAAATAATACAATTGATTTAGAATACTTTACGGAGAGTTGTCCTTTTTAGGATGACTCTCTTTTTTTGTTCTCGCTTTTAATCACGCAACCTGTAAACAGCAACTCATCTACCCTAGCAAAATCTCCAATAAAAGTCTAAATTATTCTTGCGACGGTATAGGTTGATTTACCCTTATTTTTGCTATAAAAACGCCCCAAAAGGACTATTTTTGCGACGGTTTTGTGACCATTTTTAAGATGTTGCGAACTAGCCGGCTACCTTTGGCAAACCTTAGCTTTGGGACGGCGAACCGTACTCCTTTGTAAAGCTAAAACTTCAGTCGTCGCAAGCAAGGCTCATCCGCGTTGCCGTTGTAAAACGCTAAAGCAAGCTTTGCATTTCACTATTTGCGCAAGCCTTCAATCACATTCTACGGCAATGACAAACATTCTATGCTTAATCCAATTCATCAAGCATCAAAAAACTCCTCAAATGAAGATGCGTAATACCAGTACCATCATCACGAGCAACCAACGAAGTCATTAACACCACATATTTGAGATATTTGTCTTTTATATTATGCAGATTGCCAAACTCTCGCTCTTTTATACTGATACCCTAACAGATAAAATCCGGCTCAGCGACCAAATTACAACCTTGTTTAGTCATTGATATTTTTAAAAAGAAATTGTTCCCCACGCAAACAGTGTGGGGAACAATTTCTTAAATGGGATTTACACAATCTATTGGGTCAAATTTATTTTATAAAGACTTTCTTGCCGTTAATAATATATAGACCTTTACTTGTTGTGTTGATTTTTCTACCCTGCAAATCGTAAATAGCTTTTACCTCGCCATCTTCACCCAACACCTCTTCGATAGCAGTTGTGCCCTCACCGAAGCGGAAACTGTAGAATGCAATTTCCTGTGCATCCGGCATATAAAGATATGCCTTGTGGCTGTTGTTCTGGAAGCGACTGTTGTTAAATTCATCCCTATAGAAACCGACCTCATCGTCAACCAAAGCAAGTGCATAGTATGTGCCCGGCTCGGTGTAGTATGTTGTTGCAACAGAACCGCGAAGGTCGCTATCTACCGTTGCATCAGTTGTTGTGATTGTAAAATCGAATGAGCCCTCGCCTTCAAGAACAACGCCTGTATTGGCAGGGATTACACCACTTGTGATTTCGTTCAATTTAGCCCACTCACCATTTACTGTTACAGTGTGAGCCTTAACGCCATCAGCAACCTCAAGAGCTACAGGTGCATACAATGTAGCATAACCGGCAGCGGTTACCGTTACAGGGAGAGAGGTAACCTCTTCCACATTGAAGCAATAGCCATTCTGTGTACCACGGCCACCCGCATCGGTATAATTGTTTTGATTACAATATAACCAACGGCCACCATTATTAAAACTGATATTGAAAGCACCTTCCAGGCTGTTAGATGCAGCATGGAATGCAATCTTTGAACCTGCGGTCTGTACACCATTATAACCAAGGAAGTCGCTGTTGCTTACAAGATAATGGCCCGATGTGTATGAAACCAACTCGTCTCCGTCGAAGTAGAATATTGAATTTGCATCGGTACCGGTAACAAACTGGGCACGTCCTGCTTTTGCAGTTGAGTTTTCAGCACCGAGGTAAGGAGCATCATCATTCCATTCTGCAACGGCCTTAATGCGGTAGTACTTGCCAGCTTCGGGCGAGCAGAAAATTGTATTAAGAGAATAGCCGTCCATGTAGTTGGTCAAAGCCTTCTTGATAACCTGCAAATCAGTAGCAGTCTCGGCAGCCTCCAATGCTGCACTCTCCTCATCAGTAACTTCATAGGTGCACTTTGTATATGAGTAACCCAGTTTTTTCTCACCCTTTTCATATTCAAGGGTTGGAGCATAAGCGGGCAGATATGCAGCCAAAGCCTGTGCCTCTTTCACGCGTGCTGCGTTGAATTTCTCATTATTAATGCGGTCTGCATTATCTGTAAGCCAGTCGAGAGAGAAACGAACATAGCGCATCTGATAACCGCCCTCAAGACCATCTTCCTCAAAGTAGATACCTATTGTACCGTCATCGAGAACACACATTGACGAGTATGCCGAACCACCGGGGCAAATAGTCTTTTTTATAGGCCAAGTTCCTGTTTCGTCTCTACTCAAGAATACAGATACATTTCTACGGTCGTTAGCAAAAGGTATAGAGAGTAGCAAACGGTTATTGTCCTCTTTCTTGCTCATTGAGGTGAGACGAATGACATCACCGTTACAAGCAGAGTCTTTTATATCAAACTGTTTGCGTGCGCTCCATGTTTTTCCGTCATCGGTTGATGTAGCATAATATACATTGCCCTTGTTCTGGTTACGCGATTTAACGAGCAATGTACCGTCGTTCAACTCAACGATCTTCGACTCGTCGGCGTCGTAGAGAGCCGGAACTGCGTTGCATGTCCAAGTCTTTCCGTGGTCATCGGAACGTATAATCTGTGCCTGGAACAATGAGTGTGTCGTGTTGCTTGTTGTGCGTACAGGGGCTACAACCATAAGTGTACCCTTGCTTGTCTGCAAAGCGGCACCCGAACTGAAGAACATTGAGTGCCATGTCTTGCGTGTCTCGTCCTCGCATCCTGCACCATAAATCATATCTGTAATGTCAACCGGAGCTTCCCATGTCATACCATTATCGTGGCTCACAATATATTTCAGGCGCGCAGGGTTTTCCGGTGTTCCGTAGAAGAATCCCTCTTTTGATGTTACAAGTACAAAAATGTCACCTGTTACACGGTCGGTTACAATAGCGGGGTCGCCATGTCCGTAGTCGCCACCAAGTTCGGCTGTTCCGGCAATGGTAACGGGTTTTGTCCAGGTTTTTCCGTTGTCCTTACTTACGCGTGCCACCACGTCGATGTTGTTCGGGAGGTCACCGTTTGAACCCCAACGTTTGTCGGTTACAGCAACCAGCCAGCCGTTCATCGCGGTTGTAATACCAGGGATGCGGTAGTAGCGTGAGCCGTATGTGTTCAGATACTCAACTGTGCTTGCAGTTAGGAATACTGTTGTGTTGTAATTGGGATTACCTGCATTTTCAACAACAGTTTCATCGTTCACATTGTAGCTTGTGATTGCAGCATCTATAACATCGCCTTCTTTCGCTGTTTCGCTTATGTCGGCTACCAACCAATAATAGGGCGATGCACCCGAGGGCAATACTTCTCCATTCTCGAATGTAAATGTAAACGAGCCATCAGAAGCCGGTGTTGTTTCGGCAACAAGCACTGCATCCTCTCTGTCAGCTCTGTATTCAAAGACATCTGTCACAGAATATATATAAAGCTTGCTCACTGCGCCTGTTGTGTTGCCGGTGTTACCGCTCAAGCCTTTTAATATGGCGTTGCCATTAATGCCTTCTACAACAAATTGAGCACGCAACAGGGGCTGTTTTTCGTTGCCAATACCTGTGGTGGTAAGGCCGTTCTGGATAACCACCTGTGTTAATTGCGATGGTGATGCGAGTTCCTCGTTGCTCAATGTTTCAAAAGCCCAAAGAGAAGCTCCGTTGTTCTCGGCGGCCCAATTCACAATTACAGAACCCGAAGCTTGTGCATGTACAGGGTTGTGGCCATCGGCTTTAATGGTATAACCTAAACCATTAAGCGACTCTCCCTCCCACTTTGCAATAGTGTAGACATATTGTGCTGTGGCCGATGTTCCGTTTGCCGGGTTTGCTGCAAAGTAGCAGCCTGTAGCATAGTTACGTATTGCCACCTTGCCCGCATCGTTCTTTTCGAGACACCACACCATATTAGGATCAAGGCGTTTGGTATCGAATTTCATAGCAACATTATCATCGCTTGAAACGCTTACAATAGCCTTGCCTGTGCAGTAATCCTTTGTTGATGCAGAGGTGATGTAGTACCAGGTCTCGTTGCCTGTTGTAGAGTAAGTGATGTCCTGTCTTTTTGCAAGGTAAAACTCCACTGCTGCTTCAAGGGTTGCAACAACCTCGGCAACTTGTGCGTCGGTCAAGCCGGCTGTGCTGTTGCTTGCGTTAGCAGCATCTATGGTAGCCTGCAATGTAGCACGGTCGGCTGTTAGGAACTGGCCGGGTGAAATGCCTTCGAGGGTGTTCTCCAAGGTTTGTGTAGCTGCGTCGATTGCGAGCCCGAGCTCCTTGTAGTAACCGTCGAAATATGTGGCGGTGATGATTTTTGCTTCGCTGTCAATTATAACTTCCAGGCCTTTACCCTCTACAGCACCACCTGTGAAATCACTTGCTGCAAGTACCGTTCCTGCCGGGAAGATGAAATAACCGTTATTGTAAACGCTTGCAAGTGCTGCATTCGCTGCATTGTTGCAGGTAATTCTAATGTCGTTGCCAATCTCCGAAGCATTGGTTACTCCCTCAATTGTAAGCCTGTAAATGTCATAATTCTCCTCGAGGTTCGATATAGCATAGAATGAGTACTCGTTTTGAGAACTTGAATACAATCCCAGGTAATACTGTGTATATGGTGCCCAGCCTCCAAGACGGAACTGGCCGTTGTTAGCAATATTACCTTCTGTTATGCCTGTCAAACTACCGGGAACTGTACGCGATGCGGTTGCGTTTGAGTTTACATAGTGTCCGTTGAGCGATTGCAAATAGTAGTTGTTGCCACTCTTTGTAAGGCGTATGAATGTGGTTTCAACTTTGCTGTTGTTGCCATACTGCAATGGGTAATAACTGTTAGCATTCTGCTTGTACTCATTTGCTGCCGAAACAACATAGTTTGTACCGGCATCAATATAGCCCTGCAATGTGCTGTTGCTTACAGCAGTTGTGGCTTTAATCTGATACCATCCGGTAGTGAGTGCATCAAGGGTTTCTACTTGTGTGTAAGCAACAGGGGGAGTTGTGTTCAACGAAACGGTGAGTGTCTTTGCCTGAGCATTGACCTTCATTGTGAGTCCTTCGGGCACAGTAAAATCACTCGCCACAGGAACTGTTCCTGTGGGGAAGAAGAAATATCCGTTGTTGAATACTTTTGTAACACCACCTGCAGCTGCTGTGCCGTTGTATGTAACAGAGGGGTCGTTACCAATCTCTGAAGCGTTTACAGCATCGCTGATTGTAACGGTGTAAATGTCGTACTTTGCCAATGTTTCAGCAGTAACACTCATTATGTTACAGGTAACTGTCTGACCGGAGTATTTACCTATGTATGGCTGTTCTGCACCACCTGAATTATAAGCCGACCAGTTACCAAAAACAAGACTATAATTGCTACCGCTTATGTTTATAGCATTGGTTGCAGCACGTGCTGCGGTAGCATTTTCATTCAAATAATGGCCGTTAAGAGCCTGTACATTATATTTATTGTTGCTACCGGGTGCTATATATACAAATGATGACACAGGATTTGCCTCGTCAAGAGCGGCATACTTCAATGGGTAATAATTAGAAGCATTTTGTCTGAATTCATTGTTTACAGTATGGATATAATTCTTGCCGGCACTGATTGCATTCTTTGAATCGGCATGAGTTGCTGCAACAGCCTTTACCTGATACCAACCGGCAACAATGCCCGAAGGGGTTTCAATGCCATTCGCAATTTCAACGTCGGGCTCTGCTGTTACAGGCACCAACTTATATTGGCAGCCGCTGTCGGCGCGGTCGGTGCCGTTTTGCCCGGCGCTCCAGTTATAGACTTTATATCCCATTGAAGACTGTGTCTGGTTCAACTGTACTGTTCCGCTTGATACTATAAACAGTCCTGAGCTGTTGGCATAGCTCAATGCCCAACCGTTTGCGGGTTGTTCTGCGCTTGTTGTAATTTGATTGTTATATGCTGCTGTGGGAGCAAGATATGAACCATCTTTACGGTTAATGATGTTGAGTTTACCGTCGGTGCGGGTTACAAACTTCCACTGGCTTTTCGCAAAATTGTTTTCAGCCTCTCCAATAACACCTGCACCGGTTCCTGTTGAAGTCAGATAGCGGCTATCGCGGTTGGGAGTGTAAAGCTGATACCAAGAAGTAGAATTGGCATCACTTGTTGCAGGCATATTGATTTTAGGCAACAGTTCATTTGTGGCAGCAGTCAGTGATGCAATGTCGAATGTAGCATCAGCAGCATTTGTAGTTTTCAAAGCATTGTATGCATTGGCGATAGCAGTCTTTACCCCTGAGAGGTTTTCACTGGTATATTCACCGACACCGTTACCCTCGGGCAAAGCAGCAGCCTTTACAATTGCATTGCCAAGTGCTGTGCGGTTTGTAAAGCGTGTGTAAAGGGCATTTGCCTCGTCATCGGTTATTGCTGTGATACCCTGCTCGTTAATGGCTGCTGCAATTTTTTGTGCAACCTTTGCATAGCCCTTGCCATAGAGGTAATTGCCATTGAAATAGGCAGTGTTGGCAACATCGTTATTCACGAAATCGGTGTAAATATCAAGATACTCGATATTGTCGTCGTTGCTCTCGGCTGCGTAAGCGGCAAGCAACTCGTTGAACGGTGCCACACGGCCAGTATTTGTAGCGGCTGTTGATGTGGGCTGCAAGCTCATGAGAGTTATCTTGGTAGCGGGCGACAGCTCCTTTATTCTTGCAACAACGCTCTTGTAATTGGCAAAAACAGTTTCGAGGGCTGTAGAACCATTCACATCACCGACACCTGCATACAGGAACACCTGTGCAGGCTTGCCACCGCCGTTGAATATGGCATTAACCATCTTAAGCATATCGGCGAGCGATGCTCCGAGATATCCCCATGATGTACCACGGTTCTTTATTCTGCTGCTCTTGAGCAATTCGTGCCACTCGCCACCGTTTACCATTTCGTCGCCAATGATGAGGATGTCGTTGCTGTTGACTGGTAATTTGCTGAACACTGTGGCACGCATTCCGTTGGCACCGCCAAGGCCACCGTTGTTCTGTGCCTCTGCTCCGTAAACCGATTTTGCTTCGGGATTGTCGTTTACGTATTGTGCAATTTTGTCGCACCATATTTTGTAACCGTCCGATGTCAAGTGCAGATAGTCGTACGACAAGGCATTGCTTGTAATA
>JAZTWX010000029.1:0-1509 GCA_045636125.1 Bacteroidaceae bacterium
TTTGTTGTTCCTACATCGGGATTCGAACCCGAACCTGCTGCTCCTCGGCTGTGCACCGCCTCGTTGCAACCGCTCTACCGTTGCGCTATGTAGGAAAAATCGCTACCTTTGTGCTGTCAACTACAAATTCACGATTTTATGAAGTTTAGAATCATTGCCACCTTTGAGGTGGAACAAATGACATCGGGTGAGGTTAATAAAGTTCTTCACGCCGAAATTGCCCGTGTCTGCGACACTCACGGCTTGGAATTAAAATGCTCAACCCACTCGGAACCCAAAGCCAAAAACCCGTTTTCTCCACAGGAGTATGTGGAAGCCTATTGTTGGTACTCATTTGAACTCTCTCGTGAGGTAACACACCATTGCACTTACCATTACCTTGCACAGATTGTCGAGGGTGAGTGTGGCATTTTGAGCAATGATCCCCGCATTCTCTCTCACTCGGTCTATCTTGCTGACGAATGATTATCTCGAATGCACGGAGGAAACCCTCCGCAGCTGCCTCGACCATTCGCTGATATTCGGTGTCCCTCTGTACACGCTTGGAGTGTTTTGTTCGCTCCATTCTCTTTTTCGTTGCCATAATTCAAAGTCAAAATTTCAAAGAACTAATCCTAAATTTGAAAAGCGGAGACGGCGCGCACAGAGCTGCTGTGGCCCTTAAAGTTGCCGTTGGCGTCGCCATTGCTCATAAGGACATACCACGCGCAGAACTCATCTTTTTCGATGCTCGACCAATACCAACCCATCGGGAGCGTGGGGCAGCCCATTGCTCGGAAGCAGGCGTTTATCTCCTTGATGTGCTTTGCCATAATCTGCAACTGCTTTACTGTTGGCAAGTCCCAAGTGTTAAAGTCTCTACGGCTATACGAGCGGCAGAACTCCGCAGCAGGTGCACCGATAAAGTCGTATTCGCTATCGCCGTCAGGGTCGGTGTACTTTGTGCCGATGTAGCCTGTAAGAATGCGGTCTGTTGCCGTAAGACCATCGAGGCTGTCGGTGTCTCGAATGCAGCCGTTTCTGCCCGCCTCTCGTTTGCTCCACTGTGCCACGATGGTATTGTGAGGTGCTACGATGAACGCAGCATCCTCGGTTACAACCGCAACGCCAATAGCCTGCGGCTGGTAGTAAGATGGGGTTTTGCCCAACTCCTCGCTCTTGACTAACTTGTAGTCGTTGCGTGTGCCAATCATACACCACACGCCAAGAGGTCGCCCAGCGAACACCTCTTTGCCAAACACCTTTTCCAGCAGAGCTTTACCCTCTGCGCCCTCGCTTTTGTAAAGGTCGAGTACCTTGTCCTTACATACTTTCATAGTCTTATTGAATAAATGTTGTTTAACAGTTAATTTGAATATCTCTTGGCGTAGCTTCTGAACCGACCTGCGCAGTTCCTCAATGCTCTCTGCGTAGGTCTTACCTCTACACCCACTCATCTTCGTAGTCCTCCTCGGGCAATAAGCCCCGTTTGTTCCAGTACTTGTAGAGGAGTGCTACCCCCCCCCACAG
>JAZTWX010000030.1:0-24358 GCA_045636125.1 Bacteroidaceae bacterium
TACGCCACGGTTTACAACATTGTGGTTGCCGAAGGCTTCCCACCATTCGTGCATATTGGTGATGCTGTTACCGATGAATACAATTTGTTCGCTGTTCACTGGCAGTACTTTGAAAGCATCGTACCTGTGGTTGCGGAACGGGCCGTCGGCAAAAGCCGCAGTGGCAATTGCTGCAAGGCAGGTGAGCAGGGTAAAAAGTTTTTTCATAAATAGGTTGGTTTTTGGTTAGTTGTTTTTTTGTATTGTCGTGGGCAAAAATATGTAAAAATATTGGTAATTGCAAGCGCTTTGAAACGTAGTTTCAGAACATAAAAAACTGCGGGCAGGCGTGCCTGCTCGCAGTAGAGTAAATGGCTGTTTATAAATGTGCTATTGAATGTCGAGCTTGCAGCCTACAGCCCTCTGGAGCTCTACCCACTTTACAGCCTTGTTGAAGAGCGCTTCAATGTATTCGTCCTCAATGTCGCGGCTGCGGTTTTCCACCGAAATGTAGTCGAGGAAGGGAATTTCGCCCTTCTCATATGCTTCTCTCTTCATTTCAACCACCTTGTTCATATTTTGCACTGTCACGGCGGTGAAAGTCTCGGTTTGCAGAATTGCATATTTATACTCGTTGTAGGCCTGCATTACTTCGCTTTGAACAAGGAGGCGTGCGTCGTCGGCCTCACGTTGTGCCTGCTGCACAAGAAGGCGGTCGGCTGTGCGGGCACCGCGGTTGAGGTTCGAGAATTTAAGCGGTATTGCAACGCCTGCTTTCACGGTGGTGAACGATGGCTCGGAAGGCTCTTCTTTGTGGGCGCCGCGGTTGTATTCGGCGGCTATCTTCACATTTATGTCGGTGCGGCGTTGTGCGGCGTTGAATTTTTTAGCGGCCTCGGCTGTGTTTATGCGGTTGAGGGCTGCGCGCAGGTCGGCACGGTGGGTTGTTGCGCGCTGTGTGTAGTGGTCGAGCGGTGCAAGCTCTTCGTCTGTCTGCAGCGTGCCGCAGGCGGTAATGCCGGCTGCTCCTTCGAGGTTGCCCATATAGTAACCGAGGGCAATGGCACAGCTTTTTGCAGTAGCTTCGGCTGCGATGCGGCTGTTGCGCGCAAGGCCGGCCGCGGTGCGGCTCTCCAAGAGGTCGGCTTCGGAAATTTCGCCGTGTTCGTAGCGCACGCTGTCGTTTGCGGCCACTTGCACGAGGTTCTTTTCCCTCTGCTCGGCGGTGCGCAGTTTGAGCGTTGCCTTTATCTGTTCAAGAAAGGCTATGGTCGCGTCGGCGCGGAAATTGCGCAGATACTCTTCGAGCAGGGCAGCTGTCTCCTCGCTCTTGCTCTGTGCAAGCGCAATGCGGCTGCTGCGCACTCCAAAGGTGAATGTGCGGCTGAGCTCTCCCTCAATGGCGTCGCCCAGTTTCTTGCTCCAGTCCTCGTTGCTGCTGTATGTGACGGCAAGCGTTGCGTCGTTGCGCACCTTTGAGGCTTGTGTCTCGGCTGCGGAAATCTCTATGTTGAGCCTTTGCGCAGTGAGGGCAATGTTGTTTGTGAGCACCTGTTGCATATAGTCGGCGTATGTGAGGTTCTGCGCTGTGGCAGCCACACAAAGCATAGCAAGGGTTGTTGCTGTTAATAATCTTTTCATCTTGTGGGCATTATTGTTCTTGTGGTGTAAGCCCCATTTTGGCAGCTTCCTGTATAACGAACTCCAGCGCGGCGGCGTGCTCGTTGGGTATTATTCCGTCGAGGATAGCATCCTTTACCTTGCTCTTCAACTGCCCTATGGTGTTGCAGGGGGGCAGGGCAAAGAGCTTCATTATCTCCTCGCCGCCAACGGGGGGCTGGAAATTGCGTATGCGGTCCTTCTCCTCAATTATTTTCAGTTTCTGTCGCACTGTCTGGAAATTGTTGAGGAACTGTTTCTTGCGTTGCTCGTTCTTCGATGTAATGTCGGCCTCGCACAGGAGCATCAGGTCGTCAATGTCGTCACCCGCGTCGAAGAGCAGGCGGCGCACAGCCGAGTCGGTAACTTCGTCGTCGGCAATTGCAATGGGGCGCATATGCAGGCCCACGAGCTTGGCGACGTAGCGCATCTTTTCGTTCTGCGGCATTTTGAATTCGCGGAATATGTGCTCGGTCATCTTCTCGCCCACATAATTGTGGTTGTGGAAGGTCCATTTCTGTATGGGGTCCCAGCGTTTGGTCTTTGGCTTGCCAATGTCGTGCAGCAGTGCTGCCCAACGCAACCATAGGTTGTCGCTTTTCTTTGCAACGTTGTCGAGCACCTCGAGAGTGTGGTAGAACATCTCCTTGTGGCTGTAGCCGTTCTTTGTCTCCACGCCTTGCAGGGCTGCAAGCTGCGGGAAAATGAGGCGCAACAGCCCGCAACGGTCGAGCTCTATAAAGCCCTTCGAGGGGATGGGCGAGAGGAGAATCTTGTTGAGTTCCTCGTTTATTCTCTCACGCGATATTATCTTTATTCTATCCTTGTTCTCGCACAGAGCCTCAAAGGTCTCGTCCTCAATATAGAAATTGAGCTGTGTGGCAAAGCGCACGCAGCGCATCATTCGCAGGGGGTCGTCGCTGAATGTTATGCCGGGTTCCAGCGGAGTGCGTATTATGCGGTCCTCGAGGTCGAGCATCCCATCGAACGGGTCGACAAGCTCGCCGAACCTTTTGCCGTTGAGGCATATGGCCATAGCGTTTATGGTGAAGTCGCGGCGGTTCTGGTCGTCTTCGAGCGTGCCATCCTCCACAATGGGGTTGCGCGAGTCGTGGCTGTACGATTCTTTTCGCGCGCCCACAAATTCAATCTCGTGCTCGCGGAATTTCACCTGTGCGGTGCCGAAATTGGCAAAAACCGAAAGGTGTGCGCCGCGTCCCAGTTTCTTGCTGAAGGCACGCGCCATTTCAATTCCTTTGCCCACCACAACAACATCAATGTCGGTCGACGGTCGTTGCAGGAAGATATCGCGCACATAGCCGCCAACCACGTAGCACTCCATCCCCAGTTCATCGGCTGTTTCCGATATCTTGCGGAAGATTGGGGTGTCGAGCAGTTTGTAAAGTTCCTCTTTTGTGGGGTTATACATATTATATATAATTGTATTGTAAACTTGTTTGTTGCGCGAAGATACCCATTTTTGTGCTATTTTTGAAATTGCGGGTAATAAAAAAAACAATCAGGCCTCTCTTTGCAACGAATTTGCAAGCAACGCAACCGTTGTCGGTGGTTCCGTGCAAAATGAATTTTATTACCATTTTTCCTAAAAAATAATTTTCACACATTCGTTTGCACCAATTTTAATAGTATATTCGCAACCAACTAAAAACTATACGATTATGAAAAAGATTCTTTCCCTGTGTGCAGTTGCCGCCCTTGCATTTGCGGCTTGCGGCACCTCGCCCGACGCAGCAGCCGATGCTTTGTACAAGCAGGCCGATGCAGCCTATACAGCTGGCGACTACCAGAGTGCAAAAATATATATCGACAGCATAAGGGCCACCTATCCCACTGTGTTGCCCGTTCGCCGCAAGGCCATTGAGCTTATGCGTTCGGTGGAGCTTGCCGAGCAGCAGCGCACGCTCGACTACTGCAACGAAACGCTTGCGCACCTTGAGGCGCGCCGCGACAGCCTGCTTCCAGCGTTCGAACTTGAGCGAGCCGACCGTTACCAGGATGAGGGATCTTATATAATCCCCTCGCAGGCTCTGCGCGTGAATGTGTACAATTCTCTCTTGCGTGCGCGTGTGACAGAGAGCGGCAAAGCCTTCATCACCTCGCTCTATCGTGGCAAGAAAATAGCGCACAGCAGCGTGCGCGTGTCGGCCGGCGGCAGTTACGCCGAATGTGACAAGGCCTTTATGTCGCACACGTTCCGCAACCTTGGCGTGAACAACGAGCGCCTCGATTTTCTCCGTGGCGAGGATGGCGGCATAATGGATTTTATAGCCCACGCAACCACCGACATTACAGTGGAGTTGCGCGGTGAGCAGGGTACTCACAAATACACCCTGCGCAGTAGCGACGCAGCCGCTGTAGCACGCGTGGTGGAGCTCTCGCGCGTGTTGCAGGCCATTGCCGAATACAGGAATATGGCGGCCGAGGCTTCGCGCCACATAACCTTTGTGCAAAAAAGCCGCGAGCGTTTTTCGCGCGACAGTGTTTCCGTTGCCGAATAATCACCAAAAAACATAAGTTATGAAAAACTTTTTCACTTACACATTGCTTGCTGCAATGTTGCTCTTTTGTGCAAGCACGGCAATTTGTTCACAGGAACTTAAAGCCAGACTCACCGTTGAGAACAAAGAAAAGATGAAAGAGCTAAAAAAGCAGAATAAACTGAAAGGTGTAGAGGTAATTGTTGCCCCCGACGGCTACTGGTACTTTCTGTTGAAAGGTAAGAAGAAAAAATATGGAGTTGCGACACAGGATGGCAAGGTGATAATTCCGGTTGAATATGAGCTTGGTAAAATAGATTACCATCCGGCAATGGTTGAGGGTTTTAACAAAATTCCCAGCTACGATAGTAAAGAATATGAAGAGAAGTTAAGTTATCGTCAAAGAATGGCGCAGAAATACAAAGATTTCTCCCCGACGCTTTCAAAAGGTGAACTGAAACAATTGGCTGTTACCGAAATGAATCTCTATTGTCCCGCTTCGCCCGTGTTCTTCGCTGCCTATCGTAACGATAGTGTAAAGCTATTCACAGAGAGCGGCGAAGAGCGCGTGTACGATGCGCAGAGTAAAATAAGTGTGGTGGGTTGCTATGTAATTAAAGGAGCATATAGAACTGTAATTCCAAAGTCTACAAAACTATACGGGGACAAATGGCTCTCGACAATTATGGCTACGGGCAGCAATTGTGCGCTGTATACCATAAACGGCGACTGTATAATTAAGGATGTTCCCTCTTTCTATATACAGGAAGATGGTTCTTGCCGTTACACCGCCACGGAGAACTCCGTTGTGAACTATGGTGCCTTTCTGTTGAAGGACAAGAACGATGGTGTGCCTTGCAAGTTCAATTCGGTAATGTACGATTCATACAAAAAAGTGTGGAAGGTAAAGAAAACCAAAAATTCAGAATACGAGGTGTACACAGCCGAGAGTCTTTCCGAACCCCGTTACCGCGACAAAGGCGAGGAACTTTACGAGCAAAACAAGCACGATGCGGTAATAGAATTCTATGCACAAAATGGAGTTGATGCCCCTTGGGCAAAATTCTTTACCGGTATGTCAATGTACAACAAGGCTTTTGCTCACAAATACAAGTGCGAGGCTACTTGTAACAGTTTGTTGAAGAATAATACTCTCGGCTATAACTCCGATTTCAATTTGGAAGAGGCCGAAGAACTTTACAAGCTCTCAATCTCGCTGTTAAATTCATATATTGAAGAGGATTCCACATATCTCACAAGAGCAAAGAGCTGCATCAGTATGTGCGAGAAGAATATCGAAGAACTGCCACGCTTGCAGCATGGGTATGAGTACGCACTTAAATTGGTACAGGAAAAACAGAGTGCTGCAGCTGCTGAACAGCAACGCCTGCAACAGGAAGAGATGGCCCGCCGTCGACAGATAATGCAGCAGATGGTAAATTCAATCTCGCAGTCGTTGCAACAGAGCCTTTCGGGTAAAAGGTCGTCCACAACTCGCAGGAGCAGTAATTATGGTGGTTATTCATCGGGTTTTGCAAATAGCGTTGGTAGCAGCAGTGGTAGCGTTTCAAACGACGACTCTTCCTCGTCGCAACGCGATAATACCGACCAGTTGATTTACTGGGAGCGCAAGAAACGCGACACCGAAAAGCTTATAGAAAAAACAAGAACAAGGCTTGCAAAAGACCCCGGAAACTCGCACATTAAGCGCCAATTGGAGTCGCAAGAGGAACTCCTCGATACCTGTAACGAAACCTTGAGCAGGTTGAAAAGCAATAAATAATCAATCTCCTATATAGACATATCAGCACAGCCTCTGAGGCTGTGCTGATATGTTTTATAATAGGCTGTTGCTTTGCTGCAGCAACTGTTCCTTTTACTTTGTAAGCGAGAATTTCATACTCACACCAAAGTCGGTTGTAGTGGTGGGGTATGAGCTCGACGAAATGAGCGGTATCGTTGTCTGGCGGTCGAAATAGAAACTCATCGTGAGGTTCTTGCTGTAGGCGTAGTCGGCGGTGAGCGAGTAGTTGAATGACTTGTTTCCGCTGGTGGCCTGCGTGGTCTCCTTGTCTATGCTGCGGCACAGCGAGGTGTTGTTCTTGAACGAGAAGTCGGCACGAATGTTCAGGTCGTTGCCCTTCTGCTTCTTGCTCTTGTCGGCCTTTTTGCTGCTGCCGAAGAGGTTGAAGCCGACAATCTTGTAGCCCACGTTAAAGGCTATCTCCTCGGTGTATGTCTCCACCAGCTGAATGGCAGTGAGGCTCAAATTGAGCACTCTCGACTTTATGTATTTTGCACCCACGGTGAGGTTGTTGTTTGTTGTGACATCAACTCCCAAGAGCGGCGAGAACGATTCGTTGATAGAGACAGCTCCAATGTTGTAACGGCTGCTGGGCACTGGCAGGTTGGTGGTTGTGTTGCTCACAAAGCCTATACCGTGCGTGTACTCCATATAGGTTGCGTATGTGCTGTATGAGCCCACTGCATAGACGCTCTTGTAGCCGTGCTCAATGTTCACGCTCTTGAAATACTTTTCGAAGAACGGAATTTTCGATAATCCCGAATATTTTATCTTCCAGTTGGGGAGCATACTCATAAACTTGGGGAAGATGTCGAAATCTTCGGCACCGGTGTATGCGCTCATAAATGCCGGGATGAGAACATCGGCCGAATATTTGTCTACTCCGCCGTTTGCGGGGTCGTATGTGGCACCCGCAAGCGCCGACGATGCGGGGTATTTGCTGCCCGCGTAGCGCTGCTCCACCTTGAGGCGTGTCTTTTCAATGTTCTTTATGAACTTGTCGTACGTTGCCGACTTGTAACCATTGTCGGCGTTGCCTGTCTCGAACGCGCTTCCAATGGAAATTGTGGTCATTGAGAAGCTGCCCGACTCACTGAACGGCATACCGTCATACATAAACTGAATGGTGCGGTTGTTGTTGCGTGTCCAGCTTGCGTTGAGGTCTATCTTGAAGTCGGTAAAGGGCTCAATGGTTGCGCGCACCTGCAAGTCCTCGCCCGCAGTTGTGGTTGCCTGAGCCGACACGCTGTCGTTGCGCAGCAGCCAGTTGCGGCGGTGCGCCTTTTTAAGGTAGCTGTCGCTGGTGAGGCCGAACGCGAAGTCGAGGCCCGGTGCCATAATGCCGTTGACCTTGTTCTGGCCGAAAATGTCGCCGGCGTCGGGCATAAAGCCGGGGAGGTTCATCGAGTAGGCATTCGTGTAGTTGACCGACACGGTGCGCAGTGCCATAAGCAGGCGGGTGGGGTACTGCATTGCTCCGGCAAAGCCTTTTGTGCTGCCCTCCTCTTTTATGCGAGGTATTATGGTGAGTTTTACGGGTATTGTGTCCTTTGTCTTTATGAGTATGCTATTCTCGTCTATTACCTTGTATTTTACTTTGTACTCCTTGCCTTTTTTGGTTCGGGCATTGAGTTCGAATTTCTTGCTCTTGAGGTTGTGGGTGACAACCACGCCGCTGTCGGGCGAGAGAGTAATCTCTTTGGCAAAGGGTTTTACTTTCTTTGCTTTTACGTTCTTTGTCTTCTGCCTGCTGTTTTTGCTCTTGCTCTTTCCCTTGCTCGCGAATCGTTTGTTGGTCTCCTCGAGGTAAGGCACAAGGTTGTAGAGCTTGTCGAAATTGAATGTACCCTTGATGGTTACGTTGCGTCTGTTCGAAATGTTGTTTCCAAGGTTCGTGCCGCTCATCTTGTTACCGCGCGCCCAAGAGTAGCTTGCCGTGTAGCCCGCATCGGCGTTTATCCATTCGAAAATGGGCAGTTTGTTGATGGGCAGGTTATAGTTGGCCGTGAAATTCTGCTGGTAGCTCAACGGCGTACCAAAATCCTTTATACTGCGCTTTACCGAGTCCTTCCATATAGCATACTCATTGGGGAAACGGTCCTTGTTCACGGGCAGGAAAGGTTCCTCAATCTCGGCATTCGTACCGGTGGTGATGCTGGCGCGTAGGTTGGTGGTGGGGTCCCACTTTATGCTCAGGTTGCGGTTCCAGTAGAACTGTTGCGAGAAGGTGAGGGGAATTTCGTTTCCTCCTGCAATGGCGTTGAGGTCGCGACGCTGCATCTCCTGGTAGGTGCGTGTCATATCGGTGTTTGCACCAATGCTCTGCGGCAGTGGGTTGAAGCCCCACTCCTTGAGGATGCGCAACCACTTTGAATCGCTCTTTATGCCCCCGAAAGGCTTTATTGTCTTAATGGGGCTTGAGTAGTTGTATGTTGCCGAGGCCTTCCAGTTGAGCCTGTTCTCCCAGTTTATGGTGCTTCCGCTGTTCTTTGTCTGCGAGTAGGAGAAGCTGAACGAGAGGTTGCCCGGGTCGAACGGCATAGGTACAGGGCTCACCCAGTTGAATTTTGCGTTGCTTATGCTGAAATTGGTTATTCTCGACCTCACTTCGGCAATGTTCTTGAGAGAGTCGCGCGCTGCTCCGCTGTACGAGTCAAGGACATCTTCGAGCAGGAGGTCGCTGTCGAAGGGACTGTAAAGGGGCGAGGTAACCTCTTCGGTGAACGAATAGTATGTGGGCAACGACACCTTTGCACCTTTGGGCAAGAGGCGGCCGAGGTCTATGCTACCTGTAACGTTGTAGCGGTAGTAATCGTCGGTACGACGCGCCGAGAGCTTGTCTTCGAGGCCGCCGAATCCGGCAGTCTCGACACGGCCCTGTGCGGTAATTGTTCCAAGGTCCGAGAGCTTGAGGTTGAGGTTACCCTGTGCTGCCCAGCCGCTCTTGTTGTTGAAGCCGAGCAGGCGCATCTCGTTCACCCACACGTTACCCGATTTTACCGTGGCTGTGTTGTTGCGCACACCAATCATCATCACCTTAATCTGGCCCAGAGTGGGGCTTCCCACTACGCTTATGCGGTTTTTGGGGTTCTCGCTGTCGTACTCGCTGTATATTGTGGTGTTGTCCACCCCTGCCGTCTGGTTGTTGCGCAGTGTGTTGCGGCGCACCTTCACGGCGGTGAGTCTCTCGAGCGGGATATCAATCATATTTTCGCTTGGCCACACAATGGCTGCTGCCGACGAGCTGTTGCTGTCGTAGGAGCCGTGCGGGGTGAGGCGCAGGGGAATCTCATACTCGTAGTAGTTGCTCTTGTAGTCCGATCCCAAGCGCACGAAAAGCGAGAGGTCGTTGTCGGCAAGCTGTGTGCTGTTTATCTCGGGCGCTTCGGCGTGAACGTATAGCTGAATGCGCTCATACTGGCGCACATCGAGGTTGCTCTTCTTGTATACGGCACGCGACTCCTTGCTTCCGAGGTTGGTAACCTGCAGCGAGAGGGCCTGCTCGTTGTCCTGTCGCAACTGCGGCTGGCTGGGGTCGATGATGCGTGAAATTCCCGGCGGGAGGACATAGTTCACGGGCTTGCGGTCGCCGTGCTCTTCAATGTTTATTGCCGCCATTGTGAAATCTCCGGTGATAGTGGGCGAGGGGTTGTTCTTCGATGCAATAGCCTGCTGATAGGGGCGCCAGTCGCCGCGGATGAACTTCATTGTGGCGAAACGCAGTGTTACGGGCTTTTGGAACTTTGTGAGGTACATACGCAGGAAACGTATCGATGTAAAGTCGCGTATGTTACCCACAACCTTTTCATACTCGTCCACGGGGATGCGGAATTTGTACCAGTCGACGCTTTCGGTGTTTCCGTTGCGCAATTTGCTTGTTACGGTGCGCTTGTCGGTTATGTAGTTGCGGCCCACCTGCATATCTTCGGGGCGCAGCGAAATGCGGTACTGGAAGAAATTCTCATATTCATCCATTGTAAAGTCCTGGTTGGTGTCCTCTACATCGGGGGTGCTTTTTGCAGCGCTGCTGTATTTCTCTCCGTCGCCCGACACGGGTGAGTTTCCCTGGCTGTTGTTGTAATATTTGTAACGCTCTATGATGCCTTTCTTGGCAGCGTCATAGTCGCTTCCGCGGTAGAAATGGTAGTTGTCGCCCGCAGGGTCGGCTGCAATGCTGTCGTACACTTCGGCGCGCACGCGGCCTTTAATGCTTTCGAGATAGCTCTGGTATGTGTGGAACATAGCCTCGCCCTCGTCGTTGAGGCCGTTGAGGCCGGTGTCCTGTTGCGAGCGGCTGTCGGCGCTGTTGTCGAACGCGTACACAAGGCTGTTGATGGTGGGCACGCGTCCCCATACGGTCTCCTCATATTCGTACTGGTTGCCGCTTGCAGGGAGGCCGTTCTCAAAGAATTTCTTGCCGTCCTTGAGAATATCTTCCGACACCTCGCCCAGGTTGAAATAGAGCTCACCGCCCGCCTGGTTCTGGTCGTAGATGAAGGGGTCGAGCAGCCAGAATTCAAGATACTGGATGTTGGCGCCCTCGAAATCGGTAGTTGTGAGCTGGCGCATAAGACCGCCCCAACGCTTTTCGGGGTTGTTGAGCTTACCGTCGCTGTTGAGGTCGGGGTCGAGGTTGTAGGGGCCGCGCTCGTCGGGGTAATATGTCACGTTAAGGAGCGAGAGTGTTGAACTTTCGCCGTAGGTCGATTCCTTGTTGGGGTACAACTCGCGTTCGTATACTTCGCGCACGTAGTGGTTCGACAGCTGGTCGAGGTCGCTTTTTATGTGTCCAGGGGTGAGCGATGAGCTGCGTCGGGTGAAGAGCGGGTCGATGGTGTACCAGCTTATGCGGGCACGGTTGTAGCCTGTGAGAATGTTGTTTGTGAGCTGGCTGTAATCCTCTCCTGTGGGCAATGATGCCAGTATCCACGCCGACGGTTGCTTTATGTCTATGCCATTTTCGGTGCTCTCAAAGTCGTCGATGTAAGAAGCCTCGCTCTGTACCTCGTCCGATGTTCCTGCGTCGAGCTTTGCAAACTCGGCGGTGAGGTTTATGCTCGATGGGGCTGTGCAGTTGATGAACGGCAGGCGGTCGATGAGGTTCGTGAGCCACTGGCTCTGTTTCTTCCACGAAAGGTTGAAGCCCCATATGCGGTTGTTGAGCGGCTCGGAGCCCATATCTACCTTTGAGGTCAGGGGCTTTTCGGTGAGCGACATAAATGTACCGCCAAAATCGAGCTCCTTTGAAAAGTCGTATTTCCAGTTGAGGCCGAGCACGGTTTTGCGCTGCATGTTGAAGAGCGTGTTGCTCTCGAGCGACACTTGAACGTTGGTGCCGGCATCAATAATGTTCTGGTTGAGGATTGTTACCGTTCCCGACGCATAGTCCACCTGATAGTCGCTGTTCTCGGTGAGGGTGACGCCGCCTGCCGTTACAACGACCGAGCCGCGGGGAATATTCGTGGCTCCGGTGTTTATGACATTGGCCGACGAGCCTGTGTATTCACCAATGAGGAAGAATTTATCCTTTTCGGCAAGCTGCTTCGCAATGGTCTTTGTTGAGTCGTAAAGCTCGGTGAAGATGTATTTTTCGGCAATGGCGTCGTTGCCTATCTTTGCACGCAGATGCTCGCCGAAGGGTTCAACCATGGGGAAGAAGATGCGGCCGCTCGATGTGTCCACCGTGTAGCCTTGTATAAAGTCGAAGATGCCGTTGGGCGCCTCTTTGGTGTTATTGCTGTCGAGACGGTCGAGGTTCATTATCTGCAACAGGGTTTTCCCTTTGAGTTCCTGTTCGGGCAGGTAGGTAATGTTTGTGCCGAGGCTGTCGCTGGCGTAATAGATTTCGAGTTTGAAGTCGTTGCTCTTGAGCGAGCGTGTGCCCAGAGAGTATACGTTCTTCATCATAAGGTCCCAGCAGGCGTTGCTTGGCGAGCCCGAATTGGGCTTGAGGAGCTTCACGAAAAGGGCGTTCTTCGACTCTTTTACGTCGCTCGATAGCTCACCCACCTGAAAGGTCTGTCCGCCGTAGGTGTATTCGTATGCTACGGCAAGAACCTCGTCGGCGCGCAACGCTGTCTTGAGCGAGATGAAACCCAATGCTTTGTTGAGCGTGTACTCCGAAGAGGAGAGCAGGCGTGCGCTCGACAGTTTTTCGTAGTCCTTGCCGCCGTGCATATTCTCGCGCCCGTTGAAAACGTTGTTCACCTGGTCTATGTCGCGTATTGCTGCGTATGTGTTGCTTATCTCCCAGTAAAGGTCGTTGGCGTTGTTGGCGGGCAGGGGGCTTCCGCCGCTTTCGGTCCAGCGGCTGTTGCTTATGTGGTTCTGCTCGGCAATATCGGCAAAGGCTATGATGTTACGTGGGTTGTTGTAGTCGCCGCTCTTGTTTGTCACCCACACCTCGATGCGGTTGATTGTGACACCCGAAAGGATGGTGGGGAGCTGTGCCATCGCACGGTCGTAGTTGTCGCGGAAATAGTGGGCGAGGAAGAAGTGCTTGTTCTCGTCGTAGTCCGATGCTTCTATCTCGAAAGTGGTGAGCTGTGTGCCGCCTTTTGAGTTGACAACCGTGCTGTTCGATGTTTTTTGCGACACCACTGTCTGCAGGGTGAGCTTGCCGAACTGCAGGTCGGTTCTTATACCGAAAAGCGAAGATGCGCCCTTTATGAGGCTCGAATTTGTGGGGAAGGTAACGTTACCCGCCTCCACAAGCTTTATTATCTCATCCTCCTTGCCCTCGTATTTAAGGTTTATCTTCTTTGCGTCGTAGCTGAAGGTTGCCTCGGTGTTGTAGTTGAAGTCGAGGTTCATTTTATCGCCCACGCTACCGCGCACGTTAAGGTTTATCTTCTCGTCGAAATCGAGGGTGTTTGTCTTGCGGTTGCGCTCGCTGAGCGAGGGGTTGTCTACCTCCTGCATTGAGTAGCCGAGTTTTATTTCGGCGCTACCATTGGTCTTTATCTTTACACCGCCCGGGCCGAAAATCTTTTCGGCGGGGCCGAGGTCGAAATGCATATCGGTGAAATCGAACTTGTCCTTGCTCTTCTCCTTGTCCCACTCCTCGTCGTTCTTTTTCTTGAAATAGTTCTGTATGGAGCTGCTCATAAGCATCTTCGAGAACTCCTTTTCGCTCATAAGTATGGGCGTTGAAAGGCGGCTGCTTGCGCCCAGGCGTGTGCTTATGCTGTACGTGCTGTCCTCTTTGTTGTAGAGCGTGTCGGTGGCAATGTTCTGCGGCTGTTTAAGGTCGAGGGGGAGTTTCTTTGCGTCGGTGGGGTTGGCGGGAGTGGCCTGTGCAATGGGAAAGCGCAGCTTCAAACTGTCTTTTTTAGCTTTCTTTTCCTGCAGGCTCTTGGTGTAACGCTCAGCAAGAGTGTTCTTTGATACGCGTGCGTCGCTCTGTGCAACCACAATGCTTATGGCTGCAAAAAGTGCTGCAATGAGTGTACACACGCGTCTGTTCATCGCTCTTTTGTCTAGAGTTCTTTCAGTGCAAGCTTAATAACCTGTTCCACAGTGGCGGTGGGGTTGGCCTTTGCAATGGCTTGTACCACTTTGGATGCTGCTGCGCCGGGGAAACCGAGCATTACAAGGGCTGCTACAGCACCGTCGACAACATCGTTGTCTATTGCTACGCTTGCGGTGCCTGCAACGGCTGTTCCTGCGCCTATAGCGCCAATCTTGTCTTTAAGCTCTATGATAACTCGTTGGGCGGTCTTCAAGCCAATGCCTTTCACGCTCTTTATGGCCTTGTCGTTGCCTGTGGCAATGGCATCGCACAATTCGGCAACGGTGAATGCCGAAAGGATGGTGCGGGCGGTGTTTCCGCCGATGCCCGACACGCCTATGAGCAACAGGAATAGTTCGCGTTCCTGCTTGTTGCTGAAGCCGAAGAGTTGGTGAGTATCCTCGCGTATAACCTCGTAGATGTATATTTTTGTATCTTTCTTGCCTTGCAAGGCGCTGTATGTGTTGAGCGTGATGCTTGTTTCGTAGCCCACGCCACAGCACTCGATTATTGCTGTTGCGGGTGTAAGCTCGGCTATTTCCCCTCTGAGATATTCTATCATATTTTCTTTTTTTGTATTTTACAAAACGTGTTTTTCGGTCTTTTATTGTGCGCTGCCCGTCTGCAGATGGTCTATTTTAAGCACGCGGTCGCAATATTGTATTATTGCGGGGCGGTGGGTAACAAAAATGAGAGTCTTCCCTGTGTGGCTACTTGTGAGGCGGCGCAAGAGCTCCTGCTCGGTCTCCTCGTCGAGTGCCGATGTTATTTCGTCGAGAATGAGTATGCTGCCCGGGCGCAGTATGGAACGTGCAATGGCAATGCGTTGTGCCTGTCCCTCGCTCAAGCCGCCACCCTGTTCCGAAAGCTCGGTGTCTATGCCCAAGGGCATCTCCTTCACGTAGTCGGCGCAGGCGATGTGCAGGGCATTCATCATCTGCTCCTCGGTGGCGGCAGGGTTGCCCATGAGAAGGTTGTCGCGTATTGTGCCGCTGATGAGGCTGTTGCCCTGCGGTATATATACAAAATTGCAGCGTGTCAGGGTTGACGATTGGTGGCTCTCCGTTCCGTTGTAAATTTCTATGTTTCCCCTCTTGGGTTGCACAAGAGCCACAAGCAGGCGTATGAGGGTGGTTTTTCCCGCTCCTGTTTCGCCCACAATTGCTGTGCAACTGCCGGGTGTGAAGTCGAATTTGAAATTGTTGAAGATTGTGCGCTCCCCGTCGTTGTAGCCGAAGTGCACGTTGCTGAACCGTACGCCGGCCGTGCCTTGCAGCATAATGGCCTCGCCTTGCTCCTCAAGGGGTATGTCCTCGAGCTCAAAAAGGCGCTCGGCTGCGGTGAAACTGCCCACAATGCCGGGGATGTAACCGCTCAGGTCCATTGTGGGGCGTTGTATGAGCCCCACCAACTGCAGGTAGGCCGAGAGTGTTCCGAACGTGATAATGCCCCCTGCAAGGCCGTTGCAACCCCACAAGAAAGCAATGAGATAACCCGCGGCAAAGCCCAGTTGGGTGAGGCTGTATGCTCCCAGAGAGAATTTTGTGCGGCTGCGCACCTGCCCCTGCAATCTCTTTTGCAGCGTGGATAGTTGCTGCTCGGTGCTGTCGTTCTGTTCAAGGGTTTTTATGAGCGCCTTGTGCTGCAGGCTCTCCTGGAGCACGGCCTGTATGCGGCTGTCGCTGTCGCGCACCTCGCGGTTGAGGTTGCGCATTCTCTTTATGTAGAAACGGCTGGCAATCATTGCCACGGGCAGCGCCACAAGCACCGACACGGCAAGCATGGGGCTCATTGCGAAGAGTAGCCCGAAAGAGGCCACCAGCTGAACAAGCACCACAATGGTGCCGGGCAGCGTTTCGGTTATGAGGGTGGTTATGCTGTTCACGTCTCCCTCGAGGCGGTTTATGAGGTCGCCTGTGTGGTGTTTCTGCAACTGCAGCCACTCGCCGCGTAGCAGGCGCGAGAATATTCTCAACCTCATTCTATTGCGCACCTCAATGCCTTTTACCGAGTGTATCCAACGGCTGGCGGCGCGCGAGAGAATTTCGGCAAGCATAAGCGTGCCTATTATTATCCCGGCAACGGCAAGCGAGCCGGCTCCGTCGCCTGTTGCAATGTCAATTGCACGTTTGCAGGCGAGCACCCACAAAAGTTGGAAAAGGACATCGGCAAGGCCTATGGCGGTGTTCATCGCAGCCTGTTTGCGCGCTCCTCTGGAGCTTTTCCACAGCCACGATATGAGTTTTTTCAGCGGAATATTACGTGTCACGTTAAAATGATTTATTGCTGCGCGAAGATAGCACTTTCGCGCGATATATTAATATAATTTATATTTTAACGTAATTAAATGCGCGTTATTGTGCGCGCGAAAGCGTAAGGTCTGGGGACGAAAAACACTGCAAACCCAAAAATTCTTTGGGTTTGCAGTGTTTTTTTGCTTAAATCGGCTATATTTTTTTGCACTTTATATTATTGCCTCTGTTCGCTTTTCGCGACCCGCGCTTACGCGCGACCAATCGCTGCTCACATCGGCTATAGTGGATTATTGCCGCCACTCGCTTATAGCAACCCGCAGGGCATAAGCTTCGCCTATGCTTCCTGCGACCTTTTGCTGCTTGTGGCAGCGATAATTTTTTGCAAATTATATTATTGCCTCTGTTCGCTTTTCGCGACCCGCGCTTCGCGCGACCAATCGCTGCTCACGTCGGCTATAATTTTTTGCAATTGCAAAAAATTATTCCCAAGCGAGGCGGGGGCATATCGATTTTTTCTCAATGCCGTTTATGCGTCCTTTCCACTCCCAAGTGTTGCCGAGGTTCCAGTATTGCTCATACTCGGAATATTCTTCCTTAATTTTTGTTGCAATGTCGTTGTGCCAAGCCGAGTGGTAGCAGTTGCCTGTCTTCAGGTTTATGCCGCCTGTTGCTGTTGAGTAGCACAGTGCTGTTTTTCCTCCGCTGCTTATTGTGAAGGCGTTTTTAGCCTCAATGGTTCCGTTGCTGTAACAAGCTATAATGGCGTTGTTGCTGCTGTAGCTGTTGCCGATAATTCCGCCGGCATACTCCTCGCCTGTCAGTTTAACATCGGTTTTGCAAGCGAGGTAATTTCCCAGGTCGCGGTCCTGGCCGGTGATGCCGCCCACGCTCTTGCCGTTTATTGAGCCTTTGTAGTAGCAGTTGGTGAAGGTGCATCGGCGCTCTTTGCTGCCCCACAAGCCTCCGGCAATGTTGCCGTATACATTACAGCTAACTTTGGTGTTGCTTACTTCGCTCATCTCACCCCTGTAGGATTGGCCGTAGCCTATAGCTCCTCCGGAGTGTCCTTCGCCGTCAATTACAAACGAATTGTCGGTGGCTGTCACGCTGCAATCCTTCATTGTGATTGTGGCGCCGCTCGCAGTTCCCACAATGCCTCCTGTGTATGTTGTGCCGAACAGTTTTGACCCAGTGGTGAAAATGATGTGGCAGTTTGTTATTTTCCCGTTTTGGGTGCAACCTGCAAGCGCACCGGTGCTTCCGTAGTTTGTCTTGTTCACAATGTGCACTCCTTTGATAGTGAGGTTGCTTACTGTTCCCTCGAGCGTAGCGAAAAGTCCTTGATAGGTGATGTCGTCGCGCTGAATCTTTAGATTGGAAATTGTATGGCCGTCGCCTTCGAGTGTGCCATCAAAATTAAAGGGTAACCAGTTGTGGTTGTTGAGGTCGATGTCGCTTCCCAGCTTGAAATAAACTCCCTTTGTTTTTATGTTTTTCAAGAGCAGGAGCTCACCGCCGCTGTTAATTATATAGGGTTCGTTGAAGCGTCCGCTGCCGCCCGAGAAATTGGTTGCAATTCTGCCGTCCCACACGTTTGCGCTGTTCTCTGCTACAGGTGTAGGTTGGGGCTTCTCCTCCTCTGCCACTTTTGGTGCTTCGGCAACCTCGTTCTTGTGTATTATGGTTATTTCCTGTTTGTGCACAATTACAAGCTCCTCTTTTTGAACGGGGCGCTCTTTTGTTGCAACGGCTACAGGTGCGCTGTATGCTGTGCTGTCGTCGCACACCGAGTAGGCGCGTACATAATAGGTTGTGCCGGGGGTGAGCTTGTTTATCGTGAGCGAGATAACCGCAGCTACGCTGTTCTCGTTCTCGTCGAGCATAAATGCCTCTCTCTGGTCGTCGGTGAGGTTCTTGTCGTCGGCTTTTAAGATGGTTGCGTTTGTCTCTTCTTTAGCGATAACCTTTTCGGCTGTTTTTGTGGTGGCGTTCTTGTTTGTGCTTATGCAGAAACCATAGTCACTTATCTCCTTTGCATCGGTTACCACAATGAGGCCGAGAATGTCGAAACTCTCCTCCTGGGCATTGGATGCTTGCATTTTGAATGTGCTCTTTGCCTTAATCTCTTCGGTCTCTCCGTTCAGGAATCCGTCTCTTTTTCTCTTGTATTCCTCGAATCCTTTGTTTCTCTCCTTAACGAACTTTTCGAACGATTTGTCGCGTTTCTCTTTATAGGTGTTGAAGCCTTGTGCGAAACTGCTTGTTGCACAGCAGAGCGCAAGCAATGAAATAAAAAATATTCTTTTCATAATATATGGGAGTGTGTGTTAATTCGTTATGTAAAAATGTTTTGCGTGTTCCCGGCCTGTGTGGTTTACTCGCGCCCTTTCTCGTCGAGGTATGAATCCTTGAATCCCAAAAAGTATAGTACTCCGTCGAGACCAATGGTGTTTATCGACTGCTGTGCGTTGGCAACAACGCGGGGTTTTGCGTGGAAAGCAATTCCTAGTCCTGCCTCGCTCAGCATAGGGAGGTCGTTGGCGCCGTCGCCCACAGCAATTGTCTGCGCGATGTCCACCTTCTCAACCTGTGCAATGAGTTTCAGAAGCTCGGCTTTGCGGCGGCCGTCGACAATTTCGCCCAAATAGCGACCGGTGAGCTTGCCCTGCTCGTCAATCTCGAGCTCGTTGGCATAAACGTAATCTATGCCGTATTTCTTTTGCAGGTATTCACCAAAATAGTTGAATCCTCCCGACAGAATAGCAATCTTGTAGCCGTAACGCTTGAGCACATACATAAGGCGGTCGACACCTTCGGTAATGGGGAGGTTTTCGGCAATCTCGCGCATAACGCTCGAGTCGAGCCCCTTGAGCAGTGCAACCCTCTCGGTGAAACTCTCTTTGAAATCTATCTCGCCGCGCATTGCACGCTCGGTAATCTCCTTTACCTTGTCGCCCACGCCTGCTCTCATCGCAAGCTCGTCAATAACCTCGGTCTGTATGAGAGTCGAGTCCATATCGAAACATATGAGGCGGCGCATACGGCGGTACATGTTGTCTATCTGGAACGAACAGTCCATCCCCATTTCGCTCGACAGACGCAAGAGCTCGGCCTGCATAGCGTTGCGGTCGTGCGGGGTACCGCGGAGCGAGAATTCAATGCAGGCGCGTGTGTTTTTCGAGGGCTCGGCAATGGACATACGGCCCGAAAGGCGGCGTATGGAGTCGATGTTGAGCCCCTGCTCTGCAATGAGGCGTGTGACGGCCTCAATCTGCCCGGCCGACAGCTTGCGGCCAAGCAGCGTGAGAATGTAACGGTTCTTGCCCTGGCGTTTCACCCACGCTTCGTAATCTTCGGCCCCCAAGGGGAAGAATTTTATGTTCACCCCAAGCTCGCCGGCCTTGAAAAGCAGCTCCTTCATTACGTGTCCCGAATAGTCCTCTTCCACGCGAATGAGAATGCCCAGTGACAGGGTGTTGTGTATGTCGGCCTGGCCGATGTCGAGCACAGTGACGCCATATCTTGAAAGCACCGACATTATTGAAGCGGTGAGTCCCGGCCTGTCCTCTCCTGTTATTCTTATTATTATAAGTTCCTCTGCCATTTTTCTTTTCGGTTTTGTGTGTAAATGTGCATAGTAATTTGCAAATGTATAATAAATATGTGAAAATAAGCACTTTTTCCTCATAAAAGAGCACTTGCGCAGGAATTTATGCTTGTGAATTTTGGCTAGGGTTTTTGAATTTCGGGCCTGTTTTTATCGTGAAGTCTTGCAAATAGCCCCAGAAGCCTTAAAACTTCTGGGGCTATTTGCAAAGTGTCAATATTCAGTTTCTTTATTCACCATAAACCTTAGTAGTCTGCTTGATAACTACTCCAAGGAGGAATGTGGTTGTATAAGAATCTACGTGAGAGATTTTAGTGATACCTGCCGATTTAGCTGCCTTGTCGATGCCGTTTTCTTCACCTTTTGAACTCCAAAGGCCGCCAAGGTAGAGAGTGCTCTTGGCTACGAAAAAATGGATAACCAAAGGCTTTCTTGCGGGCGGTGAAAATTTTCTTGCTCCATTTATTGAATTTTCTTTCCTTTGTGACTATATTATAGAGTAAACGCTTTTAATATGTAGAATATGAATTACAACGAAATTGAGACATTTTGCCGGGAGAAGGGCTTTCTCTTTCACAAGAACGGGAGCGGTACATTCGGGGCAGACAGGTACTGGAGTTTCTGCAAGGTGGAAAACAACGACCGCACACTCTTCTCCATAGACTATTTCCCGGTGCGTGGCACAATAAAAGTGCGCAGGGGAACTTGCACTTACCAGGGTGGGGTGGAGTCGGTGGCGCATCTTGTGGAACTGCTTGCTGTAATGAGAATTGGTGAGTGGGCGTGAAGGGTGCATAAGCCTTGAAAGCATCATTATTACCGCCGTGTAAAGTTAAAATATCTTAAATAAATGGCCTGGAATTGAAATTTGCCCACATTGTTTCCATATTATGACTGTAACAAAAAAACATAAGGCAATATGGCAAAGAGTTTCAATTTCAACCACACCTATTTAATTGACAAACCGGTAAACAAACGCACAGCTTCGTACGACAAATGGTGGATGTTCTGCGTAAAGGAACGCAATGGCAACAACATCACATTCAGCAGCAGGGAGAGGTGCGACCTCAAGGAGTACAAGGGAAAAATCCTCGTAAACCCCAAAACCGGCGACGAAATAAGCTTCATAACCATTGGTACGAACAAATATATGCTCGACGCCAAAGAGTTCATCAGCAAGGGCCGCAAGCTGAGCGAAATGAGCCGGGAGGAAAAGCAATCCCTTTTCGGCTTAACTGTGGAGGCGGAGTGGAGCGATGAAAAACAGGGGTTTGTAAAAACCAAAGATTGTGGTAATACTTTTGGAGAATTTATTAATAAGAAAACGGTAAAATAATGTGTGACGAACAAACAATAAAAGAGATGGAAGCCTTGCGTGCGGCACTAAACGAACTGTGTGCCGCTATTATTAAAAAACAGATTGCCAACCAACTGCACATCCCCGACAACTTCAATGGAATAAAGGAGATAAAGACCTGTGGCTATGAGGTTGAGGAAATGGAGCCGAGCAAACTATGCATGGGTGTTGTAAAGGTAAACGCTGAATGGCATGTCTGCAACAAAGAGGGCGAGCTGTTGCCCATAAACAGCTTGGGCGTGCAGTCGTTACATAATGTGGAGAATGCATTGCTCAAAGTGTGGGAATGCATCCTCGACTGGGAGGCGCAATGGGATTGAGAATTTGAATTCCCTGCCTCGCGAGAAAACAGTTGAAAGGCCTTGGTTTACAGTAATAAAAAGAGAGGACATTGCGTTGCCTGTTATAAATGAAGTGAGGCCGGATCAAAATCGCTTTTGACCCGGCCTCTACATATGTATAGTGGTTAAATCCTAAAAAGCCACTCGTTAATTCTTAGCCTGCGCAATTGCCAAGCATTATTAAAAGTATAAGTGTACCAATAACTCCTAATGGTATGTATAAGGGAAGGAGATTTTTATGTTTAATGATATTATAGTCCTTTTTTAACTGCTCATAGAGTGCCTGTATCTCGGCATCGTTGCTATAATGGAGTGATATGGTAGATTCCAATTTGCTCATAAATGTCTTTACAGAATCTATGCTATCATTTTCTCCATATATTTTTTTTATGGCTTTGCTAATAATAGCATATTTCATATAATGAATTAGTTGTTCCCTTTGTTTGGGACAGCGGCAATGGTACGTAAAAGCTTGTTTTACACTAATACCTCTATTTACAACATATTCCGGATCGGTCCTCATCTTATACGCGTTCATAAATTTAGCTTCGGCCTCGTCGGCACTGTAACCAATTTCCATACCGGTTACTCTCACTTTATCCAACACTGCCTCGTTAATTTCCAGCTCGGGGTTGTTAACTAAACCGCTTACAAAATTACCGAATCTTTCACTTTTTAATTCCGCATCAATTTCAGCGTAAGTTTTTTCTCTTTGCATTGTACTACTATTTGTTGAATTACTAAAACTACTTCTTTTGCGTGAAGATGAACGATTGTCATCATCATCGTCGTCATTTGAACTAAAAAACGAACTTACTGCTTTGCCTATGCCGCCACCCGATGAGCTGCTCTTCTTTGAAGATGATGAAGATGATGAAGATGAACTGCTCTTCTTTGCATAACGACCTATGCCGTTTGAACGTTGATAATTGTCGGAATAGGTAAGTTCTTCATTAATACTGCCATTGTCTTTGTACCACACTTTGGCTTCGTGATTGCCGCTGGAATCGCTGCTCACGTTTTGGTATTTCCCACTAAGGTATTCGTCGTGAGAAATGGATTTCATTTTGAATGAACTCATAACTTTTAATTATTTATGGTTTAACTTAATGTTATTTGCTTTTCTTAACCAATAAAAATTATGTTTAGTGGTATAATTATTTTTGCAAAGATGTGTAAAAAATTACCCCCCCCCTTGGACTTCTTGGTTCTTCTTACTCTTTTTTGCGACCAATTATACTCTCCATAGTTTTATTATTTTGCTACAAAATGCAAAAACACTTTTTCGTGGCAGAATAAAAAAAGAAACCACCTTGCTCATAACTCTTCGCTATGGGTTTGGTGGTTTAATAGTCCAGCACTTTCACGCAAAGGGACTATGCTTCGATGGCTACTTGTGCCTTAGGTGCTTGCGGCGCAGCTCGAGAAGTGTCAGCGGTTCAAAAAAATCATTGAATACAATGCTTGCAATATCGTTAGTGAGGTCTTTTTTGTACTCCTTGTTTTTCGCTTTCTCAATAGGATGCTGTTCTATGTATTCTGCGATTTTCTAATATTGGCTTTCTCGTTCTTTTATGAAATGGGCATTGTTCTTTTTTAATACCTTGAAATTTGCCTGCTCGATTTTGTAAAAATCAATAGCATTGTATAGGTTGGCAAAGAAAGATGCGGTATTCCCGTTGCTTAATTTGTATTGTCTCGCACAAATATCGTACCACTCTTCGTCATTATTTAGGATACCTCTGAAGATTACCTCTATCAGATAGGTTTCAACTCAACAGTCAATCCCATTGCAGCTGCAATCTTGTAAAGGGTTGCAACTGTGGGAACTGTTATGCCTCGCTCAATGCGCGATATATAACTCTTATCAGCACCGATACGCTCGGCAAGTTCCGCCTGTGTTAAACGTGCGTTCTTACGAGCATCCAGTAGAATCTGCGCATTGTATTCTTCCCAAGCCTTTGCAGTAGCCTCTGCACGACTTTGAGTGCCAATCTCTCCAAACTCCTTTGCAAGTTCGGCGCTAACATCATAAATTTCATTCTTTTTGCTCATAATACTCATTCTTTAGTTGTACTGCTTTTTTTATTTCACTGTCAGGTGTCTTTTGGGTTTTCTTCTTAAAACAGTTGAACAAAACCACAATGGTGTCACCATCGTATATGAAAAAGATACGGAACTCATTATTGCCGTAGTTTACTCGGAATTCATATATCCCATCACGAATATACTTTATGTAATGGTGCGGTATTTTATCCTCTGTTTCAAATAACAACAATGCACGCATTATTTTTATCCGTTCAGGTTGGGATAATTTCGCCATAAAGTCGGCATAATACCGTTTGTATGCAATTATCTTTTTCATAGTGTTGCAAATATAAGCAAAGTTGTATAACTGTACAACTTTTATAAGGTTTTTTTCTCAACCTTGCAAGGTTGGTAATGGTGCCTCGTTTACCTCGAATACATTGAGGGAATGTTGGGATTGAAATTCCACAACCTTACACGCCTTGACCTCGCTTTCGATGACACTCGCAACCTATCCAAACGCCTAATTCGTGCCATTCGTGATGAGGCTCTTATTCCCATTGTCAATGGCACAAAGGTAACAGATAGGGATAAACTCCTTGAAAACATATTCTAATTGGCGTAGGGTCATGTCGCAGAATTAAGGAGTACAGCCTCATCGTTCAGCAGAAGAATGGCGATTTACGCCTCTCAGCCTACAACAAGAAACGAGAAATCGAAAGCAACAGTGGCAAACACTACATCGCAGAAGCCAATGGCAACCCCAACTACCTTTTTCGCTTAGAGGTTCGTGTCAATGGCGATACCTTGCGAGAATACTTCCAACACTTGGGTATAGAGTACAATCCAATGCTGTTGTGCAACGAAGATTTCCTTTGGCGTTTGTTCCTTGACTTTTCCAACAGAGTGTTACGCTTTCCAACAGTCAAGGGTAAACAGACCCTCGATGTCCTTGATATGGTCATTCAAAATAAATCTATCCATTGATTGTTTCATAGATTAAAAGAATATAACTTTGCATATACTCATTGATTTTAATAATTTATAATTATGAAAAAACAAGGTAATGATTTAACAACATCGCAAATTGCGCGACAAAATATTTTAAATAATTTTTATGCTCTAAAAGATATCCAAAATCAAGTTGGATTACAAGGAATTATTTTCAATAATGAATTTAAATTCATAAAGAAACATGTCGCAGAATTCTTTGGTGTAGAAGAAAGAACAATATCATATTATTTAAACTCCAACAGTAAGGAATTGACAGATAATGGATATAAAGTATTAGAAGGACAAGAACTAAAAGATTTTATAGTT
>JAZTWX010000031.1:0-5681 GCA_045636125.1 Bacteroidaceae bacterium
CCGTTCCCGAATTTGCCGCGTAAAGACAACAACGGCGAAAACAAAGCGACCGGAACGCAAAGCTTTGTTTGAATCGTGAATCTCTGTGCCGGCGTTTTGCTGCCCTTTTGCGCGACAAAAGGGCAATAAAGAGTTTACTTAAACGAGAGAAGAGCCGAAGAATTACACCGAGGATTTAATAGAAAGCACGTTCACTCCCCTCCGTCGCAGCACTGCGTTTGCGCCACTCCCCCTTGATTACAACAAGTGGGAGAACTTGCAGACATTATAACCCAAAAAACAAGTTTTAGAGCCCATCTAAACACCAAACACTACCCAATAGTAGCATCGAGCACCATCATAAGCACAAAACCACAAGCAAAACCAATGGTACCCACATTGCTGTGCTCCTCGCCACTCTGCGAGGAAGGAATAAGCTCCTCAATAACAACATAAAGCATTGCGCCGGCAGCAAAGGCAAGCAACAGCGGCATTGCTGCCGACGAACCTTCGAGAAAAAGCAGAGTGCACAGCGCGGCTACAGGCTCCACAAATGCCGAGAGCACGCCCATGAAGAAGGCCTTTGTGCGGCTCTTCCCCTCACTGCGCAAAGGGATAGAGATTATTGCGCCCTCGGGCACATTCTGCACGGCCATACCAATGGAGAGGGCCAACGCACCGGCAAGGGTGAGGGTGCTGCTGCCGTCGGCAATGCCGGCAAAGACAACTCCCACTGCCATACCCTCGGGGATATTGTGCAGCGCCACGGCTAGCATCATCTTGGTGGAACGTGTTAGTTTAGAGCGTGGGCCCTCGGAGTGTGCGTCCTCGATATGCTGGTGAGGGACAAAGGTGTCAAGAGCAAGCAGAAAGCCCATTCCCACCACGAAGCCAACAATCACCGGCCACGACTGGGAGAGCGAGCCGTCGCCTGCCTGCTCGAGCGCGGGCTGCAGCAGCGACCAGAAGCTGGCGGCCACCATCACCCCCGATGCAAAGCCAAGCATTGCTTTGTTCGCAAAATCCGATATTTTGTCGCGCACAAGGAATACCATTGCAGCGCCTATTACTGTTCCCATAAACGGGATTATCAGCCCTATTACCTGTTCCATCTTTTCTTTCTCTTTGGGTTGTCGGTTGCAAATGTAATGAGTTTACACCGATTTTCATTGTTTGTTTTTCTTTTTTACCCTTTTCTTATAACGGCTTTTGTGGTTTTCGGTTTTTGGGGATAGCTTCGCAAGGTGGCGGGGCTTAATGTTTTTCGTTAAACCACTTGGTGTTATTCTTGGCATCGGCTTGCCGGCGTTATAACCTTTTATTCATAATTTCACACCTTTTCTGCCAGGGATAAAGAAAATCGGGCGATGCAATGCACCGCCCGATGAACAAGTATAAAGGAAAATTTACTCCTCAATAAGCCCCATTTCGCTCCAGCATTCGGCTATCTTGCCGCAATCCTCACGCGCTATGGGCTCCTCAACCTCATATTCATTCAAAAGTAATTCCACCATATTGTCGATGGTGAAGCTGCCGAGCGCGCTGCACTCCTTCCATAAATAGGCTGCTGTCTCGTTAAGGCTTATGATTTTGCTGAAGTCGACATTCTCTATGCCGGTGGGAACAATGATGTGTTCGCCACACACGCACTGTAGTTCAAATCCGTTTTTAATTTTCATATCTCTAAAATATTTTCATTATTATTCTGTGGTAAAAGCCCAAAAGGTAGCGGCGCAGGGGGCGCAGGAACATCCACGCGGCCGAGTAGGTGCGCCACAGGCGGCTGTCGGTGCTTATGCGCTTGCCTTTGCGTATGAAGGCGGTGGCTGTGCCCACTATGTCGTTGCGCCCGAATGTTTCGGTGTGGGTGTTGGGGTTGCCGTCGCCCTGCATTGTTATGGTGTCGCCGTCGATGGCTATTATGCGGTGAAGGGCGTATGTGCGGGGGCGTATTTCGGCAAGCACCACTTGCCCCACGCGGGGCTCAAGGGGCGGAACAAGCTCCACCTGGTCGCGCCCGTCGCCTATGAGGGGGTGCATACTGCGGCCGTGCACGGTGAAGGTGACGCTTTTGCGCCCCTGCTCACGGAACATTCGCACAACCTCTTGCATAAAGGCGTGGTTCTCTATCTTTATCTGTTTGCTTGCTCGCTGTTCCATTATAGCCCGAAGGTGTTGCTCGAGATTTGTGCGGCTTCTGCGTCGGGGCGACAGCCGAGGGTGTACACGGGTATTTTACTCAACACCTTGCTCACGGTGTTGCATACCTTTAGATGTATATCTTTGTCGAATTTCATTGTGGAGGTGGAGCTTAACAGTATGCCGAACGCTGTGGGTATGCTCTCGCGGCGTATGTTGTTCTCCTTTTCCTGCTCAATGGCTGCAAAGCCGCCAATGGGGTAGTGCACGTTCTTGTAGATGGGGCGTTTGCCGCTCCAGGGTGAACCGTACACGGTGGGGGTGCCGTCGGGTGCGATGCGAATAATGGGGTTGTCGTCGTTTATGAGGGTGCTGCCGGCAATGTGCTCTACCCACAGGTCGCTGTGGGTGCTCTTGCCTTGCCCGCTCTTTCCCAGGAACATATAGGCCTTGCCGCCGTTCTCCACGGTAGATGAGTGCATAAGCAGCGTGTCGTGCCCGGCTGTGCTCATAGTGAAGATGAGCATTGCTGCGTTTGAAAGGCCGAAGAGCTGCAGGCTCTCGTCGCCACGGGTGGCAACGGTGAAGTTCTTGTATTCGGCGTCGCTCTCTATGAACGCTGCGGGGGCGTTGTCGTTGATAATGAGAACCTGATATGCGCCGTTGCTCTGCCTGTACACCTCAAAAGTGGCCGATGGGCAGGGGAATGTGCCTACACGGTTGCCTTGCCACGATGGTATTATGCTGTTGTCGACATTTATGGTGAACAGCGGCTCGCCTGTTTCGTCTACCTTGAACGGCTCCATTGTGGGGAATTTTTCGGCAATGTTGCCGCCCTTCATTGTAATTCTTATGGGGTGCCCGCCCACAATGTAGTTTGCAGTGGTGGTTTGTTGTTGCATATTATTGTTCTCTGTTCTTTGGAATTTAGGTCGAAGGTACAACAAAAAAATGATAATTCATTGCTCGGCCGCGCTTTTCTGCTGTTGCGTTGCTATTTGTGACGGCGGGTTTTTCAAAAAATGGGTTTGCGGGCTCATCAAATGTCTCTTTTTTTCGTAAAATTGTTGGTTTTTGTTAACTTTGCGCTATATGAATTGTACTATAAATATAAAAGGAAAGCTGCTGGCGATGGATACTCCGCTTGTGATGGGTATCCTCAATGTCACGCCCGACTCTTTCTACTCCGCCTCGCGCGTGCAGGGTGGTGATGAGTTTGTTGCGGCGGCGGCCGAAATGCTTTCCTGTGGTGCTGCGGTGCTCGATGTGGGTGCCTGCTCCACACGTCCCTCGGGCGAGCCTGTCTCGGAAGAGGAGGAACTTGCACGCCTTCACTCGGCCCTTTCGTTGCTCGACACTCATTTCCCCGATGCGGTGGTGTCGGTCGATACCTTCCGCGGTCGTGTGGCTATGGAGTGTGTGCGCAACCACAATGTTTCTATAATAAACGACGTGTCGGGCTGGGAGTGGGACAGTGCAATGTTCGATGCTGTTGCTGCTCTCAATGTGCCTTATGTTCTCACTCACTCGGTGGGGTGGGCAGGCGGTGAGGCGCACTACGACTCGTTCCTGCGCGATGTTCTTGCGTCGCTGTCGCGGAAGATGTGGCAGCTGCGCAGCGCGGGCGTTAAGGATGTTATTGTGGACCCGGGTTTCGGCTTCGGTAAAACGGTGGAGCAGAACTATGCGATGCTCGCCGCGTTGCCCGAGTTTGAAATCCTCGAAGCGCCACTGCTTGTGGGCGTTTCGCGCAAGTCCATGATAACAAAACTCCTCGATATCACCCCCGCCGAGGCTCTTGCTCCCACAACGGCTGTCAATATGGCGGCGCTTATGGGTGGTGCCAATATACTGCGCGTGCACGATGTGAAAGAGGCGGTGCAGGCGGTGAAGCTCTACGAGGCTATGGCGGCTGCGCGGGCAAAAGGCGAAAATGTGTAGTTATACCTTATTATATATAATATATAGAGAATATGTTTTTCGATTTTTCAATAAAGGACTTTGTCGATATTGTTCTGGTGGGTCTGCTTCTTTACTATTTCTATAAGGTGATGAAGGAGTCGGGCACGCTCAACATCTTTTCGGGAATTCTCATCTTCATCCTTTTGTGGGTGTTCGTTTCCCGTGTATTGCAGATGAAACTGCTCGGTTCAATCTTCGACCAGTTGATGAGCGTGGGAGTGCTTGCGCTTATAATAATTTTCCAGGACGAGATACGCCGCTTCTTCAAGAACGTGGGCTCGCACCGTCATTTTAGAATGTTGGCTAATTTTTTCTCCCGCAAAGGCCCCGCCGAGGAGACATCGGCAGTGCTTCCCATTGTAATGGCTTGTATGAGTTTGAGCCAGCAGAAAATGGGCGCGCTCATTGTGATTGAGAAGAACGAGAGCCTCGACGAGTATGTGAAAACGGGTGAAAGGGTAGATGCAAACATAAATCAGCGTCTCATTGAGGCTGTTTTTTTCAAGAACGCTCCCCTGCACGACGGCGCGATGATAATAAAAAACAACCGTGTCGTTGCGGCGCAATGTATTCTCCCCGTTTCGCACAACCAGAATATTCCCAAAAAACTGGGGTTGCGCCACCGCTCGGCAATGGGTATTTCCGAAAAAACCGACGCAATTGTGATAGTGGTATCCGAGGAGACCGGTGGAATTTCGGTTGCGGTGAACGGAAAATTCAAGCTCGGCTTGAACGCGCAACAGCTCGAAAGCATACTTTCTAAATGAAAAAATGGCAAAAACTCAACTTTTTTCACTCGCCCGGCGTTTTTTAGTCGGGCGAGTTTTTTGTTGACTATAGGCGAAAATGGGTAAATGCAGAAAAATGTACAAAAAATGCGAAAAAAGTTTGTTTTGTAACTCATTGAAAATGAGCACCCGTTAAAAAAAGTTTCATTTTTCTTGAAAAAAAAGATTGAAAAAGTTTTGTAGTCCAAAAAATCGCCTTACCTTTGTACTCGCTTTCGGGAAGCAACGCACAAGCAACGCTGAACGAAGAGCAAGATGATCCTTGAAAACATTCCATACAGACAAGCAGTACAACGTGCTTTTGCTGCTTTTATGCAGCAAAAGATTTAAGTATAAGTAAGGAACGAAAAACGAACCGTCAAATAATTTGATGTACTTTAATTCCGGCCAGTATAAAAATCAGACTAATATCTCGTAAAAGAGATTACAAATAAAAAATTTACAACGAAGAGTTTGATCCTGGCTCAGGATGAACGCTAGCTACAGGCTTAACACATGCAAGTCGAGGGGTTTTATTAAAGAAGCTTGCTTTTTTGATGAAACGACCGGCGCACGGGTGAGTAACGCGTATCCAACCTGCCTTTCATATTGGGATAGCCTTTCGAAAGAGAGATTAATACCGAATAACATATTGTGATTGCATGATAACAATATGAAAGCTCCGGCGATGAAAGATGGGGATGCGTTTCATTAGGTAGTAGGCGGGGTAACGGCCCACCTAGCCAACGATGAATAGGGGTTCTGAGAGGAAGGTCCCCCACACTGGAACTGAGACACGGTCCAGACTCCTACGGGAGGCAGCAGTGAGGAATA
>JAZTWX010000032.1:0-2273 GCA_045636125.1 Bacteroidaceae bacterium
TACCTGCATCCTTTCCGTGTCAGGAATCTGCAAGGTGACATTGGCAACAATTATGTCCCCGGCACAACGCTGGATAAAGTGTGGGCTCACTACCTTTTTGACCGCAAGCTGCGTTTCCTGATGATGGATGCCATCGAACGCGTCGAAGTAGCCCTTCGCAGTCGCATCGCATACCACCACACCGCGAACAAATCGCCCTTTGACTATGCAAGCCCAGCCTATTTTCCCAATTGGAAAGGCTACATACAGAGTTTAGAACGTGTCCGAATTCAGAAAAATAAGCACGGTCATATCGTACCAAGCGGCAAAGATTCCATCGACCACTTCTTCAACACCTACGGAGACAAACACGACTATCTGCCTCTTTGGATGGCGGTAGGAGAAATGGAGTTCGGCACCATTGTTTACTTCTATTCCCATTCCGATAAGAACATCAGAAAGGCTATTGCACGTGAATGGAGCACCGATACCGGAACCTTATTCACCTGGCTGACATCCTTGCGAGTGTTGCGCAACGATTGTGCTCACCATGCCCGCATCTGGAATAAAACCTTCCTGACTGTCCCCCGCATGAACAACACCCCGGCCTTGCCCTGGGATTACGTCTATTCCGACAAAGCCGGCAAATGGGTCAAACCCACCGTCAGCCTGGCCGGGGCGGTCTCCATGCTCCAATCGCAAGCCAACCTTGCCCCGCTCCTGTTCATCTGTCGTTATCTGCTCAAACAGGTGGCCCCCTCCACCCAATGGCACGTACGCATGCAGCAATTCCTGCATGATTCACAACAACAAGGCATCCCCCTTCACAAAATGGGCCTGCCAGAACATTGGGAACTCCACCCGCTGTGGAAGTAGGTATTTATTTACACATTACATATTCACCTAATATATCATATTCCATAGATATGAGATTTGAGTTAACTCCATATAAACGAGTTCTTGATGATGAAGAAATAATTAAAGATATCCAACTCGTGGCAAAAAAGCACAAAGAAGGGTATTTATCTCTCTCAAAATATATAAGATATGGAAAATATTCTCAATGTGCAATTCAAGGTCATTTTGGGACGTGGAAGGAAGCCTTAATTCGAGCAGGTTTACGAAGTACGAGAAATCAAGATGAACTAAACCGCATTTCAAATCAGCAATACTTTGATGATTTACAGAGAGTAGCAAAAGAACTAAATAGCGCTACCATTTCGTACAAAGATTATTGCGATAGGGGTAAGTATGCGGCAACACACATAATAAAACGCTTCAAGCATTGGGATACGGCTTTGACAATGGCGGGACTTTCTCCAACGGGCAAAGCAAAAATGAAAGTTACAGAAAAAGAATGTCTCGAGGATATAGAACGCATGTGGGTGACATTAGGCAGACAACCTACAACAACTGATGTTCAAAAATTGGCGCTCGCTAAGTATTCTCTGGACACTTACAAGCGAAGATTTGGAGGGTGGAGAAAAGCCTTAGAGGCGTTCATTGCATATGTGAATGGAGTAACGGATGCTGAGCATGATTCCGCTTCCGAAGAGGTAAATATTTATGCCGATAATTGCGACAATAACGAAGAAAACGCATTAAAAACATCTTCTTCAGACGCGCGAAAAACACCAAGAAATATAAATTTAAGATTGCGCTTTAAAGTTTTGTCTCGCGATAATTTCAAATGTCAAGCATGCGGTGCTTCTCCCGCTACTATCCCTTCAACAATTCTACATGTTGACCATATCATTCCATGGTTTCAAGGAGGTGAGACCGTTATCGATAATTTGCAAACACTCTGTTCTGATTGCAATTTAGGAAAAGGCGACCTACTTCTTTGAATCAGTAGTAATTGGGCTTGCCCCAATCAGAGCGCTGCCGCATCCCTAGTCCTTTGCGGTCCTAGAGCGCGTAGGAAGCGTGGTTTCAGAGCAAAATGGTAGGCTAAAACAGGCGCATACCGATTCTGCACAGGGTTGTTAAGTCGTTGATTGTTACTAATAAACCTCTAACGTATCAAGCGTTAGAGGTTTATGAAGCGAATGCCCTTTGAGAAGGGTACGTCTCCGAGGATATGAATAAAAGGCTTAGGGATATAATGCGTTATTTATAAGTTGCTTGTAAAATTGAAAAAAAGGACGTTGAGGCGTTTTTTTACATAATCACCAGCCCCAAAAGTTGCCATAAATATAACCGCTTATCGTGGACAAGACGATGACGAGAGATACGTATATTGCCGTTTTTCTCCATCCCATTACGCCCGAAACAACCAGCATGTTGGGCAGCGA
>JAZTWX010000033.1:0-25664 GCA_045636125.1 Bacteroidaceae bacterium
ATAGCAACAGACAAAGACTTTTTGTTTTCCCTATTGGAGCATATTTAGAATGTTGTCGGGCTGCATAAAGGATTTATGCGTACAAAAATGATATTTATTCGAAGCTGAAGGTAAAAACGGGAAATTACTCCAAAAAAAGAGACTGAGCCAAAATTACTTTTGACCCAGCCTCGTTGGTTTGTAGTGGATAATATCTTATCTTCGCACCCTGTATGGAACAAAAAATAACACTCACCCGCGTTACTGATGCCACAGGCAGCGACTACCTTTTCACCGAGGAGCTGCTCACTACAGCCTTTCCACCCGACGAGTACCGCCCGCTGCCCGCGCAACGCCACAATGCAGCCCGCGAGGGCACCTTTCACCTTATGATTGCCCGCAACGGCAACAATCCCGTGGGCTTTATAAGCTACTGGCAACTGAACGGGATTTGTTATGTAGAGCACCTTGCAACCACCCCTGCCGAACGCGGCAAAGGACACGGTAGCGCCATTTTGGCCAAACTGCAGAAACTGGTGGGAGCCATAGTATTGGAGGTTGAAACACCAACCGACGACATTTCGCGCCGCCGCATAGAATTCTACAAAAGACAAGGGTTCGAACTATGCAGCACCCCTTACACCCAACCACCCTACTGCGAAAGCGGCAACAGCATACCAATGTTCCTTATGTTCCGCGGAGCAAAACCCACAAAAGAGCTTTTCGAAGAGACAAAAAAAGAGATATACAGCAAAATATACTCCTACAAAGAATAAAAAAAACAGATTATGGCAATAATAAAAGAGATAAAAGGCACAGCGCCCAAAATGGGCAGCAACTGCTACCTTGCCGAAACGGCAGCCATTATAGGCGATGTAACAATGGGCGACAACTGCTCAATATGGTTCGGAACCGTGCTGCGCGGCGATGTCAACACAATAACCATAGGTAACAACGTAAATATTCAGGACGGAGCAGTTGTCCACACCCTCTACCAGCGTTCAAAGACCGCCATAGGCAATAACGTATCAATTGGGCACAACGCCACCATCCACGGCGCCACAATTGAGGACAACTGCCTCATTGGGATGGGAGCAACCGTGCTCGACAACGCCACAGTGGAGAGCGGCGCCATTGTAGCGGCAAACGCTCTTGTAACGGCCGGAATGCGCGTGGAGAGCGGCTGGATATACGCAGGCGTGCCCGCTAAAAAGATAAAGGAGGTGAGCCCCGAACAGCAAAAAGAGATTGTGGAACGTATTGCACGCGACTACATTATGTACGCATCGTGGTACACCGACGATACAAAGGAAGAGGAGCTTTTATAGCTTCTCTTCCTTGCTTTTAGTCTTGCGGTACTCGCTGGGCGACAACCCCGTGAGCCTTTTATAATATCGGCTGAAATAAGATTGGCTGGGGAAGTTATATTCGTCGGCAAGCTCCTGCACCGACTTATCGGTGTAACAAAGCTCATACTTGAGTTTCGCCGACACGGCCGAGTCTATAATCTCCTTTGCCGAATAACCCGACACCTCGTTGCTCACCTCGTTCAAATAACCGCTGCTCACTCCAAGCTCATTGGCATAGAAAAGCACCTCGCGCGACTTGTGGTGCGATGCCACAAGCGCCTTCACGAATTTGCGGAAAAGAGAGTTCTTGCGCGACTCGTAGCCCATCCCCCTCATTGCAACACCTTCGTGCTTTTTATATTGATGCACAAACATTTGGTACAAAATTCGAATCGCGCCAACCACCGACGTCTCGAATTGTTCATAATCGAGGCAATCCTTCATTTTCAGCAACACATCGAACACCCCCTGCACAATCTCCCATTCCACACCAAAGAACGGGAAAACAGGCTGCACTCGCAAGCGATCATAAAAGTCGAAATTGCGGTTAAGTATTTCATTTGTAAACAACTGCACCGGCATCACCAGCCCCCACGACTCAAAATTGACCGAACACTCCTTTATATTCACAATGTCGAGCGGCGAAAGCATAACCACTGAATTATGCTTAACGTGGTACACAGAGTAGTTAATCTCAATTTTTGCCTCTCCATCCTGCACCAGAATGAGTATAAGATGATTGCAACGTATGGGCGTTCCCACAAGCTGCCCTATGTGGTTTCTAAGAAAAACCTTTTTGTTGTCGTAATCGGTAGTCGCTAACATAATATTACTTAATTTTGAAACAAATTTAATAAATTCTAAAACAAACTCCCAAATTTAACCACAAAAAAGGACAATATGTGATATTTTATGTAAAAAAGGCACTATAACGCACCAAAAAGCACTCACGTTAATAAAAAAACCGGCAGGGATTTCCCCCGCCGGCCTACCACATAAGAATATGAAAAACCTTAATAACTTTGGTTTCCAAATGCAAAATTAGCTTCTCAAGCCCACATAACTATTTCTAAATTTCAATTTAGATTGTCCTTTTTCGCGGTAAACACAAAAAGCCCACGCTTAGCGCAGGCTTTTTGCATATTATATATAGGAACAATCTCTCAATTACTGGTGAACATCGCGCAAAAGGTCGTTCACGGTCTTCACCGGGTTAAATGTAACAAGAGGCACCTCTACAAAGATTGTATTCCAGTCGCTCATTGCTCCGTTCCACAAACCGGGAAGCTCCATAGCCTTAAGTTCACGGCCGTTCTTCGACTTGTGCGAAATGAAGCCTGTATTCTTATCGACAAATGTGGGAAGGTTGAATTTCTCGCCCTTGTAGTTCTTGACAGCACAAACAAGGTCAACGGGGTTGAAGTGCGTTCCGTTCTCGAACATCTCCTTCGACGCAGCGTTGGTCATATCAATCTGCGAACTTTCGAGAATCTGCAGCGACACTGTACCATCCTCGTTGTATGCAAGGAACGGACCACCACCGGGCTCACCCACATTCTTCACCATACCGCAAACGCGCATCGGGCGGTTAAATTTCTTGCGCAGGTAGAGAACAAGGTCGCAGTCTTCGAGATTCTTTATGTCGAGATTGCGGCACATAAGTTCCTGTTGCAGGAAGCAGACCATTTCAACCACCTGCTCGTGGGTGTATTTTCCGCTGTCAATGAGATTTAGATACTCAAATACCTTCTTCTGCTTCTCAACCAGAATACCGGCAAGCAGTTTCTTGTATGTAACGGTGTCGGCTTTCAGGCGGTCGGGCACCACGTTGTCAATATTCTTAATGAAAATAACATCGGCATCAATGTCGTTAAGGTTCTCAATGAGCGCACCGTGCCCACCGGGGCGGAACACAAGCGCACCGTTCTCGCGGAAAGGCTGGTTGTCGGCATCAACGGCAATGGTATCGGTGCTCTGTTTCTGCTCCGAGAAGCATATTTCATATTTCACACCAAAGAGAGCCTCGTAGTAAGGCTTGCGCTCAGCAACAAGCTCCTCGAAGAGAGCCTTGTGGTTGGGCGACACAGTGAAATGCAGCTGCACCTTTCCGTCGGTTGCAGCATAAAGCGCACCCTCAGCAAAATGCTCCTCGGCAGCTGTGCGGGCAGCCTCATCGTAAGAGTGGAATTTAAGCAAGCCTTTGGGCAGCGAGCCGTAGTTCATCCCTGTAAAGTCGAGCAGGTTGAAAACCACAGCCTTGTAATTACCGGCTGCTATAAGGCCGGCAATTGATGCATTGTTGTTCTTTTTGCAAGTTGCATCGAGGTCGGCATAAAAGGCGAACTTTTCAATATTGGCAAAGAAATTCTTTTCGAAATCGGTTACAGGTGCGTCGTATTCGGCACTCAGGAACGAAAAGAGATCCTTGAACATACGGCTGGCAGCACCCGATGCTGGAACAAATTTCAGGATTTTGTTGCCTGCGGCACAATATGCGTCCCAAGCCTTCAAATAATCGTCAATTTCCTGCTGCGAAGGAGCAACAATGCCCTTGTCTATTGTTGCCGCAGCTTCAATGGGCAAAAATGGGAAACCTGTCTTGAATGTTTGCAACTGTTCGGCAACCTGCTGTTCCGAAATTCCCTTTTTCAAAAGGAATGCTTGGTCGGCTTTACTTATCATAGCGATATAATTTATATGGGTTAGTTATAGTCTACAAGTGCGAAGATACAAAATTTCATATTAAATCCTATATTTATATAAAAAAATACCTATATTTGATAAAAAACCGATATAGGTTGCACTCGCGGTAAAAATATTAAAGCAAGCTTTATATTTATTGCTCGTTGGGGGGGATATTTGAGGTAAACCTCCAATATTAATGGCACTCGCTGTTAAAAATATAAAAAGAAGCTACATATTTCTAACCCGTTTGTGCCCATATTCAAGGAGGAAAAATTATATTCGCAAACAAAAGTCATAAATGCGGCCCACGGCCCAAAAAAGCGGAACGAGACTATGGAAAGAGCTATCACACATACACACGAAGAGATAAGAGAGATTATCGAGCTCAAAAACCTGTTGAGAAAGAATGTCGAGGAGCATTTCACCCCGGCCGACTACCGCTTTGTGAAAGAACGGATAAAAAAGGCCATCGACGAGGAGCGCATCACCCGCGACAATTTCGGTTTCCACCCCATAATAACCGACCTGAAGACTGCCGCTCTTGTGGGGCAGGAGATTGGCTACAACCGCGACATTATCACAAGCATTCTGCTCAACCGTTGCGTGCAGGCCGGCTCCACCACATACGACGAGGTGAAAGCGCAGTTCGGCGAGGGTGTAACGAAAATCCTCACCAACCTTGCACAAATAAACGCCCTCTACGCCAAAAGCCCCACCATAGAGAGCGAGAATTTCCGCAATCTGCTGCTGTCGTTCACCAACGATATGCGCATAATACTCATTATGATAGCCGGGCGACTCATCATACTGCGCAGGCTCTTCAATTCCACCGATGCTACCGCCCGCAAGCAGGTGGCAGCAGAGGCATCGCAGCTATACATTCCACTGGCCCACAAGCTTGGTTTCTACAAACTTAAATCGGAAATGGAAGACCTTGCAATGCGTTATACCGAGAGTGAGATATACGCCGAGCTCAGCCGCAAGGTCGAAGAGACCGCCGCATCGCGCGAGGACTACATTGCATCCTTCATCAAGCCCATCGATGCAAAGCTACGCGCACTGCCCCACCTGAAATACCGCATCAAAGGACGCACAAAATCAATCAACTCCATTTGGCAGAAGATGAAAAGACAACAGCGCCCCTTTGAGCAGATATACGACCTTTTTGCCATACGCATAATAATTGACAGCGAGCCGCAGAACGAAAAAAGCGAATGTTGGCAGGTATATTCCATTATAGCCGATATGTACACGCCCAACCCCCACCGCTTGCGCGACTGGCTGTCGGTACCCAAGAGCAACGGTTACGAGTCGCTCCATACCACAGTGATGGGCCCCGAGGGCCGCTGGGTAGAGGTGCAGATACGTACCGAGCGTATGGACGCCATTGCCGAACACGGCCTTGCCGCACACTGGCGTTACAAAGGCATAAAGAGCGAGAAAGGGCTCGACAGCCTGCTTGCCACCATACGCGACACGCTTGAAAACCTGAGTGAGGAGGATGTGAACGGCAACAAATTCAAAATGGAGCTCTACAAGGACGAGATGTTCATTTTCACTCCCAAAGGCGACCTCCACCGCCTGCCCAAAGGAGCCACCATACTCGACTTTGCCTTCAGCATACACACAGGGCTGGGCTGCAAATGCACCGGTGCGCTTGTGAACGGGCGCAACGTCCCCTTGCGCCACGCATTGTGCAACGGCGACCAGGTTGAAATTATAACATCGAACAGCCAGACACCCAAACAGGCGTGGCTCACCATAGCCCAGACAGGCCGTGCACGCGCAAAGATACGCCAGGCGCTGAAAGACATCACAGCCCGCCAGGCCGACATTGCCCGTGAAATGCTCATACGCAAATTCAAGAACCACAAGATTGAGTACGACGAGGCAATGATGGACCACCTCATACGCAAAATGGGATTCAAGCGCCTGAGCGATTTCTACCAGGGAATAGCCGAGGGAGGCATTGATGTTGCCGAGGTATTCAAGAAATACCAGTCACTCGCCCACCCCACAAGCGAGAACAACGACACCGCGCACAGCGCAGGCGGCTACACCTTCAGCAACGACATTGACGCAGGGCACGCCAGCGACGTGCTTGTGATTGAGCGCAACCTCAAAGGTGTCGACTACAAGCTGGCAAAATGCTGTAACCCCATCTTCGGCGACGAGATTTTCGGTTTTGTAACCATACACGACGGAATTTCAATTCACCGCAAGGACTGCACCAACGCCCGCCAGCTGCACGAGCGCTACCCCTACCGCATTATTGAAGCACGCTGGACCGACATAGACAAGAACAACGCCATCTACCCCGTAACCCTGCGCATTGTGGGACACGACAACATTGGAGTGGTAAACAACATCACCTCGGTAATTACGCAAGAGAAGGGAGTGATGCTGCGCGGTATCAACATCGAGTCGCACGACACACTCTTTTCGGGCACGCTGTCGCTACTCATCGACGACAACGGCAAGTTGCGCCGCCTGATAGAGAAAATTGAGAATGTAAAGGGAGTGAAACAGGTAAAAAGAGGTTAAAAGAGCAAAACACTGCCGCCCGTTCACCGTTTTTAGCTATTTTTGCACCACAGAACATAACGCACCAATTATGAAAAAATTACTGTTTGCAATTATACTCGCCTCGCTGTGCAGCATAGCGCAAGCGCAGAAGGCCGACATAAAATTTGAAAAGACAACCTACGACATGGGCACCTTTGCGCCCGACACTGCAATAATCAAATGCAAGTTCGTGTACAAGAACACAGGCAAGGCGCCGCTCTACATTCACGAGGTCAGAACCTCGTGTGGCTGCACACAACGCAGTTTCAAGACCGGCCCCACAATGCCCGGCGAGAGCGACACAATTTTTGTAACCTACAACGGCACAAAAAAATCCCCAGGTTTTCTGCGACGCAGCATCACAGTACACTGCAACGCGCCAAAGGAGATGTACACGCTAATAATAAAAGGTTATATGCTTGAGGCTAAAATCACCCCCACCGAGGAGGCTTTTACCGAAGAATAAAAATAGAGAAACAGGATGACTCGAAAGATCATCCTGTTTCTCTTATCTTGAGACGGGAATTTAATCAAAATACCAATTTCTCCACAAACGAAGACTTCCCGTTCACCTTACCCTCAATATAATACACAAGCGCACCATCCTCGGCAGGCTCGCTGTATCCATAAAGTTCCACGGTGTCGCCGGGCATCACCTCGCTGTTGAAGTTGATTACAAGCTCCTTCAAACGGCGGTTGTTCACAACATCGAGCTCCAGTGCATTCATTGCCCACTCGGTATATTTCACGTTGTTTACGTGGGCATTCATATCGAGGTCGGAGTAATTCACCTTGTGGCTCATCAAATGCACGGGCTCCACTCCACGGGGCATTGCCACTTTGGGCGCGGGCTCGGCAATTACATCCTCTTTAATATCGTGCTCGCCGTTGTCCGAGAGTTCCGAGAATTTCGACATGCGGCGTGTGTCTATGTCTATCACCAACCAGGTTGATGTTGCCGAAATAAGCTGCTCGCTACCCTCTTTGTCGAATACCACAAAATCGCGGAAGAACTGGAAACCGTTAGCGCCCTTGTGCCACGACTGTATGTTTACATTGTCTCTCCACTTGGGCAATTTGTGGAAAATAACGTGCATACGGGCAAGAACCCACGCCTTGCGGGTTATGTGCATTGAATCGTACCCTACACCAATTACATCGGCGTGAACATTGGCTGCCTCCTGTGCAAAATTAAGGAAAGAGGCAGGTTTCATTGTCCCCGACATATCGACATCGAAGCTGGGGATGCGCTTTATTACATTATATTTTTCTACCATAATATATTGTTTTTCGTTATTGCTTTTTAATCGTATTCGCCGCAGTTGCCGTTCCCGGCAGGCGGAAAGGTTTATTTTATCGACCAGTTTATAATGCGGCGTTTAACAGCCTCGGTGTCGAGCAGAATCTTTATGAACTCACGCGCCGATGCCTTTTGATAGGAACCCGCCAGGCTCAGCAACGATGCTTCCATAACATTGCCCGGTTCGTCCAGGGGAATAGCCTTGAAACGCGCGTTACCGAACACGGCCGATGTTGAAAGGATTGTGATGTAGTTGCCAGTTGCCACCATCTGCAGCAGAATGTTCGTTTCGTTAAGCTCCAGGTGCGACGAGAGCTTGAAGCTGCGCCCGTCCATAAGCTTGTCGAGCATACTGCGCGCCTGCAGGCCCACCGACGGCAACACAAGGTTGTAAGGGAGAAGGTCGCTCAACTGCAGCTTGTCCCTCTTCGCAAGGTGATGTTCCTTATCTACCACCACTGCAAGGGTGTTTTCGAAGAGCGGCTGGGCGACGATGTCGGGGGCATCGATGAGCGGCTTGTACGAGAGCACAATGTCGAGCTTGCGGTCACGCAACAACTCAAGCAACTCCATAACTGTTTTGTAGCACACCTCCAGGCGTACCCCAGGGTACGAACGCATAAACTGTATTACGCCCTCGGTGAGCACCGAGCTCAAACTATACGTAACACCCACACGCAACGTTCCTGTTTTCACATTCTGCAGGTCGTAGAGGCGCTGCACGCCATCTTCGGCATCCTGTATAGTGCGCTTTGCAAAGGGTAAGAACTCCTCGCCGGCCTCGGTGAGTGAGATGTGGCGGCTGTTACGCAGGAAAAGCGTAAAGCCAAGCTCGAACTCCAGCTGTTTTATCTGCTGCGAGAGCGTGCTCTGTGTTATATAAAGGTGCTTTGCCGCCTCGGAAAAATTGAGATATTCGGCACTTTTTACAAAATATTTCAGTTGCCTGAGTTCCATTCTGCTATTCAATTGTGTCGCGAAGATAGCAAATAAGCCTTACAATCCCGCATAAAGACAAAAAAAATGCCGCATTGCTGCGGCATTTTTATATCTATTGGTGTTTTTTAGAATCCAATGAATATGAGCATTACATAACCCAATACAAGACCCAAAAGACCCACGATGATACCCACCTTCATCATATCCTTCTGCTCTATGAAGCCGGTAGAGGCAGCAATTGCGTTGGGAGGAGTACTGATGGGGAGAATCATTGAAACCGAAGAGGCAATGGCAATACCCACCAACATAGCCTGGGGACCACCCACGCCGTCGAGTGCAGTACCAAGACCGCTTGCAACAACGCCAAGCACGGGCACCAGGAGCGATGTTGCCGCAGAGTGAGAAATGAAGTTCGAGAATCCGAAACAGATCAAACCTGCAAGAATCATCACAACAACAGGTGAGAAGTTGCCAAAGGGAACCGACTTAACGATGAGGCTGCTCAACGAAGCATCGCCACCGTAGTTAAGTGCAACGCCCAAAGCAAAACCACCGGCAACCATCCACAGAACGCTCCAGTTGATCTCCTCAAGGTCGCGACGGGTGAGAATGCCTGTTGCGCAGAAGATTGCGATAGGAATCATAGCCACAACGTTTGTATCAACACCCCACATATCGGTACCGAACATCCACATAAAGATTGTAACCACGAAGGCAACCACAACCGACCAGGTCTGGAAGTTCCAGTTGATTTCACCCTCAATTTCAATTTTGATATTCTTCTGCTTGAAGGGGAAGAGAACGCGCAACAACAACCAAGCGAGGAAGAGGAGCAAGAGTACGAAGGGAGCCATTTTTATGGTCCAGTCTACGAAGCTGATGCCCATACCCTGCGATGCAAGATAGTCGAGCGCAATCATATTGGGAGGTGTACCAATGGGGGTAATCATACCACCAAGGTTGGCACCCACGGGGATAGCCAATGCAAGAGCGATGCGACCTTTACCGTCGGCAGGGAGAGAGCGCAATACGGGAGTGAGGAACGCAAGCATCATAGCTGCAGTGGCTGTGTTGCTCACAAATGCCGAGAAGATGGCTGTTACAAGGATGAAACCAAGAAGCACTACTTCCGATTTTGTACCGAAAGGTTTCAAGAGAACACGTGCAAGCGCAACGTCGAGCTTCACCTTTGTCAAACCAATGGCAAGCACAAAGCCGCCAATGAAGAGCATGATTGTGGGGTTAGAGAAACAAGCGAAAATGCTCTTGAAAGGCACAAGACCCGATGTATCCTCGGGGCGCAAGAAGTTAAGCGCACTTGTAGACACTGTGAACAGCATTATTGTAACAACAACCATTGATGTTACCCAAGAAGGCATAGCCTCGGTGAGCCACATGAGTGCTGCAAACACGAACAATGCGATAATACGCTGGTGAATTACTGTCAAACCCTCAAGGCCCATATCGTGGAACGCCGATGTGGGAAGCAACGCAACAATGAGTGTTGCGGCGATGATGAGAATGAGTTTGAGTGCGTTCAGAGGAAATTTTCTCTGTCTCTTGTGCGACTTGTCATTCTGGATTTTCTCCAAAATGTTAAATCCCGGGAAAATTTTAAACATAAAACAAAAATGTTAAATAAGTTAGTTATTATTTTGCTTGCACGCCCTTGAAAACAGACGTGCATTTTTATCTTTTTTACAAGATTTTGCAAAAATAATACACTTTTTACTATTCATTTATCTAATATTATCAGTTTTTCCAATCGTATCTATCGATTTTATCAATAGATGCTATAACTTTTCACACATTTTACTAAAAAAGCAAAAAAAGGAAAGGACTTATACATATTTGCACTATATTTGCATTTTTCAAATGCGAAGATAGGCTGCACTCGCGGTGCAACTTACAAAAAGGCAGTTTCGCCACAAGCGCGAAAAAACAAGAACCAAAAAACGAACAAAAACATTTTATATACATATGAAAGCTTTTGTCTTTCCCGGACAGGGAGCACAATCCACAGGAATGGGAAAAGAATTGTACGACAACAACCCCATTGCACGAGAATATTTTGAAAAAGCAAACGAGATACTGGGGTTCCGCATAACCGATATTATGTTCAACGGCACCGACGAGGAGCTGAAACAGACAAAGGTTACGCAGCCCGCAGTGTTCATCCACTCTGTAATATCGGCTATTGCGCTCGGCGACGACTTTGCACCCGAGATGGTAGCCGGCCACTCGCTCGGAGAATTTTCGGCACTCACAGCTGCCGGAGCACTCACCTTTGAGGATGGCCTGCGCCTTGTGCACAAGCGCGCGCTTGCAATGCAGAAGGCTTGCGAGATACAGCAATCGACGATGGCGGCAATACTCGCCCTCACCGACGAAGAGGTGGAGCGCATCTGCGCCGAAGTTTCGGCCGAAGGCTACACTGTGGTTGCGGCAAACTACAACTGCCCCGGGCAAATAGTAATATCGGGTGACACCGACGGCGTGAACAAGGCTTGCGAGGCCATGAAGGCTGCGGGAGCGAAACGCGCTATGCAGCTTGCCGTGAGCGGAGCCTTCCACTCTCCCCTTATGCAACCCGCAAAAGAGGAACTCGAAGCTGCAATCCTTGCCACCACATTCAGCACCCCCAAGTGCCCCGTTTACCAGAATGTGGATGCAAAGCCCCACACCAGCCCTTGTGAAATAAAGAACAACCTCATTGCACAGCTCACCGCCCCCGTGCGTTGGACAGCCGCCGTGCAGAATATGATTAACGACGGTGCAACATCTTTCACCGAGTGCGGCCCCGGCGCAGTGCTTCAGGGAACAATAAAGAAAATAATACCCACTACAAATAAAGAAAACATAGAACTATGTCACGCATAATGATATACCAGCTGCTGCCCCGCCTTTTCGGCAACAGCAACGCAAACTGTGTCGCAGGCGGCACAATAGAAGAGAACGGTTGCGGTAAATTCAACGACATCACCCCCAAGGCCTTGCGCGCGATACGCAACCTGGGAATTACCCACGTATGGTACACAGGTGTTATTGAGCACACTACCCGCACCAGCTACGCCCGTTACGGCATCGAGGACACACACCCTGCAACAGTAAAAGGTGAGGCAGGCTCGCCCTATGCCATCAAGGACTACTACGACAACGACCCCGACCTTGCCGTGAACGTTGAAAAACGCCGCGAGGAGTTCGCTGCACTCATTGAGCGCACCCACAAGGCCGGCATGAAGGTTATTATGGACTTCATTCCAAACCACGTTGCCCGCCACTACAAGAGCGACAACCGCCCCGAGGGTACATACGATTTTGGAGCTTTCGACGACCAGGGCGCGTTCTTTGCCGGGCACAACAACTTCTACTACCTGGGCAACCAGTCATACGGCTGCAACATCGACGCACAGGACTGCGCTGCCGAGCCTTATGGCGAAAGCCCCTTGCGCGCAACAGGTAACGACTGTTTCGGCAGCCCCTCGCGCAACGACTGGTACGACACCGTAAAACTCAACTACGGTATCGACTACCGCAGCGGCAACCGCCAGTTCTCGCCCGTCCCCAACACTTGGATAAAAATGCTCAAGATCCTGCAATACTGGGCAGCACAGGGCGTCGATGGTTTCCGTTGCGATATGATTGAGATGACACCTGTTGAATTCTGGCACTGGGCAGTACCTAAGATAAAGGAGCAATACCCCGGCATTATATTCATTGGCGAGATTTACCAGCCCCACATCTACCGCAGCTTCATAAAAGAGGGTTGCTTCGACTACCTCTACGACAAGGTGGGCCTCTACGACACACTCAAGGCGGTTATGAGCGGCCAGACACCGGCAAGCAGCATCACATACGCACTGCAGCACACTGCCGACATTCGCCACAACATGCTCACCTTCCTCGAGAACCACGACGAGCAGCGCATCGCGTCGGACTTTTTCGCCGCAAAGGCCGAAAGAGCACTCGCAGCATTCATTGTGTCGGCAGCAGTGGGCACACAACCCTTTATGCTCTACGCAGGCCAGGAGCTTGGCGAGAAAGGTATGGACAAGGAGGGATATAGCGGAGTAGACGGCCGCACCACCATCTTCGACTACTGGAGCGTTGATACTCTGCGCCGCTGGAAGGGCGAGGGAGAGTACGACACCACCAACCTCACCGACGAGGAGAAAGCCCTGCAGGCCTTCTACGCCAAAGTGCTCAACCTCTGCAACAGCAGCGAGGCACTCAAAAGCGGCGACTTCTATGACCTGCAGTATGCCAACCCCCACTGCGACACATACGACACCAACCACATCTACTCGTTCCTGCGCGGCAGCGAGAAAGAGCTCTTGCTCATTGTAACCAACTTCTGCGGCGAGGATAAAGAGTGCGAGGTGACAATCCCCGAAGAGGCATACGCCTATTTCGGGCTCTCGAGCAGCAACAAAAAGACAACAGCCACCAGCCTCCTCACCGGCGAAAAACAGCAGATAACCCTTAACGCCGCCGAAAAGATTGCAGTAACCGTGCCCGCCAACAGCGGAACAATAATAAAGATAAACAAGTAAAAAAATGAAAAGAGTTGTAACCCTGTTCATTGCCATTGTTGCCACAATTGCGGCAGCAACGGCACAAACAGCCATCGACTACAAAGCAATAAAGGATATTGTGGAGAACGAGAAGGAGTATTTCAACGACATTCTCACCGTCTACCTCACCGACGACCCCTATATACGTGTCGACGATTACGCCCTTGTATACTATGGTCACTCGTTCCTGCCCACATACAACGGCGGCAACGACAAGAACGAAAAGGCGCTAAAGAACTATGCAGCCGAGGGAAAAATACTTGAGCAATACGAGACTGCAAAAAAGATACTCGCCTACAACCCCGTGAGCCTCAACGCACTATTCTATGCGTGGCTTGCATCGGATGCCCTTGCAAAGCCCATCGACGAGACCAATTCGTACCTTAGGAAATACACCGGCCTCCTCGACATGATAACAACTGTGGGAGACGGCAAGAGCAGTTCCAACCCCTACCGCGTAATATGCGCCGACGACCAGGACCACCTGCTTGTGGGCAAGCTCGAACTCACAAAAACCTACTCGCAGCAGTTCGACAAGAGCAGTCTCTGCAATATCGTTTCGGTGGAGCCCAACGAGATTTACCCCTCGCGCAGGGTATATATCGACATAAGCCGCTACCTCACCCACACTGCAAAGTAAGTGAAGAAGCTAAAGAAAATACTCTCTGTTGCTATGCTTGCACTCTTCCTGTCGAGCATAGCAATAGTTGTATTATACAAATACGTGCCCATACCCGGCACGCCGCTTATGCTGTCGCGCAAGATATCCGACGGCACGCCCATAAACTACCAATGGACACCGCTCGGTGAAATTTCGCCCAACCTCGCGCTTGCAGTAGTAGCATCCGAGGACAACCTCTTCACCACGCACGGCGGCTTCGACTTCGAACAAATAAAAATTGCACGCGAACAGGCCCACAAAGGCAAGCCCCTGCGCGGCGCAAGCACCATAAGCCAGCAAACCGCAAAGAACGTGTTTTTGTGGAACGGCCGCTCGTGGCTGCGCAAAGGCCTCGAAGCCTACTTCACCCTGCTCATAGAATTCATTTGGGGCAAAGAACGCATAATGGAGGTATACCTCAACTGCATTGAGATGGGTAATGGAATATACGGAGCTACCGCCGTTGCAAAGCACCACTTCCGCACCACCCCGGCAAAGCTCACCCGCGCCCAATGCGCGCTCATAGCCGCCACACTGCCCAACCCGCGCCGCTACAGCTCCCGCAAGCCGTCGGCCTATATGTTAAAACGACAAAAAGCCATACTAAAGAATATGAAAAACATAGGGAAAGTGGAATACCCCAATTAAACGAGCAGAAACAAAAGGCCACGCTATAATGCATCAAAATATGCACTATAGCGTGGTTGTCTATTTGGTATCTATTATTCTATCCTCTGCATTATGCTTTGCCTTATCCACCACACAGCATAACTCATAAACTTGTAGCCACGTGTCTCGTCATAGTTTTCGGCAGCCAATATCAATCCTTTGTTTCCAGCAGAAACAAGTTCCTCCATTGAATAACCGCACCCTTTGAATAATTTGGCAACAGCGACTACAAGGCGTAATTTTGAATGTGAAAGCCTTTCTATTGCAGTTTTTCTTTCAATCCCTCCCGATTTTATATCCTTTACAAGTAGCAATTCATCTTCAACAGAGAGACACAGAACATTCTCACACACCTTTGTTTTTATCTTTTCCATATATTACTGTTTATAGGTTTCTCTATAATATATACGAAAAGAATTTGCACTTTTTGGCGTTAAGAACACAATGGTGTGCAAGAACTTTGCATAAGTATTATTTTATATTGGAATCTCGATATAAGTCATATATACATCTACTCCATCTATGTTATTCTTATAAATCTCTTTCTCTGAATTAAGTAGTACAAAGTTCATCGATTTTATAAAAACTTCGTAATCTTTCTTATTATGATTTTCTTTATTGTATTTATTGGTTTTGAAAACCATTATTGGCATAAAAACGACATCGTTACAACTTCTAGCTTCTGTAATTGCTCCAGCTAAGTAATGAAGCAACTGATATCTTATATCGGTATCAGATTCAGATGTAATATCATTTACATCTATCTTGTAATATTTTTCACACAAATCTTTAATTCTTTGTGATCTTTTACTTCGGGGATTTTTATTTACATACTCTACAGATTCACGATACGCTTCTGACACACGACTACCAAAAGGTTCATCAACTTTCGCTTCTATACATATAACTAAATGAATTCCTCCGCCATTCCCCCATATAACCATATCGTGCATACGTCCCTTACCTTTGAATTTATCGAAGCGACTTTCATGTTCTATTCTAGCCCTAATTGGTTCTAAATCCTTGAAACCACATATTTCTATATATTCTTTTATGAGTTTTATCCCATTAGACTGTTCAATATTAGGCAAAGAAAAATATTGTGCCAATGACATTGCACTTCGACCTTCTTCCCAATGTTTTGCATCATCAACTTCCTTAAAGGCCTTTTCCCACGATTCAATATCTGCAACTACAGTTCCATTTTTATTAGTAATTCTCATAGTTCTATAATTCATATTTAGTTAAACATTCTATTAATCTTCTTTTTATCTCATCTCTCAATTCAACAGGTTCCAGCACCTCTACATTCTCACCCATAGCAAGTATGTGGGTTGAGAGTTCTGGTGTCAAACATAGTTTGTATTCAAACTCGCAAAATTCGCCATACTTTGATGCACCCTCCTTTTGGGAACGATGAAGAGGTAAAGAACGCAAATATTCTATCTGCTTGCCATAAACCCTTATCTTTACTTTAGTGGGTTTAAGTTCCTCGTTCACATATATTCCAACCGTGTGGGCATAATACTTCTCTGCATTAAAATTCTGTGGTAAAGTAAATGATGTGTCCGACAAATTCATTTCAAGAGTGCGGTCAAGTGCTATATTCCTTATACCCCCAAGTTCTTTGACATAACCAACAACATACCAGCGTTGATGATAAACCTTCATAGCATAAGGTTGAATATTAAATGTTTCTCTATGCCCATAGAACTGCTGATAATCAATTTGCAATTCTTTTGATTTCTGCATTGCCTCAATAACAGTTTGCAGATATTCTGTCCCACAAGGTATCTCCTCAAACAATATCCTATCTTTCATATTATGCCCTGCCGATATCATATTGGAAAGGGTGAATGAATTCAGAAGCCATTTACGGGTTGAGTTGTTTTTCAATGTTTCGGGAGTTGATATATAATATCTATACCCATTTGAAGGATTGCATTTTATTTCAACCCCGAACAATTCCTCTACTGCATTTTTATGCTGGTGAAATGTACGCAAAGGCAACGGAGCACCACTGCCCAAGCAACTTTCTTTCCATAATGCGTTGATTTCTTCATAGGCGAGTTGCTTATACTGAAGGAGCGTATTCAGCAACCAAATATAACGGTTAAATGTCTTGCTTATCATAACTTATATTCGATGTCTGTCACAAATATAATGAACGCCTATGCAAAATCATTGCATAGCATTAAAAATTATTCTCTAATTGAAAATTTCACTACGGTATGCAGTGTTTTTGCACATATCTGTATTGTTTTATATTGAAGGCAACAGAAACTTTCGTATTTATATTATAGCAACAAAAAATACTATAATGAAAAACAAACATCAAAAAAAACAAAGCAACACAGTTAAACAAAAGGCAATGATTGATTCATTGATTTTTCAAACAAATTGGGGAATTAAAAAACTTTATAAAACCCCAAGTGATTTAATATCAACATTAGTAAAAGTTGAATTGGACTATATTATAGAATTGAAATTATTTGAAGACCTATTGCTGTTGAAAATATTTATAGAAAACGTAAAATCAACATTCGGGATTGAACCCGTTGCCGAACGTGGCGATTTTTGCAGAAGCCCAGTAGCCCTTGCTTTGGGCATTGGAAAAGTTAATGATATTGAAAAAGTGGGGATACCTATAGCGTGGCACGAACTTTTAGAAAAAAAGATTTTAAGCATATACTACCCGAACGACGTGCGTAATTCAATCGTCGATTATGCAAAACAAAACGGTTATAACGTTTCAACCTATTTAGGAAAGCCTATAATCAAATTGAACAAAGTATTTCTATTATTGGAAAGAGTAAGATAAAAAACATAAGTTGTCGCAAAAGTGCTACAACTTATGTTAATAAATATCACCTGTGCTAAAATTGCACAGGTTCAAAAATGGAATTATATTTGTTGTCAGAATAACTTTTATGCACATTTTGCATATTACTCATTATTGACCAATGACCACCGAAACACCAATACTCAACGAGCATAAACAAAGTTGCGGTTCAGCGAGTGCAGAAGACAAGCGTGCTTGTATTATGCCGAGCCCGAGCAAGTTCGCCGCAGGCAAAACCGAGTACCCGCCTATGCACAGTGGAGAGTCGGGTGTTTCATAATTTTTACACCACAACAACATAAACAAATGGCACAATCATTAGCAAAGAATTATATCCACATTGTTTTCTCAACAAAGAACAGGGAGAAGACGATGAGAAAAGAAGACCTCGAGGAAATATTCTCGTACATTGCAGGGATCATAAAGAACTGTGAATGTCATTCGATATGCGTAGGAGGTACAACAAACCATATACATATATTGTGCACTTTGAACAAGAATTTGGCTTTGAGTAAACTCGTTGCAACAATAAAGGCAAACTCTTCAAAATGGCTACACCAAAAAGACTGTTATTACAGAGCATTTGCGTGGCAAGACGGATATTGGAGCATTCTCCGTCAGTCAATCTGTAATTGAGAAAACAATAGAATACATCAAGACACAAGAAGAACATCATAAAAAAGCCGATGCAAGAGAGGAACTAATATCGTTGCTCAATGCATATAACATCGAATATGACGATAGGTATATATAATTCCGCCCCTACAGGGCTGCCATTGATGGGGGGAATACCCGCACCATTCATAGGCCGATGGCCTATGCTATAAAATATCGCCCCTATGGGGCTAGCCCTAAAAGGGCGGCATTACCCAACATAGTCCGTCAGGGCTATGAATAAACAATAACATAATCAACATAGCCCTGAAAGGGCGACATTACCCAACATAGTCCGTCAGGGCTATGAACATAGAATACAAAAACAACCATATAACCCCAACGGGGTGAAATTACCCAACATAGTCCGACAGGGCTATGAACATAGAATACAAAAAACCATATAACCCCAACGGGGTGAAATTAATTAGCATAGCCCGTGAGGACTATGGAAAACGATAACACAACCATATAGCCCCTACGGGGCGAAATTACCCAACGTAGCCCGTTAGGGCTATGGAAAAGGTACGGCGGGACTATGGACATAGAATACAAAAAAACATATAACCCCAACGGGGTGAAATTAATTAGCATAGCCCGTGAGGACTATGAAAAACGATAACACAACCATATAGCCCTAAAAGGGCGACATTACCCAACATAGTCCGTCAGGGCTATGAATAAACAATAACATAATCAACATAGCCCTAAAAGGGCGACATTACCCAACATAGTCCGTCAGGGCTATGAATAAACAATAACATAATCAACATAGCCCTAAAAGGGCGACATTACCCAGCATAGTCCGCTAGGGCTATGAAACATGAACGACAAAACAAAATAGCCCTGAAAGGGCGGAATTGTCCAGCATAGTCCGCTAGGGCTATGAAACATAGAATACATACAATTTATTTATGGAAATTAATCAACCAGCAGCAAAGTTTCAGGATGCGTCAATCGCACCTATGCACACAGCCGAGCACATTCTTAACCAGACAATGGTGAGGATGTTCGGTTGCGAGAGAAGCCGCAACGCCCACATTGAGCGCAAAAAGAGCAAGTGCGACTACACTCTCCCCACCCCACCCACCGACGAACAGATTACAGCAATTGAAGCACGGGTGAACGAGGTTATTTCACAGTCGCTGCCCGTTACCACCGAATACTGCACACGCGACAACGTGCCGCAGGGAGTGGACCTCGGCAAGCTGCCGGCCGACGCAAGCGAGACACTGCGCATAGTGCGTGTGGGCGATTACGACACTTGCGCCTGCATTGGCACACACGTTGAGAACACAGCCCAAATAGGCACGTTCAAAATAATAAGCCACAGCTGGGAGGGAGGCACGCTGCGCCTGCGCTTCAAGCTATTGTAAAAAAAGCGCGCGACAAGGAACATTATATTGTACATTTTTAGTAACTTTGCATTGATGTGCAAGAATATGCCGCGCAACAAGGGCGCAAATGCATATACGCACAAAGCCGAAAACAGAAAAAGCAATGTTCAAGAAGGAGCAAGCACTCATAAAAGCAGATGTAAAAGGCACGTTGGGAACAATGTGCCACGACATTCTTGCGCGCATCGACAAGCAGAGTGCTCTCAAAATATCCTTTTTCGGCCTCCCCGCAAATAACCGCGAATATCTTGCAACCAACCGCGAGCTGCACAACCTTGTGAGCAGTTATTTCGGGCCCACAGCACCGCTAGTGAGCTACATTGCCCAGAAGAGCAGCTCCGACACACTCATTGCCGAGGTAACCTATCTGCGCGACAGCAATGCAAAAATAACCCATAACAGCCGTTACAAAGTGCTTGAGAGCGGCACTGCAAAAGAGCTCATCACCGAGGGTATAATACCCGGCGACATTGAAACAAGCACCTACGAGCAGGCCAAGGAGATTTTCGCCGCAATAGACAACATTCTAAAAACCGAAGGGTTCCTCACCAGCGACATCTACCGCCAGTGGAACTATATTGAAAATATCACCATACAGAACGACGGCAGCCAGAATTACCAGGAGTTCAACGACGCACGCAGCATCTTCTACGGCAACGCCCACTGGAACAACGGCTACCCCGCCGCCACAGGTATCGGCACCGGCAAGGGTGGAATAATGATTGAGCTTTACGCAATTAAAGGCACCACTGCCACGAACAAACCCATTGACAACCCCTTGCAGGTGGCAGCGCACAACTACTCGCAGAACGTGCTCGAAGGAAAAGCCGTGCAGGAGTTGCAAGAGCGCTCCACCCCAAAATTCGAACGCGCACGCATCCTGGGCGACACCATTTACATTTCGGGCACAGCAGCCATTAAAGGCGAAGAGAGCACAAGCAGCAACGACACCGTGAAGCAGGCCGAAACGACAATGGAGATAATGAACAGCCTCATTGCAAGGGATAATATCCCCGCCCCCAACAACGGTGCCACATACGACCTTTTGCGTGTGTATGTGAAGCACGAAGAGGCCATCCCCGCCGTAAAGGAGTATATGGATGCTCACTACCCCAATGTTCCCAAGCATTATCTTGTGAGCGATGTTTGCCGCCCCGAACTACTCATAGAAATTGAAGGAGTAGCACACATTTAACCCCCGAGCATTTCGGTAATAATATCGCTGTCTACCCACAGAATACAGTTATTCTATATTTGGGCTAAATGATAAAAGTAATGCGGGTGAGTCACCCGCATTACTTTTATCATTCACACTCTCCCACAAAATCCCTAAAAAATCCCAAACAGCGAACAACCACACGCCGACGGGCATTCTATATATACAACGGCAACCGCGGCCGACGGGCATAAACACCCACCACGGTGAAAGCAACGCACCCGCCCACAAACAACACCTGCAGGGAGCTGCACTTGCCCGCACGGCCACGGCCCGTTCTATGTATAACCCATAAAACAATAAACAACAATGAGTATGCCCACTAAAAGAGGCAGCCAACAGTGGCTCCCCAGTATCTTCAACGACTTTTTCGGCAGTGACTTTTTAATGCGCCAGAACGCAACCTCGCCCGCAATCAACGTGTTCGAAACAGAGAAAGAATACATTGTAGACGTTGCCGCACCGGGAATGAAAAAAGAGGATTTCAAGATAGACCTCAACGCCGACAATGACCTGTGCATAACAATGGAGAAGAACTGCAACTGCACCGCCGACGGCAAGGAGTGCAAGTGCGACGAAAAGAAAGAGGATGAAAAGTGCAAGGACGACAAATGCTGCGACAGCAACGAATGCAAAGGCCGTTACCTGCGTCGCGAATTCTCCTACACAAAATTCCAGCAGACACTCATTCTCCCCGACGATGCCGACACCGCAAAAATCGAGGCCAAAGTGCGCCACGGCGTGTTGCGCATAAACATCCCCAAAAAGGCAATGAGCGCCCACAAGGAAGCTATGCGACACATTGCAATTGAATAATAACGTACAGTATGCGCCCCCACCCCTAAGAGTGGAGGCGCATACTATGCAAAAAAGGTGAGGCCCTGCCCCACCTTATATAAAAGAAAAATGCTCCCCACGAATGGGGAGCATTTCATTTATGGTCATTAACGAATTAAGCGTTAACAGTAGCCATGTGAGCGATAAGGTCGAGAACTTTGTTAGAGTAACCGATCTCGTTGTCGTACCAAGAAACAACCTTAACGAAAGTATCTGTCAAAGCGATACCAGCCTTAGCGTCGAAGATTGAAGTACGTGTGTCACCCAAGAAGTCAGCAGAAACAACTGCGTCCTCTGTGTAACCGAGGATACCCTTCAACTCGCCCTCAGATGCCTCTTTCATAGCTGCGCAAATCTCAGCGTATGTAGCGGGCTTAGCCAAGTTAACTGTCAAGTCAACTACTGATACGTCCAAAGTGGGAACGCGCATAGCCATACCTGTCAATTTACCGTTCAAAGCGGGGATAACCTTACCTACAGCCTTAGCAGCACCTGTAGATGAGGGGATGATGTTGCCGGCAGCTGCACGACCACCACGCCAGTCTTTTACAGAAGGACCGTCAACAGTCTTCTGTGTAGCTGTTGTAGAGTGAACAGTTGTCATAAGACCATCGGTGATACCGAACTTGTCGTTCAAAACCTTAGCGATGGGAGCGAGACAGTTAGTTGTACAAGAAGCGTTAGAAACGAACTGTGTACCCTTAACATATGTCTTCTCGTTTACACCGCAAACGAACATAGGAGTATCGTCCTTTGAAGGAGCCGACATAACTACATATTTAGCACCGGCGTTGATGTGAGCCTGAGCTTTGTCCTTTGAAAGGAAAAGACCTGTTGACTCAACAACGTACTCAGCACCTACTGCGTCCCAAGCGAGTTCGTTGGGGTCTTTGCAAGCTGTTACGCGGATAGACTTACCGTTAACGATAAGTTTGCTGTTCTCAACGTCAGCCTCGATTGTACCCTCGAAAATGCCGTGCATTGTGTCATACTTGAGCATGTATGCCAAGTAATCTACGGGGCAAAGGTCGTTGATACCTACAATCTCGATGTCGCTTCTTTTCATAGCGGCACGGAACACGAAACGGCCGATACGGCCAAAACCGTTAATACCTACTTTTGTCATAATTACTTTAATTTATAAAGGTGAAAAAATAAAAAGTCTTTGTTCTTTTAACCGCAATTGCAATATTCGGCAGTACCACAGGCTGCAAAAAGCAGCAGCACTAATGTAAAAAACACTATTATTTTTGTACTGTTCATACTACGCCCTATTTTAACTGCGATGCAAATTTAAGAAAATGTTTTCATATATTAATAAACAAACACACATTAATTTGTTGTTTTTTTCTCTTTTTCCACCACCTGCGGCAAAAAGCAGGGCAAACGGGGCGCGAAACAGGCCGCGCTGCGCAGTTTTCAGGGGCAAAGAGCAACAGCCGCAAAGGTGCAGAATACAAAAAAACAACAAAAATGGAGACAAAAACTTAACAATAATTACAAAAAAAAGCACTATCTTTGCGCTGTTACTTTGCAGAAACACAATTATTAATAAAAAAAACAAATAGAACTATGGCAAAAAGTACTTTTCTCCAGGATTTCAAAGCATTTGCGATGAAGGGCAACGTTATTGATATGGCTGTCGGTGTTATCATCGGTGGTGCATTCGGTAAAATTGTAACAGCATTGGTAAACGATGTAATTATGCCCGCTGTCGGTCTTTTGGTTGGTGGTATCAACTTCAAAGAGCTCAAACTCACACTCTCTCCCGAGGTGCTCAACGCAGCAGGCGAGGTTGAAAAAGCAGCCGTTACACTCAACTACGGTAACTTCTTGCAGCAGACATTCGACTTCATCATCATCGCACTCTCAATCTTCACAGTAATCCGCGTAGTAACAAAGCTCACTACAAAGAAAAAAGAGGAGGAGAAAGCAGCTCCTGCACCCGCTCCCGCACCCGCACCCGAGCCCTCGGCAGAAGAGAAATTGCTTACCGAAATTCGCGATCTCTTGAAAGAGAAAAAATAACACGCGCACAAAAGAAAACGAGCGAACATTGTTCCGCTCGTTTTTTTATCAAAAAAAGCGCAGCAGAATACACAGCAAAAGAGAAAAAAGCACTATATTCGCACAATAAAATAAAGAGACATAAACCTTTTACCAATATGAAACAGGATATGATTGTTATTTTGGACTTGGGAAGCCACGAAAACACCGTGCTTGCAAGAGCCATCCGCGCGTTGGGTGTATACAGCGAGATTTACCCCCACGACATTACAGTAGAAGAACTTAAAGCCCTCCCCAATGTGAAGGGTGTAATTATAAACGGAGGCCCCAACAACGTAATCGACGGAGTTGCCATCGATGTAAACCCCGGTATCTACGAGGCCGGTTTCCCCGTAATTGCTGCAGGCCACGACAAGGCATTGTGCAGCGTTAAACTCCCCCAGATAACCAACGACGTAGAAGCCACAAAAGAGGCTGTGCGCTCGTTTGTGCTCGACACCTGCAAGGCCGAGAAAAACTGGAACATGACAAACTTTGTCAACGACCAAGTTGAGCTCATCCGCCGCCAGGTGGGCGACAAGAAGGTGCTTCTCGCCCTTTCGGGAGGAGTAGACAGTTCGGTTGTAGCAGCCCTGTTGCTCAAAGCCATCGGCAAGAACCTTGTGTGCGTGCACGTAAACCACGGCCTTATGCGCAAAGGCGAGTCGGAGGCAGTTGTTGATGTATTCAGTAAACAGCTCTGCGCTAACCTTGTGTACGTAGACGCAACCGACCGTTTCCTTGGCAAGCTCGAAGGCATTGCCGACCCCGAGGAGAAACGCAAGATCATCGGCGGCGAGTTCATCCGCGTGTTCGAGGAAGAGGCACGCAAGCTCGACGGCATCGACTTCCTGGGACAGGGAACCATCTACCCCGACATTGTTGAGAGCGGCACAAAAACCGCCAAGATGGTAAAATCGCACCACAACGTAGGTGGTCTGCCCGACGACCTCCAGTTCGAGCTCGTTGAGCCCATCCGCCAGCTCTTCAAAGACGAGGTACGCGCCTGCGGTCTCGAGCTCGGCCTCCCCTACGAAATGGTATACCGCCAGCCCTTCCCCGGCCCCGGCCTCGGCGTGCGCTGCTTGGGCGCAATTACCCGCGACCGCCTGGAAGCCCTCCGCGAGTCGGACGCAATCCTTCGCGAAGAGTTCCAGAAAGCAGGCCTCGACAAGAAGGTATGGCAATACTTCACCGTCGTGCCCGACTTCAAGTCGGTAGGTGTGCGCAACAACGCCCGCTCATACGACTGGCCCGTAATCATTCGCGCCGTGAACACAGTAGACGCAATGACCGCCACCATAGAGCAGATTGAGTGGCCCATCCTGTTGAAGATTACCGACCGCATCCTTGCCGAGGTACCCAACATAAACCGCGTTTGCTACGATATGTCACCCAAACCCAGTGCCACCATTGAGTGGGAGTAATAAAAAAACAAGTTCGGAAAAAATTCCGAACTTGTTTTTTTATTACGACTACCGAGGGTTTCAATGAGTAATAGTCGCACGTAGCACAGCTGAAAGTTGTGCCGTGCGGGATACGGTTGCCACGGGCAACATTGAAACCCTCAATGGGATGGCCCCGAAGGGGACAAATACTTTACTATAAAAATGGCCTATATAGAAATTGCAGCTGTTAGTCAAGCGTAGCACAGACGAAGTTTGTGCCGCTTGGGTGGCGATTGCGAAGCGACTGCAATTAAGCCAATGGGAGTTGCCCCCATAGGGCAAACAGTAAAAAAAATCTTTTTTTATTACTCCTTCCGAAGCAATTACAAAGCAATGGTCACGCGAAGTGCCGCAAGGTGGCACCGCGTGGGTTGCGGTCGCGAAGCGATTGTAATTGATTCAATTATTGCAAAGCGATGATAGAGGCTATTGTTGAGCAATGGTCATGTGTAGCATAGCCGAAGGTTATGCCACATGGGTTGCGTTTGTCAAAGACAACAACA
>JAZTWX010000034.1:0-5100 GCA_045636125.1 Bacteroidaceae bacterium
CGCTGTCGCGCGAATCTGCTTTCGCTCGCTGCAAAATCAAATAAATTTGTTTTTGCTCGCTTGTTTGCTATTTGCGCTGTCGCGCGAATCTGCTTTCGCTCGCTGCAAAATCAAATAAATTTGTTTTTGCTCGCTTACACGCAGATTTGTTCGTATCTTCGCGAAACGAATGGCTTGTAATTTTTGTAAAGGAAATGGGAATAGATTTCGAAAAGGAACTTAACGCGGCACAGCTCGAGGCTGTGCGTTACAACGACGGCCCTTCGCTGGTTATTGCCGGTGCGGGGTCGGGAAAAACGAGGGTGCTCACCTATAAAATAGCCTATCTGCTGGAGATGGGTTACGAACCGTGGTCAATCCTTGCGCTTACCTTTACAAACAAAGCTGCGCGTGAAATGAAGGAGCGTATTGCAAGCCGGGTGAACAAGCTCGATGCTTCGGCTATTGTTATGGGAACGTTCCACTCGGTTTTTTCAAGAATATTGCGCAAGGAGGCTCACCTGCTGGGCTTCGACAGTAATTTCACAATATACGACCAGACCGATTCGCGTAGCCTCATTAAGAGCATTGTAAAGGAGATGCAGCTCGACGATAAGGTGTACAAGCCGGCGGTTGTGGGCGAGCGGATATCGGGTGCAAAAAGCAGGCTTATAACCCCGCAGATGTATGCCCGCGATGCCGGGTTGCAGGGCGACGATGTGCGTGCGCGCATCCCCGCAACCTCGCAGATATATACACGCTATTGCGAGCGTTGCAAGCAGGCCAATGCGATGGATTTTGACGATCTTCTGCTCTATACCTATAAACTCCTCGACGAGTTCCCCGATGTGCGCGAAAAGTATGCCCGCCGTTTCAAATATCTTCTTGTCGACGAGTATCAGGACACAAACTCCTTGCAGGCTGCCATTGTGTGGCAGCTCACAAAGGAGCGTCAGGCGGTGTGTGTGGTGGGCGACGATGCGCAGAGCATCTACTCTTTCCGCGGTGCGAATATAGGCAATATCCTCGGTTTTACCGAGCGTTATCAGGGTGCCCGCATCTTTAAGCTCGAGCAGAATTACCGTTCCACAAAAATGATTGTGGAGGCGGCCAACAGCGTTATAAAAAAGAATGCCAACCAAATAGAAAAGAGTGTTTTTTCGGAGCGCGGAACGGGCGAGCCTTTGCAGGTTTGCGCCGCATATTCCGACTTTGAGGAGGCCGAAATTGTAGCAAACAAGATTGCCGACCTGCGTCGTCGTGCGCGTTTGCAGTACAGTGATATTGCAATTCTCTATCGCACAAACGCCCAATCGCGTGTGTTCGAGGAGGCTTTCCGCAAGCGCGGTTACCCCTATCGCATCTACGGCGGTCTTTCGTTCTACCAACGCAAGGAGATTAAGGATGCAATAGCATACTTCCGCCTTATGAGCAACCATAACGACGAGGAGGCTTTCAAGCGTATTATAAACTACCCGGCACGAGGCATTGGCGACACCACGCTGCAGAAGATAAAAACGGTGGCTACCGAGGCGAACGTGAGCCTGTGGAGTGTGATGTGTGAGCCGCAGGCATATAACCTTGCCGTGAACAAGGGCACGGCCTCAAAACTGCTCGGCTTTACAGGGCTTATAGAGTCGTTCACTGCGCTTGCGGCCGAAAAGGATGCTTTTGAGGTTGCGTCGGTGGTGTTGCGCGAGAGCGGTGTGTGGGGCGAGATTTTCAGGGATAACAGCGTGGAGGGGAAGGCCCGCCAGGAAAATATCGAGGAGCTGCTCGACGGTATTAAGGAATTTGTCGATATGCGCACCGAGGAGGGTAACCCCCATAATCGTCTCACCGACTTTCTTGCCGAAGTTTCGTTGCTCTCCGACCAGGATTCGAATGACGAGGATGATGACAACCGAGTTACGCTTATGACCATACACGCGGCCAAGGGATTGGAGTTTCCTGCGGTTTTTGTCGTGGGGCTCGAAGAGGAACTTTTCCCAAACCAATGTGCGCTTGTCTCTCCGCGTGAAATGGAGGAGGAACGCCGCCTTTTCTACGTTGCAATTACCCGTGCAAAGGATTATTGCATACTCTCGCACTCAAAGACCCGCTACCATTATGGCACGACCGAGTATCACGAGCCCAGCCGTTTTATAAATGAAATAGACAGCCGTTACCTCACCGGCAATGTACCAACTATGGCACAGCAGCAAAGGCCTGCCGGCGGTATGTTTGCCGGTACCTTCAATCGCAGTGCGCAGGTGGCGCAAGGCAGAATACAGCCCACCCTTCAGCAGCGCCCGCAGCAGGTGGCTGCAGCGCAGCCGCAACAGCGAGTGTTGCAGGCCTCTTCGTTTACCGAAAAACCTCGTCTGCAGCGTATGTCCGACGTTGTGCGCGACTTCTCGGCGCCCGCAAGTTCTCACTCGTCGCTTGCGCCGGGTATGTTTGTGCAGCACGACCGTTTCGGAGTGGGAGAGGTTGTCTCGACCGACGGTGTGGGCGAGAATGCAAAGGCTACAATAAAATTCAAGAATGCAGGTGTGAAAACCCTGTTGCTTAAATTCGCAAAATTAAAAATTATAGGATAATGGATAACGAAATTCTTAAAAATGTGCCCTCGCCCTGTTATGTGATGGAAGAGGCTCTTCTGCGTCGCAATCTTTCGCTCATTTCGCGTGTTGCAAGTGAGGCCGGCGTGGAAATTATTCTGGCTTTCAAGGCTTTTGCCTTGTGGAAAACTTTCCCTGTGTTCCGTGAGTATATAGGCTCGGTAACTGCAAGCTCCATACACGAGGCTCGTTTGGGCTACGAAGAGTTCGGTAGCAAGGTGCACGCTTTTTCGCCTGCTTACACCGATGCCGATTTTCCCGAATTCGTGCGTTGCAGCAGCCACATCTCTTTTAACTCGCTATCGCAGTATGAGCGTTTCTACCCCCGCACACAGGAGGTTTCGCAGCCCATCTCTTGTGGCGTGAGAATAAATCCCGAATATTCCGAAATTGAAACGGAACTTTATAACCCCTGCGCTCCCGGCAGCCGTTTCGGTGTCACTGCCGATATGTTGCCTGCTGTGCTCCCCGCTGGCATTGAGGGTTTCCACTGCCATTGCCACTGTGAGTCCGATTCTTATGCTCTTGAACACACCTTGCAGCATATTGAGGAGAAATTCGGCAAGTGGTTGCCCACAATAAAATGGCTTAACTTGGGTGGCGGCCACCTGATGACACGTGCCGACTATGATGTGGAGCATCTTATAGCTCTCTTGAAAGGCTTGCGCAGCCGTTACCCCAACCTACAGATAATTCTTGAGCCTGGCTCGGCTTTTGCTTGGCAGACGGGCTCTCTTGTGTCGTCGGTGGTTGATGTGGTTGAGAATCACGGAATACGCACCGCTATACTCGACGTGAGCTTCACCTGTCATATGCCCGACTGCCTTGAAATGCCCTATCAACCGCGTGTAACAGGTGCTGTTTCGTTGGAGGCCGATGCTGTGAAGAGCGCTGCTCCTGCCGATTGTGTCTATCGCCTCGGCGGTAACAGCTGTCTTAGCGGCGATTACATGGGCAGTTGGCGTTTTCCCCACGAACTTAAAGTGGGTGACAAGGTGGTATTTGAGGATATGATACACTATACAACCGTGAAAACAAATATGTTCAACGGAATATCGCACCCCTCAATCGCGTTCCTGCGCGAAAATGGCGAGTTGCAGATGTTGCGTGTATACGGTTACGAAGATTACCGCGACAGAATGTGTTAAAATGCTTTACACCGCTTCAATGGTGCGTGTCTTGAACGATTCGCGTGCCTTGCGGGTGTATAGCTTTATAATATCGGCGGGCAGGTTGCTGCGGCGCACATACAAGCGTGTGCGCTGCGGAAACTTTGCAAGCGCCGTTGCCAACAGCCAAGCAACGCCCATACGGGCGTAGTAGGGGGCTGCACCGGGAGCCGTGCCCTCTTGCGGGGTTAACGGCTTTTTCTTTGCGCTTTTGTATTGCGACTCTATTCTGCCGAAATCGAGCGTGTCTATGCGGTTGAAAACGGTGTCGGTCCACTCGTCGTTCAAAAAATAGCACATTGCTGCAACAACAGCAAAACGCACCTCGAATTCTTTTGCCGATTCGAACCACGGTTGCAGGAACTCCCACAAACTCTTTTTGTCGGCACGTGCTATCCATTTTGCGTGGGAGCAGAAAGAGTCGCACACAGCCCAGTTGTCAATAACGGGAATGTAGCGAGCGAGCAGGGCGAGCCGTTCTTCGAGCGGGCATTTAATAAGGTTTATTATGTAGCCCCAAATGACAACTTCTTCGTGGCAAAGATCCTCGCTCGCCTCCTTTTCGAAGCGTGAAATGTATTCAATGCCGTTTTCTGCGGCCAAACTCTTTGCAACAGCCTTAATTTCGGGTGCGTGCAGTCCCATAACGGCGCGCCCGGGCAGGGCGTTTATTATGCGCAAATGCCCTTCGCGGTATTTTTCATCGTTTTTGAAGCGCTCGCACACCAGCGGTTGCAAAAAATCTTTAATCATACACTAAAATAACATTAAGAAATCCATAACGAAGATAGCAAAATGTTGCCATACCCTTGCCCGAAAAACAACTTTTTGTGTGCAAAAGAACCATTTTGAGAAAAACTTTGCATTATTTGTGAAAAAAAAGACGAAAAACTTTTGTAGTTAAAAAAAAAGTCCTACCTTTGCACACGCAAAACGCAACAAGATAGTTGCAATGCACGCGGAAATAGCTCAGTTGGTAGAGCACAACCTTGCCGCAAAAGAAAAGGTTTCCAACCTTGGCAAGGAGAGCAAAACTAATAGGACTAACCGCGAAATAAAATGCGGAAATAGCTCAGTTGGTAGAGCACAACCTTGCCAAGGTTGGGGTCGCGAGTTCGAGCCTCGTTTTCCGCTCAACAAAAACAAAGTGCAATGCAAAATGCACTACAATGCGGAAATAGCTCAGTTGGTAGAGCACAACCTTGCCGCAAAAGAAAAGGTTTCCAACCTTGGCAAGGAGAGCAAAACTAATAGGACTAACCACGAAAAAAATGCGGAAATAGCTCAGTTGGTAGAGCACACCTTGCCGCAAAAGAAGAGGTTTCCAACCTTGGCAAGGAGAGCAAAAC
>JAZTWX010000035.1:0-10779 GCA_045636125.1 Bacteroidaceae bacterium
CTTGCTTGTCGCAACCCACGCGGCAACACTTTTAGCGTTGCTACGCGTGACCTTTTGCTGCAAGCATTGTCGAACCAAACTTTCGTCGCTACGCTCTGTCGGGATGACATCGACGGGTCAACATCTATATTATTGCTAAAAAATAAGCGGATGACTCAAAAGGCCATCCGCTTTTGCTTGGAAATACTATCTCACATACATATTATAATCCTTCTCGTAACCAATTGTGGTGGGTTCGCTATGCCCGGGGAAGACCTTTGTTTCGGGCGGGAGCGTGAAAAGTCTCTCCTTTATGCAACGGGCAAGGGTGGAGTAGTCGCTGTCGGGAAAATCGGTGCGGCCTATGCTGCCACAAAAGAGCGCATCGCCGGTAAATACTACCCCTTGCGCAGGAATGTAGTATGCAAGGCTGCCGGGCGAATGTCCGGGAACTGCAATAACCTGCACTGCTTGGTTACCGAACGTAAGCTCGTCGCCGTGAGAAAGCACGCGCGCGGGTTTTGAAATCTTGTCGGTGTAACGCAAGCCGAAACGTGCCACACGCTCCGAAATATTTTCGGCCCAAGGCCAGTCGGCATCCGAAGCCTCGCATCCCAGCCCGAAGTGTTGCTCCACAAAGGGGTTCCCGAAAATGTGGTCGAAATGCAAGTGGGTGTTGAGATAGTGCTTTATTGTCAGCCCGTTGGTGGACACAAAATGGGCAATCTCCTGCTGCTCGGCGGGAAAGAGCGCGCCGCAATCAATGAGCAATGCTTCGCCTGTTTCGTCCCACAAAAGGTAACAATTTACCTGCACGGGATTAAAAACAAATGTCTTTATATTCATAATCAACCAATGGGAAGGTATACCACCTTTTTATCTTTGAAATAATCCTCGGTGAAGAACGACGAGAGGTCGGTGCTCTCGACAACCTTTTTGAAGGGTTGTGTTTCGCCCTCGATGTTACCGCCTTTGAGACAGATGATGCCGTTGGGCAGGGCGTTGAGTTGCTCTTTACCTATATTTTTACGACAAATTTTTACAAGCTCGGGCAACTGCATAACCGCACGGCTCACCACAAAATTGTACTTGTCTTTAATATCCTCCACGCGGCTGTGCGAGCCTTTCACATTTTCCAGCCCAATGGCTGTTGCAACCTCCATTGCCACACGCACCTTCTTACCGATGCTGTCGACAAGGTGGAACTGTGCCTCGGGGAACATAATTGCAAGGGGAATTCCGGGGAAGCCGCCGCCGCAACCAAAGTCCATAATCTTTGTACCTGCACGGAACTGAACCATCTTTGCAATTGCAAGTGAGTGGAGAACGTGGTGCAGATAGAGGTTCTCGATGTCCTTTCTCGATATTACGTTTATTTTGCTGTTCCAGTCGTAGTAAAGGTCGTAGAGGGCTGCAAATTGCTCCTTCTGCTTTTCGGTAATCGACGGGAAATATTTAAGTATCTCTTCCATATAATTGTTCTTTTCTTTATATAGCTAACCGGCTGTAGGCGCAGCAACGGTTACAAAATTACAACAATTTACGCAATTGGCGGGCAAAAGCGGGTGAAATTCGCGCAAAGCTTATTTCAGTATGTCGCTCAATTCGTCGTAAGAGAATTTTATGCGGCTCTTTCCAAAAGCATAAGGGGCTATCTCGTAATTGTTATAGAGGAATTCTATACTATCCTTGCCCAGCATAAAATTGTTGGTTACATAAATGTCGCTGAATGTGAGGTAGCCCAGTTCCTGCAACCCCTTGAGGCCTTTTGTACCCTTTTGCAGGGCTAGACGGTCGACCAATTTGCGGCACAAGAGCGAGTCGCTGTTCTCTTTGAACACATCGGCAACGGTAATCTCTTTTCCAGTCGATGGGTTTATGTTCACAATGCTCACAACATTGTTTGGGTGAGCACCGCCGTTGTATATTTCGTAGTCGGCAGTGTAGCAGAATGTTCCGCTGCGGCCTTTTTCCACAGTGCTATTCAGCAGATAATAGGCGTTGAACCACGGAGCGTCGGCATCGGCAATCTTTTCGTTTATGTAAGCGCTGCGCAGTTCGTAATACTCGCTTTTGAGTGTTTCCACAATGGAATCAATTGCTTGTTGCGGGGTTAAATCTTCGTAGCCGAATACTGCATACACAATGCTGCGGTTGGCATTTTCCACAATTTCGGCAGGCGCATCGGTGGCGGTGTAAAGCGATATTTCTATATTCAGGCAGGGTGAATTTTCGCTTATAGAGTCGAGCGGGAAATTATGTTTCACCTCGTTCTTGCTGAACACAATGTTGTTGCTGTCGACAACTGTTTGCGCTTGTTGTACGCTGTTTTTTACCGCGTCGCTGCACGAGCTTGCAATACTTGCAAGAATTATTGTGGCAATAAAAAAATGCTTTTTCATAATTGCTACGGGTTTTATTTAGCGAATATAGTTTCTTGGTGCGAATTTTCCAAAGATCTGTTTCTTAATTTATGGCAATCATATAGCAGTTGACCCGTCGATGTCATCCCCGACAGAGCGTAGCGACGAAAGTTTGGTTCGACAATGCTTGCAGCAAAAGGTCACGCGTAGCAACGCAAAAAGTGTTGCCGCGTGGGTTGCGACAATCAAGGATTGTCAAAGGATCTCTAAAAACGACATACGAGATATCTCACATACGTTCGATATGACACATACGCGGTGTTTTCTAAAAATGGGTCAACATCTATATTGTTGCTTAATTTATTGTAATGTGGCGGTTGTGGGCGGGGTAAGGGAGCGGTAATGCACATTTTCCATCCACCGAGCACCAGAAATATCCACAAAAAATTAGGCTCGCCTGAAATAGCGAGCCTAAAAACACACAGGATTATACTTACAAAAGCTTCTTTACAAGCCCCCACATTTTGTAAGGCATATAACGGAAAGGAAGATCGAGCAGGGTGGTGGTAGTTACCACAGCGCGGGTGTGCGAAAAAGCATCGAAACTACGCTTGCCGTGATAGCTTCCCATTCCCGAATTTCCTACACCACCAAAGGGAATATTCTCATTGGCAATGTGCATAATTGTATCGTTTATGCAGGCGCCACCCGAAGAGGTTTTGCGCAGCACCTCTTTACCGTCGCTCACGCGGCCAAAGTAATAGAGAGCAAGGGGTTTTTCTCTTTCACGAATGAACTTTATAGCCTCGGCACGCTCATTGAATGTTATCATTGGCAACACAGGGCCAAAAATTTCCTCTTGCATAACGGGCGATGCGGGGTTCACACAATCGAGCAAGGTGGGCTCAATGTAACGCTCGGCAGCGTTTGTAGTTCCACCCACAACAATGTTTCCGTCTTTCAAATAACCCGACACACGCTCGAAAGCCTTGTCGCTCACCATACGCACATAATGGGGGCTGCGGCTCACATCGTCGCCGTGCAGTTTCTTCACCTCGGCGGCAAAAGCGGCTGCGAATTTCTCCTTTTGCGAAGAGTGAATGAGAAGATAATCGGGGGCTATGCAGGTTTGGCCGGCATTGAGGGTCTTACCCCAAGCAATGCGACGCGCCGCAATGGCAGTGTCGGCATCCTTGTCCACAATACAAGGGCTCTTGCCACCAAGCTCCAATATCACGGGAGTGAGGTTCTTTGCAGCCTCTTGCATTACAATTTTTCCAAGAGCGGGGCTGCCGGTGAAGAGAATTATATCGTAACGCTGGGCAAGGAGCGCGGCGTTTGCTTCGCGGTTACCCTGCACCACAGCAATATACTCTTCGGCAAAGGTCGCCTTTATCATCTTTTCAATTACGAGCGACACGTTGGGAACGTAGGGCGAGGGTTTCAAAATAGCTGTGCAACCGGCTGAAATTGCGCCCACCAGGGGATTGAGGAGCAACTGCACGGGATAGTTCCACGGCGACATTATGAGTGCGTTTCCAAGCGGCTCTTTAACCACGCGACTGCGCGATGGTAGCATCTTCAACGGAGTGTGCGCACTTTGGCTTTTTGCCCAACGGCCCACGTTCTTTATGTGGTTCTTAATCTCGCCTGTAACAATGCTCAATTCGGTGAGCACCGCCTCCTGCTGCGACTTGTGAAGGTCGCTCCACAAAGCTTCGCACAGTGGTTTTTCCCACTCTTTTAGCGCAGCCTGCAGCTTTTTCAATTGCTGTTTGCGGAAGGAGAGGGGGAGTGTTGCGCCGCTCTCAAAAAATGCGCGTTGCGCCGCTGCCACTCTTTTTATCTCCTGCGGAGTGCTGTTCGTTATATTCATTTTCTCCTTATATTATAAAAGACATTATTTGCGGCCGGTAAATTCGTCCATTGCGTGGAAAATTCCAACCACCTCGCCAAAGATATAATCAAAAATGACAGTGGGCAAGAGTGCCTGGCAGAAACGTATAAAATGGTAACCGAAGGGGATGCCTTTGAAATTCTTGTTCCTCTCTATTGCCTTTATTATTTTGTTTGCTGTGGGAACGGGTTTCAGAATGGGGAATATGCGCGATTTTACTCCGTTGAACATTCCTGTGCTTATGAAATAAGGTGCAATGGTTGAAATGCGCACATTGCTATGCATCTGTTTGAGTTCAATGCGTACCGAGTCGCTCCAGCCAATCATAGCCCATTTGCTGGCCGCATAGACCGACATACGGGGGTTGGAAATCATTCCCGCAGCCGATGCAATGTTGCACACGTGGCCGCAGTCGCGCTCAATCATCCCGGGGAGGAACTGCAAGGCAACCACCATTGGGGCAGTGGCGTTGATGTTCATTGTGCGCTCAATTTCGCTCACGCTGTGTTTGTCGAAAGTATTGTTGCTTGCCACAATTCCCGCGCAGTTTATTACAACATCCACCGTGCCACACTGTTTTTCGGTGAGCACAGCCATTTGCTGAACCTCTTTGCTGTTCGACACATCGACACGGTAACCCTTAACGTTACCCAAGCTGTTGTATTCTTCAACCGTAGAGGCGATGTTAGCTTCGTTTATATCCCAAATTACAAGACAACGCGCTCCACGCTCGAGCACTGTCTTGCCCATTATTCTGCCTATCCCCGATGCACCACCGGTTATAAGCACGCATTTGTTCTTAATTTTTGTCATATATACTGTTTGTTCTTTTTGCGCAGCAAATTTACGAAATAATGAAAAAGTACGGCTATTCACAATTTGCACATTTTATCCTCTTTTGTGCAAAAAATGTTAATTTATAGGTTTTTGAAAAAGTATTATAAATTTTGACACACCCGGTTTTGGCCAAAAACAGCCCCAGAGCATAATTAAATAACATTTATTTCGCTTAAATAGTTTAATTTTCTTTTTGGATTATGAAAATATATAGTAGATTTGCGCCCAGCTATAAATTTTAATAAAACAAAGCCCAAATGGGGTATAACAATAAAAATTATGACAAACTACTGGAACAAAGAGGCTGAATGTATGGGGCGCGAAGAGATGCGCCGCCTGCAGAGCGAGAGGCTGGTGAAAATGGTGAAGCACGTGTACGAGGACTCCACCTATTACCGCAAACGTATGGATGAGTGTGGAGTTAAGCCCGAGGATATTCACAGCATTGACGATATTACAAAGCTGCCGTTTACAACAAAGCAGGACTTGCGCGACAATTACCCCTTTAACCTCTTTTGCGTTCCTATGGAAAAGATAGTGCGCCTGCACGCATCGTCGGGAACAACAGGAAAGCCCATTGTTGCAGGTTACACACGCGAAGACCTTGAAATGTGGAGCGAGGTAACAGCCCGTTCGCTTATGGCAGCAGGTGTGAGCAGCAAGGATATTATGCAGGTGTCTTACGGATACGGACTCTTCACCGGAGGATTGGGAGCACACGATGGCGGAACACTTATCGGCGCATCTATTGTACCCACCAGTAGCGGTAACACCGAAAAGCAGATTGCACTGATGCACGACTTTGGAAGCACAGTGCTTGCCTGCACACCCTCATATGCACTCTATCTTGCCGAAACAATTGCAAAGAGCGGTCTCGATATAAATGATTTCAAATTGCGCGTGGGCGTGTTCGGTGCCGAGCCCTGGACAAACAGCATGCGCAAGGAGATTGAAGAGAAGCTCCATTTGAAGGCATACGATATTTACGGGCTCACCGAAATGTGTGGCCCCGGCGTGGGTTGCGAGTGTGAGTGCCAGTGTGGTACACACTTGTGGGAGGACCATTTCTACCCCGAAATCATCGACCCCGTTACATTGCAGCCCGTGGCTCCCGGCGAGAAGGGTGAGCTTGTGTTCACCAACCTCACAAAATGGGGTATGCCTATGATACGTTACCGCACACGCGACCTCACCTCGCTCATTTACGAAAAATGCGAGTGTGGCCGTACCGCAGTGCGCATGAACAAAATTCTTGGCCGCAGCGACGATATGCTCATCATTCGTGGTGTGAACGTGTTCCCCTCGACTGTGGAGTCTATTATTCTGGAGTTCCCCGAGTGCGAGCCTTACTACTTTATTGAGGTTGACCGCGTGAACAACGTAGACACATTCGACATTCTTGTGGAGGTGCACCCCGAATTCTACACCGACCGTGTAAACGAGCTTGTCGACCTCAAGAACCGCATCACAGCGCGTTGCCAGAGCGTGATTGGTATTAAGCCCAATGTGAAGATTGTTGAGCCTAACACCATTGAGCGCAGCATGGGTAAAGCGAAGAGAGTTATTGACCACCGTAAATTTGAATAACTAAAAACCCCGAGCAATATGTTTATAGAACAACTATCAGTGTTTTTGGAGAACCGTCTGGGACGTTTCACACAAATAGCCAAGCTTTTTGGCGAGAATGATATTAATATGAAAGCCTTCACCGTGTCGGAGAATGCAGAGTTCGGAGTGTTGCACATCATTGTGTCCGACCCTCGAAAGGCTTGTAAGGTTCTGCGCGACAACAACTTTGCCGCATCGATAAACAACGTTGTGTGCCTGCAGACACCCGACTACCCAGGTGAGCTTGGAAAAGCGCTCGAAATAATAAGCAACGCTGGCGTGTCGGTGGAGTATATGTACGCTTACGCGCAGGATGCTGTGGCCAATGTATTCATTCGCCCCGACAGCCTCGAAAATTGCGCAGCAGCGTTGAAGGCAGCCGGTTACCCCGACGTTACATTGAACGACCTTAACAGCAAATAATAAATTTGCCTGAGAATATTTAGATGGTGGCTTAAAATTTAAGCCACCATCTTTTATTTTGTGGTGCAAGTGGGCAACCCATCAATACGTTCGAGCGGGAAATTACCCTCTAGAAGACCGCTTATAATTGTGTCGCGCGAGCCGGCCGACTGGAACGGGTATAGTCCGAAACGGGGCATCACCGACGCGAAATGCTCCATAATTTCCGATTGTATACTTTCGTAACTGTTCCACTCGGTAATTGTAGTGAAACAATAGAATTGCACTGGCAGGCCCGCTTCGGTGGGCGTGAGGGTGCGCACCATTATGAGCATCTCTTTGTGAACGAGCGGGTGGTGACGCAAGTACATTTCGGCATACGCGCGGAACACCCCGAGATTGGTATCAACCGTGCCGTTCACAAGCCCTTCGGGGTTGTTGGTGTTTGCCGTTGCACCGTCGCGGCTCTGCTGTTGCTTGCGTGCGATATATTCGTCGAGCAGCACACTCACTCCCTTTACCCGCTCAAAAAACTCCTTGTCACAAGGCTTTATATTGTCTACCTTCACCGTGAAACCACGCGCAATGCGCCGGCCGCCGCTCTCGTCCATTCCCCGCCAATTGGTGAAGCTGTTGTTTATGAGCGAATAGGGCGGTATTGTAACTATTGTGTTGTCGAAATTCTGCACCTTCACAATTGTGAGTGAAATATCCACAACCGTGCCGTTGATGTTTGTGCCTGTCATCTCTATCCAGTCGCCCAGGCGCACCATATCATTCTCGAGCAGCAGATAGCCACCCACAAAACCCATTATGCTGTCTTTTGTAATGAGCAGGAGCACCGCTGCAAAAGCACCCAAGCCACCAATGAGGTAGAGCGGCGACTTGTTTGTGAGAATGGACACTGCAATTATCGTTGCGATAATGTAGATTACGAATTTTGTTATCTGTATGAACCCTTTTATGGGGCGGTCGTGGTACTTGCTGTTGGTGAATGCCTGCTCGCCTATACTATTGAGCAAGGCATTGACAGCTATCACAAGTACAACTATGAAATATATCCACACAAAGCCCTCAATGTAACGCAAAGTGGCCTCCTTACCACCCAGTACAATGGGCAAAAAGGTGTTTATCACAATGGGCGGAATAATGTAGGCCTGCTTGCGCAACGCTCCGTATTTGAGCAATTTCGACAGGAATTTATACTCCTTGTGACGCATAAGCCGCCGGCACACAAGCAGGGTTATGCGGTATATTATTTCGGCTATTGCAAAGGCCAGGAGCACTGTAAAGAGGAGAGTCACGGGCGTGTCGAGCTTTTCGAGCGTGGCAGGCGAAGTACCCGTGTGAGCAAGCAGCTGCTTTACCCACTCAACCGGAATTCTTGTGAAGTTACCATCCATAAACATCTTTTTCCTACATAACAAAATAACCATTATTTTGTGTGATGGAGAGGGATTTACAGTGCAGCTTTTGCAGGAAATAGAAAATAACCATTATTTTTGCTCAACAATAATTTACAAGCACTTATATGAGAAAGATATTAATTGCAGCCCTCGTTGCAACAGCACCGGCAATGTGGGCCCAAAGCCAATCGCACATTGAATTCCGCAACTGCGAAACCATCTGTTTCACTCCAACACAGCTAGCCCCGGACAATAAGACCATCTTTCACATTCTGCAAGATGGTGAAATAAACATATACGACAATAATCTCAACCTCGAAACGAGTATTGAGACACCGAAAGTGCACCTGCCTTACCTTTCTTCGCGCACACGCACTCGCAACGTCACTGCTGTTGTGCGCACATCGCTGCAAAAAGGAGAAGACAGAACAAGCAGCGTCGATACATATTGCAATAACCAACAAGGAGTAGCATTTTCTTCACTCACACGAAATGAACAAATTGAAACAATAAATGAGTGGATATATTCAAGATACTATGAAAATGGCTTTGTTGCCGAAGAACACGAAGAGTATACGTTGCTATGCAGCGACACACATATAAATTTCTTTCGCCACGAAGATTACGGTAAACAATACCCCAAAGCAGGTATTATGCTCACTGCCGATGGTAGTGTGTACGATTTTACCGCCACATACGATTATGAATATTCTGCTTGGAGCGATTTTGTTGAAAAATATGACACGGTTGTATGCGAGAATCCCTATTTAAGTTGCCAATACATTGATATGAGCGAGAATATCCCCGTAACGCCCAATTTTGCGCTCACGGCAACACTCTTTAACAACGACGATGCACTGGAATATATTCGCCCGCTCTACACACTCACCGATGGGCCTGTTTATGAATGGGTGGGTGAGGCTTATGGCGACCCGGCACCCGTAACAAGCGACGGTAAACATTATAACAAAGAGGCCGCAATCGCAGGAATTGAGGTTGTTTCGCAAAATGGTGAGGTGCTTACAACAATTAATTTTGAAAAAGAATACGAAGATATTGGCAACTATATGTTGTCGAGCAATATGGTGTTAAACATAGGCAATTACATCACTGTTGTAAAGTTAGGTGAAAATATTTTCCTCTCGTTCGATACAACGGAAAACGACGAAGAGGGCAACGACATCGTGTGCAAGCATTTTTACAAGATAGACAGTGTCACAAATTCAGTTGAGGCGGTTGCGTCGCCCAAAGTTATTAAGGTTATTCCTGCGGGGAAAAACAGTATAAATGTCAGTTTTGGCAACGGCAATGCAAGCGAGGTGCAAGTAACATCGCTTGCCGGGCAACAGTGTGCCAAGCAAAGTGTCGAAGAGGGTAGCAGCGAATGCACAATAAACACCCCACTCACGCGGGGTACTTACATTATCTCCGTGCACGAAAATGGCAAGACTGTGGGTACAAAAAAGATTCTTATAAACAAATAGCTAATGTTTAACACAAATTAACACACGCTGCACGAACAAAGCGCTCGTTTGAGGTGTTCTTTATATGCAACCCACCTGAGCGGCGGCGCAGATATGTGAATACCCGCTCCCCGCGCTTTGTTCAACAACAAAACAGGTTGTTTTGATTGCATAGTAGTTTTGTCGTGTTTTATTTTGTGTTTGTGTTATTGTTGCCCCCTGATGTGAATCACGGGGCAACTGCTTTTTTATTTACGAGGGAATAATGGAGGAGGTGGCTTAAAAGCTTAAAGGTGCGCCAGGATCAACTCCAAAAGTTGAGGGGTAAAAATATAGCTGCTACCCCAATTATGTTTTTTACAAATTTGCCTTCATATTTTAGCGATAGGCATTGAATCTTTTATAAACGTGTGCTTTGAATCCTCGGTGGCCCGGGAGCTTTTCTTGCTTTAATGGCTGTTTTATTCCCTTCTTTTCGTGCGACGAAAAGCAAAAGGCTCGGCACGCGAGAAAAAATAGTCGCGAGCATTCTTTGCTCATTTGAATAAAGCACTCTCGCGCGGCATTTGTAAGTTTAACTTACATTGCGCTCACTTAATCGTGCTTTTCAACAAGTTCCATTCGGTCGAACGCTCGCTTGCCACTCGACACTTCAAGTAATTTAAGGGGTGCTGCGATAATTAAACACAGTTTAATAGACAATGCTTGCAGCAATAGGTCGCGCGTAGCGCGGGTTGCGAGCAGCAAGCATTGTCAACTTCAAACATACTCGCTTCGCGCAAATTCGGCTGCACTCGTTGAGTGCGTGAATAAATTCCCGCCCA
>JAZTWX010000036.1:0-28851 GCA_045636125.1 Bacteroidaceae bacterium
ACTATATAGCAAGTAAGACTCTTTTGCTTTCTATTAAATCCTCGGTGTTATTCCTCCGCTGTTCTCTCGTTTTGCGGAATTTCTTTTATGTTCTTTCGTCGCGCGAAAAGAACCCAAAACTGCGAGTAAGTGAGCGGGTGAAAGCTTGCTTGCACACAAAGCGAACGAAAGCAGTTTCGCGCAGCAAAGCGCCGGCACCGTTAAAAATAGAGGGAAGCACCGAGTAATTTAGGCTTAACTAAAATTAAGGGGGTTTTAAGCATATAACTTTGCCTGTCTTATATACAAATGCGTGCCACACAAAGAGTGCAGCACGCATTTATTTACAAGGTATAGAGAAGTATGTTATTTTTCTTCCTTTTCCTTGAGGAGTTGCTCGTTTATAGCTTTGTATAGCTCGGCCTTTTCGGCGTAACCCACAAAGCTGGCTGGTGCGCCTTCTACCGGGATGAAAAGGAGGGTGGGGAGCGAGCGTATGCCGAATATACCTGCAAGCTCGCGCTCTTTGTCTACATTAATCTTGTATATGGCTAGCTTGCCTTTCTGCTCGGTTGCAATCTCTTCGAGTATGGGTGAGAGCTTGCGGCAGGGGCCGCACCAGTCGGCGTAGAAATCTATTATTGCGGGTTTGTCGCCTTTGTATTTCCACTCTTTGCCGCCGTCGCCGGTGTAGTCCCACACTTTTTCAATGAATTGCTCTTTGGTGAGGGTGGTTACACCGGGCTTTATCTGTCCTGGTGTCGATTGGCACATAAGTTGCCCGTTCATATATACGCTTGCTCCTTGAGGTGCCGAATTTAGTTCTACAACCAATTTTGTATGCTTGGAGCAACATATTTGAATGGTTGACAGGCAAATAGCGATAATGCAACAATGGTTATGAGAGTTAGTTTTGTGGCTTTCATTTCTAATAATCATTATGCCAACAAATGAGCACCGGCTATTTAATCCGGTGCTCATTTGTCATTTTTTTTTTTAATTTGTTTATTCTTAATTATTCGTCCTTTACAAGGTTGAATTTAGTAGAAATCTCTTTTTGTTCAATAGCCTGACGTAAGTTGAAACGCTTCTTTTGTGTTATGTAGCCGGCTTTCTCGCAAGTTATCTCAATTTGCACATCGCCTGAGTTGTTAAACGTGAGTCCTTTGATATCAAAAGCCTCTGTTGTTTCATAAGGTGTGCTACCCACATAGTTTTGGTTTGTGTTTTTAACATCCGATGTCGATGATACTACACGGGTGGAAACATCGGCACCTTTGGGGCTTGAATCAATGTACCAGCGAATAATAGTACTTTCGAGTGCAGTGTTACCTTCACCTGTAACCTTTTTGTTACCCTCCAATGCCGGGTTGGATGCTTTCTTCAAGAAGAATGCAATACGGTCCCAGTCGATATCCTCCAACGCATTGGCATATGCAAGGTTCAAACTTTGTGAAGCAAGGTCGTGGTTGTTGCTGCCTGCTGAGATATTTGCACGGCCGATAGCTGTTACATTGGGATATACCAATTGGCGGTTATGGTCGTGTACCTGTACTTCCAGGGCAACCGTACCGGACCAACCAAGTCCCGAAAGATAACTCAAATTATACTCCTTTATAGTAATTGTGAGCATATAATCGGTCTCTACATCGGCATCTAAGTTGAAGCCCATAGTGCGCATATAGCGTCTCAAACTTTCGCTGACAAACGATTTCACATCGGGCATAGTGCTTACCTGAGGTTTGTAAACAGCGCTTGCATCATACTTGTGCAGAATAGCATCTGTTGCACGACCATCCTTTACATTAAGTCGTATACCATAGTCAAGCCCCACAAATCTATTGCTTTGTGCCTCTTTAACTAAGTTCAGGTAGGTTGTAAAAGGTGCAGGTTGCTGTGGCGCAACGTATTTAGATGTTCCACACGATGTGATAAACAAGGTGCAAACTGCAAGCAGAATAGAATTTAATAATATCTTTTTCATATTTTTATTGAATTAGTTTAGTCGTTTTTCAAAATAATAGGTTTTCCCTGTGCTGTAGTCTTTATTATAACCTCTTTACCTATTTGCTCAATATTTGTAGAGATTATAGGCTCGACAATACCATCTGCACCCATTTGTTGTGCCATATTTATAAGGCGATACTTGGCTGTGCGTATAGCAATCTCTTCGGCGCACATATCTTCGAGTGCCTCTCTTGCATAACCATTACTCAGATAACCTAATTTTACAATACCTTTGCACTTGACTTCATATCTTTCGGCATTAGCTCCGGGATTGAAAAGTTGTGCAAATAGTCCATTGCCCATTTTCGTGTAAGTAATCTCAAACTCGTTGTTTATCTCAGAGATAACACTCTTTTCTTCGTTGATGTCGGCTTTTACGATAGCCTCTGCCGAGATGGTCTTTAATACCTTATAGTCTTTTCTTTCAAGGTTAAGTTCGCTTAGACCGACTGCTTTGACTGTGTTGATGGCAGTGGGGATGATTTTTTTCGAACAAGAAGAGAACGAGATGGCAATAATAGCCAAGATGGCTACAAAAGCTGTTTGTACAAAGGATTTAGTGTTTTTCATAGTTCTAAAATTTATAATATAATTAACATTGTTATCGCAAATGTACAATTAAAAGTTCAGAAATTACCCCCCCCGATGTTAAAATATGTTAAATGAGCTTTATGTTAAATTTCTTGTTCAAAAAAAGTGAGCGCCGATGATTCGGCGCTCACTCGTATGCTGTTTATGAACAGTCTGTGTTTCTATTTTTTCAATATGGTGGCATTCATAGCCTTGTAAAGTTCCTCTTTTGGCAGGAAGCCCTCTGCCACACTTGGGTTCCCTTGTTTGGGTACAAAAAGGAGGGTAGGCAGTGAACGTATGCCAAATGCTGTGGCAATATCCCTTTCGTCATCTACATTTACCTTATATATAATAACCTCGCCTTCGTATTCCGCAGCAATCTCTTCCAGTATGGGCGATAGTCTTTTGCAGGGTCCGCACCAGTCGGCGTAGAAATCTATTATTGCGGGTTTGTCGCCTTTGTATTTCCACTCTTTGCCGCCGTCGCCGGTGTAGTCCCACACTTTTTCAATGAATTGCTCCTTGGTGAGGGTGGTTACACTAGGCTTTACCTGTTCTTGGGCGTGGATGCTGCATATTGCTATGAGTATGCAGGCAATGATGGTGGTTATTCTTTTCATATATTACACTCGCTTGTTTGTTATTTTCTTCGTTTGGTTACATCGATTTTTGCAATGCCGCCGGTTGATGTCTCTTTGTAGAGGCTGGGAATGTCGTGGCCGGTCTCTTTCATTACCTCAACAATGCGGTCGAAATCGATTTTATGTTTGCCGTCGGAGAGGGCTGCGTAGGTGCAGGCGTCGAGGGCGCGCGATGCTGCTATGGCGTTGCGCTCTATGCAGGGTACCTGAACAAGGCCGCAGAGGGGGTCGCAGGTGAGCCCTAAGTGGTGCTCCAGGCCCATCTCGGCAGCATATTCTATCTGGTTTATTGTGCCGCCGAACAGTTGGCAGGCTGCTGCGGCTGCCATTGCGCAGGCTACTCCCACCTCGCCCTGGCAACCTACATCGGCTCCCGATATTGAGGCGTGTTCTTTGGCAATGTTGCCGAAAAGGCCTGCTGTTGCAAGGGCGCGCAGTATGCGTGCCTCGCTGTTTTCGTGGGATTGCGAGAGGTGGTAGAGCACGGCGGGCAATACTCCGCAGGAGCCGCAGGTGGGCGCGGTTACAATGGTTGTTCCGCTGGCGTTCTCCTCGGATGTTGCGAGGGCGTAGGCGTATATTTTTGCCTTGCTGGCCACCGATGCGCTGTATGAGCGCGATTTCAGCAGGTAGAGACCGGCTTTGCGCTGTATGCCCAGCCCACCGGGGAGCACGCCTTCGTGCTCGAGGCCTCGTCTTATGGTGCTTTGCATTGTGTGCCACACTTCGGCAAGGTAGTCCCAAATTCCGGGGCCTTCATATTTTTCGACATATTCCCAGAAGGTGCATCCCGTCTCGTCGCACCAGTCCATTATTTCGTGGGCAGTGGTGAGGGGGTAGATGTCGGCGTCGGTTTTTGTGGTCTCCTCGTTGGCAAGCTCACCGCCACCCACGCTGTATATTGTCCATTCATCAATAGTCTGCCCGTCTTTAATGCCCTCGAATTTCATACCGTTGGGGTGGAAGGGGAGAAATACTTTGGGCTCCCACACCAGCTGTAGCGGTGCAATGGGTTCCAATACCTCAATTATGGCCTTGTCGGTCATATGTCCCTCGCCGGTTGCGGCAAGGCTGCCGTAAAGTGTTACCCTGTAACTGTCGACAACGGGGCAACGGCCTGCAAAAATCTTTGCCGCTCTGTTGGGGCCCATTGTGTGGCTGCTCGAGGGGCCGAGCCCTATCCTGAATAATTCTCTTAATGATTTCATACCTTGCTTTGTGTATATATAACAATGCGAATATATAATTTTTGTGCGATATTAATTGAAAAAAGGGTGTATAATAGAGTTTAATTCGTGTAAAATCTTATTTTTGCTGTAACAAACGATTATTATGCAGAAAATATTAGTAACAGGAGCTAGCGGCTTCGTGGGTAGCCGTTTTGTGCGTCGTTGGGGCGCAGAGTATAAATTGTTCACACCCTCGCACGCCGAGCTTGATATAACAGATGTCGCTGCGGTGGATTCTTACGTGCAGCGCGTGTCGCCCGACATTGTTCTGCACCTTGCCGCATTGTCGAATACCGGGTATTGCGAGCAACACCCGCAAGAGAGCTACAGCGTGAATGTTGAGGGCACGGTGAACCTTGCCCGTGCGGCGCGTATGTGCGGCGCAAAGTTCGTATTCTTCTCGTCGGACCAGGTCTATAATGGAAACAGTGAGAGCGGCCTGCTTGGCGAGGATGTGCAGCTTGCACCCGAAAACCATTATGGACGACACAAACTGGAGGCCGAAAGGCTTGTTGCCGAAATAAATTCCGATGCAGTGGCGTTGCGTGCCACCTGGATGTACGATGCACCTGTGCCGGGCCCCGGCAAGCACCCCGACTTTGTGCAGAACATTGCCGATGCCATTGAACGGAGAATGCAGCTTGTGATGGCTGTTCGTGAGTATCGCGGAATTACTTGGGTGCGCGATGCTGTGGAATATTTGCCTGTGGTGTTCTCGCTGCAGGGCGGTGTCTACAATTATGGCTCGCCCAACACCATGAACACCTATGAAACAGCCTGTTGCTATTGTGAAATGTTGGGTGGCGCGGGTGCAGGCAACTGCATTGTGCCCGACTACGACCGTTTTCCCACCCACGAGCGCAACCTTTCAATCTCCACCGAAAAGCTGTTCCGTGCATCGGGCGGGCGCATATGTTTTCCGAACACACTCGACGGCCTGCGCTTGTTCCTTGAGTTGACACGGGGATATTGATACCCCTCAAAAAAAATAGAAGTGACCTTAACGAAATAGGATGACCGTGAAGTCATCCTATTTCGTTACCAGAATTTATTCAACTGTTCGTTGTATTCGAACCCTGCTCCGCGCAGCTTCTCTTCAATATCCTTGCGGTTGACGCCGAGGTCGTCGCAAAGCTCGTCGAGCGATTTATAGTAGTCGCGCAGCTTCATATTTATGGTGCTGTAAAGCATCATCACATCGTTAGGTAGTTCCATAGGTGTTGAAAATTACATTATTGCTACAAGCTCCATTTCAAAAATAAGGGTGGAGTAGCCGGGGATGGAGCCGTTGCCGCGGCTGCCGTAACCCACCTCCTGTGGTATGTATACTATCCAGTGGTCGCCCACGTGCATTTGTGTGAGCGCAATTTGCCAACCCACAATAAGGTCGTTGAGGCGGAACGCTTCGGGGTAGCCGCGGTCGTAGCTGCTGTCGAATACTTTGCCGTTTATAAGTGAACCTTTATAGTTTACAGTGACTACATTGTTGGCGCGGGGACATCTGTCGCCAGTGCCGCTTTTAATTATTTTGCACAGCACGCCCTGAGAAATTTCATAAAGTTCCTCGTCGCTGTTTCGCAATGTGGCGAGAAAATCCTCGTTACGCTGTTTATATTCGTTGTTCTTCTGCTTTTTAGCCATAACAGTTTACTCCTCGTTCATTAATTGTTCAATGGCGTTGCACAACTGGTCGGGGCACGAGGTGGGCTTTCCGTTGCAGCTTATACCGCGCAGGCGGGCTATCACATCGGCATACTTCATACCTTTTACCAGTTTGCAGATACCTTGGAGGTTGCCGTCGCAGCCACCATAGAATTTGACATCGGCAATAACGCCGTTCTCTCCTGCCACCTCAATGAATTGCGAGCAGGTTCCTCTTGTCTTGTATATAATGTTTTTCATCTTCTATTCAATCTCTTTCTTTCCGTTTTTAATGTATATGCCCTTTGTGGCGGGTGTGCGCAAGGGGCGGCCCTGTAGGTCGTAGCAATTGGCGTTCTTGCTGTCGGTTGCAACGCCTTCAATGGCTGTGTTTGCGCTCGAATAGGTTATTGTAATGTTCTTGTTGCCCTTTATGTTTGCAAGCTCGCTGTAGTCGGTGTCGCAGGCAACAGCGTTCAAACCCTCGATTTGCGGGATTATGAGGTTGTAGGCATCGCCGGCTTTAACATCCTTTGAACCGCTCTGCAGTGTGTTGCCATCTTCATCGACACAGGTGTATGTTACAGTGAAATAGGGCACAACGCTGTATTCGTAGAGCATAATGGGGTGGGGCTCCTTCCAGCCTGTGAGGGTGTTGTTCGAGTTTGCGTTCCAGTAGAGGCTCTTGCTGTCTTTCACGCTGAATGTACCGTCGTTGTTGAGCGTGAAGGTGAATGTGTCGCCGTTTTCGGCTGCGTATATGCGCCCACCGCTGTTGAGAGAGGGAATGTAGCAACCATACTCGTTACTCACTGTGTAGCCGCTGCCGCTTTCGTTGAGTGTCCACACAAAGGCGGGAGAGCCTTCGAGGATGTTGTTCGTGGTTTTAATCTCCTGACCGATTGCGACAACCGAAACGTAACCGCTGCGGCTTGTTTCGTTGTGGGCATTACGTATGAGGTAGCTTGCGCCGGGCTCAATTGTTGTAACTGCATTGCCCACGCTCTTGAAACCGCACTTGCCCTCGGTTGAGTAGATTACCTCAATCACGGTGTCGGCTGTGGGGGTAATTTCGCCGGTGGGCTGTTCGCTTGCAACGAATGTGAAATATTCAATCTGTGGGTAGGCCACGGTGAATGTTCCGCCCACGGGGCAGCTTCCGGTAATTTCTTCAATGGTTCCGCCCTTTTCGTCCTTGCACTTGTATGTTATGCTGTATGCGCTGCGCTCGTATGTAACCTTTATGGTGCTGTGGCCCGAAACGTTCTCTATTACCGGTGCTGTGGCATTGCCTGTTGCCTCGTATGCCTTTATCGAGTGGTTGGGCAGTGTGGGGGCTGCGCAGGTGAAATTCTCGCCGGCGGGTGCTGCAGTGTAGTGTTTGCCCATTGCGTTACCCTCAGTGTCGTAGCAATCGAATGTTATCTGGTACACCTTTTCGTATCTCCACGCCGAACCTTGCGGGTAAATGCCGCCGGTGTTCAGCGTGTTGGGGTTCTGGGTCGAGAGTTCGGGCATTGGGAATATTGCGCCCTCGCCCGCTTTTATTGAGTAATCGCCTGTGGCCTTGTTTAGAACACTTGTGTAGGTGGCAGGGGCGCTGCCAAGTGCAATGGGTGCTGTGAGCCCCGACAAATAGCGTCCTGTGGCGGTGTTGCGCAGTGTTATATTAAGTCCGTTGTCTGCGGCCTCTGCTGTGGTAACCTCCCACACATCGGCAGCGTATATGTTGTTCGTAACGGTGGCAAAGCCTCCATTGCTGTCGGCAATTGCGCGGCCGTTGAATTTTTCCACATTATTGACAATGCGCACGCAATCGCCCTGTGTGAGGTATGTAATGTCTATCTCCTCGTTTGCCAGCGGACGGAATTCCCATATACCGCCGTTGCCGTCGGCAGGGTTGCTCCACAGGTTTATGGAGTTTGTCTGGCCGGGGCCTGCAAAGTTGAGGCACATATTGGTGTTGGATACTTTTGTACTGCGTATGCTGTAGTTGTAATTGTCGCCGTTGGATGCGTAGGCGCGGTCACCTAATATAAAGTCGTAGTGGCGGGTATTGTCATCATAGTCCCATCGACCGGTGTTGTTTTCGGCTGTGGGGGTGCTGTTTACCGAACCTCCGGGCTTTGCTTTGTTCACAATTGCATAGTGCCCGGGGTTGTTGGCATCTTCCATAAATGCCCATAGCTGGTAGTCGTATGCAGGCTCGCCCTCCTCGGCAACAACGCCGTTCCACAAACGGTTTACTCGTGAGTTACCCGTGCCAATGGTGGGTGAACCCTCGCGCAGCAGCTCAATGCACTTGCCCGCGCGGTTGTCGGTGGCTGTAGTTACAATGCGGTACCAGTTCTTCTGCTCCTCGGTAGAGTTCTTGGGCATAACTTTTGCATCCTTCTTGCCGTCGTTTATGTAGTGGCGGCCATACTCGTAGTTATTGTAGTTGAGCAACAGCGTGTCTTTTGTTATGCGCTGGCAAAAATCGTTGAAATTCTTTTTGTCGGCGGGTGTCCAGCCTGTTTCGGCAATAGCAATGAGGCGTGGCAACGCAAGATATTCGAGCAGGTAGTTGCTCTGTACGTGTTCTGTCCAGAATGTTCCCTGCACGCCGATGTAATATTTCTGCAGTTCGGCGGGAACGGTCGACGGAACGGGTACATAATTATAGGTCTTTTCAACCGTGTCGTCACCGTATCCTGCTCCCACGGGCTCGCCGGGGTCGGTGCTCTGCTTGCGGTTTATGTAGTAAGGGCCCCAGGGGGTTATTACGCTGTTCATGCCAAGCTGGGCAGCCTTGAGTGCGCAGGGCTGCACCTGGCCGCTCTCCCAGCACATCATCATACCTTTTGTGCCGGCAATAAGGTCTACGTTTGTGCCGCTTGCGGTGAGGCTCTCGTTCCACATTATTACAGAGCGTTTTTTGTCACCCTCCTTTTGTGTGACGTGGTCCGATATCTGGCGGACAAAATAGGATTGCAGCTCGCGTATGTTGCTGAAATTCATCTTCTCCATAAGTGCCTGGCACTCGGCATTGCCCGCCCAAGCGCTGGTGGGTGTCTCGTCGCCGCCAATGTGTATCTGGTGGTAGGGGAAAATTTCAATGACCTCGTCAATTACATCCTTTACAAACTGCACGGCAGCGGGGTTGGCAACGTTGAGCACGTCGCTGAAAATACCACCGTTCACCTGAACGCTGTGGCTGCCGTTGGGCCAGCAACTGAATTCGGGGTAGGCGGTGGAAACGGCGCAAGAGTGGCCGGGGAATTCAACCTCGGGGACAACCTCAATGTGTCGCTCCTTTGCGTAAGCGACAATCTCTTTTGCCTCCTCCTGTGTGTAGAAGTAGGGGCCATAAGGCTCGTTTGTGTAGTAACCGCCATACAAGGGGTCGACACTCCACGAATTGCTGCGTGTAGCACCCACGGTTGTGAGGCGGGGGTATTTCTTTATTTCCAGTCGCCAGCCCTGGTCGTCGGTGAGGTGCCAGTGGAAGCGGTTCATCTTGTAGTACGACATTACATCAATCATACGCTTGATTTCGTCGAGCGAGAAGAAGTGGCGGCTCACGTCGAGCATAAAACCGCGATACTCGAAGCGGGGTGCGTCTACAATGTTCACCACAGGCAGAGAGAATTGAGTGACCGCTTCGTCCTTTACCTCGGCCATCACACAGGCGGGGAGCATCTTTTTCACGCTCTGGAACGCAAAGTAGAAACCAGCGGGGCTGTTGGCCGCAATTTCAATTGCATTTGCAGTAATGTCGAGTGTGTAACCTTCGTTGCCCAGTTGCTCGCCGCCGTTGTAGAGCGCGAGTGATATAAGGGCGTTCTCCTTTTCGCAACCAACAGTCACGGTGTAGCCGGTAACCTTCTCAATTACCGCTGCAAACTTTTCGGCTTCGCCGGTAATCTCTTTTGAAAGGCTGCCGGTGTAAATGCCGAATTCGGCGGGGAGAACTAAACTGCCGCTGCCCACAATAAGGCTCTTGGGTGCGGGGGTGAGATTGATACTGCTGTTGGCTGCAACGGGGGCTGCACAACACATAATTGCAATTGCTGCAAGAACGGGAATTAATATTCTTTTCATAATACGTATTTGCGGTTAGTGCAAAAATAACTAAATAATCTTATTAATAAAATTAATATGTATAATAATTATAAAGTGGCGTGTTCACTACTTGCTGCAAATTAATTGCACCTGCATAGCCTGTCTTTCAAAAATTATTGCTATTTTTGAGATAAATACCGAAAATGCGCTGTGTATTAATACACTTTGTGTATTTTCGCCACATTATGCGCCAATAAATTAAATAAACAATAAAATGAAAAGATTCTTAATTGCTTTTGCGGCCCTTTTAGGCCTTGCGGTAACGGCCGGCGCCGACACTGTAAAGACTATGAAAATGCTCTCACCCGTGAAGGTGCGTTGCGCGTTGTTCACCGACTCCATCGACACCAAGGGTAAAAAGCACGACAAACACACTATTCTTATGAGCACAAATGTTCCCTTGAAGAACGACAGCGATGCGTGTGCCATTGCCGAGGCCGACACTTGCGGCTTTATAACCACCACCCGCGCAGCAGGCGACAATATTTATGTGTTCACCACCAACCTGCGTGCCGACCGCTTTGCAAAGGCGAAAATAAAGATTACCTCTCCTGCCCGTTTCGAGGTTTATGTGGACGGAGCAATAAAACCGGTAGCCGTGAACGGCGGCGTGCACAATGCAAAAATGGCGGTGCAGGACTCCTTGAAGGGCGCAACCCCCGCAGAATTTGAGCTGCGTATGGAGCCCCAGACACTATACACCCTCGCGGTTAAAATGCTTGTTGAAGCCGACGATGCCTGTGCCCCCGCACTCAGTGTTTCGTATACTACTCCCGGCGACAGCCTCACACAAATAGCTTGCGCTCCCGCTCTCAAGGGCCGCTATCTGCTGCCGCAGACAATATATGGCAACCGTGTGCAGTGGGTGAGCGTTTCGCCCGACGGCCGCTATATGCTCACAAACTACCTCGACTATTACAACAGCCGTCGCAACAACAGCTACACGGTGCTCAGCGACATAAAGAGTGGCAAGAAGATTACAACCTTCCCTGCGGGCCACAAGTCACTCTCGTGGACACCCCTCACATCGCAATTGTACTACAAGGCCTCGTCGGAGAACGGGGAGAAGATAATTCTTGTAAACCCCGCAACCTTGCAGGAAACATTGCTTGCCGACAATCTTCCCGAGGGTGGTGCCCGTCTCTCTCCCGACGAAAAGTCGCTCTACTACACAATTACCGAGCAGCTTGAAGCCGACAAAGCTCCCGTTCACCGCTTGCTCAACCGTGGCGATCGCATCCCCGGTGGCCGTGGCCGCAGCTTCATATGGCGTTACGACCTTGCAACGGGTGTGCGCGAACGCCTCACCGCAGGCTTGCGCTCAACCGCTCTTTGCGACATAAGCGCCGACGGCCGTTACATCCTCTATTCTTGTGGCGAGCCAGTCGACAACAAATGGCCTTTCAGCAAAAACTCGCTTTTCCGCCTGAACGTGCAGACATTGGAGGTTGACACCCTTTTCACCGATGAGTATTTCTTTGGCGGTGTTGCACGCTTTTCGCCCGATGGCTCACAGGTGCTCCTCACCGGCGGCCCCGAATCGTTCGGCGGCGTGGGTAAGAACTGCGGTTCGCACCCCATTGCCAATAATTACGACACGCAGGCATACATCTACACAATAGACGGCGGAGCGATTGATCCCATAACAAAGGATTTCGACCCCACTGTGCAGTTCCTCCAATGGAACAGTAAGGACAATTGCATCTATTTCCTCACTAACGACTGCGACCGTAAACCCGTTTACCGCTATAATCCTGCCAAGAAGAATTTTGAAAAACTTCCCTTGGAGGGCGATTGCGTGCGTTCGTTCTCGTTGAGCAGCAAAGCATCGGTTGCCGGTTATGTGAGCGTGACAGCGAGTAGCGGCCAGGCAGGATATCTCTTCGATGCGCGCAAGGGGAAAAGCACTCTCATAGCCCAGCCTCATTCGGCCGACCTTGAAAAAATTGAACTTGGAGAAATACACGACTGGAACTTCACAGCGTCCGACGGCACAGAGATTGACTGCTTCTATTGCCTCCCTCCCGCTTACGATGCAACAAAAAAATATCCTCTCATTGTCTATTATTACGGCGGAACAACTCCCACCGTGCAGGAGATGGACAACCCTTACGCAGCACAGCTCTTCTCGTCACGCGGTTACATAACCCTTGTTGTAAATCCCAGCGGAACAATTGGTTACGGACAGGAATTTTCGGCCCGCCACGTGAATGCGTGGGGACAGCGCACTTCCGACGATATTATTGAGGGTACAAAGGAGTTCTGCAAGCAATTCAGCAGCGTCGACTCGGAGCACATCGGTTGCTTGGGTGCCTCATACGGAGGTTTTATGACACAGTATCTGCAAACACGCACCGATATTTTTGCTGCAGCCGCTTCGCACGCGGGTATAAGCAATGTCACAAGCTATTGGGGCGAGGGCTACTGGGGCGTGGGCTACAACGCTGTTGCTGCAGCACAGAGCTATCCCTGGAACAACCCCACACTCTTTACCCAACAGGGTTCGCTCTTTAATGCCGACAAGATAAACACACCGCTGTTGTTGCTCCACGGCACTGCCGATACCAACGTGCCAGTGGGCGAGAGCATACAGCTCTACAACGCATTGCGCATTCTTGGAAAAACAGTCGAGTTTATCCGTGTCGACGGGGAGGACCACTTTATAGCCGATGTTCCCAAGCGCATTCTGTGGCACAACAGCATAATGGCGTGGTTCGAGCGTTGGTTAAAGAACGACGCCCGTTGGTGGAACGATATTTATCCCGAACGCCTTATAAAATAATCGTTTATGGATTTTCTTTTACAGTCCGTGGCAATAGTATGTGGCGCGGTGGGTCTGCTGGGGGCAGTGCTCCCGGCGCTCCCCGGGCCGCCTGTCGCTTATGCGGGTGCGCTGTTGCTCCTGTTGTGCCCCGGAGCCGAAGTATCTACAACCTTTCTTGTAGCATCGGGCATAATAATGCTGGCAATAACAGCAGTGGACTATCTGCTGCCTGTGTGGTTCACAAAAATGAGCGGAGGCTCCAAAGAGAGTGTACGTGGAGCATTGGCGGGGATGGTTCTTGGCCTCTTTTTCTTGCCGTGGGGCTTGGTGCTAGGTCCTTTTCTGGGAGCTTTTGCAGGGGAATATATAGCCTGCAACCGTGCAGGGAAGGCATTCAAGGTGGCATCGGCCTCTTTTATCGCCTTCTTGGTAACAACAATGCTGAAAATTATCTACGGTGTAGTAATTCTCTTTTATATAGTAAAAGCGCTTGTGTAAAGCGCTTTTTTTTATTCTACATGGCTGCCTTTTAATGTTGGCAGGCAGATGTGATATTTTACCGAAAGAACACGCACCAGGAATACGCTTATACCACAAATTGTGTGTGTGATTATCGTGTCGGCACCCAACCACATTGAAATTCCGAATACAATTCCACCGATAACGCAGGCCATCGCATAAATCTCTTTTCTGAAGATGAGCGGAATTTCATTGATGAAAACATCGCGTATGACACCGCCCGCAGCACCGGTCATTGTACCCATTACAATTCCAACCCACAGCGGGAAACCGCAGTCAATGCTCTTCTGAATACCAACAACGGTGAAAAGTGCAAGGCCCACGGCGTCGAAAATGAAGAACGTATTGTGCATGCGTATGAGCCAACGGCCAAAAAGAATAACCCACAACAGCGCAAGGCCCGACCAACAGAGATATATGGGGTCGGTCATCCAAAAGGGAGTGACTCCCAGCATCATATCGCGGAACGTACCGCCGCCGATAGCCGTCGCAAGTCCCACCACGTATGCTCCGAACCAGTCGAAATGTTTGGCCGATGCAAGTCTTATACCGCTTATGGCAAACGCAAATGTTCCCACAAACTCAAAAATGGTGGGCAGGTTGAGTGCTGCAAAATAGTCTATTATGGTCTTCAAGAATTGTTCCATAGTTCGCTGTTGTGTTATTTCGGCGCGAATATATAGATAAAAAAGATATTTAGCCGTTTTTTGAGTGATAAAAAATGAATGCAGCCCTCCGCGGTGTACTTAAAATCCCTTTTCAGGCGTTATAAATGAAATATTTTACCAGACTATTCTCCCTAACGTATGTAAAGGAACTTTGCGTCAACTGCTAAATATTCAGGCAAGCATTGTGGAATTTCACCCGTTTATTCATATATTAGCAACAGGAAAACAAAAATACAATTATGAACGGATATACAGCGGCTGCTACGCGATACGACAACAGCGACACACTCTACCGCCGATGCGGCAACAGCGGGGTGCTACTGCCTAAAATAAGCCTCGGCTTGTGGCAGAATTTCGGTGCGAACGCATCGTTCGACAATTGTCGCGAGGTGCTGCGCTATGCTTTCGACAATGGAATAACGCATTTCGACCTTGCCAACAATTACGGCCCCCCTCCCGGCAGTGCCGAAACACTCTTCGGGCAGGTGCTTAAAACGGATTTTGCCCCTTACCGCGACGAATTGTTTGTTGCCACCAAGGCCGGCTACGATATGTGGCAGGGCCCTTATGGCAGCTGGGGGTCGCGCAAACACATAATGGCAAGCCTCGATTGCAGCCTCAAACGTATGGGGCTCGAATATGTCGACCTCTTCTACACCCATCGTTACGACCCTGTTACCCCGCTTGAAGAGACTCTGCAGACGCTTGTCGACATTGTGCGTGCGGGCAAGGCTCTCTACATAGGAATTTCCCGTTGGCCGCTCGAAGCGCTTAAATATGCCAACGAGTATCTGCGTTCGCGCGATGTCCCACCGTTGATATATCAGGGGCGTCTCAATCTTCTCGACCGCGCGGTAGAGGAGGAGGGCATTTGCGACTATTGTGCCGCCAATGGCATAGGCTTCATCTCGTTTTCGGCATTGGGGCAGGGGTTGCTCACTCCCCGTTATCTTGGTGGCATCCCCGGCGATTCTCGAATGGCCGCTGCCGGCTCTTTGCCGCAGGAAAAACTCACGCCCGAATTGCAAGAATATCTTCGCTCGCTCAACGACATTGCCGTGCAGCGCAACGAACCGATGGCTGCAATGGCGCTTGCGTGGGTGCTGTCGCGCAAGGCGGTAACATCGGTGCTTGTGGGTGCGCGCAACGTGCAACAGTTTGCCGACAGCCAGCAATGCATCAATCTTCCATCGCAAGGGCTCGAAAATCTCCCCTTCTACGGGCATAAAGTATTTTAAGTAAAATGAAAAGACTGCTTTTTATACTCGCTCTTCTGTTGCCTTTGCACGGCGTGTCGGCGCAAAGCCGCACCGCAGTAGATACCTCCACCGATATTTTTATGTTTCTCCCGGGTGCGGTGGGCGCGGGTGTCTCCCTTGTGAAAGGCGATTATAAGGGCCTGCTGCAACTCACCGAAACGGGCGCAACGGCTGTAGCAATAAACCTTGTGCTTAAAAACACTATCCACAAGCGCCGCCCCGACGGCAGCGGCGACGACTCCTTCCCGTCGAACCACGCAATGGTTGCCTTTGGCGGTGCAGCCTATCTGCAGCGCCGCTACGGATGGGATTGGGGCATCCCCGCCTATCTTGCAGCGGGCTACGTCGCGTGGGGCAGGGTATATGCGAAAAAGCACGATTTTTGGGATGTTCTTGCAGGTGCGGCAATAGGCACAGGCTGCGCCTACGTATTCACAACCCCCTTTGCCACAAAGCACAATGTGACAATAGCACCTGCCACAACTCCTTGTGGGCGCCCGGCAATATATTTTTCAATGGCTTTATAAAACATTTTTAAGAAAGCGGGCCGTTTGTTTCTTGCTTTTTTACATCCTATATGACAATAAATTATTAATTTTGCAGCGGAGCATGGTAAACGCTCCGTAAACAATAGAAATTATGGTAAAAGAAGAGTGGAAAGAGAAAGGATATATTGATGAGGCTCTGCCTCTTGGTATCGACGTAAAAAGCGAGATTCGCAATTTGTGCAAGGAGAAAAACGCAATAATCCTTGCCCACTATTACACCGACGGCTCCATACAGGATGTTGCCGATTTTGTTGGCGACAGCCTCGCACTTGCGCAACAGGCCGAAAAGACCTCGGCCGACATAATTGTTATGTGCGGTGTGCATTTTATGGCCGAAACAAACAAAATCCTTTGTCCCGAAAAGCTCGTTCTTCTGCCCGACCTCAACGCAGGCTGTTCGCTTGCCGACAGCTGCCCCGCCGAAGAGCTTGCAAAGTTCAAGAGCGAGAATCCCGGCTACAAGGTGGTTGCTTATGTAAACACCTCGGCTGCGGTAAAGGCGCTGACCGACATTGTCGTAACATCGTCCAACGCCCGTGCAGTGGTTGAGAGCTTCGACAAGGACGAAAAAATACTTTTCGCCCCCGACAAGAATCTCGGCGGTTATCTCAACGCAGTAACCGGCCGCAATATGCAATTGTGGAACGGCGGTTGCCACGTTCACGAGCAATTCTCAATAGAAAAGATTGTGGAGCTTAAAGCCTCTCACCCCTCGGCTAAAGTGCTTGCCCACCCCGAGTGTAAGAGCGGCGTTCTTGCCCTTGCCGACTTTATCGGCTCCACAGCCGACATTCTCAAGTTCGCGCAGAGCAGCGACGTACAGGAGTTTATCGTTGCAACAGAGAGCGGTATCCTGCACGAAATGACCAAGCGCTGCCCCCAAAAGACATTTATCCCCGTGCCTCCCTTCGCATCGCCCTGCGCATGCAACGAGTGCGGCTATATGCGCCTGAATACTCTTGAGAAACTCTACAACTGCCTCAAATATGAGTGGCCGTTTGTGACACTCGACGAGTCTACACGCGAGGATGCCAAGCGCCCCATCGTGCGTATGCTCGAGCTCTCAAAGAACCTTCAGAAATAAAATACTGCGGTATATATATACAAAAAACAGTTGCTCATTGAGCAACTGTTTTTTGTTGTTTATGTAACAAGGTGTGTTCCTTACTTTCCGAATCTCTTGCGAAGAGTCTCAATCATATCTACAGTCATTGAGTCGAGGTCGTAAGAGGGTTTCCAATCCCACTCGTTGCGTGCGCAAGAGTCGTCCATCTTGTTGGGCCAAGAGTCGGCAATAGCCTGACGCACGGGGTCGAACTCATAGTGCATCTTGAAGTCGGGGATATACTTCTGAATAGCCGCTTTGATTATTTCGGGGTCGAAACTCATTGATGCAACGTTGAATGCGTTGCGGTGAATGAGGCGCGAGGGGTCGGCGTTCATAATGTCGATAGCCGCTTTAAGCGCGTCGGGCATATACATCATATCCATAAATGTTCCCGCTTGAATGGGGCAGGCGAAGTCCTCGCCCTTAACGGCTGCATAGTAAATCTCCACTGCGTAGTCGGTTGTTCCGCCACCGGGGAGTGTTACGTTGGAAATGAGGCCGGGGAAACGCACCGCGCGTGTGTCTACACCATATTTTGTAAAGTAGTAGTCGCTCAAAAGCTCGGTTGCCACTTTAGTAACGCCGTACATTGTCTTGGGGCGCTGTATAGTGTCCTGCGGAGTGTTGTCGCGGGGAGTGTTGGGGCCGAACGAACCGATTGAGCTGGGGGTGAACACGGCGCATTTCTTTTCGCGTGCAATTTCCAGAATATTTATAAGACCGTTCATCTGAATGTCCCAAGCGAGCAGGGGCTTCGACTCGGCAACGGCCGAAAGGAGCGCAGCAAGGTTGTAGATGGTGTCAATCTGGTATTTCTCCACCACTTCGGCAAGCTGTTTCGCATCGCACACGTTGGCAATGGCTGCAGGGCCGCTCTCCAACAATTCACCTTTGGGCTCGGCGCCGGGAATGTAGCCGGCAACAATGTTACCATTGGGAATCTGCTTGCGCAAGGTCATTGTGAGCTCCGAACCTATCTGTCCGGTAGAACCGATAATAAGCACATTTTTCATAATGGTCTGCTATTGTTTTTTTTGTTATATACGCTTGTTTGAAAATACAGCGCTAATATACTGCGAAAATTTATTATAACGTTTCTTTATTGCGATTTTTTTTGTCCATAAGCACTGCTCTGCGCATTGTGGCGGGTGCTGTTGTGTAAAAAGAATGGGCGGGTGCTGCAATTATTTCTGCTTTTTTATAGTTCTTTTTAATAAAAGAGGTATTTTTGCGGGAGTGTATCACGATTATTCACGAATTATAAAAACATAAAAAATGTACGGTAATTTTCAACAACATTTGAAGGACGAGCTTGCTGCCATAGAGGCTGCCGGCTTGTACAAGCAGGAGCGCAATATTGCATCGCAGCAATTTGCCGAGATTACTCTCCAGGACGGTTCAAAGGCACTTAACTTTTGTGCCAACAACTATTTGGGCCTGTCGAACAACCCCCGCCTCATAAAGGCTGCCGAAAAGGCAATGGAGGAGCGTGGTTACGGTATGTCGTCGGTGCGTTTCATTTGCGGAACACAGGACTATCACAAAGAACTTGAGAAAGCTGTTTCTGATTATTTCAAGACCGAGGACACCATCCTCTACGCGGCTTGTTTCGATGCCAACGGTGGTCTTTTCGAGCCCCTTTTCACAGCCGAGGATGCAATTATTTCCGACTCCTTGAACCACGCTTCAATTATCGACGGTGTGCGTTTGTGCAAGGCTCAGCGCTACCGTTACGCCAACGCCGATATGGCCGACCTTGAGCGTTGCTTGCAGGAGGCACAGGCACAGCGTTTCAGAATTATTGTAACCGACGGTGTCTTCTCTATGGACGGCAACGTTGCCCCTATGGATAAAATTTGCGACCTTGCCGAAAAATATAATGCCCTTGTGATGGTTGACGAGAGCCACTCGGCAGGTGTTGTGGGTGCAACAGGTCACGGCGTTGCCGAGCAGTTCGACTGCTATGGCCGCATTGATATTTTCACCGGTACACTGGGAAAAGCATTTGGTGGAGCAGTGGGTGGTTTCACCACTGGCCGCAAGGAAATTATCGATATGTTGCGCCAGCGTTCACGCCCCTATCTCTTCTCTAACTCGTTGCCTCCCTCGGTGGTAGGTGCATCAATCGAGATGTTCAAGATGCTTGCCGAAAGCGATGCCTTGCACACAAAATTGCAGAACAACGTTAACTATTTCCGCGACAAGATGCTTGCTGCCGGTTTCGACATAAAGCCCACACAGTCGGCTATATGCGCAGTAATGCTCTACGACGCTCCTCTCTCGCAGGTGTTTGCCCGCAAAATGGCCGAGGAGGGAATCTTTGTTACAGGTTTCTACTATCCCGTGGTTCCCAAAGGCCAGGCGCGCATACGCGTTCAGCTGTCGGCCGCACACGAGACAGAGCACCTCGACAAAGCTATTGCAGCCTTCATTAAGGTGGGTAAGGAGCTTGGTGTGATAAAATAATATACCTTATATTTTATATTAATAAAGGACAGCCGCGGCTGTCCTTTATTTGTATATTTATGGTTCAAATAATTATTCGGCAATGCTTATTTCGAATGTGCTTGCGGGCAAGCTGTCGCTGTTCACAAGGTTAGCGGTTGTGAACGGTTGCCACCCGTAGCGCACACGGCTGGGGAGCTTTACACTGCAGCTTCTTATTCTCATTTTGCCGTCTTTCAGAATCTCCACGTTCTCGGCGGGGTAGAAAATTCCTTTGTCGCCTGCAATCTCAAACGCGCGCAGGGGCTGTCCGTCGCTGCTCTGCAACCCTTTTCCGTGGGCAAAAGTGAGAATTATGGAGTTACCTTTTCTCTCGGCTTTTGTAACGCAGGGGCCGCAGGGTGTTATGTGCTTTTTGCCGTATGTGTTGTGCAGGGCCTGTCGTGCAAGGCGCTCTCCAATGGGCTTTTTCTCTTTGGGGTGAACATCGTGGGGGTTGCCTTTGTCGCTCGACACAACAAAATTGCAGTTGTCTATTTTTGCAGCAAGCTTGCGCTGCGAGTCGCGGAAATGGGGCCACGACGGGCGCTCAATGCTCGACAACTGTACAAAATAGAAAGGCATATTGCTCTTTCCCCAGCTTTTGCGCCAGCTGTCGACAAGTGTGGGGAATATCTGTTCGTGCAGCTCCACATTATGGGCGTTCGACTCGCCCTGGTACCATATTGCGCCCTTTATGGGGTAACATTTTATGGGTTCAATGGCTGTTTCGTAAAGGTAAGCGGGCTCGTAAGGGTGGCGTTGTAGCGGGTTGCTGCTCTTCTTTATATTCTGCGAAGCGCGTCCGCGGCACCACTCCTGTATCATATCGTTGTTTCGCCAGTCATAAAGAATGTTCATCAACAACGGGTGCCATTCGAGTGTTTCGCGGTCGATGAACGCCTCGGCGGGTGCGCCGCCCACAGCGTTGCATATGAGCCCCACGGGAACGCCAAGCGAGTCGGCGAGCATTGCCCCAAAATGGTAGGCTACGGCCGAAAAATCCTTTATATTCTTTTTGCCGGCTTTCTCCCACCGGGCGGGCAGGTAATAGTTGTGGTTGTTTATATGCTCAAGGTCGGCGCTTTCCCACTCAATGTTGTCGGTAATCACGCGCGGCTTCATATTGTATATGCGCACATTCTTTTTGCTGCATTGTGCGGCAGCCTCGTCGCTCGCAAGGCTCTCTTTTACCATAAAGGCCATGTTCGATTGCCCCGAGCACAACCACACTTCACCCACGGCAATGTTCTTGAATGTAAGCTCTGTCTCTCCGCTTTTTACCACCAGCTCACGCTCCTTGCCATCGGCTTTTTGCGGGGCGAAGGTTATTCTCCAGTGGCCGTCGGCTCCAGCGGTTGCTCTCTTCTTCTCCTTCCCGAGCTTTGCCTCTATCTTTGCTCCGGCATCGGCTTTGCCGCAAATGGTAAAGGGCTCACCACGCTGTATCACCATATTGTCGCTGTAAATTGCGGGCATTTGTAACCCGCCGTAGTTGCCGGTAATTGCCGAATAAACCCTTTCTGCAATAAGCTGCGCTCCTGCGGCGGTGGGGTGCAGTGCGTCGGGCATAAGGTCGGGGCGGTGGTAGAGTACCTCCTGAAGGTCTATCAGCTCTGCATCGGCAATTGCGGCAATCTCCTCAATTGTTGCCTGTATTTGACGGTGCCAATCGCGTGTGCCCGACTTGAAACGTTTGTGCCAATGAAATATGGGCGTCATACGGCAGATGTATATCTTCACATCTTTGTTTATGCTGCGCAGCGTGTCTATGAGCGACAGATAGTCGGGGATGAAGTTGTCGCGGTAGTTGGGCCAGTTGCGCGGGTCGGTGTCGTTGAGCCCCAGGTGTATCACTGCAATGTGTGGCGCAAAGTTCAACGCGGCAGCATATTCCTGTTGTTTGTCATATGGGCGGTGTCCCTTCTTCAGCAGCGTGGCTCCCGATTTTCCAAAATTGCCCACGGTGTAGCCCTCGCCCAGCATTTTCCCAAGCTGTACGGGGTACGATGTCTCGGCAGGGTTCTTGTGCCCGTAACCATAAGTAACACTGTTGCCTATGCAGGCAACGCGAATCTTCTCCTGTGCCACTGCCCACAATGGAAGAACGAGCAGCAGGCATATAACGATTTTTCGCTTCATAATTGAATGTTTTTTTGCAAAAATAGGTTTTTTGCTCAAATACCAAAATAGTTTTGTGCAAATTGGGCACAGCGGTTGCGTTTTACGCCTTTTTGTGCTACTTTCGCAGAAAATTTTACACTATGAACGATTATAAGAAAGTCGATTTTAAGGTCGTTCCCCTTGAAGAGGTTGCCACAGATGTGTTGGCCGCCCTGCTTGCCGATGCAGGCTTCGAGAGCTTTGTGCCCGAGGGTGAGGGGTTGACCGCCTACATTCAACAGGCTCTTTACGACGAGTGCGCAATTGATTCTGTTATCGGGAATTTTCCGTTGGAGGGCTATTCAATTGAGTATACAACCGAGCATATAGAGGGCGAGGACTGGAATGCCGAGTGGGAAAAGAACTATTTTCAGCCCATTGTGGTGGACGATATGTGCGTTATCCACAGTACATTCCACAAAGATGTACCGCAGGCGCGCTACAACATTCTCATCGACCCCAAAATGGCATTCGGCACGGGCTATCACCAGACAACCTGTCATATGATACGCTCCATCCTTGCAACCGACCTTGCAGGCAAAAGCCTTCTCGATATGGGCTGCGGCACAGCGCTCCTTGCGATTCTTGCCCGCAAGCACGGTGCCGAAAAGGTTGTTGCAATAGATATCGATGAGTTTGCCTACGAAAATGCACTGGAAAATATAACCCTTAACGGGACACCCGACATTGAGGTGCGTCTGGGTGGTGCCGACGCTATAAAGGAGAGCGATTCTTTCGACTTTGTTGTTGCCAATATCAACCGTAATATTCTGCTCGACGATATGAAAAATTATGTAGCCTGTATGCACCGTGGCTCGCAATTGTTCATTAGCGGTTTCTATGCAGAGGATATTGATGTTCTTGCAGCCGAGGCTGCGGCTTGTGGCTTGCGCTTCGAAGAGAGTGCCGAAAATAACCGTTGGGCAATGATGAGGCTCGTGAAGGAGTAACTTCCCTTTTTATAAGAATTTAGCACCCGTAGGGCAACATTTTTGCTCTGCGGGTGTTCTTTTTGCATAATATCGGAGCATTATGGAACAAGGAATCTTATACCACTTTTTCGCTTATGCCGGCAGCGTGGCGCTCATCTTGGGTTTTCTGCCGCAGGCCATACAGACAATGCGCACCCGCAACACCGACGGAATTTCAATGTCCGCCTTTATGCTTATGTCGGTGGGTGCATTCTGTTTTATGATGCAGGGCTTTTTGCACAAGCCCGATGTTATATGGTCGGTTGCAATAACCAACCTCATAACCTGCGTTTGCAGTTGCGTGGTATTTGGAATAAAACTGCGGAACGACTTTTTCAGCAAAAGATAATCCCTTATCGGCGCGATGCGTAGATCTTTGCAGCGATAGCTCCGCTTATGTTGTGCCATACACTGAATATTGCCCCGGGAATTGCTGCCATAGGGTGTGCTGCAAAGTGCAATGTTGCCAGCGACGATGCAAGGCCGCTGTTCTGCATACCCACCTCAATGGATATTGCCGAACATTTGTTGGCCGGTAATTTAAGCAGGCGCCCTGCCAGGTAGCCTGCTGCGAGCCCCATAATATTGTGCAACGCAACCACCATCAGCGTCTGCAGACCGCTCGAGAGGAGCTTTTCGGCTGTGTGCGAAACTATTATTCCCACCACAAACGCAATCATCAGCGACGAAAAGGCGGGCAGGTAGGGTACAGCTCTTTTTGTGAAACGGGGCAGTAGCTTCTGCACCAAAAAACCGCCCGTGATGGGCGCAATAACTACATAAACAATTGAAAGCAACATTCCCACCGTGTCAATGTCGACAAACGTGCCGGCCAGCAGCCATACAAGCAGCGGAGTGAGCAGCGGCGCAAACAGGGTAGACGTTGCGGTCATTCCAACCGACAGCGCAAGGTCGCCCTTTGCAAGGTAGGTGATAACGTTAGAAGCAGTGCCGCCGGGGCAGCAACCCACTAGAATTACACCAATTGCAAGGTCGGCGGGCAGGGCAAAAATCTTTACCAGCAACCAAGCGAGTAGCGGCATTGCCGTAAATTGCACAAGGCATCCGGCTAGAATATCTTTGGGGCGGCTCACCACCACGCGAAAATCGTCAAAAGAGAGTGTCATTCCCATCCCGAACATTATGACACCCAGCATAGGGTTTATGCTACGCATCTCAATAGTGCCCAGAGGCTGCGGCACAAGGAGGGTGAAAATTCCGGTGGCAAGCACCAGTATTCCCATATTGCGTGAAATAAAGTCACAAATTTTCTTCATCTTGTGTAAATTTGTGCAAAGGTAGGTAAAATGTGCGTGTTTTTCCTCTTCGGCTGGGCGAAAGTTGTGTGCAGGGTAGCGTTAATGTAAAAAGGAGCTACTGGCTGACAGTAGCTCCCTTCTTTGTGTATTTATTCGAATTTCAAGTATTTTGTCATCTTCTCCACGCATTTGTCTATGCTTGTTTTTTCTTCGTTTATGAAGAAGAGCATATTCACACTCTCGTAGGCCGAATATTTGTAGAATTCCACGCCGTAGCACACGGTGGCGTTGCTTTTGAGCTCTTTTTCAAGCGCTGTTGCCTGCGGGTTATTCTCTTCGTAGGTGTTCAGGTGTATCTTGTCAATGTGTGGAATCTTTACAATGAAAACGCGGTCGCAGTTGGCGTTGTGCGTGAGGTCGTTGAACTCTATGCGGCGTTCATTCTGAGCCGTGAGCTCTTCCATTTTGGCCTGTATGTTCTGTAAACGCGAAATCTCTTTCTGGTCGTTCTCCATTTTAGCCTTGTGGAGCCCGTGCGATATGTACCACTGTGCCCATGTCTCGCCGTGGTTGCATAGCATAAAGGCTGCTGCTGATGACGAGCGGCGGTCGCGGTTTTGCGGGTAGGCTGCGGGGCGAGGCTTTGTAATGTGCCCGACATCCATCATTACCACCTTGCAGTGCTTCGAGAGGTTCACGACTGGGCCGCCGATAAAGCTTGCTTGTCCAGGGATTTCTTCGGAGTCGGTGCCGAACGTGTAGGACATAAAGGGTATGGAGTCGTAGAACTTTACGGCTTTTTTGGGGGCTGTAAAGTTTGCGCTGCGCTTCTCTTTTAACTGCTTGCAGTAGCCATTGTAGTCGTTTGTAGCTGTTGACTGCGAGCCGGAACTATACTCTTTGTCCTGGCTGTTTGTGAGTTTTAAGCGCTTGTGATTGTTCTTCAAGTGCTTGACACTCAGGTTCTCGCCCAGGCAGTCGCCAATATCCATCCTGTTGCTGGGCTTTATGTCGTCCTTGTGGTCGTAGCTGTAAACGTCGATGTATTTTACTTTGCGTTTGAGTTTGGGGAAACGCAGCGATACAAGTATGTTCTTCTTGTTGCAGCCTTTGACAATGAGCAGTTTGTCCATAGTGAGGTCGCCTGCGTAGCCAAGCGTCTTGTAAACATCGCCTGTCTCGCGGTCGACAATAGTCACTCCCTTGCTGAATGTAACCCACTGCGAGTCGAAATAGATGGAGTGGGAAAAGGTGAGTATTGTTTCGTCGCCTTCGTTGTGCATACTATATACTCTTTTGGGAAACTTCGACGACCAGGGTGTGTCGTCCGACGCAAATTCAACATCCTGGTTGGTGAGCACCTGTCCCTCGTTGAATATCTTGCGGTCGTGCTCGGTGAATGTCTGTGCCATTGTGGTGCAGCAGGCAATTATTGCCACGGCTGCCATTGTGAAAAATCGTTTCATTGTATGTTTTTTATAAATTTATCAATGTGGGAATATCCTCGGCGCGGAAAGTGCCTCCAATGAGGAGAACTCGTGCATACGACAGCTCAATCTTGCCCGTTTCGGGGTGTGCCTTTTTCAAGGTGGTTACCACAAGTACCGAGCACAGCCCGCCCTCGCCGTATTTGTAGAAAAGGTAGCTGCGCAACCCCTCTTTGCTTGTTGTGAGCAGGTTCTTGTAGTCGTATTCGGCATAAACATCGGTGGCGAGCCTTTCGGCGTTCTTAAGGAGGAGACGGTCGTCGTCGCTCTTGTTCGACACAATTTCTACGCTTCGCATAAAATCTATTTTGTCGGTGAACGTTTTAAGGTTCACGTCGCTGCCGTTGTAGGCACTGTTGCCTGCCATTGTGAGCATTGCCTTTGAAATATAGAAATAGTTTATGTTGGGCGAGTCATTCTCCTCGGCTGCCTTGAAATAGCCGTCAATGTCGTCGTAATTGTTGCGCTCAGTATCGGTGGCGCCCGCACTAAATGTCACGGCGAAAAGCAGAATTGTTATGATATACTTTTTCATAGCTGTCCGGGGGTTATCTTATTCCTGAAATTTTACAATTGAGTGTATGCTGTTGCCGGTTGCTGCGCCTATAATGTTGAGATGCCCGGCAACCTCGCGTTGGCTTTCGGCGCCGCGTCCTATTATGCTTGCAAGGTGTGCAAACGCTTCGTTTATGTGCACGGCAGCCTCTTCGGGCGTGCTGAAGGTGTCCCGCGGCTGCTGTGTGGTGGGCGCAAAAAGGCACAGAAGCAGAACGGCTGCAGCCGCCACACTGCTGCTCCAGGTGTAGAGCCTCACTCTCTTTCGTCTGCTCTTCTCTTCACGCTCGCTCGCGGCATCTATCAGTTGCGAAAGGCGCTCGGCCAGTTGCGCGGGTGCCGCCTCGGCAGCGGGGAGCATTGCGAGAAGCAGCTCTTTCTCCCGTTCAATGTCGGCGGGCAGCGGCTCGTTGCACAGCCTGCGGCGCAACTCGTTCTCCTCGGCGGCAGTGGTGCAGCCGTCGTAGAAATTTTCTATAAGTTCTCTTGTTTCCATAAAAGCTGTTCTCTTTATTTGTAAAACTTCCGTAGCTCCTGCCGCACACGGGAGAGTATTGTGCGCACATTTGTTGCCGTGAGCCCTGTTGCGCTTGTTATCTCTTCGGTTGTTGCCCCTTGCATGCGCATTTTCATTACTCTTTGCGGCACCGGCGGCAGCTTTTTTATGTAATTGCTCACAAATTCTTCAAAGTCGGCGGCCTCGTATGGGCAACCGCTGTTGTCGGGAATTTCGTCGTCAATAGCGATGCTGGTGTTGCGTGTGAGTGCTCTCCAGCGGTCGCAGCATAAATTTTGCATTGCCCGCTTGCTGAACGCCCAATCGTCGTTCACCGTGGTGAGTTGTGAGCGCTTTTCCCATAAATGCATATAGAGGGTCTGCACGGCATCTTCCGCCTCGTTGCTCTCGCCCAGATATTTCAGTGCAATATCGTAGAGGCGGGCGTGCAACGATAAAAATCGTTCCTTGAATTGGGCTGCCGTCATTGTTTCCAGTGCTTTCTCTTTTGTGCTGTTTTGTTCTCCTCGTCATCTATAAGACGAAGGAAAATGTAAAGTGTTACAAAAAAAGTAAAAAAAATAATCGGTGGCTTAAAAAACTTGGCATTTTAGCTATTTATAATGGTTATTAGGTGATTTTTTGAAAATTCGTGACTATATTCGCAAAAATCTCGAACCCAAATGATGAAATACCAAGAAATACCGCTCGGCCGTTTCCTGCGCATAATTCTTGTGCTAGTGGTTGTTGCATTGTCCTATTTTGCACTCGACAGCCTCAGCAGCGTGCTGTTACCTTTTGCTGTTGCGTGGCTGCTGGCCTATCTTCTGCATCCAATGGTGTGCTTTGTGCAGAACAAGATGAGGGTGCGTTACCGCCTTCCATCCATTTTGCTGGTGCTCATCTTCTTGGCGCTTGTAGTGGCTGGGGTTTTTATGCTCATCTTGCCGTCGATGGCTCAAGAGGCCGAAATTTTCAAGAACATATGCGTCTCTTTTCTGAATAACAACATAAAGAACCCGTCGATACCGCCTGCGGTGGTCGATTTTGTGCGCAAATTTGCCGACGAGGAGGGGTTGATTGGGCTTTTGCAGAGTTCGGGCCTGCAGGATTTTATGCAGACTATACTGCAACGCACCCAAATGGTGCTTGTGGGCACGGTCGATGTAATCTACCGCCTTTTCGGGGTGTTTGTGACACTGCTCTATATGTTTTTCATTCTCCTCGACTATGAACGCCTTGCCGATGAGTGGCCGCTCTACCTGCCCGTGCGTTGGCGCAACCTTGCGGGCAAGCTATCGAAAGACCTCACCGAAGGTATGAACCAATATTTCCGTGGGCAGGCACTTGTGGCACTATGCGTGGGAGTGCTCTTCTCTATAGGCTTTGTGGTGATAGATTTTCCCATAGCAATAGGGTTTGGAATTTTCATAGGCGTGCTCAACTTAGTACCTTACCTTCAGATAATATCTCTTGCACCAATGGTCTTTCTCTCGCTTCTGAAGGCTGCAAACACCGGCGACAACTTCTGGGTGGTATTTTTGAGTGCCCTTGCAGTGCTTTGCATTGTGCAGGCCGTGCAGGACCTTCTGCTTGTGCCATATATAATGGGGCGCAGAATGAACCTTCACCCGGCTGTTATCCTCTTGTCGCTGTCGGTGTGGGGTAAGTTGCTCGGAATTCTGGGAATGATTGTAGCTCTGCCGCTTACAACACTGTTGCTGGGCTATCTTAAGCGTTACCACGAACTCAACGGTGAGCCCGTGAGCGGATATGAAAACCCCATAGAAAGAGTGGTGGATGCAACCTCTTTTACCCCTCAAAAGGGAGAAGAACCCGGCGATGAGCAAAAAAATGGAGTCTGAAAGCAAAAAAAACGCGAAATAGTTTGCAGGTATAAAAAAAATGCATACCTTTGCACTCGCTTAACGGCACGTAGGTAGATTCGCTAGCTCAGCAGGTAGAGCACATCCCTTTTAAGGATGGGGTCCTGGGTTCGAGCCCCAGGCGAATCACTTAGAAGAAGGGACTTGAAAAAGTCCCTTTCTTTTTCCAAACTTCTCATCGCCTTTGACTATCAAAAGGTTAGAAATCAGAATCAGGTTTTTCACTTAAAGTGTGGCACCAATAAAAAAAGAGAAAAGGTGACACCGTTGGACATAAAAAGCCACTTTAGGACGGTTTTTGTGTTACAGCAGTTGTGTTACACTTCTCACAAATGTGTTACACTATGAATAATAGAGTTCGAACAGTTTTCAACAGACGAAAACAAGCAAGTGATACCACTTGTGCAGCCGTAGAAATCGTTGTCTGTCTGGGTCGTGAACGTTTCTACTTTTCAATCGGCATCTTTCTGAATGCCACCCAATGGAAGGATGGCATAGTCGTCAACCATC
>JAZTWX010000037.1:0-7744 GCA_045636125.1 Bacteroidaceae bacterium
ATAGCAACAGACAAAGACTTTTTGTTTTCCCTATTGGAGCATATTTAGAATGTTGTCGGGCTGCATAAAGGATTTATGCGTACAAAAATGATATTTATTCGAAGCTGAAGGTAAAAACGGGAAATTACTCCAAAAAAAGAGGCTGAGCCAAAATTACTTTTGACCCAGCCTCTTTATCATAAATAGCGCACAGCAAAAAGCTTTACACCTTATTATATTATATATAGAAGAAAATACTCACAAGGAGAGCTAACCGAGCGGCTCAACAGCAACAACAGTAAGCACGCCGGCAGCGGAGACTGTGAAGCGGACATCGTAGCCCGCAAAAGGCATACCATACACCCTGTCCGACGGCTCTTTGTACTGCGGGCGAGGGTCGAGCTCAAGCACCTTTACAAGCGCTGCATAGTCGCGGGGCGAAAAAAGCGCAGCCCACTCCTGCGGGAAATTCACCTGCAGGCACTCCCACTTTTTCTCGTCGACAAAGCCGCTGCGAGCACCGGGGTGAGCGTCGCAGTAAGCGACGTAAGGTTTAATGTCGTATATAGGTGTTCCGTCCATAAGGTCGGCACCGGCAACCTCAATAACAGTTCCGCAATCGTTTGTCTGTTTTATGGCAACAACCTTCACCGACGAGAGCCCAAGCCCGTTGGGGCGGAAAGGTGAACGTGTAGCAAACACCCCCATCGCCACATTGCCACCCAAGAGAGGCGGACGCACCACGGGGCTCCACTCTGCAGCCTGTCCGTTAGCCGAAAAGCCCCACACAAGCCACACATAATCGAACCCGTCGAGCCCACGCAAAGCGTCGGCGTTGCGATAATGCGGTTCAAAGACAATCTCCCCACGCAACTCCTCCACAATGCCACTTTGGCGAGGAATACCGAACTTCGATGGAAAGGCCGAACGGAAATAAGCAACAGGTTCTATATTCATAAAATCACATTAAAGAGAACACGCACACAGCGCATACACAAATACAAATATAATATTTTGCGCACAAATATCGTTTAGCCAACAAAAAATTTGTGCTTTATATAATTTTTATCTTTTTTTGTAGATTACAAATAGTGTATTCACAAAACAACCATTAAAAACTCATATTATGGAAAAAATCATCGGCCTTATCGATGCCCCCTTTACCCCGTTCTACGAGAACGGAGAAGTTAACTACGAACCCATCCCCGCATACGCACAAATGCTTGCGAAAAACGGAATGAAGGGTGTGTTCATCAACGGTTCATCGGGCGAAGGCTATATGCTCACCGAGGAGGAGAGAATGAAGCTCGCCGAGGCGTGGGTGGCTGCCGCTCCCAAAGATTTCAAGATTATTGTACACGTGGGAAGCACCTGTGTGAAGTCGAGCCGCCGTATGGCTGAGCACGCACAGAAGCTCGGTGTATTCGGTATAGGCGCAATGGCTCCCCCGTTCCCCAAAGTGGGCCGCGTTGAAGAGCTTGTGAAATATTGCGAGGAGATTGCATCGGCTGCTCCCGAGCTCCCCTTCTACTTCTACCACATTCCCGCATTCAACGGTGCGTTCCTCCCTATGGTAAAATTTCTGGAGGCTGTCGACGGCCGCATCCCCAATTTCGCCGGTATAAAATACACATTCGAGAGCCTGTACGAGTATAACCAGTGCCGCCTCTACAAGAACGGCAAATTCGATATGCTCCACGGACAGGACGAGACAATTCTCCCCTGCCTTGCAATGGGCGGTGCACAGGGCGGCATTGGCGGAACAACCAACTACAACGGTTGCAACCTCGCAGGCATAATTGACGCTTGGAACGCCGGCGACCTTGAAAAGGCACGCGAGCTGCAGAACTTCTCACAGGAGGTAATAAACGTTATATGCCACTACCGCGGTAACATTGTGGGCGGAAAGAGAATTATGAAGCTCATCGGCCTCGACCTTGGCAAGAACCGCACCCCCTTCCAGAATATGACCGACGAGGAAGAGGCTGCAATGCGCAAGGAGCTCGAAGCCATCAATTTCTTTGAACGTTGCAACAAATTCTAAACTACTATGAACTGGAAAGAATACCTCACAGGCTGGCAGGAAAGCTACCGCAAGGACCTTTGCGAGAATATAATGCCCTTTTGGCTCAAGAACGGACTCGACCGCGTGAACGGCGGCATATACACCTGCCTCGACCGCGACGGCTCGCTCATCGACAGCACAAAATCGGTGTGGTTCCAAGGCCGTTTCGCCTTTGTATGCAGCTTTGCATATAACACAATAGAAAAGAACCCCGAATGGCTTGCTGCTGCCAAAAGCACCATCGACTTCATAGAGGCACACTGCTTCGACAGCGATGGCCGTATGTACTTCGAGGTAATGGCCGACGGCACCCCCCTGCGCAAACGCCGCTACGTATTTTCGGAGAGCTTTGCAGCCATTGCTATGGCCGAATATGCAAAAGCGTCGGGCGACGAGAGCTACGCACGCAAGGCACTGCAATTGTTCAAGGACATACGCAAATTCGTTGCCACACCCGGCTATATGCCCCCAAAATACCTCGACACACTGCAGGCAAAGGGACACTCGCTGGTGATGATACTCATAAACACCGCATCGCGCATACGCGAGGTTATAAAAGACCCCGAGCTCGACAAGCAGATTGACGAATCTATCGCTTCGCTCAAAGATTTTATAAAACCCGAATTCAAGGCACTGCTCGAGATGGTGGGCCCCAACGGGGAATTCATAGACACCTGCAACGGACGCGTGATAAACCCCGGACACTGCATCGAAACAGCGTGGTTCCTGCTCGAGGAGGCAAAGAACCGCGGCTGGGAGAAAGAGCTCACCAATATGGCATTGCAAATTCTCGATTGGTCGTGGGAATGGGGCTGGGACAAGCAGTATGGTGGAATAATAAACTTCCGCGACTGCCGTGGGCTCCCACCGCAGGACTACTCACAGGATATGAAATTCTGGTGGCCGCAGACCGAGGCTATCATTGCCACCCTTTACGCCTACGAGGCGACAGGTGACGACAAATACCTCATTTGGCACAAACAGGTGAGCGAGTGGACATACGCCCACTTCCCCGACACCGAAAAGGGCGAGTGGTACGGCTACCTGCACCGCGACGGCACCGTTGCGCAGCCCGCAAAAGGCAACATATTCAAGGGCCCCTTCCACATTCCAAGAATGATGATAAAGTCGTTCGACCTGTGCAAGGAACTCACAAAATAAAGCCCCAATAAAGAGGGTTACTCCAGAGCCACCCTCTTTATTTTTATTACCCCATCACACACACTCTTTATGAAAAAACATCTCATCTTCTTGCTCCTCCTTTGTTCCGTACTCTGCACAGCGCAGAACAAGGTGTCGGTGTCGCCCGCACAACCGCTCGACAAAGCCGTTTCGGGCCATTATGCCGGCTGGATAAAAGGAGAGCTTGCAACCTACGGAGGATGCAATTTCCCCGGCGTACCCTGCGCCGATGGCGGCCCTAAAGTATACTACCCCCGAGCCTACGGTGCCAGCGTGCAAGTGCCCGGCGGCGCCGTGTACATTGGAGGGATGGATGCCACAGCCTCGCTTGGCGAATGTATGTTCATTAACGCCACCGATGGCACACAAACACCCATTGCCCCATTGCCCAAAGCATTGGACAATTTTGCAGCCGCATACTACGACGGAACATTGATTGTTGCGGGAGGACAAACAAACGGCATGCCCAACAACGAGGTATACACCCTCCCCTTCCCCGGCGAAGGAAGCACCTGGAGCAAAGCCGCCACCCTGCCCGACGACTGCCGCCTGCAACCCTGCGCCACGGTGCAGAACACAGCTGCGGGCTACGCCTTCTTTGTTTTTGGCGGTTACCAGGCAAAAACTGAAAACCTCGAAGCAAAAGTGCACACCGACGGTGTATATATTCCCATTGCCGAACTGAAGAAAGGCGGCGTGGCACCCGCACAATGGAAGCGCACATCGCCCACACTCGCATGGGTGGACAATGCAGCAGGCGGCGAGCGTGAACAACGCATAACCGCTATTGTGGGCAGCACATGCAGCTCAATGGGATACAGCCATGTGTTGTTCTTTGGAGGAGTCGACCACGACATTTTCCTCAGCGCAATCACAGGCAAGCAGGACAGCCTCTACCTGCGCCACGCACCCGAGTGGTATAAATTCCGCAGCAACGTGCTCACATACCACACAATAACCGACTCTTGGGGCACACTGCCCGGCGACAGCCTGCTGGCCCGTGCCGGCGCCTGCCTCACCCCCGAAGCCGGCGGCAAGGGCTGGAGCTACAGCGGCGGCGAGCTTATGCCCGGCGTGCGTAGCGCCGATGTTACACACGTTGAGGTGAGCAACGAAAAGGATTTCGGCTGGGCTAACTGGAGCGTGCTCATCCTCTACCTTGTTGCAATGCTCGTCATGGGCATATACTTTATGCGCAAAGAGAACAGCGCCGACGACTTTTTCAAAGGCGGCGGCCGCATCCCCTGGTGGGCAGCCGGCATAAGCATATACGCCACAATGCTGTCGGCCATCACCTATATGACCATCCCCGCAAAGGCCTACACCACCAACTGGACCTACTACCCTATGCTGTGGATGATTCTGCTCGTGAGTTTCCCCGTAATAAAGTATTATCTCCCCTATTTCCGCAAGCTCAACGTCACAAGCGCCTACGAGATTCTGGAGCTGCGTTTCAACCTCTTCACCCGCATGTTGGCCTCTACGCTCTTCTCCATTTTCATGATAGTGCGCATGGCCATTGTGCTCTACCTCCCCTCGCTTGCCCTCACAGCCGTTACAGGAATCGACATTTACCTGTGCATTGTGCTCATGGGCCTTGTAACCATTGTTTACTGCACAATGGGAGGTGTAGAGGCTGTTATCTGGGGCGATGTGGTGCAGGGCCTCATACTCGTGTTCGGAGCAATCTTTGCCGTGGTCTATCTGGCAATGGGTACCGAGGGTGGAATAAGCGGCTGCATAGACATAGCACTGGAGAACGACAAGCTACGGCTTTTCGACTGGAGCAACTCCTGGTCACAGGCCACCTGGTGGGTGATACTCCTTGGCGGCCTTGCCAACAACCTTATATCATATACATCGGACCAGACAGTAATTCAGCGTTACCTCACCACCCCCGACGAAAAGTCGGCCGGCCGCGGTATTCTGGTAAACGGTGTAATGAGCGTGTTCGTGTCGGTAGCCTTCTATATGATAGGTACAGGCCTTTACACCTTCTACAAGACACACCCCGCCGAGTTGGATATTACTATGGGCCAATCGGACGCCATCTTCCCCTTCTTTATGATGAGCCAGATGCCCGCAGGCCTCGCCGGTGCGCTCATTGCAGCCATTTTCGCCGCAACAATGAGTACCATTTCCAGCAACATCAACAGCGTGGCCACAGCATTCTCCATCGACTTCTGGAAACGCTTCCGCAGCTCAACCACCGACTCGCAGCTCCTTGTTGTAGCCCGTTGGGCATCGGTAGTGAGCGGCATGGTGGGCCTCCTGCTCGCCCTGTTTATGGCAACGTGGGACATACAGTCGTTCCTCGACTTCTTTAACGAGGCGTTAGGCCTGCTCACCAGCGGCTTGGGAGGCTTGTTCTTCATTGCAGTGTTTATGAAGCGCGTGAAAGGTTACGCAGCACTTGCAGGCTTCATAGCCGGTGAAGCTGTTGTGTTCGGTATGAGCGAATGGAGCAATGCCAATTTCCTCCTTTTCGGTGCCACCGGAATGGTAGTGAGCATTGCAGTAGCTTGGCTGCTCTCAATAGGCTCATACATTGGCAAAAGCAAATAAGCATTAACAGCACACTGCAAGCACCGAGGGGGAAACCCCTCACACAAATAGGGAATACCCCGTCGACGATTAGGAAAATATCGTTGACGGGGTATTTTTTCGTTCATACTTTTGCTCACAGAGAAACAACAAGAAAAGTTTAACCATTAAAAAAAATGATGAGTTATGAAAAAGATTATGATGATTGCAGTTTTGGCAAGTGCCCTTTTGATGCCCGCACAGATGATGGCAAGTAACAACAACCGTAAGCCCGCCGCAGTGGAGAAACGCGACAACAAGGCCGGCGAGAGAAACAACATTAAAATGAGCGGCAACCGCAACAACAAGCCCGCAAACAATAACCGCAAGCCCGTGGCACAGAACAACAAACACAAGCAACAGGCACCCCGCCCTGCAGTGCAGCACAAGCCCGCAGCACCTGTGGTAGTTCAGAAACCCGCACCTGTTATTGTGCAGAAACCCGCTCCTGTAGTAGTTCACCAGCCTGCTCCCGTTATTGTGCAGAAACCCGCACCCGTGGTAGTTCACCAGCCCGCACCCGTTATTGTGCAGAAACCCGCTCCTGTGGTAGTTCACAAGCCTGCACCACCGGTAATTGTAGAAAGCAACAGCAGCGTTGCAACAGCAGCAGCGGTAACAATTGGTATTGTAGGGCTCCTTTCACTGCTCGCCAACTAAATAAAACATTCAAATTAATTAAAGTAACAACATAGCAGTTGACTCATTTTTAGAAAACACCGCGTAGGTGTCATATCGAACGTATGTGAGATATCTCGTATATCGTTTTTAGATTACCTTAATTAAACAACAGAAAAAAACAGAATTCAAAAAACTTATAACCGTACAACCAATAATTCATACTTAAACTTTCGCAATTGCGTTGCCCCTGCCGGGCGGCGCAATTGTTTTTTTGGGCCCAACGTGAAAAGTCGAGGGGCGGTGTTATTTTATGGCTATCCTCTCGTTTAAGTAAAAATTTCGCCGTTGGTGACGAATTACCTCTGCTGTTGCTTTCCATTGGAAAAGTAATTCCCTAAAAACGGCACTGTATGAGCGTGAGTTATTGTTAGCGGCAAACGAGGAAAAAGAACGGGGCTTGTTTGAGCGCAGGGAAAGCAGCGTTGCATGGTAAACGTGCATAGCGAGTTGCTCCGTTCCCGACTTTGCTGCGTAAAGACAACAACGGCGAAAACAAAGCGACCGGAACGCAAAGCTATAAATATTTATAAGTGGAGATGGTTTTTCAAATAGCTGCGCTCCTCCTACGGAGGGGAGCTGGCGCGAAGCGACTGAGGGGAGGCAAAATGCGCGCTTTAATTTCTCGGTGACCCGTGAGTTTTTCTTGCTTTAATGGCAATGTTTGATTGTACTTTTTTGTAAAAAAATACTCAAAACTCGTGCAAATGAGAGCAGAGGATAAACTTGTTTGTGCTATGCCGAGTGCAGCCGAGTTTCGCGAAGCAAAAAACTCGGGCTGTCGACTTGCCGGTCGCCACTTGCTTTGCTCACAAGTCGCAAGCGACATTCTTCGGCCGCTTCGTGGCTTGCCGCTCGCTGTTTGTCGCAAGTGCTTGGGCCGTCAACGACTCGCTGCGCTCAAACATGTCTCCGGCTTTCCGGCGCATTGCTCGACATGCTCTCTGCGGCTGCGTAACGCAGCCTTTTCGCTTTCAGCGACGAATTACTCTTGCTATGGAAAACCACAGCGGGACTAATCTCCTAAAAAACGGCACTGTATGAGCGTGAGTTGTTGTTAGCGGCAAACGAGGAAAAAGAACGGGGAATGTTTGAGCGTTGGGAAAGCAGCGTTGTACGGTAAACGCGCACAGCGAGTTGCCCCGTTCCCGAATTTGCCGCGTAAAGACAACAACGGCGAAAACAAAGCGACCGGAACGCAAAGCTTTGTTTGAATCGTGAATCTCTGTGCCGGCGCTTTGCTGCGCGAAACTGCTT
>JAZTWX010000038.1:0-3150 GCA_045636125.1 Bacteroidaceae bacterium
CTTGCTTGTCGCAACCCACGCGGCAACACTTTTAGCGTTGCTACGCGTGACCTTTTGCTGCAAGCATTGTCGAACCAAACTTTCGTCGCTACGCTCTGTCGGGATGACATCGACGGGTCAACATCTATATTATTGCTAAAATAAATGTGATTTATTTTGTTCTCCACTCGGCTTGCGCTATCTTTTCCTTTGGATAAGATTTTTCGCCTCGGGATAAAAAATAAATGTGATTTATTTTGTTCTCCTCTCGGCTTGCGCTATCTTTGTATGTCCAAAGCCACGGGTAAGCGAGGGCAAAAAAAGCTCGCTTGTATTGCCGAGCGCAAGTGGCTTCGTGTAAACAAAGCCGTAACTTTGCGAGGGCAAAAGAAACTTGTTTATTTTGCCGAGCGTGAGTGGTTTCGTGTAAACAGAGCCAGGGGTTTGGACAAGACCTTTTTTGATATTCTAAATAAAAAATATTATATGGCTGAAACTAAATTCATCTTCGTTACCGGTGGCGTTGCGTCATCTCTTGGTAAAGGTATCATCTCCGCCTCTCTTGGTAAACTTCTGCAGGCGCGTGGATACAAAATCACAATTCAGAAGTTCGATCCTTATATAAACGTTTCTCCCGGAACCCTCAATCCACAGGAGCACGGCGAGTGCTACGTTACAATTGATGGTCACGAGGCCGACCTCGACCTTGGTCACTATGAGCGTTTCACCGACATTAAAACAACACGTTGGAACACCTTCACTACCGGCCGCATCTACAGCGAGGTTATAGAGAAAGAGCGTCGCGGCGACTATCTTGGAAAAACCGTGCAGGTTATTCCCCACATCACCGACGAGATAAAGCGCAAGATGAAGCGCGGTAGCACCAAGGAGAAATTCGACTTTGTAATTACCGAGATTGGTGGTACTGTGGGTGACATCGAGGGCCTTCCCTTCCTCGAGGCTATCCGCCAGCTGAAGTGGGAGTTGGGTAACCGTGCTGTGTGTGTTCACCTCACATACGTTCCCTATCTCTCGGCTGCAGGTGAGCTCAAGACAAAGCCCACACAGCACTCTGTGAAACAGTTGCAGAGCCTTGGTATTCAGCCCGATTGCTTGGTGTTGCGTGCCGAACATAAATTGAGCACCAGCCTTTGCAAGAAAGTTGCCAGCTTCTGCAATGTGCGCCCCGACTGCGTTGTTCAGAGCCTCGACGTTCCCTCAATTTACGAGGTACCCATTAAGATGCAGGAGCAGGGTCTCGATACAGCTATCCTCAGCCTCACAGGCGAGGAGGTGGGCGAAACACCCGCATTGGCACCTTGGCGTTCGTTCGTTGAGCGCAGAAAGAATGCGAAAAACGTTGTGAACATTGGTCTTGTGGGTAAGTATGACCTGCAGGATGCTTACAAGAGTATTCACGAGAGCCTTTCGCAGTGCGGTGCTTACAACGATTGCAAAATTAAACCCCATTTCATAAACAGCGAGAAGATTACCGAGGAGAATGTTGCCGAAATGCTCAAAGGCATGGATGGTTACATTATCTGTCCCGGTGTGGGTCCCCGTGGCTTCGAGGGTAAGGTGATTGCTGCAAAATATTGCCGCGAGAACAACCTTGTAACTCTTGGTATCGGTCTTGGTATGCAGGTGATGGCTATTGAGGGTGCACGCACTCTCCTTGGTTATGCCGACGCCAACAGCTACGAAATGGACGACAAGACCACACATAATATTGTTGATATTATGGAGGAGGAGAAGAGCATCGGTAACCCCTTTGGTACAATGCGTCGCGGTGGTTACGACAGTATCATTGCAAAGGATTCAAAGGCTTTTGCAGCTTATGGTGCCGAGAGAATTACCGAGCGTCACTATCACCGTTATGAACTTAATACTGAATATCGTGCCGACCTCGAGGGTGCAGGTTTCATTTGCTCGGGTGTTAACCCCGAGTCGGAGCTTGTAGACATTATAGAGTATACACCTTGCGACTGGTATGTGGGTGTTATCTATGAGCCCCAGTATTCGAGCACAGTGCTTCACCCCTCGCCACTTGTAATGGAGTTCGTAAAGAATATTATAGTTCGTAAGGGTTAAGTCCCGTATGGTGCAAACAAAAAAGCTGCTATCGATTGATAGCAGCTTTTTTGTTGTTTGGATATTTATCAGCAACTCATTGCTCCGCAGCAATTTATGACTTGTCCGCTCACGTAGGCCGACATATCACTGGCGAGGAAGAGTGCTACGCCTGCAACATCTTCGGGCGTTCCCGCACGGCGCAGGGGAATTGTCTTTGCCCACTCCTCGCGCATGTTTTCGGGGATGGCCTGTGTCATGTCGGTGAGAATGAATCCCGGTGCAATGCAGTTGGCTCTAATGCCGCGGGGGCCCATCTCTTTTGCCACCGATTTTGCAAGGCCTATAACACCGGCTTTTGATGCCGAGTAATTACATTGTCCGGCGTTGCCGTGCTCGCCCACAACAGAGGTCATGTTGATGATGCTGCCTGCTCTTTGCTTGGCCATTGCGGGAACAACGGCGCGTGTGAAATTGAACGCCGATTTAAGGTTTACGTTTATTACGCTGTCCCACTGCTCCTCGGTCATTCGCATCAACATACCGTCTTTTGTTATTCCGGCATTGTTTACAAGAATGTCTATCTTTCCAAAATCGGCAATAATCTGTTTTACTGTCTCTTCGGTAGCTGTGTAGCTCGACGCGTCGGCAGCGTATCCTTTGCAGGTAACGCCCATTGCTGTAATTTCGTCGATGAGCTCTTGTGCATTGTTGTTTATCTGGCGGTATGTGAATGCTACGTTTGCTCCCGCCTGGGCAAATTTAACTGCAATTGCTCGCCCTATTCCGCGTGTGCCGCCGGTAATAAGGGCTACTTTTCCTTCCAATAGTTTCATAATATAGTCTTGGTTTAATTATTCCTTTTGTGCGAAGATAGTTATTTAGCCTTAAACTTATGCTTTTTATGTTATAATTTTTGCATATAACAAGCGAGAGGATGGCCTTAAGGCCATCCTCTCTCTTGTTGGTAGATGAAAATGTTTATTCAATTTCGTATGCCTCAATCTCTCTCAAAGAGATTTCATTGTTGTATGTCGTGTGAGACTTTGCATATCCAAGAATTTTGATCTTCTTTTTGTAACTGTCGGCATTGTCTTTGAG
>JAZTWX010000039.1:0-5233 GCA_045636125.1 Bacteroidaceae bacterium
ACAAGTCGCAGGCGACATTCTTCGGTCGCTTCGTGGCTTGCCGCTCGCTGTTTGTCGCAAGTGCTTGGGCCGTCAACGACTCGCTTCGCTCAAACATGTCTCCGGCTTTCCGGCGCATTGCTCGACATGCTCTCTGCGGCTGCGTAACGCAGCCTTTTCGCTTTCAGCGACGAATTACTCTTGCTGTGAGAAAACAATAGCAAAAGTAACTCGTCGCCAAAAGCGAAAGTTCGTGCCAGCGAGTGTAACGCAAGCTTGCTTGCAGGTTACGCAACGAGCGCAGCCGAACTTGGTGAAACAAATGGTTGCGTTTAAGCGAGCGAAATACAAGCTTGCTTGATATTTCACCGCGAGCGCAAGCAACTTGGATACAATCAAAGGAGTGCCCAAAGGGCCTTGTCAGTGACGGAGGGGAGTGTTGTACTACAAGCGTTGCTTGTAAGTTTTTTTGAGATACTTCGCTTTGCTCAGTATGACAAACGTCATTTGGGTCAACATCTATATTATTGCTTAAAACAAACCGCCGGAGACAAAAGCCCCGGCGGTGTTACGTGCCACAGAATGAAGCACTAAATTAATAGATAAAACAATTTCATTAATAGGTTATTCACACCTGCAAAGGTAAAGCAGCGAACAACAGCAGCCAATAACAAAAAATGAGCATTTTGCGTTAAAACATAACAACATATAACCACAAGAGAGGGGAAAACGCCCAATTAGTTATAAATAACCACCGAAAGGCATTATTTGTTAAAAATAACTATTGCGGGAGTATAAAAAGAGAAGTATTTTTGCAATCGGTTACAAAAGACTCGGCGCAAAGCTTGCACACAAGCAAATACAACCCGCTTTTGTACAAAACAGGCAACGCCCGCAAGCAAAGAGCGTTGCTTGAGTAAAAAGAAAAAAGAGATAATATATAAAATATATAAGATGAAACTTTCGGAACTGAAAAATGGAGAAACCGCCATTATTGTACGCCTTTCGGGGCACGGAGGATTCCGCAAACGAATAATGGAAATGGGATTTGTGAGGGGCGAGAAGGTGAAGTCGGTGCTCGACTCTCCTATGCACGACCCCGTAAAATACCACGTTATGGGGTACGATGTTTCGTTGCGTCGCAACGAGGCCGAAATGATTGAAGTTCTGCCCGAAGAGGAGGCAAAAAAAGAGCTCACCCCCGCCCCGTCGTTCACCTGTATGTCGGTGTGCGAGGAGTGCAACGGCTGCGCGTGCCGCAACTGCACGCAGCGCAAGGTATCTACCCGCAAGGACAAGGTGATAAACGTTGCGCTGGTGGGTAACCCCAACAGCGGAAAGACATCTATCTTCAATGCACTTTCGGGCAAGAACGAGCACGTGGGCAATTACGGCGGTGTGACTGTGGATGCAAAAAGCGGAAGTTTCAACTACAAGGGTTACCGCATTAACCTCACCGACCTGCCCGGCACATACTCCATTGCGGCTTACTCGCCCGAGGAGATTTATGTGCGCCGTCACCTCTTCGGCCAAATGCCCGACATTATAATAAATACCGTGGTTGCATCGAACATTGAGCGCAATCTCTACCTCACCACCGAGCTCATCGATATGAACCTGCGCACCGTGGTGGCACTTAATATGTATGACGAGCTTATGGCAAGCGGTGCGCAGCTCAATCACGAGCACCTGGGCGCAATGATGGGTATTCCTATGGTGCCTGTAATTGGAAAGACAGGCAAGGGGCTCGACGTGCTGCTCGACATTGTAATTGAGCTTTTCGAGGGCAAGAACAAGACCATTCGCCACATACACATAAACTACGGTAACACGCTCGAGAACGAGATTATACCCCTGTCGAACGAGCTTCACAAGGCTCACGACCTGCCCCACCAGTTCCCCGTGCGCTACTGGGCACTGAAATTGTTGGAAGGCGACAAGGAGGCTATTGAGGAGTTGCAGCACTGCACCGCGCTCGAGACGTGGAAGCAGATGGCCGAAAAAGGGGCGAAAAAGATACTCAACCGCACAAAAATTGATGTTGAGACTACCATAAGCGACGCAAAATACGGCTTCATAAACGGTGCTTTGCAAGAGACCTTCACTGCAGGCGACAAAGACACGCAGAAAAAGACAAGGAGGATAGACCGCCTTGTGGCCAACCGTTGGCTGGGTTTCCCCATTTTCATTTTTGTAATGTGGGTTATGTTCACCACTGTATTTGTTGCAGGTGCCTACCCGCAGGAGTGGATAGAGATGCTCTTTTCGTGGCTGGGCGATGCTGCCACAACAATTCTGCCGCAGGGCATTCTGCAGGACTTTGTTGTAGACGGCATAATAGGCGGCGTGGGCAGCGTTGCAGTGTTTATCCCGCAAATACTCATTCTGTATCTTTTCATCTCGCTTATGGAAGATTCGGGCTATATGTCGCGTGCCGCGTTCATTATGGACAGGCTGATGCACAAAATGGGCCTGCACGGAAAGTCGTTTATCCCCATGCTTATGGGATTCGGCTGTAACGTGCCCGCAATAATGGCCACACGCACCATTGAGAGCCGCAGCAGCCGCATAATAACCATTCTTGTAACGCCATTTATGTCGTGCAGCGCACGCTTGCCGGTGCTTGTGATGTTCGCCGGAGCATTCTTCCCGGGACACGCCCCCACCGTGCTCATCGCACTCTATCTGCTGGGTATTGCAGTGGCTGTTCTCACAGCGCGCCTGCTGCGCCTCACACGTTTCAAGAAGGACGAAACACCGTTTGTAATGGAGCTACCCCCTTACCGCATTCCCTCGCCCCGCGCCACCCTGCGCCATATGTGGGAGAAATGCGCGCAGTATATAAAGAAAATTGGTACAACCATAATGCTGGCAACCATTGTAATATGGGCACTCAGCTATTTCCCACGCCCCGCCGAGGGTGAGCAGGCTCCCGCCGAGAACTACTCGCAATCGTATATAGGGCAAATTGGTCACGCCATTGAACCGCTTATGGCACCGCTCGGGCAAAATTGGCGTTCAAGCGTGGCAATACTCACAAGCATTCCCGCAAAAGAGCTTGTGGTGAGCACCTTCGGCGTGCTTTACAGCAGCGACAGCGAAGAGGGCATTCAGGAGGATTTGAAGAAATCGGGCGACTTTACACAAAGCTCGGCAGCAGCTTTCCTTGTGTTCATTCTGCTCTTCTTCCCCTGCATTGCAACAATTGCCACCATTGCCACCGAAACGGGCAGCCGTTGGTGGGCGCTCTTCTCCATTGTATACAACACAGCCGTTGCCTGGGTGGCCGGGTACGTTGTCTACACCATTGCCAACCTTTTATAATGTAACAATGACACCACAAGCAACATACAAGAGCAATATGAAAATGGCCGACCTCATAGCGGCCGACAACTCACTTTTGTCGATACTTCAACGCTGGGGCATAAGCCTGGGGTTCGGCGAGGCAACTGTGGGTGAGATATGCACGCAGCACGGAATTTCTACCGACCTTTTCCTTGAGATTTGCAATATACACTCTTTCCGCAACTACACACCGCAAATAGAGAGCCTCGACGAAAAGGACATAAGCAACATTACAGCCTACCTGCGCGCATCGCACAAGTACTACAAGGAAAAGTGCTTCCCCACCATACACAACAGCATACACGCGCTTGTGAAGGAGCTCGATGCTGTGAGCCACCGCCTCATTGACAAGTTCTACGACGATTACGACAACGAGGTGAACGGGCACTTCAAGTACGAGGAAGAGACTGTCTTCCCCTACATCGATGCTCTGCTCACCCACACCGCAAACAGCAATACCGGGCTCTACAGCATTGTGAAATTCGAGGAGAACCACAGTAACATAAGCGAAAAACTGAACGACCTGAAGAATATAATAATAAAATACCTGCCGCGCGAATGTGCGCAAGAGCAGCGCTTCAACATTCTGGACGAGATATACGCCGTGGAGAGCGACCTGCGCAAGCACTCCTTGATAGAGAACAAGCTACTAATTCCCCTTGTGGAGATAATGGAAAAGCACAATGGACAAGACTGCTAAACACAAGATAGTGCTCATTGAACCGTCGGAGATAATAACCGCCGGCCTCTCCAGTATAATAGCACGCAACCCCGAATTCAGTATCGTGCAGGCTGTGAGCAGCCCCGGCTATTATTACCCGCAAAGCAGCGATGCCGACATTATAATCATTAACCCCACGGTAATTGATTACAATGAACGGTTCGACATACGCAGCTATTTTGGCAAGGAGAATGTTGCAATTGTTGCACTCACCCACGGCAGCATCGACGAGAATGTATTGCGGCAATACGACGGTTGCATTGGCATTTACGACAATGCAGCACGTATAATTCAGAAACTGCGCAACGCACTCGAGGAGAATGCCCAGCAGCCGCGCAACGACCTCAACGAGCTTTCGGGGCGCGAGCGTGACATTCTCACTGCCGTTGCCAAAGGAAAAACCAACAAGGAGATTGCCGACGAGTTTAATATCTCAATTTACACGGTTATTTCGCACCGTCGCAATATTTCGCAGAAATTGGGTATAAACAGTATCCCCGGCCTCACAGTTTATGCTATTATGAATAAACTGGTGGATATCAATGATTTTGGGTAGCATTTCCCTAATAGAATTCTTTTCTTTTATATACTCTCGGGCTACTTTTTTGTGGGCAATAGGCTCCGCAACCCGCTTTGCGCGGGGCAACGCGGGCGAGCGTTGCACTGCCTTGCGAAATTTAGCTGCGCTCGTTGAGTAACCTGCAAATAAATTTGCGTTACACTCGCTTGCATAAATTTTGCGACGGCTGATACTTTAGTGTCACAAAGTTGCGTTTAAGCGAGCGAAATACAAGCTTGCTTGATATTTCACCGCGAGCGCAAGCAACTTGGATACAATCAAAGGGGTGCCCGAAGGGCTTTGTTTCCTATTTAATCCCGTGAGCTACTTGCTATATGGTTCTCGGTGTAATTCTTCGGCTGTTCTCTCAATTAAGCATTCTTTTTATAGTCCTTTCTGTGCCGACAGAAAGGACCAAAGAGCTCTGCGCATAGGACGCTTTCTTAACGGGTAACGTAGCTGATATTTTGGGGGCGCTGCGGAAATTAAACGCAGTTTAATAGACAATGCTTGCAGCAATAGGTCGCGCGTAGCGCGGGTTGCGAGCAGCAAGCATTGTCAACTTCAAACATACTCGCTTCGCGCAAATTCGGCTGCACTCGTTGAGTGCGTGAATAAATTCCCGCCCA
>JAZTWX010000040.1:0-31898 GCA_045636125.1 Bacteroidaceae bacterium
AGAGCTGAAATCCCTTTTTGCAAGAGCATCGGGTGATATCAGAAAATCGAGTACCCCGAAATCCATAAAATTCAAGTCAAAATCCATCCCCGAAAAGGAGTCTACCTGCAACAGAATCTGCCAATCCTCAAAAGGCGGGTCCCAAGTTTCCCATTCGCGGTGAGTGGGATGGGCAAAAAGCGCGTGGTCCTCGTGGCTGATATCGGGGAACGCCCTGTCGAACTTTATCTCAAATTCAGCAGGGTTCAACTCCTGCTCATCATCGTCGACAAGCACCGCTTCGGTGAAATTATCGGTAATAACCGGAAAATAGAGCACCACCACATCGTCGGGGTCGCTGATATAGCCCGCAACTCCACCCTCGTCGAAACGCCCAAGGTAGTGGTCTATTTTTGCAAAAAACGAAAGCAATCCCTTGTGGGGCAACCTGTTCTCCACATCAATTTCGGCAATATCCTCGAGATTTATCTGGCAAATGAACTGGTACTCCCACTCCTCGCCATCCTCGGTGGTGTATGTGGGATAGACTACGGGAGATGGCAGGTCGGGATTACCCCAGAAACGGCTGCCGCCTACAGGAATCTTCTCAAAAGGCTTGCAAAGTGTCAATCGTATAGGTTTCATAGCATCAATTCTTTACGCCCAAGCATCGTGGCGCCCGTCATCGTCGGGTGCATCGCATTGCAACAGGCCACCAGTAAATTCATTTATCGCATCGTAGACTGCATAAGCCTCTTCGGCATCAAGCGGACAGGTGTTATATTTTTTATCTTCAAGGGCAACCACAATAGCACCCCTTATCTCGTAACCGTGCCCGTAGAGCATAGTGGCAACGGCATTGTCGGGCAGGTCCTTGGCAATAGCGTTTCTGTCGACATAAAAAGCAACATTTTTACCCAAGCCGCAATCTTTTGTTATTCTGTCAAGCGCTGCTGAATAATGAACGGCATCGCAACCGTCGGCATCTATTAGTTCGGCAACAGACTCAAAAGAGAGTTGCCCGGGGGCCGTTTCCACAAAATCGACAAAGCCAGTCGGGTGAACAACAAGCACTGTGGGGGCGCCGGCAGCAGTGTCCTCTTCTTTATCGGGGGTGCTCTCCCACACTTTTTTCCAATATTCAATCTCATCGGCGTAACCCATAGCTTCATACTCCCCGCTATGAGCAATAACCTCTTTGAGCATCTCGGTACCTTCCCAGCGCAGTGCACGCAAACGAGCCATCAGAATCTCTTCGTCGCTCATAAGTAATTCCTTGGGGAGAATAGTCTCTACATCTTCTGTATCAATTATTTTAAGTGCTATTCTGAAACAATCGAGATAGCCCAATGACATACCTTTGCGCGCATACCTAAAAGCCTCGGCAATGTTCTTTTCGAAGCCCATCGCACCACGCATCAGATAATCGGCAAGGCAATAGTAGGAGAGAAAATCTCCGAGTTCAATACCCTTTTTCAAATTCACACTCAATCGCTTGTGAATAGCGTCGCGAGTTTCGGCATCATAGGCGCCCCAATGCTCCTCATCCTCATAGCCATAAGCCATACAGGTAGAGATTCCTTTTTCAACGCCCTCCTCCATCAAGGATTCGTAGTAGGCCTTGTTACCGCGGAGAGAATATATCATAGCAAGGTCGAAGGTTGGATAGAGCAGCCCGCCATCGATACACTTTTCAAAAGCCTCTATCGCCTCGTCGTATCTCTCAGTCAAATGATATATACAGCCCAAAAGTTCAAGCCAACGCAACGGGGCTCCCGAGTTATTCATATGCTCTTTAACCTCGGCAATAAGAGCTTCGGCATCGCCCACTCCATCGGCAAGGTCGAAATAACGGTTGTAACATTTTCTTATTTTGACAAGCTCGCTCCCCTTCTCCTCGGCTGCCGCAGAAATTGCAGTACCAAAGAGTCGATTAAGTTCCATTATGCCCTTCTCATCGTTCACATAGTCGCCGTTATGGTACAATTGCGACAGCCTGTACCAGGCGTCGGCAATGCCGTTATTAGCGGCATATTCGAAACAATCTCTCACCGTGCGCAAATCCTCCACGCTTTCTGCGCCGGTTATATAGAGCCAACAGCCGTATCCGTAGCGGCCATAGGGGTCGTTGCTGTTGCGCAGTTTTTCAACCATCTTGGAGGAGAAATAAAAAATATCTTTTTTGTCAAAAAAATGATACAAGAACTCTTGGTCGTGGGTTATTTCAAAATCGGCAATCATAGTAGCGTGTGGTTTATGTGTGTTTATATTAATCGAACATTACTCCGGGGTTCATTTGGTGGGGCGACTTCCACTCAATGCCCTCTTCGCGCAGGACATCTGCAAACGTGTGCCAGTAACCGAAGCAGAAGCCCATCCCGCGGGGAGCATCGCCCATACGCTTGTCGCACTCCTCTTCCCAGCGGCAGATGTTCTCTTCCCACAGCGGGGTGCGGCGTATGGGGTCGAAATTCAGCATCTTGTCGTGCTTCTGCATAAACACCTCGTTGGAGATATTTTCATAATCGATGTACTCCTCGAGCCTTTTGATATGCGCTTTTATTGATTCAAGGCTTACAATATCACTCTTTGAGTTGGTTGCATTCAACCATTTATACTGCTGGCGCACTATCTGCAAAGTATAACGCGGAACATCGTATTCCGGGAGGAGAGAAAGAAGAGTAACGCACACCTCGGCCTTGTCCAGACAAGTTGTAGCAAAATCCTCAAGAATATCCATACATTCACGTGCAATGGCAACGTTTTTCCACAAACGCATCTCCTCGCCGTTTTTTCTCATCAACGCCACCAAGTCAATAAATTTTTCTCTCATTTCCTGCCGTTTCTGCGCCTCTTTTATCAAGTTCTCGTTATAAGCCTTGGTAGCGTCGAGCATCTCCTTGTAACTTTTACCCACCTTGCACACCGGGCTGTCGTTTTCCCACATACCCTCATAAACAACATCCCACAAACGCTGGTAAGGCTCCCACGAACCCTGCGCATTTTTGGGATGGACAAGCCTCCCGGCACCGTCGTATTCTCCAATAGAATACCAGGCATATTGGTCCAAAGGGTTGGAAAGTTCATTGTGTGGCGCATACCAACTGAACTTACCTTTACCCTGCCGCATACCATGAACAAACTCACCCTCGTACTTATACAAAGGACGTATTTTACTTGAGTACTCCATTTCACCCGGCCCGTGTGGCAAGTTATTCTCATCGAACTCACCTGTGAATATCCAATAAGCTATTTTCGGCATATTGCTCATATCGTTACACTTTTACGTTTCACAAATCGATTGGTTTTCAGTTTCAAAGATAATAATTTTTATTAAAAAAGCAAATGCACGGCTTTTTTTAAACAACACCGCCAATTCACCGCCACCGTACCGAACGAATATCAAACAAATGCACTCAATTAGCACATTTTTCTACTCGCTTACGAAATTACTCGCTCATTTGGCTTCGCCGAATCGGCTTTCGCTCGCCACAAAATCAAATAAATTTGTTTTTGCTCGCTTACTCGCAGATTTATTTGTATATTTGCAACCTATGGCCGAAAAGCAGAAGAAAAGGCCAACCGATTACTGAAAATAAAAAAACTAAATAAATGGGATTCAACGAATTTATAAGCAAGCTGTTCGGCAACAAAGCAAGCCGTGACAGACGAGAGATTACCCCCTGGGTAGAAAAGATAAAGGCGGCCTACCCCGCCATAAGCGCACTCGACAACGACGGGCTGCGCGCAGCAACCGTTGCACTTAAAGAAAAAATTCAAGGAACGGTAACCGAGGAACGCAACAGAATAGCCGCGCTGAAAGCAAGCATCGAAGAGACGGAGCTCGAAAAACGCGAGAGCATCTTCAACCAAATTGACAAGCTCGAAAAAGAGGTACTCGAGAAGCTCGACAAAGCACTCGACGAGGCGCTGCCCGAGGCGTTTGCCATTGTAAAGGATACCGCACGCCGCTTCACCGAGAGCGAGACAATTGAGGTAACCGCAACCCCCTTCGACCGAGAGCTTGCAGCAAAGTACGACTTTGTTACCATTGAGGGCGACAAGGCTATCTACAAGAACCATTGGAAAGCCGGCGGCAACGACACCGTCTGGAATATGATACACTACGATGTCCAGCTCTTTGGTGGTGTTGTTTTGCACAAAGGCCGCATTGCCGAAATGGCAACCGGTGAGGGAAAAACCCTCGTTGCTACACTTCCCGTCTTCCTGAACGCCCTCACAGGCAACGGCGTGCACGTTGTAACCGTGAACGACTACCTTGCCAAGCGCGACTCGGAGTGGATGGGCCCGCTTTATATGTTCCACGGCCTCAGCGTCGACTGCATCGACAAGCACGAGCCCAACAGCGACGCACGCCGTAACGCCTACCTTGCCGACATCACCTTTGGTACAAACAACGAGTTCGGTTTCGACTACTTGCGCGACAATATGGCCACACAGCCTGCCGACCTTGTACAACGCGTGCACAATTACGCAATTGTCGACGAGGTCGACTCGGTGCTTATCGACGATGCACGTACCCCGCTCATCATTTCGGGCCCCGTTCCCCGTAACGAGGACCAGATGTTCGAGGAGTACCGCCCGCTGGTAGAGCGTCTTGTGGAGGCACAGAAGAAGCTCGCCACACAGCTGCTCGCCGATGCCCGCAAGCTCATCTACTCCGACAACAAGGACGAGGTTACACAAGGTTACCTCTCACTCTTCCGCACCCACAAGGCACTGCCCAAGAACAAGCCCCTCATCAAACTGTTGAGCGAGCCGGGAGTAAAGACCGGCCTCTTGAAAACCGAGGAGTATTACATTGAGCAGAACAACAAACGTATGCCCGAGGCTACCGAGCCCCTCTACTTTGTAATAGACGAGAAGAACAACAGCGTGGAGCTCACCGACAAGGGTATCGAACTCATCACCGGCAACGCGCAGGACCAGTCGCTCTTCATCCTCCCCGACATTGCATCGCAAATGTCGGAACTCGAGAACAACGACTCACTCACAGCCGAGGAGAAAGCCGCAAAGAAAGACGAGCTTCTCACCAACTACGCAATAAAATCGGAGCGCATACACACCATAAACCAGTTGCTCAAGGCCTACACAATGTTCGACCGCGACATTGAATATGTTGTAACCGAGGACGGCAAAGTGAAGATTGTCGACGAGCAGACAGGCCGCATTATGGAGGGCCGCCGCTACTCCGACGGCTTGCACCAGGCTATTGAGGCAAAAGAACGCGTGCGCGTGGAAGCAGCATCGCAGACATTCGCCACCATCACCTTGCAGAACTACTTCCGTATGTACCACAAACTTTCGGGTATGACCGGTACAGCCGAAACAGAGGCAGGCGAGTTCTGGGACATCTACAAACTCGACGTTGTGGTAATTCCCACCAACCGCCCTATTGCGCGCAAGGATATGAACGACCGCGTCTACAAGACCAAACGCGAAAAGTACAAAGCCGTTATCGAGGAGATCGAGAGCCTTGTGAAACAGGGCCGTCCCGTGCTTGTTGGTACAACATCGGTAGAAATTTCCGAAATGCTCAGCCGCATGCTCACAATGCGCGGCATTGCCCACAACGTGCTCAACGCCAAACTCCACCAGAAAGAGGCCGACATTGTTGCAAAAGCCGGTCTTTCGGGCACAGTGACCATTGCCACCAATATGGCCGGCCGTGGTACCGACATCAAGCTGAGCCAGGAGGTGCGCGATGCAGGCGGTCTTGCCATCATCGGTACCGAGCGCCACGAATCTCGCCGCGTCGACCGCCAGTTGCGCGGACGTGCCGGCCGTCAAGGCGACCCCGGTTCATCGGTATTCTTCGTTTCACTCGAGGACAACCTTATGCGCCTCTTCGGTTCCGAAAGAATATCAAAAATCCTCGACAACAAATATCTTGGCTTCCAGGATGGCGATATGATTGAGCACCCTATGATTTCAAGTTCAATCGAGCGCGCACAGAAGAAGGTGGAGGAGAACAACTTCGGCATACGTAAACGCCTGTTGGAGTATGACGACGTAATGAACAAACAGCGTACCGTAATATACACCAAACGCCGCCACGCCCTCATTGGTGAGCGCATAGGCATGGACATTGTAAACATCATATGGGACCGCTGCTACAACATTGTGGAGAACTGCGACTACGACGATGCACGCATGGAGTTCATCAGAGTGCTCGCCACAGAGCTCCCCTTTGCTTCAGCCGAGGAGTACCGCAAGTACGACACCGACGAGCTTGCCGAAAAATGTTTCGAGGCAGCAATGGCAGGCTTCAAGCAAAAGACCGAGCGTATGGCACAAGTAGCCTTCCCCTACATTGAGTACATATACAAGAACAACGAGGCGATGCACGACAAGCACATCTACGTGCCTGTGACCGACGGACGCCACGTATACCAGATTCCCGTGCCCCTTGCAGCAGCATACGAGACAAAGGGCAAGGAAATTATCAAGTGTTTCGAAAAGGCCATACTCCTGCACACCATCGACAATGCGTGGAAAGAGAACCTGCGCGACCTCGACGAGCTCAAACACTCGGTGCAGAACGCAAGTTACGAGCAGAAAGACCCGCTGCTCATCTTCAAGCTCGAATCGGTAACACTTTTCGACAAGATGGTAAACAAGATAAACGACCAGACCGCATCGATTCTCTTACGCGGACAGATTCCCGTTCAGGAGCGCAACGACGTGAGCGTAGCTCCCGACCCCAAGCGCAGCAAGCAGAAACCCCGCTACAATGAGACAAAGGTCGACCTCAACGACAGCAACCAGCAGGCTGCCGCGCAGCACGACACACGCGAGCAACAGTCGCGTGAGCCCATACGCGTTGAAAAGACAGTGGGCCGCAACGACCCCTGCCCTTGCGGAAGCGGAAAGAAGTTCAAACACTGCCACGGAAAAAATTTATAAAAAAGAACAATATGCCATTAAGCACACAAACACAGAATAGCCTTAAAAACGCCATCACAGAGATGGCAAAAGGCTATGTTACGGCCGAAACAAGCACCGTAACCGATTTTCACCTCTATGTGAACGGCGACACAGGCACCCTCACCATCTACAACGACGACGATGCCGCCCTCGCGCGCGTACATATAAAAGAATGGGAGAATAACACCGACGAAAAACTCATTGAAAAGGAGTTGCGCAACCTTCTCGGCCAGTTTCAAGCCGAAGGCATATTCGACAGCCTCAACATCATAAAGCCCTACTCTTTCGTGCTTGTCGACGAGGACAAAGAGGCCATTGTAGACCTTCTAATCATTGACGACGACACCCTCATTTTGAGCGAAGACCTCCTCGAAGGCTTCGACGAGGAGATGGAGGCATTTTTGAAGAAACTGCTCGAAGAGTAATACTCAAAATAGGAACAGGCCGTGGTCTGTTCCTATTTTGTTTTATATACTTTACCGCGATTTTGGAAAGTGAAAAAGCAAAAAGAACAAGCCGTTGCACCCTGCGGCCCACAAGCAGTTGCCATCTCTACTAAAAAATATTAAATGCGAAGAAAAAGAGAGAATTAAGCAGAAAACTTTTTGCAAGAAAAGAGTTTTCTGCGTATCTTTGCAACGGATAAAGATGGAAAAGATGCAGACACGAAACGAGAAAGAAGAAAACCACCGCAGCGAGGTGCGCGACAAGATTATACGTGGCGCGCTCGACCTTTTCCTCGCAAGGGGTATAAAGGATGTAAAGATGGACGACATCGCATCGCACCTTTCAGTTTCAAAGCGCACAATATACGAACTCTTTTCCGACAAAGAGTATCTCATAACCGAGGCTCTGCAATTCCACCAAAAGAAGCTGCGCAACGAAGCGCGCAACGCAATTAAAGAAGCCACCGACACGTTCGATGTGATATTGCGTCTCTACGGCCTCTTCTTCAAAAAACTCAAGAACATTAACCACAAATTTTTCGCCGACCTCGCACGCTACCCCAACCTGCACCACCGCAACAAGGAGCGCGAGAAGAAGAACGACAAGAAATTCATCGCTTGGATGGAAGAGGGCCGCAAGCAAGGGCTCTTCCGCGAGGATGCCGACTTTGTAATTCTGCTGCACATTCTCAAGCGCGACCTCAACCACATTATCGCGGTGCAGACACAGGAAACCGGTGACGAGCTCAAGCAATACACCCCCGACCAGCTGGGACGTCTCCTCATCCTTTTCTACCTGCGAGGAATTGCAACTCAAAAGGGACGGGAGAAAATTGAAGAATTTATAAGAAAAAATTAAAACGAAAATAAACGACGAATTATGAATCTTAGAATGCGATTGACAACACTGGCTGCAATGCTGGCAATATTCACGCTGGCACGCGCACAGGAGGCTGCACCCGAGATGCACCTCACGCTCGACAAGGCTATTGAGCTTGCATTGAGCGAGAACCCCACAATGAAAGTGGCCGATCAGGAGATTGAATTGAAAAAAGTATCGAACGATGAAGCGTGGATGAACCTCCTCCCCACAGCATCGCTTAACGGTAGCATAAGCTACACCATCAAAGCTGCCGAGATGAATTTCAACGGGCAGTCAATCAAAATGGGTAAAGACGATGCAAGCACCTGGAACGGCGCATTGCAGGTATCGCTCCCCATCTTCGCTCCCGCAGTGTACAAATCAATGAGCCTCACAAAGGCCGATGTAGAGCTTGCAAAGGAGAAGAGCCGCGGCTCAAAGATAGACCTTGTGAACCAGGTGACAAAGGCATACTACCAGCTGCTGCTTGCACAGGACTCTTACGAGGTGCTCACACAGAACTACAAGCTCGCCGAGGAGAACTACAACATTGTTAACGCCAAATACACACAAGGTCGCGTGAGCGAGTACGACAAGATAAGCGCCGAGGTGCAGAAAAGCAACGCTTGGCCCTCGGTAATAAGCGGCCGCAACGCGGTGGAGATTGCGAAATTGCAGTTAAAGGTGCTTATGGGTGTTACAGCCAACGTAAACATAATCATCGACGACAACCTCAAGAACTATGAGGCCGAAATGAGCAACGACGCTGCCAACCAAACAGTTACACTCGACAACAACTCATCACTTAAAGCAATAGACCTGCAGGGAGAGTTGCTCAAGAAACAGCGCAGCCTGTTGAAGACCAACTTTATGCCCACCATTGCACTCTCGGGCAGCTTGCAGTACCAATCGCTCTACAACGACAACTGGAAGGTTAACGACTACCGTTGGGGCGGCAGCTCATCCATTGCCCTCTCGGTGACAATACCCCTCTTCCAGGCAAGCAACTTCACAAAGATGAAGAGCAACAAGATACAATCAATGCAGCTCGCCGAGACACGCACCAACACCGAACGTATGCTCGCAATGCAGGCACAAAGCTACATCGACAATATGACAAAGAGCGCCGAACAGCTCGAAAGCAACAAAACAGCTGTGGAACTTGCAAAGAAAGGGCTCGAAATAAGCCAGAAGCGTTACGACGTGGGCAAGGGCACCATCCTTGAGCTTACAAACTCACAGGTGTCGCTCACAAATATGCAGCTTACATACAACAACACCATTTACGACTACCTTGTAGCAAAATCGGACTTGAACAAAGTTATTGGAAAAGAATAAGTAAAAAACACATACAATTATGAAAAAGAATTTCACACTCATCGCACTGCTTGCAACAGCCATAATGAGCTCTTGCGGCAGTTCAGACAAAACCGAAACAACTGCTATTGAGCAGGAGACCAAGCCCCGCGTAAAGGTGGCAAAAGTGGTTGCACAGGATGTTCCCCAGACCGAGGAGTACACCACCACAGTCGAGGCAATGACAAAAAACAACATAACCCCCTCGGCAGCACTGCGCATCTCTAAAATTCTTGTAGAGGTTGGCGACTTTGTAAAAAAGGGTGACAAACTTGTTGAGCTCGACGCAAGCAGCCTCGACCAGTTGAAATTGCAGGTTGAGAACCAGGAGATTGATTTCAAACGCGTTGAAGAGCTCTACAAAGTGGGTGGCGCGTCGAAAGCCGAGTATGACAACGCAAAGACACAGCTGGAGGTAAACAAGAAAGCTCTTGCCAACAAATTGGAGAACACAGTGCTTTTGAGCCCCATCGACGGTGTAATTTCGGCACGTAACTACGACAACGGCAATATGTACGGCCAGGCCCCCATTGTTGTTGTCGAGCAGATTTCACCCGTAAAGATGAAGGTAAACATAAGCGAGAGCCACTACGCACAGACAACCAAGAAACTCGATGCTAAAGTAGCCTTCGACACATACGGCAACAAGGAATTCGACGCAAAGGTAAACATCATCTACCCCACAATCAATTCAGCCACACACACATTCCCCGTTGAGCTCACAATTGCCAACAACGACCACAAGGTGCGTCCCGGTATGTTCGGACACGTTACCGTAAACTTCGGAACACAGAGCCACGTTGTTGTGCCCGACCAGGCAGTAATCAAGCAGCCCGGCGCAGGCGACTACTACGTATATGTATACGAGAACGGCAAAGTAAACTACACAAAGGTTGAGATTGGCCGTCGTATGGGCGACAAATATGAGCTTCTTTCGGGTATCGAATCGGGCAGCACAGTGGTTATCGCAGGCCAGGCTGCACTCTCTAACGGAAAAGAGGTTGAAGTGATTGAATAAGAAAAAGAAACCAACATATAAAGAGTAACAATATGAGCATATATGAAAGCGCGGTGAAAAGGCCCATTATGACAACGCTATGTTTCTTGGCGATTGCTCTCTTCGGTGTCTTTTCATTATCAAAGCTACCCATCGACCTTTACCCCGATATCGAGACAAACACAATTATGGTTTTTACATACTACAACGGTGCAAGTGCTTCCGATATCGAGAACAACGTTACACGCCCCCTGGAGAACACTCTTAACTCCGTGGAGCACCTCAAACACATCACATCGGACTCTCGTGAGAACGTTTCGGTAGTAACACTGCAGTTCGAGTATGGTTACGACATCGACGACCTCACCAACGATGTACGCGACAAACTGAATATGGTTGCATCGGCGCTCCCCGACGACGCCAACACCCCCATCATATTCAAGTTCTCGACAGATATGATTCCCATCGTGCTCATTTCGGCAACAGCCGACGAGAGCCAGAAGGCACTCTACAAGATTCTCGACGACAATATCGTCAACCCCCTTGCACGTGTCGACGGTGTAGGTTCGGTATCAATTTCAGGTGCCCCCGAGCGCGAGATCAACATCTATATGGACCCCGTTAAAATGGAGGCCTACAATATCCCCGTTGAGAGCGTGAGCGCCGTAATTGGTGCCGAGAACCGAAACATCCCCGGCGGTAACTTCGACATCGGTAACAACACATACAACCTGCGCGTTGAGGGTGAGTTCAAGACTCCCCAGCAGATGATGGAGCTTGTTGTGGGCACACACAACGGCGCAAACATCTACCTCAAGGACATTGCACGCATTGTCGACGATGTACAGGAGCGCGCACAGCGCACCTTCACCAACGGCAAGCAGGGTGCTATGATTGTGGTGCAGAAACAGAGCGGTGGTAACTCGGTTGCCATTTCTGAGGCTATCAAGAAGGAGCTCCCCAAATTGCAGAAGCGCCTCCCCTCCGATGTTAAGCTCGATATAATTGTAGATACATCGGAGAACATCCTCAACACCGTTGATACATTGTCGAGCACTATACGCGACGCTATGATTTTCGTGGTGCTTGTGGTATTCATCTTCCTTGGACGCTGGAGAGCTACGGTTATTATCGCAATCACCATCCCCTTCTCGCTCATTGCATCGTTCATCTACCTTTTTGCCACCGGTGGTTCAATCAACATCATCTCACTCTCTTGTTTGAGTATTGCCATCGGTTCGGTTGTGGACGACGCCATTGTGGTGCTCGAGAACGTGACAACACACATTGAGCGCGGTTCAAGCCCCCACAACGCTGCCATCCATGGTACAAACGAGGTGGGTGTGTCGGTAATTGCATCAACCCTCACAATGTGGGCGGTATTCTTCCCCCTCACAATGGTTACCGGTATGAGCGGTGTGCTCTTCAAGCAGCTCGGTTGGATGATGTGTATCATTATGCTCATCTCAACAGCGGCAGCCCTCTCGCTCACACCTATGATGTGTGCCAATATGCTTAAACTGCAGAAGAAACAGAGCCGTTTCTTCATAATGTTCTACAAACCCATCCAGAAGGTTCTCGACCAGATTGACATTAAATATGCAAAAATCGTGAACTGGGCTATGCGTCACCGCAAGACCACCCTTGCCTGCTGTTTCGGATTGTTCTTTGTGAGCCTTCTCTGCTTCGGCGGCATCAAGAGCGAGTTCTTCCCCGCCAACGACAACGGTCGCGTGGGAGCAAAGATTGAGCTTCCCGTGGGTACACGTGTTGAGCGTTCACAGGAGGTAGCCCTTTACCTCACCAACCTGTGGCGCGAGCGTTACAAGGACGAGATGCTTGTATGTAACTTCTCTGTGGGACAGGCCGACGAGAACAACACCTTCGCTTCACTCAGCGACAACGGTACACACATCGTAAGCTACAATATGACATTCGTTCCCTCGAACGAGCGCGAGAAAGGCCTCGACATCATTTGCGACGAGATGCGTGCCGACATAAAGAAGATGCCCGAAATTGCCAAGAGCAACGTAATGCTCGGCGGTAGCCAGGGTGGCGGTATGGGCGGCCAGACAATGGCCACATTCGAAGTATACGGATATGACTTCGACGAGACCGACCGCATTTCGAAAGAGCTCGCAGCTTCGTTGCGCGAGTGGGAGAAGGTTACCCAGGTGAACATTAGCCGCAGCGACTATCAACCGCAGTATATTGTTGAGTTCGACCGCGAGAAACTCGCAATGCACGGCCTCAACCTCTCGACAGCTGCCACCTACCTGCGCAACCGTTACAACGGTGCAACAGCAACATACTTCCGCGAGGATGGCGACGAGTACGACGTTAAGGTGCGCTACGAGCCCACTGCCCGCCAGAGCATCGAAGATATTGAGAATGTTGTTCTCTACACCAACGCAGGCCAGCCTGTGCGCGTGAAAGAGGTGGGTAAAGTGGTTATGAGCGAAATGCCCCCCACCATCAAGCGTAAGGACCGCGAGCGCATTGTAACAGTAGATGCTGTTCTTGCTGCGGGTACAGCGCTCAGCGATGGTGTGAACCACGGACTTGCCATTATCGACAAGATGGAGGTTCCTGCAGGAATTGCCATTCAGGTGGCAGGTTCTTACGAGGACCAGCAGGATTCTAACCGCGACCTTGGAGTGCTCGGTATCATCATTATCATCCTTGTGTTCATTGTGATGGCATCGCAGTTCGAGTCACTGACATACCCCTTCATCCTCATTATTTCGGTACCCTTCGCCATAAGCGGTGTGCTGCTCGCACTCTTCATCACAGGAACCAACTTCAGCGTAATGTCAATTCTTGGTGCCATTATGCTCATCGGTATGGTTGTGAAGAACGGTATCGTGCTCATCGACTACACAATGCTCCTGCGTGAGAGAGGCCTGGGCGTTATTCAAGCCTGTGTGGCAGCAGCCAAGAGCCGTATGCGCCCTGTGCTTATGACAACCCTCACCACCATCCTCGGTATGGTGCCCTTGGCAACAAGCCAAGGTGTAGGTGCCGAAATGTGGCGTCCCTTGGGTGTAGCCGTTATTGGCGGTCTCACAGTATCTACAATAATGACTCTTGTATACGTTCCCGCAATGTATGGTATCTTTGCAGGTGTCGGCATAAAGAACCGCCGCCGCAAAATCAAGAAGCAGCGCGAGTTGCAGGCCTACTGGAACGAGAACAAGGACAAGGAGCAATTGAAAGGTAAAGACAAACACTAATAACCGGCCTTGTGGTGTCACAACCGGCACCACAAGGCACAAATATAAAAAGAGATGAAAAGTATATTCATTACATTCGATATTTCGCACAAGGATGCAATAATAGACCTCCTCACACACAACAGCTGCCGCGGATACTCGTTTTTTGACCAAGTGCAAGGACGCGGCTCGGTGAACGGCGACCCCCACTTGGGCACACACGCGTGGCCTTCAATGGGCGGTGCAATTATTGCAGTTGTCGAGGACAAGAAAGTTCCCACCCTTCTCAAAGGCATCGAGGCTATCGACAAGCAGACCCCCATGCTGGGCTTGCGTGCATTTGTCTGGAACGTTGAACAGCAGTATTAATCACCTGCATTACAAAATTCAAGAGGGTGCTCCAAAAATTTGGGTCACCCTCTTGTATTGTATGTTGAATAAACAGAACTATTTTAGACTGGCAAATCCCGAAAAAAGCGCAGTTTACCAAGCGTTAATACCATTGCAAGCGAGCAATGTTTGCGACGGCCGAAGCTTTAGCTCTACAAAGGAGTGCCGAAGGCTCAGAGGGCAAGCATAACTACAAAAGAGCCTTTTTGGTCAGCTTCTTTTTACAAATACATATAAAAAGCACATATTTATGCACGAACTTGTTGTTTGTAACGAAAAAACAGCTATATTCGCAGAAAATCCAATGAAAAACAACAAATTACAGCGCCTATGAGAAAATTTACTTCACTCATTACCCTTATGTTCGTTGCTGTTGCAGCCTTGCAAGCACAAACAACCGACTACCCCTTTACACTCACACAACCGGGAGAAGAGCCTGTTCTCTACTACATTTACAGCGGCCGCGACGGTAACGGCGGCAAGAGTGAGTATGTTTTTGAGAGCCGCATACCTTGGAAAGAAACAGTGGAAGAGGTACAGATTTCACGCACCGACCCCCGCTACCCCTTGGAGCAATTCTGGTACTTTGTTGAAGCTGCCGACGGAAATATAAAAATTGTTTCGGCGCTCGACAACAAATTGATAACTGTCGCCAACACCAACGACGCTGCCAAATGCACAAAAGTTATAAGCGAGGATGAGATTACAAACGAGTATTGCACCTGGATTCTCAATTGCACCAACGGCTACTACGCCTTCCAGACATCGGATAAGCGCACATTCTTGAGCCACAATGGCAACTGGAGCACTGCCGGCTCGCGTATGGGCCTCTACAATGCCAACGGCTCTGCCGACGAGGGTTCACGAGTGTTCTTTGAGCCTGCACCCGAGGGTGTTACATCGGGCATTGTTAACGTAACTACCGACAAAAAAGAGACTATCTTCGACCTCACCGGCCGCCAGATAGAGCAAATAACCATGCCTGGTATATACATTATCAACGGCAAAAAGGTTATTCGTTAATAACAAATAGCTTTCTCTTACTCTATTGGCGCACCGCGGTGCGCCAATAGTTGTTATAATATGCATTAGCAACACAACCAAAGGCTTTTAATACCGGAAGTACAGAGATACTTCACTGCGCTCAGTATGACAGGGTGCGGGGAGTCAACAGCCATATTATTACCTTCAAAAAAATTGCTACAATCAGCGGAGCTATTTCCCTTATTTGTTGTATCTTCGCAGGCATCAAAGAAAAAGAAATGGCCACAAACACAATAAAAAAGATATTTATAACATTGGCATTCGCCCTGCTGGCGCTGCTCCCCTCACGCGCAGGCGAGGCAAGAGTGAGCCTGCTCACCTGCTCACCCGGCGAGGAGATTTACGAGCTTTTCGGTCACACCGCGTTGCGTTACTGCGACGAGGATAGAGGGTGGGACATTGTATTCGGCTACGGATACTTCAGCTTTGCACAGCCCAATTTTGTGTGGCGCTTCATCCTTGGAGAGACCGACTATATGTCGGGGGCGGTGGACTATGAGGATTTCATAGAGGAGTACCGCGAGCGAGGTGCAGGAGTCACCGAGCAACAGCTTAACTTGGATTCACTGCAGACAGCGCAGCTGCTCAACGCCCTTTTGAGAGATTGCCGCCACCCTTACAACCTTTACCGTTATAATTATTTCTACAACAACTGCACCACAAAGGTGCGCGACCGCATTCTGGCTGTTCTCGGTGGTGACGTGACATACAACAACGAAGAACGCAAAACCACACTGCGCCAGGCCATTGAGCAGCACACCGTGGGGCAGCCGTGGGGCGCTTTGGGAATAAACCTTTTGCTTGGAGCCGACATTGACACGCCCGTGTCCCGCGACACAATGCAATTCCTCCCTGGCTATCTTATGCAAGACTTTGCTACTGCCTGCACAGCAAGCGGAACAGCACTTGTAACAAGCGAGAAACAGTTGCTGCTACCGGTGATAAAAGATAAAGCAAAAAACCACTTTACTCCCTTTAACAGCGCATTGCTGCTACTGCTCTTCACTATGATTACTATGCTGTGCGAGGTGCGCAGCCGCAAACACGTGTGGGGTTGCGACATAGTACTACTGCTGTTGCAAGGCCTCCCTGGAGTGCTATTGCTCTTTATGTCACTCTTTTCGCAACACCCCGCAGTGGGCAACAACTATCTGCTGTTGCTGCTCAACCCCCTGCCGCTGCTGTTGCTGCCATTCGTGTTGCACGGCGCAATTAAAAAGAAAGAAATGCCGTTTATGTGGGTGGAAATTGCAATGGTGGCACTCTTTGTGGTCACTGCACCGTTTGTTCCGCAGCACTACCCTGCCCCCGTGTACATTTTCGCCGTAACAATATTTGCACGCTCACTCTTTAACATCTACCGCACAAGAATATGCGAACTAAACTTATACTAGCCCTGCTGCTCATTCTGCCCTTTAACCTTAAAGCGCAAAAAGAGATACAGTCGCCCAAACTGCTCGTTACAATTACCGTAGACCAGCTGCGCAGCGACTTTATGTACGAATTCGAGAACCTCTACACCCCCGACGGCTTCAAACGCCTCCTGGGCGAGGGCCGCGTATACCCCAACAGCTACTACGCATTCGAGAATATCGACCGCGCATCGGCAACAGCAACGCTGGCAACAGGTACTAACCCCTACACACACGGCATTGTGGGCGAAAGATGGCTCGACCGCTCGTCGCTGCGCATTGTGAACTGCACCGACGACAGCCGCCAGAAAGGCCTATACACCAACGACAAGGTGTCGCCCGTGAAACAGAAGGCTCTGGCCCTGGCCGACGAGCTCAAACGTGCCACACGCGGCAAGGCGCAAATTTGCGTTATTGCCCCCGACTGCGACGCAGCAGTGATGCAGGGCGGCCACAACCCCGACCTTGTGCTGTGGAAAAACGACGACACAGGCTACTGGTGCAGTTCGTCGTATTACGGCCTTTTCCCCGACTGGGCTGCAAAAAAGAACAAAGAGATTGTTGGGCGCAGCAGTAAATGGTCGCCCATCTTCCCGCCCGAACTCTACAACAATTTCGGCGACAAGGCACCCAAAGCATTCTCTTATTCGTTCAACGGCAAAAACGACACACGCGCCTACAAGACAAGCGCCTGCATAAACGACGAAATAAACGAGATGGCAATAGCCTGCCTGCGCAGCGGCAATATGGGCATGGACAACATAACCGATATGTTATCAATCACTTACTACGCAGGAAATTACAACAGCGTGTCGATGGAGGACCGCCCCATTGAGATACAGGACATATACACCCGCCTCGACAAGAACATTTCCGATCTACTGAAAGAGCTCGACCGCCGCATAGGGCTCGAAAACATTGTAATATCATTATCGTCAACCGGTTATGTGGTTGAAGACGACTCAAACGACGAGAAATACCGCCTCCCCTCGGGCACCATTTATATGGACCGCGTAAAAGCATTACTCAATGTATATTTGAGCGCACTTTTCGGCAAAGGAGAGTACATTGAAGGCCATTTCAATTCGGAATTCTACCTCAACCGCAAAAAAATGGAGCAATTGCAAATGAACAAGGTAGATGTAGTTGCCCACGCAGTGGAGTTCCTTAAAACCATCGACGGCATTGAGGATGTATTTACAATATACCGCCTCGGCGGTATGCTGAGCCCCGAGTTGCAATACGTAAAGAACGGCTACAATGCAAAATGTTCGGGCGATATATGGTTGCGTCTTATGCCCGGCTGGAAAATGGCAAAGGATATTGTGTCGGCAAGCAACCTTGTGCGCCGCGTGCCTGTCACCTTCCCCATGGTTATCTTTGGTAAAGGCGTGGAACACAGCGTTGTAGAGGATTTTACTCCTGCTAATGCTATGGCCCCTGCTCTTGCCAATCTATTGCACATTCGCCGCCCCAACGACAATTGCTTGCGCATTTATAAGTAATGCAGTGTAAATTGCAACAGTGAGGGAGCGCTCGTTGCGTGTAAAAATGAATTTTTACCCACTCGCTTAACGAATTTTCTCGCTCATTTGTTTGTATCTTTGATAAAATCGAAGATACTCACGCTCGCTGTAAAATGCTCAAGTAAACTTGGCATTTAGCTCGCTTATCAATTCATATCTTTGATAAATATCGAAGATACTCACGCTCGCCGTAAAATGCTCAAGTAAACTTGGCATTTAGCTCGCTTATTCGTATCTTTGCAAAATATTACCTACCGCTCACAAGCGGCAAAGAAAAAACAGATAGAAATTTGAACCTGATAATAGACATAGGAAACAACAGTGCAAAATTCTTCCTCTTCAACGGAGAACAAATAATCCTTCACACAAGGCAAGAGAAGGATTACGCAACACAGCTTGCACAATGGAACAAGCAGTTCGACATTGAAAAGGCAATAGTGTCGAGCGTGGTAGAGCTGCCTGCAACAATGCAACAAGAACTCGCAGCCTGCAACTACCCCGTTCTGATGCTCAGCAACACCACCCCTATGCCTATAAAAATTAAATACCGCACACCACACACGCTAGGCTGCGACCGCCTGGCAGCAGCTGTGGGAGCTGTGGCAGCGGCACCCGCCCGCAACAGGCTAGTGATAGATGCCGGCAGCGCAATAACCATCGATTTTGTCGACCGCGAGGACAATTTCTGCGGCGGCAACATTGCTCCGGGAGTAAAAATGCGTTTGAGAGCACTGCACGAATTCACATCGCGCCTGCCGCTGGTCGAAAAAGATGGTGAAACACCCTCTTGTGGATACGACACCGAAACAGCCATACGCAGCGGAGTTATTCGCGGCATTTGCCACGAAATTGACGGCTACATTAACGAATATCGCGAGAAATATGGCGAACTTTTTGTTTTTTTAACGGGCGGAGACGAAAAAACGTTGATTAATAACATAAAAAATCGCATCTTTGCCGATAAATTCCTTGTGGCAAAAGGACTAAACAGAATTTTGGCTGATTATGGCAATAAATAAACGACTACTTACACTTTTAATACTGATAATTGCTGCGTGCGCAGGATATGCCGATAATGGCATAAACTCACCCTATTCGCGCTACGGGCTCGGCATCCTTGCCGACCAGAGCCTCGGCGTGAACCGCCAGATGAGCGGGCTGGGATACGCCTTAAACAGCGGCAGCTACATCAACCTCCTTAACCCCGCTTCGTTTGCAAAAGCCGACACACTCACAATGCTTCTGGAGACAGGCTTTTCTATGCAGAACGTGAATTTCAAAGAAGGCAAGGTGCAGAGAAACGCACGCAACGCAAGTTTCGACTACATTGCAATGCAGTTCCGCCTATGCCCCAACCTGGGAATGACCGCCGGTTTCCTGCCTTTCTCCAACGTGGGATACAGTTTTTCTACCGCCACCAACGACGGGGGTTTCGAAAGCACACAGACATACAACGGCGAGGGCGGTATTTACCAACCTTTCGTGGGCATCGGCTGGCAACCGTTCAAGAACCTTTCGGTGGGTGTTATGGGCTCATACATTTATGGCGACATACAGCACACCATCGCAAACGATTTCAGCGAGAGCACAATAACCGACAATGTGAAGAAATATTCGGTGAACGTAAAAAGCTATAAAGTCGATTTCGGAGCACAATACACCGCAAAATTCAACAATAAACATAGTGCAACATTTGGAGCCGTGTACACTCTCGGCCACAATATCGATGCCGACATCTCCGTTACCGAGCAGGATGCTTCAAAGAAAATTGAGAGCGGGCTCAAGATACCCCAGACATTTGGAGCAGGTTTCTGGTACAACTACAACGACAAGTGGAAAGTGGGTGCTGACTACACAATGCAGAAATGGAGCGGCGCAACATTCACCGTGGGTGACAAAGGCATCGACCGCAGCAAAATATCGGTGGGAGCCGAATATTACCCCAACAATATAATGTCGCGCAACCTTTTAAAGAAGATGCATTACCGTGTGGGAGCATACTACGCACAGCCTTACACCGAAATAAAAGCCGGCAACGAGGGTTGCGAGGAGTATGGCGTGAGCGCAGGTTTCTCACTCCCCATAACAAACAACATAAACAACCGCTCGATGCTGCACATTTCGGGTCAGCTTGTGAGAATGGAGCCCAAAAGCGGCAACCTCATTTCGGAAACATATATGCGCCTGAACATTGGCATCACATTCAACGAAAGCTGGTTCATGAAACTACGTTTGAGATAATAAGAACACAAAATATAAGAAGATGAAAAAGAGCATTTTATTACTTTTGATTACAGCAGCCGTTGCCTGCGCTCAGGCACAGAACGGTATCACCAACGAGTTCCGTTTCGGTGTTGGAGAGGACAGCACAAAGTGTATGGAAAACATTTTCCTCCTTAACCAGAAGATGAAACCCGCAAAGCCCTCATACGAAGTATGCATAGAGGCTTACCCTATGTGGAAGGAGCTTTTCACCAACTACCCCGTTGCACGTGTCGACACATACACAAACGGTATCAAGTTGCTCAAGTCACTCATTGCAAAAGAGAGCGACGATGCTAAAAAGGCAACATACATCAACGAGCTTATGGGACTTTACGACCAGCAGATACTCTACATCGACAAGTTGCAGGAGATTACAAAGTCGAAGCTCTCTGTAGGTAACATCCTCGGCAAGAAGGCTCTCGACTATGCACAGCTCGTTCCCAATGCCGACCCCGACAGCATCTACTCAATGCTTGCAAAATCGGTATCCATCGAGCAGGGAAACTCCGAGTTCACCGTTACCACACAGTTTATGAAACAGTCGGCTCTCAAATACAAGAGAACCCCCGAGACACACGGCGAGCAGATTATTGAGGACTACCTTAACGCATCGGTATACATTGTTGAGGTACTCGACAAATACAACGATAGAATTGTATACTACACCAACAAATTTGCCGAGACAAACGACCCCAAAGACAGCACATTCATTGCCGGTTTCAGCAAGAACATCGACAATGCACGCATCTCGCGCAACAACATCGACGCATACTTCATTAACAGCGGTGCTGCAAAATGTGCCGACCTCAACAACATCTACACAGCAAAGATTGAGGAGAACAAAGACAACCTCGACTACCTCAACAAGGTTATCTCGGTAATGGGTATGCTCAAATGTACCAACGAGGACGCTTACTTGCAGGCATCGGAATATGCACTTGCAATTGAGCCCACCGCAAAAGCTGCAATGGGTTGCGGTTACAGATATTTCAAGAAGGGTGAAACAGAGAAGGCCATCGAGTTGTTCGACCAGGCTATCGAGCTCGAGACCAGTATCACCAACAAAGCCGATATGTGCTACAAAGTGGGTGCTGTTCATTTCAGCTTGAAAAATTACAGCAAAGCACGCAGCTACGCATTGAAGGCCATAGAACTCAACTCGAAATTCGGCCAGCCCTACATTCTCATTGCACAGTGCTACGCAGCGCAGCCCAACTGGTGCGATGATGGCGTTCTCAACCATTGCACATACTATGCAGCCGTAGACAAGCTCTACCGCGCAAAAACAATAGACCCCTCGTGCAAAAAAGAGGCCGACAAACTCATAAAATCATACCACGACTATTTCCCCGACTATAACGACCTGTTTATGAAGGGTTACAAAGAGGGGGAAGTAATAACCATTGGAGGCCACATTAATGATAAAGGTACTATCAGATTCAAATAACAGAAGCAAAAACAAAGGTACAACAATCGTTCTTGCAGCGATTGTTGTACTCTTTTTTCAAATTTCTTGCCAGGGCGGCAAGAAAGAGACCATTGCAGCCTTTGAAGAGCCCGACTCGGTGCCTATGATGAGCACCTACGGAGTGAGCACTCTCATAAGCGATTCGGGGCGCATAAGTTACAAAATAGAGGCCGAAGAGTGGCTTGTGTACGACAAGCGCAACCCGCCTCACTGGGCATTTGAAAAGGGTGTGCACCTCGAAAAATATGACTACGATATGAACATCGAAGCCATAATCGACTGCGACACAGCCTATTTCTACACCGAAGCTCAATTGTGGAAGCTCACAGGCAACGTGAACATAAAGAACACAAAAGAGGAGCGTTTCTTCACACCGCTGCTCTACTGGAGCCAGGAAAAGAAAGAAATCTTTTCGGACGCCTATATAAAAATAGAACAAAAAGACCAAATTACCGAGGGGTACGGCTTCACCGCCAACCAGAACCTCTCCTCTTGGAACATACTAAACACCAAGGGAATATACCCCATCGGAGACTGATTATATGACAACAACAATACTCTCGCTCATTGTAGTAATACTCCTGTCGGCACTCTTTTCGGGAATGGAAATAGCTTTCATTGCATCGAACAAGTTGCTTATGGGAATTGACCTTAACGGAAGAGGCGTAAAATCCTATATTATAAACCAATTCTACTCGAACAGCAACAACTTCATTTCGAGCCTGTTGGTGGGCAACAACATTGTGCTGGTCATATACGGTATGCTCATGGCCGATATTCTGGGCACACTGTTTCTCAACGACCTCACAACATCCACCTCGCTGAAACTGCTGCTCGAAACGTTCATTTCCACCGTTGTGATAATTTTTACCGGTGAATTTGTACCAAAAGCTCTTTTCCGCACCAACCCCAACGGAGCACTCAAAAGGTTTGCAGTAATAACCTACCTGCTCTACATTCTCCTCTACCCCCTGTCGCGTTTCACCACCTGGCTCTCGTGCATAGTAATGCGCCTTTTCAACATAAAGATAGGCAAGGAGACACGCGACACAACCTTTTCAAAAAGAGAGCTCAACAACCTCATACAGGACTCTATTGAGAACGCCACCGAGGAGGAGAAGATTGACAACGACGTGAGAATATTCCAGAATGTACTCGACTTTTCGAACATAAAAGTGCGCGAGTGCTACGTTCCCCGCACCGAAATTGAAGCTGTCGAGGTAAACACCCCGCTCGAGGAGCTCAAGTCGATGTTCATCGAGTCGGGACACTCTAAAATTGTTGTATTCAAGGAAAATATCGACAACATTATAGGTTACATACACTCTTCGGAGCTTTTCCGCAACGCCAACAAATGGCAGCAGAGAATATGCAAAATGCCCATTGTGCCCGAGACACTTTCGGCCCACAAGCTCATGCGCACCCTCATGCAACAAAAAAAGTCGCTTGCAGTGGTGGTCGACGAGTTCGGTGGAACATCGGGCATTATTTCGCTCGAGGACCTTATGGAGCAGATTTTCGGTGAAATTGAGGACGAGCACGACAACACCAACCACGTTGCAAAGGCTCTTGGCGGCGGGGAATATCTCCTGTCGGGCCGTTTGGAGATTGAGCGCGTGAACGAACTTTTCGGCCTCGACATTCCCGAGTCGGAGGAGTACCAGACGCTCGGCGGCTTTATTCTCGCTCATTATCAACGTTTTCCGCAACTGAACGAGACTATAAAGATTGGAAAATTCCAGATACAGATTGTTAAAAAAAGGAGCACAAAAATTGAGCAGATCAAGCTCAAAGTAAGCGAATAACTTTTTACATTATTATTATAATAATTAAAAGCAATTTTGTATCTTTGCGCTGCCGCGCCCGAAAGTGCGGCTAAAAACAAGTACAAATAATTAAAAATATAAAAAAGATTTATGGCAACACTACAAAAATTGCGTAACATGGGCCCTATGTTGGTTATCTTCGTGGGCTTGGCATTGTTTGCGTTCATCGCAGGCGACGCATGGAGACTGTTCCAGTCTCACACAGCTGACTACAATGTGGGCAGCGTAAACGGAGAAGAGCTCTCGGTAGCCGATTTCCAGAAACTCTACGAAGAGTACTCAAACGTTGTTAAATTCCTCCGCGGCGGCAACAACCTCACCGAGGACGATAACAACCAGATAAAAGACGACGTGTGGGCAACATACGTCAAAGGTGAAATCATCGGCAAAGAGGCTGCAAAGATTGGCCTCACAGTAACAGAAGCCGAGTTGAAGGCAATTGTAGAGGCCGGTAACGACCCCCTCTTGCGCCAGACTCCTTTCCGTAACGAACAGGGAGCATTTGACAAGGACATCCTCTATGGTTTCCTCGCACAGTACGACGAGAACAAGGACGACCCCCAGTTTGCCGAGCAGTACAAACCCGTGTACGACTACTGGAAGTTCCTCGAAAAGACCATTATGCAGAATGTGTTGACCGAGAAATACCAGGCACTCATCAGCAACTCGTTCATCGGCAACCCCATTGTTGCAAAGAACAACTTCGAGGCTGCAGGTACAAGCTACGACATTGAGGTAGCAGCTTACCCCTACTCAGCTCTCAAAGATGCCGACTACGCTGCAACCGATGCCGATATCAAGAAAATCTACAACCAAAAGAAAGAGGCTTATGCACAGCCCGTTGAGACACGCGCCATCAAGCACGTCAGCTTCCGCGTTACTCCCAGCAACGAGGACCGCAACGAGCTCAGAACCGAGCTTGCCGAGTATGCCGATTCTTTGAAGGCTGCCAACTGCGACTATGCAACAATCACACGCCTTGCAGGCAGCGAGCTCCCCTACTCGAAACTCGCTTGGCGCAAGAGCGCATACCCCGAGGAGGTTCAGGTACGTTTGGACTCTTTCGCTGTAGGTACAGTGGCAGGCCCCATCTATAGCCAGACCGATGACTCATACACCGTGTTCAAGACTATTTCAAAGAGCACACAGCCCGACTCTGTACAGTACCGTATGCTCGCTGTTTCTGCACAGACTCCCGAGAGACTCACAACCCTCACCGACAGCCTTATGAAGGTGTTCAAGAGCGGCAAGAGCTTCAAGGAGGTAGCAAAGAGCTATAACCAGGATGGTAACGACTCTTTGTGGCTTGCAACATCGAACTACGAGAAGATGACAGTTGCCGACAGCAACCTCCCCATCATCGAGGGCATCCTCGGCGGCAAAAAGGGCGTATACTCGGTTATCGACCTCCCCGCACAGCAGACAAAAATCATCTACCAGGTTATCGACACAAAGAACCCTGTAACAAAATACAACACTGTAGTTCTGAAACGCAAAGCAGAGTTCAGCAAGGATACATACAACGCTGCATACAACAAATTCAGCCAGTATGTTGCAAGCTGCCCCACTATCGGCGACCTCGAGGCTAACGCCGAGGAGTATGGCTACCGCGTGATGACACAGAACAACATTACAACAGCTGCACACAATATTGCCAACATTTCGGGCACTCGTGAGGCTGTTAAATGGGTGTTCAGTGCAAAAGAGGGCGAAGTTTCACCCCTCTACGAGTGTGGCAACAACGACTACCTGCTCGTTGCAGCAATCTCTAACATCAACGAGAAGGGCTACACAGCAGTTGAGCTATTGAAACCAGTACTCAGCTACGAGGCCACAAAAGAGAACAAGGCCGAGAAGATTATTGCCGACATCAAGGGCAAGAGCTTCGACGAGCTCAAGGGCGACGCTAATGTAAAGACCTGCGAGACAAAACGCGTAACATTCAGTGCACCCGCATACATCAGCGCTACAGCATCAAACGAGCCCGCAATTTGCGCAGCCGTTACCAAGATGCAGGAGGGCGAGGTAAGCGCACCCATCAAGGGCAACAGTGCGGTGTATGTAATTAAGCTCATTGCTAAAAACAGCAAGAACACCGAGTTCAACGCAAAGAGCGAGGAGAGCGTTATGAAAGCACAGGCACAGCGTGAGGCAAGCAACTTCCTCCAGACACTCATCGAGAAAGCAAATATTGAGGATAACAGATACCTCTTCTTCTAATTATCGATAAGAACAGAAAAAGGCTGTGTCATCAGACACAGCCTTTTTTATGTCCTGAAATAAATTACACGTTATGAAAGCAATTATCACATCCGTCCTCCTCATTGTTGCAGCCGCAGCCATCTACTCTTCGTGCAAGAAGGGGAACAGCTTCACATCGGTGAACGTCCAGGAATTTGCAAACGCTATTGCACAACCCGGCACACAGATTGTCGATGTACGCACAGCCGAAGAGTATGCCACCGGGAACATCGACGGCAGCATAAACATTGATGTCAAAAAGGATAATTTCAAGGAGATTGCCACCACCCTTCTGAACAAAGAGAAAAACGTGGCACTCTATTGCCGCAGCGGGCGACGCAGCAAACTTGCAGCAGACATTTTAAGCGCGCAAGGCTACAGCGTTGTAGAACTCGACGGCGGTTACAACGAATGGACTAAACACCACTGCGCAAAGTAATTACAGCAATATCTCCGCGCGTACCCACACGCACCGGCGGCCCCCACAGCGATAACCCGCTCGACACCCACACGTGCGAGTGCGACCATTTGCGGTAACCGTGGCTTTGAAGGAAAATAAAATCGGTTATAAGGTTCACGGGGAACGATTGCCCGTGGTGAGTGTGACCACTCAAATGAACATCCACGCCCAGAGCATTGCTCTCGGCAACATAATAAGGCTGATGATCGAGCAACACAACAGGCTTGCAATCATCGGCCTTTTTTACAAAATCCTCAAGCGGCAGACGCGAACGGTTCGCACGGTCGTCGCGCAACAACAACTGCACGCCGCAAGGCAACTGCACAACAGTATCGCGCAACATACGCACAGGCGTGCGGGCAAGAAAAGCCTCACACTCCCCGTAGCCGCTAATATACTCGTGGTTACCGGGAGCCATAAAAACACCCTGCGGGGCACGCAAGCGGCGCAACTCCTCGTCAAAAGCACCATCGCGTGCAGGCCGCACACTATTATCGAACAAATCACCCACAAAAAGCACCACATCGGCATTCTGCGCGTTTATAAGGTCGACATACTTGCGCAACTCACTCTTGCCCGTTCCGTGGCCCAAATGAATGTCGCTCGCCACCACCACACGCAGGCTGTTGCCGGCAAAATGTTTGTTCACGGTAATATCAAGTGGAACAACCGCAGGGTTACAATAGACAAAGTTTCCATAAACAAGCAACAAGGCCGTAACACACGCCGCACAGCGCAACCCCGCACGGAACGACGGCAGCACAAGGCGCACCCCATCGAAAATGAGGAGCAGAACAGCCGTGTAAAACATAAAAATCATCCACAACGAGCCGGCGCGGAACAACCACGCAAGCACAACAGCCGGCAATGCCGCCTCACGCAACGCAATTGAGAGCAACATAGCAACCGCAAGCAGCCAATAAAACAGAGAAATTATTATTTTTGCCGCAAGATGCAGCTTTGCTATCGCGCGCAAAAGCCTGTAAAAAAGAAATATATTACCCGCAAGATAAACAAGGGGCACAAACATAAGAAATACCGCCATACGTTCAAAAATAGGTCACAAAAATAGCGAAATTATTCCTCACTGCTGCACCTTGCGACAAAAAAACCTTAGGCAATAGAAAGTTCTCCCGCCTGCACCGCGCCATTGTCAACAGGCACATAAAGCACACTATCGCTCACCGCAGGCATCGACACATAAACCACTCCATCGCGAGCAAACGCAATAAAACAGGTAGTTGCAAAGCTCACCCTTTTATGCCCGGCAATGCCACGGAGCGTTTCCCAATCACCCGTAACCGAACCCATCCCTTGCAACGAGCCGTAAACAGCAGGGTGAAGAGTAATTACAATATCACCTGCACCCACCGCGCGGCACACAATGTAACTGAGCGAGGCAAAGGACAATGCCGGCGACTGCGAAATATCGAGCGAAGCCCGCAAACCGCGCAAACGCACCTCTTCAAGAGCTTCACAACCGGCAAAAGTATCACTGGATACCGACGATACACCTTGTAAATCAACAGGATAAATCACACACAGGGCACTGCAACCATTGAAAGCCCCGTCGATAGAACACACGGGCAGCACATTCTCATCGTCGGCCGAATCAACAGCCTGCCCTGCACCGAATTTCACAACCTCAACGGCAGAGCCTGCAAAAGCACAGGACATATCAATTGCATGCCCAGCAAAACGCACCCCTACAGCCGAGCGGCAAGGGAAAAAAGTGCGTACACCCGCACCACAAGCCACCGCACGCAAGTTTTCACCGGAGTCGAGCGCGTGACGCAAAGCAAAAACTGGCAGCATCTGTTCCTCGGCAATGTCACACAAGCCATTAAGCTCATAAAACCCAGTAGAAGCATTGTACTGCGCCCCGGCAGCCTCGAAAAGCGACCTTAAAACTCCCGATACAATATCGCCGGCCTGCCTCGACACTATCGACGCACCCGACCTACTCAAAGATAATACTTTCTTCATTTTTTAGGGCAAAAATAGCACCCGCTGCGGGCTACAAGGTTGCCATTATGCCACATTTCCACAATAAAAAAAGGTTTGAAACCAAAAAACCGTTTCAAACCTTCAAATTGTCTATTTCACGTTGCAGATTATCGAGGAAACGCGCCGCATGCGCGCCGTCCATCTGCGTGTGATGAAACTGAAATGAGACCGTGAGCGTAGTCCTGAACCACCCACGTCTGTATTTTCCCCAAATGAGAAAAGGATTGTTGAACAAGCCGCTGTACATTCCAACTGCACCATCAATTTCGTACTGCGCAAGCGCCGATGTACCTATAACCATACTATCAACAGCATCGTGGTTCACGCAGCTTTCGGCAACCGCTCTTGTAAGGCGCAGATAATCACTGTTGAACCTTGCAAAATTGCCATCGAAAGGAATATCGCACGAGCTGACCTCGCCCTTGCAGTTGGCAACAATCGTGTTCACCGCTATTGTATCGTACTGCATAAGTTTCTCGCCAACAGGGAGCATATAGAATTCCTTTACAGCACTTGCAGCCCTGCCAATGCAATAGCACATAAGCATATTGAATTTCAACCCCTTTGAACGGCTCAGCCTCACAAGACGCCCAACATTCAGTGTCTTGAAGAATGTCACCATAGGCATTGGAGCCTTCATCCACATTTCGAAGGCGTATGCGCGGGTTGTTTCGACGGGATTAATTTCTTTCATTGAAACACAATTGACTACTTATAAACACGAACTCATTTTAATTTATCATCTATCCAACAATAGACGTAAAAACTCAACAGATAACTTCTTGTCAATACAATTTACAAAACCAGTATCACATAAGATTTCATTTACAACCTTTCCATCAAATTGTACAACGCCTCTAGTTGATCGCCCTGCCCAATGATGCTGCATTATTGAAGCTTTTAATAATTCTTTGTGATAAACAGAGCATAATTTTGTACTACAAACACCTTTTTCATCTATTCCGACAAAAAAGAAAAAGAAAGAAGAATTATCCTTGGCCATTTTATCCAAGAATTTATCTACATTATAAGCTTTTGGGGCAGAATCTAAATATACTATTTTTGTTTTAATATCGGTGTATGTATCCCCATTATCAAAAACTCTATTATAATCGCCTAAATCATTTTTTGTATCATACACGGGCAATAGCGTCTGTATATTCTTTAGAGATTTTATTATTTCATTACGTTCTAACACATTAGATGTAATCATCGATTCAATTATTCTTCCACGTGTATTCACATTCTCAATGTGAGATGCCACCCATATCCCTTCTTTACAAGCTTCGCAACGAGATTCAAGGTCATTTTTTAGAATTTTGAAATTACTTGATTCTACAAAAGCCTGCGCCCTATTAATAGAATTTAAGATATTGTTCAATTCTGCATTTGTGGGAATGAATTTTTGGACTCTTGGCTTTATATCAGCCGAAGCATCCACTAATCGTAGTAAATTATCATTCCAGTCCAGCCCTTCATGAATCGCGAATAATTTATCAAAATTATTAGGAACATTATCAATATCAGCATATTGCTTAATTATATCACTTCCATTAAAACTACCACGAATATTATCAACAGCCAACAATTTCGAACTATGACTTATTTTGGATAAAAAAGTTGTATTTGCAATATACACCTTATTCAAATCATTTCGTCTTACTAAAACAACGAAAAATGGAATTCTATCATATTTTTGCAAATGAGATAATGACAAAACCGTATTTGAAAAAGATGAGTTTTTAGTATAACTAAACCTAACTGCAAAAAAATTACAATAATAGACAGTACGATCCTTTATTAAACCATACTTTTCTTTTATAAATTCAGTTACAATAGCCTTATTACCTCTGGGTGCCGCATCCGATATAATATAATCGACGAAAGATTTTGCATACTTATTCATAATGTCATTCCTATTCAAATAATGTTGGTACTCTATCCATATTATTAGATGCTGGATGTTTCTGCAAATTCAATGAATTTCTTTCCCAAAAATATCCACCACTATAACCTTGAATTTCCAAATCATTATCAGCTTTTAAAAGCCTTTTTGCTCCCCAGAGACAATATTCTTCATCAATCTCTATTCCAAGATATTTCCGATTCAATTTCTTTGCCGTTACACAAGTTGTACCGCTTCCTGCAAATGGATCAAAGACTAAATCGCCAGGCTTTGATGATGCCAATATAAGCTTTGCAATCAATTTCTCAGGTTTTTGAGTTGGATGATCTGTATTCTCAGGCATAGACCAAAAAGGAATACTTATATCATCCCAAAAATTTGACGGAAAAGTTATTCTAATATTTCCATCAGAAGTAACTTGCCAATCCTTTGGAGCACCATTTTCTTTATATGGAGCCACAACGCGGCGTTTCATTTTTACAGCATCAACATTAAAATAATAATCTTTTGGAGATTTAACAGCGAACCAAATATCCTCCATACCATTTTTCCAATTAGCAGCAGCACCTCTCCCTTTTTCACGCTGCCAAGTTATTCTATTAAGTATGGTCAAATATTCAGAAATCACTTTATATTGTATATGCGAACATTTCCAATCACCACACATATAAAGCGATCCATTCATAGCCAATTTTTCACACACCTTTGGGAACCAACTCCTAAGATACCTTTCATAGTTTTCATCCGTAGATGCGACAAACGACGAAGAATTGAATTTCTTAGTAAGATTATATGGTGGATCTATTATTATCAAATTCGCAGAACCATCAGGAACTTTATCTATAATATCGTATAAATCACCATTTATCAATTGATTAATAAACGAAGAATTATTTTCTATATCATTTGAAAACAATATACGAGATTTCAATTCACCGACCTCATCGGGAGACACTGTGAGCGTCCTATTTCTTCCCGCTTTCTTTGCTTTTTTTTCCTCCATAAATAACATCACATTATACACATCTGAAAACAAAAACGCACAGACCTTGTACGTAAAATGAATTTCACTTTCTACTACAAAAATAATATAAAGTGATGAATAAAAAGTGATTTAAACAAAAAAAAGGAGTTCGTTGAACTCCTTTAACTGAGTGAAGAAGATGAGACTCGAACTCACACGACCCAACGGTCACTACCCCCTCAAAGTAGCGCGTCTACCAATTCCGCCACTTCTCCATTCTCTATCCAAAGCGCAGCGCCGGTGCCCAGAACAGGACTCGAACCTGCACGTCTCTCAACACTCGCACCTGAAACGAGCGCGTCTACCATTCCGCCACCTGGGCTCAGTACACGCATCGGGCGCGCTTATTTGTTGAGCGGAAAACGAGGCTCGAACTCGCGACCCCAACCTTGGCAAGGTTGTGCTCTACCAACTGAGCTATTTCCGCATTTTTTTCGTGGTTAGTCCTATTAGTTTTGCTCTCCTTGCCAAGGTTGGAAACCTCTTCTTTTGCGGCAAGGTGTGCTCTACCAACTGAGCTATTTCCGCA
>JAZTWX010000041.1:0-28271 GCA_045636125.1 Bacteroidaceae bacterium
TTGACAATGCTTGCTGCTCGCAACCCGCGCTACGCGCGACCTATTGCTGCAAGCATTGTCTATTAAACTGCGTTTAATTATCGCAGCACCCCGCGAACCGCTCGAAGTGTCGAGTGGCAAGCGAGCGTTCGACCGAATGGAGCCGGCCGAAAAGCACGATTAAGTGAGCGCAATGTAAGTTTAACTTACAAATGCCGAGCGGGAGTGCTTTATTCAAATGAGCAAAGAATGCTCGCGACTATTTTTTCTCGCGTGCCGAGTTCTTTGCTTCTTTCTGTCGCACAGAAAGAAAAACAAAAAGAATACTTAATTGAGAGAATAGTCGCAGAATAACACCGAGGAGTTTATAGAATGCACATTCACTCCCCTCCGTCACTTTGCGTTAAAGCCCTTTGGGCACTCCTTGGGGAACATAAATGTTCCGTCGTCGCAAGCAACGCTCGCCCGCGTTGCCCCCTCGCACAGCGAGTGGCGGAGTTAAGAAAATACCTTTGCAATAGAAAACCACAGCAAGAGTAATCTCCTAAAAAACGGCACTGTATGAGCGTGTGAAAGCTTGCTTACTCGCATTTTTGTGCCCTTTCGCGTGACGAAAGAACATAAAAGAAACTCAATTAATTGATAGAATAGCTGCAAAATAACACCGCCCCTCAACTTTTCACGTTGAGCCAAAAAAAAGCGAGTACCGAAAGATACTCGCCTATGGGGTGGGTAAGCTACCTACATCGCGCCGCTACAACCAACTACCTTTGCTGCGGTCAAGCCCTGGAGGATTCGCAGGGAGCTGGCCGTATAGGACTTACCCGTACTGAGTGCAAAGATACAACAAAATTTCAACCACACAAAATTCCCGCGATTATTTTACAACGAAAGAAATAAAAAAATATTGCAGCAAAAATGCACGAATATTAAAATATTTATTAAATTTGCGCCATTCTTATAAAAAAGAATAAACGTCTGCGGCTACCGCAGCAATAAAACTACAAGGTTTTTGCAAAACACTTGCAGAAACCTCTGCTGTTTTTTTTATATATTATAAGGAGAAAAACAAAAAAACACAATAACTTAAATTATTAACTAAAAAATTTTATTTATGAAGAAACTTTTACTTTCTATTCTTTGCTTGTTCAGCATTATTGCTGTACGTGCAGATGAGGTAACTTTATCTTTCGCAGATAAAGCGCAACGCACCTCGCAAACAACCTCGGAGCAGGTTTGGGAACAGAATGGCATTATCCTTACAAACAACAAGGGTAAATCAACATCTAATGTTGCCGACTATGCAAATCCTGCTAGATTCTACAAGAACTCAGAACTCATCATTGAATGCACTCTTGGCAACATCACAGCTATTGAGTTCGATTGCAACAGCAACGCTTATGCAACTTCTTTGCAGAAATCTATAGGCGGAGGCGCAACTATTTCTGAAGATAAAGTAACCGTAGCTCTTGACGGTACAAGCGCCACTTACACAATTGAGGCTCTTTCTGACGGCCAAGTACGTATGGATGCTTTGACAATTACATACGCAGCCGAAGAGACTGGTGCAACAATTGCCAAACCCGTAACATCTGTTGAAGCTGGTGCAATCTACAACCCCGCAGATGTTGAGCTCACAGCCGAGGCTGGAACAATCTACTACACACTCGATGGCACAGAGCCCACAGCCGAGTCTGCAGTTTACGAGGCTCCCTTCAGCATCAACAAATTCGGTACAACAACAACCATCAAGGCTATTGCTATCGACGGCGAAGAGTTCAGCGACGTTGCCACATACAGCTACACATTGAAGGTTGCTACTCCCGTTGCAAACTACAACACAGGTGTTTACGATAAATTGAATTTGAGCTACGCTGATTTCACCTGCGAAACAGAGGGTGCAAGCGTTATCGCTATTCGTGTAAGCAAGTACACCACAGATGTTAAAACACAAGGTAGCAAATACTTCACTTCACCTTATATAAACCAGCAGAACGAGTACCACGTAATTGCATCGGTTACACAGGATGGCGAGAAAGTATGGAGCGACAGCATCGTTAAGAAATACTACGTTTCTAGCATTGTTCCCTTCAAAAAGGCTACATCAATTGTTAGCGGTACAAAATACCTCATCAACGCCAACAACATCGTTGCCGACCACATCTACGACTATAATACAAACGGCTACCTCTACACAAAAGAGATCACCAAGAAAGCCGACTACATCGAAACAAACGGCTACTATGGCTTCACATTCGAGGAGACAGAGAACGCCGGCGAGTACTACATCATCGACGTATTCAACCGCTACCTCTATATGAAGGGCACATACACCAGCTTCAACGTAAGCGCAGACAATAGCGAACTTGGCGACGATGCAGTGTGGACAGTTAGCTTCAACGAAGATGGCGCTGCCATTATCACAAACAAGGGCAAGAACAAGACCATTCAGTTCAGCACACAGTACAACAGCTACGGCTCATACGTTGAAATCAGCAGCGCCAACGTACTCCCCACTCTCTATGCCGAGAGCGAGTACCCCACATTCACTGTTACAGCTAACGGCGAGACAGAGGATGGTATGACATACAAAAAATTCACAGGTATTACCATTACTTGCGAAGCAGGTATTGAGTTGATGCCCGAAACAGACGAGTTGAGCCCCACATACACAATTGGTTGGGATTATACTCCTCATTTCTTCGATTTTGGCCAGCAGGTTGATGAGAAGACAATTGTATATAACCTTGTAACTGAAATTACCGAGTCGGAGACATACCGCATAACAATTCCCGCAGGCGCATTCACACTCGACCCCAATGGTTTGGGAATGACTAGCGAGGAGGGTTGGATTAACGTAACTGTTGACAACAGCGCACCTTTTGCAATCACAAACATCACACCCGCCGACGGCAGCGTTGTAGATGTATTGGATTCACTTGTTGTTGAGTACACTCGTGACCTCGGCGGCGACAACCTCTGGCAGGGTGTTACCGTTACCGACGCCGAAGGCAACGTTGTTACCTATTTCGACGAGGAGGAGCAGATTGAGAAAGAGGTTATCTTCAACCTTACATTTACCGACGCCGAGGGCAACTCACTCCCCTACAACGTTGTTACTCTTGTAACAGACACTCCCATCACCAAGGCTGGAACCTACTACTTCAACAACATCCAGGAGTGGGGATTTGTATACAATTCTAATTGGATGTCAGAATACATCGATGAGGTTATCTCTTGCGCAATCACTGTAACAGGCAACGCTACAGGCATCAACGAGATTGAGAGCGAGATGGGCGAGAAAGTAATCTTCGACATCACTGGCCGCCAGATTAAAGAGATTACCGCTCCCGGTATCTACATTATCAACGGTGTAAAAACTATCGTTAAGTAATTGACCGATAATTCATAAAGCAAAAGAGTGCAACCCCAAGGTTGCACTCTTTGTTTTTTACGGGCGCGAGCGAGGGCACACAAAAAACGCATTATTTTTATGTTATTGGATATTTTTTGTATCTTCGCACATTAATTACATATTAGTTTTTCACAGCAATTATGGAACAACAAAAAACTGCGAGAGCAAGCGAGAGAGCAATGTTCTACGGCACCCTCTTCGGGCTCTACACAATAATAACAAACATTGTATACATCGCAGGCCTGCGAGTACCCTTCTGCTCCACCCTGTTCCTTGTGCTGTTCATAGCATCGCCATTTGTAGCCGGCAAGCTCGCAGCCACATTCCGCAAGCGCGAAGCTGGCAACCGCATAAGCTATGCACAAGCGTGGTTCTTTCTGCTCACAATGTATTTGTGCTCGGCCATACTCACAGCCATTGCGCAGTTCATATATTTCCTGTTCATTGACAACGGCTTTTTTATGGAATTCATACAGGAGCAGTTTGCCCAAATAGCATCAATGGACGGAATTGACGAGGCGATGAAAGAGCAATTTGCCGCTACGGCAACTTTATTCAAGGCAATGAGCACGCGAGAGATTATAATGCAAATATTCAGTACAAATATTATTGTATCGCCTTTCATTACTGCGATAATAGCAATTTTTGTACGCAAGAAATAAAAAACACCAACCACACACTTATGGATATATCGGTAATAATACCCCTATACAACGAAGCAGAGTCGCTCCCCGAACTTGCAGCGTGGATTGAGCGAGTGATGAAAGAGAATAATTTCAGCTACGAAATTATTTTTGTGAACGACGGCAGCACCGACAATTCGTGGGATGTAATTGAGAAGTTGAAAGAGAAGAACAGCTGCATACACGGCATAAAATTCCGCCGCAACTACGGAAAATCGCCCGCACTCTACTGTGGCTTTGAACGCGCACAGGGTAACGTTGTAATTACAATGGACGCCGACCTGCAGGACAGCCCCGACGAAATTCCCATCCTCTACAAGATGATTACCGCCGATGGCTACGACCTTGTGTCGGGCTACAAGCAGAAGCGTTACGACCCGCTGAGCAAGACACTGCCCACCAAGCTTTTCAATGCAACAGCGCGCAAGGTTTCGGGCATAAAGAACCTGCACGACTTCAACTGCGGCCTCAAAGCCTACCGCAAAGAGGTGGTAAAAAGCATTGAGGTTTACGGCGATATGCACCGTTATATCCCCTACCTTGCAAAAAATGCGGGTTACGACAAGATTGGCGAGCTTGTGGTGCACCATCAGGCACGCAAGTACGGAAAGAGCAAATTCGGGATAAGCCGTTTCTTCCACGGCTACCTCGACCTTATGTCGCTGTGGTTCCTTTCGAAATTCAGCTACCGCCCAATGCACATTTTCGGCCTCTGGGGCACGCTGATGTTCTTTATAGGCTTTGTGTCGGCAGCAATTCTGGGAGCAAGCAAGCTCTACAGCGTAGCCTGCCACCACCCTATGCGCCTTGTCACCGACTCGCCCTATTTTTACATCGCCCTCACTATGATGATTCTGGGCACACAGCTGTTCCTCACCGGCTTTATAGCCGAGCTTGTGAGCCGCACTTCGCAGGAGAGGAACAAATATAACGTTGCCAAAGAGATTTAGAAATTGTTATGAAAAAGACACTAAAAAAAGCAGCACTTATGCTTGCCTGCGCCGCCCTCCTTGTGGGCTGCGACAACGGCTACGACTGCTCGCTCAACAACACAGCATACAACAAGATGGGCTTCTATTCGGTCCTCACAAAGGAGCGCTACACGCACCCCGGCCCCATAGATGTATCGCTTATGGTAAACGGCAAAGACTCGCTCTTTGTAAACCACCTGACCGACGCCGAAGAGGTTTCTCTACCGATGAGCTACACACAGAGCATCGACACTGTAATTTTCCTCTACGAGGACGGCTTGCGCGACTCACTTTACATCACCCACAGCAACGAGCCTTACTACCAGTCGATGGAGTGCGGCACGCTTATGTACCACAGCATAAGCGAGGTGGAGCACACCGGCGTGTGGATGGAAGAGGCTGCAATAAAGAACAAAAAAGTAAATTTCAAAGGCAATGAAAATATTAAAATATATTTTTATCAGTAGTATCCTTGCATTGTTGCCCCTTGCTGCCGACGCGCAAGAGAAAGAATCGTCCTTTGCATTCAAAGGAGTAAGCCTTTCGGGCGACCTTTTCGGCTACGTCTCGTCAATATTCGACGACTACACAAGCTCGGAATTTGCTGTAACAGCCAATTTCGGAAACCGTTTCTTCCCCACAGTGGAGGTGGGATACGGCAGCACCGACGGCACCGACGAGACAACAAACATCTACTATAAGTCGAGTGCACCCTACTACCGCGTGGGTCTCAACTACAACTTTTTCCACAACAAGAAAGGAGAATTGAAGAATTACAGGCTCTACGGCATTGCGCGTTACGGCTGGACAACTGCAAAATACGATGTAAAGACACCGCCCATTACCGACCCAGTGTGGGGCACAAGCACTGCACTCGACCTCAAAGACATTGAGGCCGGCTGCTCGTGGTTCGAGCTTGGAGTGGGAGTGCAGGTTAAAGTGTGGAAATTCGTGCACATGGGATGGAGCATACGATACAAAACACGCCTAAAGGAGGGCGAGGGCAAAGAGTCGCAAATATGGTACATCCCGGGATACGGCGAGAACAAGAGCAACCGTTTCGGCGGCACCTACAACATTATTTTCGAAATTCCCATTGGCAAATAACAAGCAATGAAAATACACCAGATACTCTTCCTGCTCTTTCTCGTTGCAGGAACCATTTATGTAATCAGCCGCAACACCCCTTATAAAAAGTGCGACGGCAAAGTATTCGGCACCTATTATAATATAATATACCAGAGCAAGGACGACCTTCACGCCCCCATTAAAGAGGCAATGGCAAGAGTCGACGCTTCGCTTTCCACCTTCAACCCCCGCTCCACAATATCGGCAGTGAACCGCGGCGAGGACATTACAGTGGACAGCACTTTTACACGCGTCTTCACCATTGCACAAGAGATTTCGAAAAAGACCGACGGAGCGTTCGACATCACAGTGGCGCCGCTCGTGAACGCTTGGGGCTTCGGCTTCAAGAAAGGGTTGCCTGCCGACTCGGCAACCATCGACAGCCTGCGCACATACACAGGCTACAAGGGGGTAACACTCGCCGACGGCAAGATTATAAAAACCCACCCGCAGACTATGCTCGACTGCAGCGCAATTGCCAAAGGATATGGCTGCGACGAGGTTGCGCGCGCCCTCAACAGCCTGGGCGTAAAGAATTATATGGTGGAAATTGGTGGGGAGATTGTTGCACGCGGTTGCAACGACAAAGGAAAGCCTTGGGCCATTGGCATAAACAAGCCTGTTGACAACGCCATTCAGACAGGCGAGTTGCAGGAGATTATAAGAATAAGCAACCGAGCAATGGCAACATCGGGCAACTACCGCAATTTCCGCTACGAGAACGGCCGCAAGATTGCCCACACAATAAACCCCAAAAGCGGTTACCCCGTAACACACTCCCTTTTGTCGGCAACGGTTCTGGCAGGCGACTGCGCCACAGCCGATGCCCTTGCCACCGCCTTTATGGTTATGGGAGTTGAAGAGGCCGAAAAATTCTGCAACGCCAACAATGTGGATGCGTTTTTCATTTACAGCGCACCCGACGGCAGCTTGCAGACAAAGGAAACAGCCAATTTCAAACAATATAAATAGTCAAAAAAGAGGGTGACCCAAAAGTCATTTTGCAAAGAGAACAAACCCTGCCAGAGCGCATTCTGACAGGGTTTGCTTGTTCTTAAACGGGGCTTTTGAGCCAACCCCTTTTTATAAAGAGAGGGATATTTTTAATTTCCGCTTATGCTCTCTATCAAGTGCGAAAGGTTCGATGTAAAGAGCTTCACCGAAATTGCCAGCAGAATAATACCGAAGAACTTACGGGTGAAATATACACCACCCTTGCCCAGTACACGGCTTATCTTTTTAGTTGTCGCAAGCACCACATACACCACAATGGCATTTGTGAGCAGCGCAAGGATAATGTTGAGCGACGAATATTCGGCCTTGAGCGAAAGGAGCGTAGTAAATGAACCGGCACCCGCAATCAGAGGGAACACCACGGGAACATAAGTGGCATCGTTACCGGCCACCTGCGTATCCTTGAAAATCACAATGTCGAGCACCATCTCCAATGCAATGAGGAAAAGCACCAGCGCACCCGCCACGGCAAACGAATTGATGTCTACACCAAAAAGGTCGAGCAGCGACTTACCAACAAAGAAGAACGCAAGCAACATACATAAGGCATAAAGCACCGCTTTACCCGAATGTATGGTTTTTCCACGGTCGCGCAGGTTGATTACAACCGGAATCATACCTATTGGGTCGAGAATCGCAAACAACACGATGAATGAGCTCAAATAGTCGACAAAACTGAAAGTTGAGAACATAATTAAAAATTTAGTATATTTCCTAATACAAAAATAAAGGTTTAATAGTTCAAATGAAAGAATTAGAGGTAAAATAATTCATCTATAGCAACAAAAAAGAGAGAACGCGAAAAACATTGCAAAATAATTGACAAAAAACGCTGTTATTCGGCAAAAAAGCAGTATCTTTGCGGCCGAATTCTATCAACATAATGTCTAACTCATTAAAGTAAAACAAATTATGAGCAACGAAATTTTAACAGGTACACCCGATTTTAACTGGGAATCGTACGAAAAAGGAGAGAACATCTCTGGTCTCTCACACGAGCAGTTGGAGCAGGCCTACAACGGCACTCTCAACAAAGTATCTAGCCGCGAGGTAGTTAACGGTACTGTTATCGGTATCAACAAGCGTGAGGTTATCGTAGACATCAACTACAAACAGGACGCTATCCTCCCCATCAGCGAGTTCCGCTACAACCCCGACTTGAAAGTTGGCGACCAGGTAGAGGTTTACATTGAGAATTTGGAGGACAAAAAAGGCCAGCTTAGCCTTTCACACAAAAAAGCACGCGCAAGCCGTTCTTGGGAGCTTGTTAACAAAGCTATGGAAGAGCAGGCTGTTGTTAAGGGTTACATCAAGTGCCGCACTAAGGGTGGTATGATTGTAGATGTATTCGGTATCGAAGCATTCTTGCCCGGCTCACAGATTGACGTTAAGCCCATCCGTGATTACGATGCATACGTTGGTCAGACTGAGGACTTCAAGATTGTAAAAATCAACCAGGAATTCAAAAACGTTGTTGTTTCTCACAAGGCCCTCATTGAGGCTGAGCTCGAGGAGCAGAAGAAGAAGATCATCAGCACACTCGAGAAAGGTCAGGTACTCGAGGGGACAGTCAAGAACATCACATCTTACGGTGTGTTCATCGACCTCGGTGGCGTTGACGGTCTTATCCACATCACCGACCTCTCTTGGGGCCGCGTAAACGAGCCTACCGACATTGTTTCTCTCGACCAGAAGATCAATGTTGTTATCCTCGACTTCGATGACGAGAAGAAGCGTATCGCTCTCGGCTTGAAGCAGCTTACTCCCCATCCTTGGGATGCTATCGACACCGACCTCAAAGTGGGCGACGTTGTTAAGGGTAAGGTTGTTGTTATGGCCGACTACGGAGCATTCATCGAGATCGCTCCCGGCGTTGAGGGCTTGATCCACGTTTCAGAGATGTCTTGGAACCAGCACTTGCGTTCAGCTCAGGACTTCATGAAAGTTGGCGAGGAGGTAGAGGCTGTTATCTTGACACTCGACCGCGACGAGCGCAAGATGTCACTCGGTATCAAACAGCTCAAAGAGGATCCCTGGACAAACATCGAGGAGAAATACCCCGTTGGTTCAAAACACACTGCAAAAGTTCGCAACTTCACAAACTTCGGTATCTTCGTTGAGATTGAGGAGGGCGTAGACGGCCTTATCCACATCAGCGACCTCTCTTGGACAAAGAAGGTTAAACACCCCTCTGAGTTCACACAGATTGGTGAGGCTATCGAGGTTCAGGTACTCGAAATCGACAAAGAGAACCGTCGTTTGAGCCTTGGCCACAAGCAGTTGGAGGAGAACCCCTGGGATGTATTCGAGACAGTGTTCACCGTTGGTTCAATCCACGAGGGTGTTATCACAGAGCTCATCGACAAGGGTGCAGTTGTATCACTCCCCTACGGCGTTGAGGGCTTCGCAACTCCCAAACACCTTGTAAAAGAGGACGGCTCACAGGCTACAGCCGAGGAGAAACTCTCTTTCAAGGTAATCGAGTTCAACAAAGAGGCTAAGAGAATCATTCTTTCACACAGCCGCATTTTCGAGGATGCAGCAAAGGAGGAGGAGAAGGCAGAGAAGAAAGCCGCTACAGCAGCTCGCAAGAGCAAGAAAGCTGAGGAGGCTGCTCCCGCTATCCAGAACCAGGCAGCATCTACAACACTCGGCGACATCGATGCTCTTGCTGCATTGAAGAGCAAATTGGAGGGTGCAGAATAATTATTATTCTAAATAATACTCCGCGAGGCTTGTCAATATTGACAAGCCTCGCTTTTTTATGCAGACAAGCGCCCTACCCCGCAATAAAAGATTCCAAACTCCCACAATTGAGAAAAAAAAGCTATATTCGCACAATTATACACGCTGAAAGATGGAAACGTTCGAAATACACATTCTCGGGTGCGGGTCGGCACTGCCCACAACACGTCACAACGCAACAGCGCAGATAGTGAAAATTGGCAACAAGCAGTTTATGATAGACTGCGGCGAAGGGACCCAGCTGCAACTGCGCCGCGCACACCTACACTTTTCGTTCATCAACCACATTTTTATCTCGCACCTTCACGGCGACCACTGCTTCGGACTCATTGGGCTCATATCGACATTCGGGCTATTGGGACGCACAGCACCACTGCACATATACGCCGATGCATTATTACAACGGCTCTTGCAGCCCCAGCTGGAGTTTTTCTGCAAGGAGCTGCGTTACGAAATTGTGTTCCACAATATAGACGCCACCAAGCACGCACTCATTTACGAGGACAAGCAGATCACCGTGCACACACTGCCACAAAAGCACCGCATCCCCTGCTGCGGCTTCCTGTTCAAGGAAAAGCCAAAGAAAAGGCACATACGCAGGGATATGATTGATGCATACAGCATCCCCGAATACAAGCGACAAGCCATTAAGGATGGTGCCGACTACACAACCCCTGAGGGAGAGATTATACCCAACGAGCGGCTCACGACACCGCCCAGCCCGTCGCGCAGCTACGCCTTCTGTTCCGACACGCTGCCTTGCCCCGAAAACGGCGAGTACATAAGAGGCGTCGACCTTCTTTACCACGAAGCGACCTTTGCCGAAAGCGAGAAGAGCCGCGCCGAAGCCACCTTCCACTCCACCGCGCAACAAGCAGCCTCAATAGCACGCGACGCACAAGCGGGAGAGTTGATTATCGGCCACTTTTCGTCGCGCTACGACGATGATACGCTGCTGCTACGCGAAGCAAAAACCATTTTCCCCAACACTCACCTTGCAACCGAAGGTAAAATATTTTCGTTGTAACACGAATATTCCCGTGCAACACAATTAAACCATCGGCAGCAAAAAGCATCTAAAAGAGAAACACACACCCGCAATGAGTGAAAAAAGCATATTCGACGAGAAAGAAATTATTGCCGCCCTCAAGGACGGCAACAAGAGAGAATATGCATTTACCCTGCTCATAAAACAACACAGCCAAGCACTCTACTGGCAAATACGCCGCATGGTATTTTCGCACGACGATGCCAACGACCTTTTACAGAACACATTCCTGAAAGCGTGGAGCAACATCGACAAATTCCGAGGCGAAGCACAGCTATCGACCTGGCTGCACCGCATTGCAATAAACGAAACGCTCACATTCCTGGGCAAGAACCAAAGCAACATAATATCGATAGACAGCCCCGAAGGGGAGATTGCCCACCAGCTCGAAAGTGATGCACATTTCAGCGGCGACCACGCCGACGCACTCTTTCAGGAGGCCATTGCCCGCCTGCCCCACAAGCAACGCCTTGTGTTTACGCTGAAATACTACCGCGACATGAAATACGAAGAGATTGCACAGCTCACCGACACAAGCGTGGGAGCGCTGAAAGCTTCGTATCACATTGCAGTAAGCAAGATTGAGAAATTTTTACAGGAACAGAATTAAACCTTTCGCACCGCAAGGTGTCAAAATAAAAGAACGGTATGAGAATAGAAGATTTCAAAAAAAGGCAACCCTTTGAAACGCCGCAAGGCTATTTCGACGAGGTAGAAAGCAACATTATGAAAATGCTGCCCACCCAACCCGTGCAAAGCACCAAAGCGCGCACCGTGCGCCTCAATGCCACAAGCCGCTTTATTGCCTACGCCGCAAGCCTTGTAATTATGTTCGCAATAGGAGCTACGTTGCTCAACAGCACCGACAACAGCACCGCAATTGCCGACGATGCTTACGCAAGCGAATATATCGACGAGATACTGAACAGCTACCCCATAAACGATTACACATTCTACTGCTGCCTCACAGGCGACGAAACAAATTTCTAAATTATGAAAAAAGCACTCATAGCAATAGCACTTTTTGTTGCTGCCACCTTTGCCGCAACAGCGCAGGAGGATAAGCGCCCCGACAAACGACGCAAATTCTCGCCCGAACAGTTCCAGGAGAAACAGCGCAACTACATAACCGAAAAAGCCGCTCTCACCCCCGAAGAGGCCGAAAAGTTCTTCCCCATCTTCTTCGAGCTACAGAAAGAGCGCTTCCGCATAGAACGCGAAGCACGCAGCAAGGTTATTAAAGAGCGCGGGCAGAAACTCACCGACGAGCAGTGGAAAGAACTGCTTGGCCACACAGCCGACGCCCGCATTGCAATTGCGCAATTGGAAAAAGAGTACATCACAAAATACCTCAATGTGGTTTCACCAAAGAAACTCGTTGATATACAACGCGCCGAGCACTCTTTCCAGAGCTATATGATAAAAACGATGGCACGCCAGGAGAGAGGCGGCCGTGCACCCGGGCAAGGAAAAAGAGGCGGCCCTTTCAAACGCCACGACAAAGATTGATTCACCCATTATGGGGCAAAGCCCCGGTAAATGTTTTCATAGTTTTATTGTTCAACGATAATATATCGCACAACAATGGGGAATTACTCCCAACAAAAAAAGGATAGAGGCCGCAGCCCCTATCCTTTTTCACTCAAAGCCCCTTCGCCTTTGCTTCATTCCACAAAGCATCCATTTCGGCAAGCGTCATTTCGCTCAAATCCTTATCCATTGCAATGGAACTCTCCTCTACAAAATTAAAGCGGCGGCGGAATTTCACATTACACTGCTCGAGCGCCGTATCGGGGTTCACACCATAAAGGCGTGCAGCGTTCACAAGGCTGAAAAAAAGGTCGCCGAACTCTTTTTGCATATTCTCTTTGTCACCACGCTCCATTTCGGCCTGCACCTCGGCAATTTCCTCTTTTACTTTTGCCCACACATCCTCTTTTTTATCCCAATCGAAGCCCACATTGGCAGCCTTTTCCTGCATACGGAACGCCTTTATGAGCGAGGGCATTGAGGCTGGCACACCGCTCAGTATGCTTTTGTTACCATCCTTTTCGCTACGCTTCAGCTGCTCCCAGTTTTTAGAGACCTCGCCGGCTGTTTCGGCCTTTGCCGTGCCAAAAACGTGAGGGTGACGATAGATGAGCTTTTCGCACAGACGGTCGCACACATCCTTCATATCGAACTGCTGCTGTTCCTGCGCAATCTTTGAATAAAAAGCAACGTGCAAGAGCACATCGCCAAGCTCCTTGCAGATATTGTTGGTGTCGGCAGCCATCAACGCATCCGACAGTTCATACACTTCTTCTATCGTATTCGGGCGCAAACTTTCGTTGGTCTGTTTTCTGTCCCAGGGGCATTTTTCGCGCAACTCGTCGAGAACATCGAGGAAACGCCCGAAAGAGGCTAAAATTTCACTTCTGCTATGCATAAATTTGTATTTTTTTGTGCCACAAAGGTAATTAATTTAATAATAAGAATTAACTTTGCAGATAACTTTAATTTTTACAAGGAATAATAATATTAAATAAAGAATAATATGAGTTTAGCAAGCACCTACATTCCGGCCGAGGTCGAAGAAAAATGGTACGAATATTGGATAAAGAACAACCTGTTCCACTCCGAGCCCGACGAGCGTGAGCCCTACACAATTGTAATTCCTCCCCCCAACGTAACAGGAGTATTGCATATGGGACATATGCTCAACAACACCATTCAGGATATTCTGGTGCGTCGCGCCCGCATGCTTGGCAAGAACGCTTGCTGGGTTCCCGGTACCGACCACGCATCTATTGCCACCGAGGCAAAGGTTGTGAAAAAGCTTGCCGAGCAGGGAATAAAGAAGAGCGACCTCACACGCGAGGAGTTCTTGAAACACGCTTGGGAGTGGAAAGAGGAGCACGGAGGCATTATCCTCAAACAGTTGCGCAAGCTTGGCGCATCGTGCGACTGGGACCGCACATCGTTCACAATGGACGAGGTACGCAGCAAGAGCGTTATCAAAGTATTCTGCGACCTCTACAACAAAGGTCTCATCTACCGCGGCCTGCGTATGGTGAACTGGGACCCCAAAGCACAGACAGCTCTCAGCAACGAGGAGGTAATCTACAAGGAGGAAAAGAGCAAGCTCTACTACTTGCGTTACTATGTTGACGAGGCTGCAGGCTGCACCGACGGCGAAGAGGCCGACGCAGTAACACTCGCGCCCACCGACGCTTTCGACGCAACCGTGAAACACCAGATTCTGCACCGCGATGCAGAAGGCCGCCGCTACGCAGTGGTTGCCACCACCCGCCCCGAAACAATTATGGGTGACACCGCAATGTGCATCAACCCCAAAGACCCCAAGAACACCTGGTTGAAGGGCAAGAAGGTTATTGTACCCCTTGTAGGCCGTTCAATCCCCGTTATCGAGGACCGCTACGTTGAAATCGAGTTCGGTACAGGCTGCTTGAAGGTTACTCCCGCCCACGATACAAACGACTATATGCTGGGCAAGACACACAACCTCGAAACAATTGATATTTTCAACGCCGACGCAACAATAAGCGAGGCTGCAGGCCTTTATGTTGGTATGGACCGTATGGAGGTGCGCACACAAATTGCCGCCGACCTCGAAAAAGCCGGCCTTATGGAAAAGGTTGAGGACTACGAGAACAAGGTAGGTTATTCGGAGCGTAACGCCGACACAGCCGTTGAGCCCCGTTTGTGTATGCAGTGGTTCTTGCGTATGCAGCACTTTGCCGACATTGCCCTCCCCCCTGTAATGAACGACGAGCTTAAATTCTACCCCACAAAATACAAGACAACATACAACAACTGGCTCAGCAACATTCAAGACTGGTGCATCAGCCGTCAGTTGTGGTGGGGTCACCGCATACCCGCCTACTTCCTGCCCACCGGCGAGGGAGAGAGCGAGCAGTTTGTGGTAGCCGAGAGCCGCGAGCAGGCATTGGAGCTTGCAAAGGCAATCCCCGGATACGAGAACATTACAGCCGAGGAGCTTAAACACGACGAGGATGCCCTCGACACCTGGTTCAGTTCTTGGTTGTGGCCCATATCATTGTTCAATGGCATTTTGGACCCCGGGAACAAAGAGATAAGCTACTACTACCCCACAAACGACCTTGTAACCGGCCCCGCTATCATCTTCTTCTGGGTAGCACGTATGATTATGGCGGGCTACGAGTACCAGGGAGAAATGCCCTTCCGTAACGTATACTTCACAGGTATTGTACGCGACAAGCTTGGCCGCAAAATGAGCAAGCAGCTCGGCAACTCACCCAACCCCCTCGACCTCATTGAAAAATATGGCGCCGACGGTGTACGTATGGGTATTATGTTGTCGGCACCCGCTGGTAACGACATTCTCTTCGACGAATCACTCTGCGAGCAGGGCCGTAACTTCTGCAACAAGATATGGAACGCCTTCCGCCTTGTAAAGGGCTGGAACGTGAGCAGCGAGGCCGAGCAGCCCGAAAGCTCGAAGCTTGCAATAAAATACTTCGAGGAGACACTTGCAAAATCGGCAGCATTGCTCGACGACCAGTTCTCGAAATACCGCATCAACGAGGCGCTCATGAACATCTACACCCTCTTCTGGGACGAGTTCTCGGCGTGGTACCTCGAAATGATAAAACCCGCATACGGTTCACCCATCGACGCAGCCACCTACGAGGCAACACTCTCGTTCTTCGACAGCCTCTTGCGCCTGCTCCACCCCTTCATGCCCTTCATCACCGAGGAATTGTGGCAGTCTATTTACGACCGCAAGGAGGGCGAGAGCCTTATGATACAGGATGTCAAGGCGCTCAGCCGCGCTTGCGACGAGGAGTTTATCGGCAAGATATCTGTTCTCAAGGAGATTATCGGTAACATACGTGCTATACGCCAGCAAAAGAACCTTTCGCCCCGCGAGCCTCTTGCGCTGCAAATTGTAGGCAACTCACCCGTTGCAGGGCTCGAGAGCGTGCTCACCAAAATGGCCAACCTCACAGCTATCGAAAGCGTTGACACCCCCGACGACACAGCCGTTTCGTTCCGTGTGGGAACAAGCGAGTTTGCCGTGCCTATGGGTTCACTCATCGACAAGGATGCCGAAATTGCAAAACTGCAGGAGGAGCTTGCCTATTTTGAGAAATTCCTCAAGAGCGTTGAGGCAAAGCTCGGTAACCCCAACTTTGTGAGCCGCGCACCCGAAAAGGTAATTGCAATTGAGCGCAAAAAGCAGTCGGACGCAACCGAGAAGATTGCAATGCTCACAGAAAGCATAAAGAAACTCTCAAAATAAACCTGCCCTATGGAGAACAAGAAACAGAAAATAGTTCTACTCGCCGCCATGGCGCTGTTACTCACAACAGCAACAGTGCTTGGAGTACTGCTCTTGCAAAGCAAGCAAAAGAACAGCGAAATGCAAGAATTGTTTGCCATAGAGAAAGAGGAGCTCGAAAGCGAGTATTCGAGTTTCGCAATGCAGTACGACGAGCTTAAGATACGCATCACAAACGATTCGTTGCAAACAAAGCTCGAACAGGAAAAACTGCGCACCCAGCAGCTGCTCGAAGAGCTCAAGCAGACAAAAGCCGAAAATGCGGCCGAAATAACACGCCTGAAGAAAGAGCTCAAGACAGTGCGCGCCGTGCTCCGCAGCTACGTTCTTCAAATAGACTCGCTCAACGCACTGAACGAGAACCTAAAGAAGGAGAACAAGCGCGTGAACGAGAAATACCGCGAAGCATCGCGCAAGATAGACGCCCTTGCAAGCGCCAAAGAGGAGCTTGCCGAGAAGGTGAACCTTGCATCGCAGCTCGACGCGATGGGCATTAAAATGACCCCCGTGAAGAAAAGCGGCAAGAGCGTGAGCAAGCTCAAACGCGCAAAGCAACTCGAGATTAACTTTGTGATAACAAAGAACATAACAGCAAGCACCGGAAACAAAACCGTGTATGCCCGCATAATGCAGCCCAGCCAGGAGGTGCTCACAAAGAGCAGGAGCAACACCTTCCTCTACGAGAACCGCGAGATTGGCTACTCAATGAAAAGAGACATTGAATACACGGGCGAGGAGCAAGAGGTTACAATGTACTGGGACATTGAAGAGTTTCTGCAACCCGGCACCTACCGCCTCTTCCTTTTCACCGACGGCATTATGATAGGTTCGGGCAGTTATGAGTTTGAATAAAGAAAAAAGCAATAAATAGCCCGGTATCAAAAAATATTTGTATCTTTAACGGGAAACAAATACAAAGTACCGCAAACAGGAATTAATTTAATACAAAATAGCAAAATGAACATTCTGGAATTAAGCGAACAAGAGATTGTGCGCCGCGAAGCCCTCGGCGAGCTACGCAATATGGGCATTGAGCCCTACCCTGCAGCCGAGTACCCCACAAACGCCTTCTCGGTGGATATTCTGCAAGAATTCAAAGACGAGGACGAGCCTCGCGAGGTGTGCATCGCCGGCCGTATGATGAGCCGCCGTGTAATGGGAAAAGCATCTTTCATTGAGCTGCAGGACTCTAAAGGCCGCATACAGGTATACATCACCCGCGACGACATTTGCCCCGGAGAGAACAAGGACGGTTACAACACCCTCTTCAAGCGCCTGCTCGACATTGGCGACTTTGTAGGTATCAAAGGTTTTGTATTCCGCACACAGACCGGCGAAATCACAGTACACGCAAAAGAGCTCACAATCCTTTCAAAGAGCATACGCCCCCTGCCCATCGTAAAATACAAAGACGGCGTTGCGTATGACAAGTTCGAGGACCCCGAGCTCCGTTACCGCCAGCGTTATGTAGACCTCGTGGTAAACGACGATGTAAAGGAGATATTCATCAAGCGCAACAAGATATACTCATCTATGCGTGAATACTTCAACGCACAGGGTTATATGGAGGTTGAAACACCCGTGTTGCAGTCAATCCCCGGTGGAGCTGCTGCGCGCCCCTTCATCACACACCACAATGCGCTCGACATTCCCCTCTACCTGCGTATCGCCAACGAGCTTTACCTCAAACGTCTCATCGTAGGTGGCTTTGAGGGCGTTTATGAGTTCTCAAAGAACTTCCGCAATGAGGGTATGGACCGCACCCACAACCCCGAGTTCACCTGTATGGAAATTTACGTAGCCTACAAGGACTACAACTGGATGATGACCTTCACCGAAAATATGCTCGAGAAGATTGCAATGGACGTGAACGGCACCACCGATGTAAAAGTGGGCGACAACATTATCAGCTTCAAGGCACCCTTCCGTCGCGTTACTATGCTCGACTCCATCAAGGAGTTCACAGGTTACGACCTCAACGGCAAGAGCGAGGAGGAGATTTTCGCTATCTGCAAGGAACTTAAAATGGAGGTCGACGAGACAATGGGCAAGGGCAAGCTCATCGACGAGATATTCGGCGAGTTCTGCGAGGGCAACTACATACAGCCCACCTTCATCACCGACTACCCCATTGAAATGTCACCCCTGTGCAAGCGTCACCGCGAGAACCCCGACCTCACCGAGCGCTTCGAGCTTATGGTAAACGGTAAGGAGCTTTGCAACGCTTACAGCGAGCTCAACGACCCCATTGACCAGGCCGAGCGTTTCCAGGAGCAGTTGCGCCTGAGCGAAAAGGGCGACGACGAGGCAATGTTCATCGACAAGGACTTTGTACGCGCGCTCGAGTATGGTATGCCCCCCACATCGGGTATGGGTATCGGTATGGACCGTCTTGCAATGCTCATGACCGGCCAGACAACAATTCAGGAGGTTCTTTTCTTCCCGCAGATGCGCCCCGAAAAGAAAGTTCCCAAGGATGGCGTTGCAGCTTTTGCAGCTATCGGCGTGCCCGAAGAGTGGGTTCCCGTACTTCACAAAGCAGGCTACAACCTTGTGAGCGACCTCAAGGACGGCAATCCCCAGAAGATACAGCAGGAGATTGGTGGCATAAACAAGAAATTCAAACTCAACTACACCACTCCCTCTGTAAACGAGGTTGCCGAGTGGGTGAGCAAGCTTGCATAAAAAGGCTTACGGCTTTTCATATATTTACAGGAAATTAAAACAATTTCTCAATTATGGATCTTACTAATTCAACAGTAGCAATAATGGGCGGCGGAAGCTGGGCAACAGCAATCGCCAAAGTGTTATTGAGCAATGTAGAGAGCATAAATTGGTACATAAGACGCGACGACCGCATTGAGGATTTCAAGCGCCTGGGACACAACCCCGCTTACCTTTCATCGGTAAAGTTCGACACCAACAGAATCAATTTCTCGTCCGACATCAACAAGATTGTAAAGGAGTCGGATATACTGGTGTTCGTAACCCCCTCGCCCTACTTGAAAAACCACCTCAAAAAGCTGAAGACCGACCTTTCGGACAAATTCATTGTGAACGCCATCAAAGGTATTGTTCCCGATGAGAACCTCATTATCTCGGAGTATTTCCACAAGGCCTACAAGGTGCCTTATGAGAATATTGCGGCCATTGCAGGCCCCTGTCACGCCGAGGAGGTTGCGCTCGAACGCCTTTCGTACCTCACAGTGGGATGTTCAAGCATCGACCACGCACGCCAGTTTGCACAGAAACTGTCGAACAGCTTCATCAAGACATCGGTGAGCGACGACGTTGTGGGCATTGAGTACGGCTCGGTTCTCAAGAACATATACGCTATTGCGGCGGGTATCTGCAGCGGATTGAAATATGGCGACAACTTTCAGGCTGTGCTTATGTCGAACGCAGTTATCGAGATGAACCGTTTCATAAACGTTGTTCACCCCATTGAGCGCACAATCAACGACTCGGTTTACCTGGGCGACCTTCTGGTTACCGGTTACTCAAACTTCAGCCGCAACCGCGTGTTCGGCACAATGATTGGAAAGGGCTACTCGGTAAAGAGCGCACAAATTGAAATGGAGATGATTGCCGAGGGTTACTACGGTGCCAAATGTATTAAGGAGATAAATGAGCAGTACCGTGTGAACACTCCCATCATTGACGCTGTTTACAATATTCTCTATGAGGGAATTTCTCCCGTAATTGAGATTAAACTGCTGACAGACGCTTTCAAGTAGAACAAAGCCGGTTTTGCCGAAACAACTTAGCACATTCCTCACAAGCTTGTGAGGAATATGCTTTTTACGGCATTCAATAAAAGAAAAACAGATATAAGAAATAAATAATTTTAATATACAAAGAAATTTACACACATTATGGAAAATATTAAATTGAACATAGACAAAGTAACACAATTTGTTACAAAAGAGGAGATTATGGCTTTGGAGCCCCAGGTTAAAAAAGCACAGCAGGCTCTTGAGGATGGTTCACTCCCCGGAAACGATTTTCTTGGTTGGTTACACCTCCCCTCTTCAATAACAAAAGAGTTCATCGAGGAGATTAAAGCAACAGCCGAGACATTGCGCAGCAACTGCGATGTAGTAGTTGTTGCCGGTATCGGCGGTAGCTACCTTGGTGCCCGTGCCGTTATCGAGGCGTTGAGCAACAACTTTGCAGCTATGATGGATGGCAACGGTAACCCCCGCGTAATATTCGCAGGCCACAACATCAGCGAGGACTATTTGAGCGAGCTCACAACATTCCTCGCCGACAAGAAATTCGGTGTCATCAACATTTCAAAATCGGGTACAACAACCGAGACTGCTCTCGCGTTCCGTCTCTTGAAGAAACAGTGCGAAGACCAGCGTGGCAAGGAGACTGCAAGCAAGGTTATTGTTGCAATTACCGACGCAGTTAAGGGTGCAGCACGCATCACAGCCGACAAAGAGGGCTACAAGAGCTTCATTATCCCCGACAACGTAGGTGGCCGTTTCTCGGTACTCACTCCCGTAGGTCTTCTCCCCATTGCCGTTGCAGGTTTCGACATCGAGCAGCTTGTTAAGGGTGCACAGGACATGGAGAAAGGTTGCGCTGTTGACGTTCCCTTTGAGGAGAACATTGCTGCAATGTACGCTGCAACACGTAACGCCCTCTATGCTCGTGGCAAGAAGATTGAGATTCTCGTGAACTACCAGCCCAAGCTTCACTTCACATCGGAGTGGTGGAAACAGCTCTACGGCGAGAGCGAGGGCAAAGAGAACAAAGGTATCTTCCCCGCATCGGTAGACTTTACAACCGACCTCCACTCAATGGGACAGTGGATTCAGGAGGGCGAGCGCACAATCTTCGAGACAGTGCTCTCTATTGAAAAGCCCAACAGCTCACTCATCGTTCCCGCCGACGAAGAGAACCTCGACGGCCTCAACTTCCTTGCCGGCAAACACGTCGATGAGGTTAACAAGATGGCCGAGCTCGGTACACAGCTTGCTCACGTTGACGGCGGCGTGCCCAACATCCGCATCAGCATCCCCCAACTCAACGCATACTACATTGGCCAGCTCATCTACTTCTTTGAGATTGGTTGCGGTATCAGCGGCTACGTATTGGGCGTAAACCCCTTCAACCAGCCCGGTGTTGAGGCATACAAGAAGAATATGTTCGCACTGCTCGACAAACCCGGATACGAGGAGGAGAGCAAGGCTATACGCGCAAGACTCTAATGAATTACAAAGAGATTATAGACAAATTCCAGCAACTGCAGGGCCGCAAAGCCTTGCAGTTGCGTGCTGTATTGTTCGACATGGACGGTGTTCTCTTCGACTCAATGCCTTTCCACGCAAAAGCGTGGTCACAGGTAATGACAGAGGCGGGATACAATTTTTCCGAAGAGGATGTTTATATGAACGAGGGACGCACCGGAGCCGACACCATAAACACCGCAAGCCTCGCACAGTTCGGCAAGCTTGCCACACAGGAGCACATCGATGCCTTGTGCCAAAGAAAGTGCGAGATTTATGCCACATACCCCGAAACACCACGCATACAGGGCGCTGTGGAGCTTGTAAAAAAGGTGAAAGCTTGCGGGCTCACCCCAATGATTGTAACGGGCTCGGGCACCCCCACCCTGCTCAACCGCATACAGAGCCACTTCCCCGGCCTTTTCGACGAGAACCACATTGTAACAAGTTTCAACGTGAAACGCGGCAAGCCCTTCCCCGACCCTTACCTCCTTGCCCTTGAAAAAGGCGGCCTCGCGCCCAACGAGGCAATTGTTGTGGAAAATGCACCGCTCGGTGTAACGGCAGGCGTAGCAGCAGGGCTCTTCACCATTGCAGCAAACACAGGCCCATTGAACCCGCAGGTTCTCTACAATGCAGGTGCAAACATTGTGTTCCCCTCGGTGCAGGCAATACACGACGAGTGGGAGAACCTTCTCGCAGCATTCAAAGCATAAATGAGGCAACTGCTTAAAAAGATAGACGACGCAATAGGCGCCCACTACCCGAAAGGCGAAGTGAGCGCCCTTGCCCGTATTATAGCAACCGAGCTTTTAGGCTTCTCACAAACAACATACTATCTTAAAGAGCCTGTCACCCTCTCCCCCACCCACGAAAAGCAACTCACCGATGCGCTTGAAAGGCTCCGGCGCGACGAGCCCATACAATATATTCTGGGGTACAGCGACTTTTGCGGGTTGCGTTTTTCCGTTGCACCCGGAGTGCTCATTCCCCGCCCCGAAACAAGCGAGCTTGTCGAGTGGGTTGCAAACGACGAGCGCAACGCCGCGAACATTCTCGACATTGGCACCGGCAGCGGATGTATAGCGGTGAGCCTTTCCCATAAACTACCCAACGCAAAAGTTACAGCGTGGGACATTTCGCCACAGGCGCTCGCCATTGCACAAAACAACAGCACGGCCAATGGCTGCAACGTGCTTTTTGAACAGCACGATATTCTTGCCCACACCCCCACCGCCGCGCAATACGATGTAATTGTGAGCAACCCGCCCTATATTAAAGAGGTAGAAAAGGAAGCAATGGAGAACAACGTACTCGAGTGGGAGCCCCATATAGCCCTTTTTGTGCCCGACAGTGACCCTTTGCTCTTCTACCGCACAATTGCAGAAAAAGCCCAAAAGATGCTCACTCCCGGCGGGCACCTATATTTTGAGATTAACCGTGCTCACAGTGCCGACACTGTAAAGATGTTGGAGGCTATGGGATACACCAACGTAACCCTGCGCAAGGATTTTGCCGACAACGACAGAATGATAAAAGCCCAAAAACAATGAAACCACTCTCCCCTGCCGAAGCACTGAACAAAGCTGCAGCCTACTGCACCCTGTGCGAACGCTGCAACAGCGAGGTGAGCACAAAGCTCACAGCGTGGGGTGTACCCGCCGACGAGCAGGAGAAAATAATTGCAAGGCTCACAAGCGAAGGGTTCATAAATGAGGCACGCTACTGCCGCGCCTTTGTAAACGACAAGGTGCGCTTCAACCGCTGGGGAAGAATAAAGATAATGGCTGCGCTGCGCGAAAAAAGACTTTCCAAAGAGCACATTACTGCCGCAATGGAGCAGATAGATGAAGAGGCCTACACGCAGGCGCTGCAAGAGGTTATTGCAGCAAAGAGAAAAGAGCTGCGGGGAAAGGACGATTATGCCAGCCGGCAAAAGATTGTGCGCCACGCAGCATCGCGCGGCTACGAGCCTGCAAGAATTCTGCAATTAGTAAAATGCGACGGCTATGAAATGGATTTCTGACCTCATAGACCTCATTCTGCCACGCTACTGTACAGTGTGCGGCCACATACTGTCGGCCAGCGAAAAGCACATCTGCCTCAACTGCCTTTGTGCGATGCCCACAATTGAACCATTGCGCCGCAAAGAGATTGAAAAGATATTCTGGGGCATTATCCCCGTTGAGAAAGCATCGTCATACATCTATTACCGCAAAGGCTCGCCATTCAACAATCTTCTGCACCTTGCAAAATACAAGAACCGCCCCGACACGGCCGAATACCTTGCCCGCATAGCCGCCACAGAGCTTGCAGCAGAGGGTTTCTTCGACGGGATAGACGCTATTATCCCCTTGCCGCTGTCGAAAAAGAAAGAGCGCAAACGTGGCTATAACCAGTGCGACTACATTGCCCGAGGCCTCTCGCGCGTGAGCGGAATTCCTATAATAAAAGGATGCGTCGCACGCACCGTAGCCAACGAGACTCAGACACACAAGAACCGCGACGAACGCTGGAAAAACGTAGAGGGTATTTTTGCAGTGAGCAAGCCCGAAGCGTTGCAAGGCAAGCATCTGTTATTGGTGGACGATGTACTGACTACCGGAGCCACGTTGGCAGGCTGCGCAAAGAGCATCGCCGCTGTCCCCGGTACAAGGATAAGCCTTTTCACCCTCGCCTACTCTTACAACGAGGTATAATAAAAGCCGCTGCACTATTGCACCGGCTTTATTTTTTCGGTATAAATCATTTTAACTGCAGGCAATTCACTTTCGGGAATCAGAGCCCAATCGTTAACCGTATACACAGCCATATCGAAATCAAACAGCTTAACCAACCTCTTATAGAATCTATAATCAAAAGCTGAATAATGCGTTGCAATCCATTCTATTTTACGGCCGGGGTAGAACCAATGCAACACCATATGTTTCTTCACCTTGTCAAAGAAATCATCCACGGCAAGAACTGAATAGAGCACTCTGTAATACCCTGCGGCGCACAACTCTTCGTAATGAGGGTATGTAAAGGCTTCTACCACCATACGCTCTTTCAAGCGCGGAAAATATGCGGCAAGCACTGCAGGAGCCGATACCTTGTCGGTGACAAGGTAGAGATTTTCATTGCTTTCGAAATAATCGTTAAGCTCGGCAGCGGTTAAAGGGGTATATTCCCCGTGTATGCGACGCTGCGTGAATTCGGCAAGTGTGGGGGCAGTGTCGCCTTTGTGTTCACAGCCGGTTATTCTATTGAACATACGCCAGTCGTGGGCCGCCACAAGCACGCTATCGGCTGTAAACGAAAAATCTATTTCAATGTAACGATAACCATCGGCAACCGATTTTTCGAGTGCTTCGCGGCTGTTTGTGTAGACATAATTGTCAATTTCACCGCCACCGTGGGCAATGAGTTCCACAGCATCGTAACTGCCGCTGCCACTGCAAGCAACAAGCAGAAACATAATTGCCAATATATATAAGTTTTTCATATTAAATTGATTCGCAAGATTCAATCAAGAATTCAAGTTCCTCGCCATCGAGGTAGGGCGAGAGCTTCTCACACACCATCGAATGGTAGCTGTTAAGGTATGCAATTGCCTCTGCACCCAAAAGCTCGGGTACAATGGCCGTGGTGTCTATGGGGCAAAGAGTGAGCGGGCGCATAGAACAGAAATCGCCGAATTCGGTTGTTGCGCTATGCTCCACAAGCATTGTATTCTCTATGCGTATTCCGTGGCGGCCGGCCTTGTAGAGCCCCGGCTCGTTGGTAACGGTTACACCGGGCAACAGCGGCGCGGGCATATTGTTCATTCTTATCTGGTGAGGGCCTTCGTGAACATTAAGGAAGTGCCCCACTCCGTGCCCTGTTCCGTGCAGATAATTTTCCCCTGCGCGCCACAACCACTGGCGGGCAAGAACATCGAGCTGCGTGCCGCAGGTTCCCTGGGGGAACTGCGCCATTGCAAGGGAAATGTGGCCGCGCAACACCAGAGTATAATCGCGGCGCTCCTCGTCGCTCAAAGGGCCAAGAGGAATTGTGCGGGTAATGTCGGTTGTGCCGCAGTTATACTGCCCACCGCAGTCGAGCAACAGAAAACCACTCGGCTGCAGGGTTGCATTGTTTTCGGCGCAAGGCTCGTAGTGTACAATGGCAGCATTGGAGCCATAAGCGGCAATTGTCGCAAAGCTCAGGCCCTGGAACGCTTCACACTCGCGACGCAAGGCTGTCAGTTTCTCGTCGACACAAAGCTCGGTTACTCCGCCGCGCTCAACAGCGGGCTTTAACCAATTCAGGAGTTTCACCATTGCAATACCCTCGGCGACCATTGCACGCTCGAACCCGGCAATTTCGGTAGCATTCTTCACAGCCTTCATTGCAGCCACAGGCGAGTCGCCGAACAAGGGGCTGCAGGCAGGGTTCAGATATTCGAGCACAAGGCGGTTGCAACGTGTGGGCTGCAACAATATAGTATCGTGGGGATAATCGCTCAACGCCTGCCACACAGCATCGTAATGCGCTGTTTCAATGCCGGCAAGCGAGAGGTGCTCACGCACCTCGTCGGTGAGTTTTTCGGGGAGAATGTAGAGCACGACGCTTTCCTGTGTCACGAGCATATATGCTACCACCACTGGGTTATATTCAACATCGCAGCCCCTTATATTAGCAAGCCACGCAACCTCGTCGAGCATTGTAACAAGCATTCCATCGGCGCCTTTTGCAGCCAAAAGTTCACGCAAACGGGCAATTTTGCTTGCAGCACTCTCGCCGCAAAGTTCAAGAGGCATCACTTGGGCAAGGCCGGTGGGAACCGATGGGCGCTCTCCCCATATTGCACCCACAGCGTCCAATGAGCTGTCCATTGAAATTCCCGCCTGCGAAAGAGCCGCAGCCCAATCCTTAGCTTCGGCAATTGAGCACACCGAACCGTCGACACCCACCGTGGCGCCACTTTCCAGTGTGGAGCAGAGCCATTCAATGAGCGAGGGTGTGTCGGCAGCACCATCCTTCATAAGCGTGAACGGGGTATTTGCGAGCGCAGCATCGGCTGCAAGCCAGTAACGCGAGTCGGTCCACACACGGGCATCGGTGGCGGTAACAACAGCTGTTCCCGCCGAGCCGTCGAAGCCGGTCAACCACTCACGTGACTTCCAACGGTCGGCAACATATTCGCTGCTGTGTGCGTCGCTGCTCACAACAATATAAGCCGCAAGATTATTTTCGGCCATATACTTGCGCAAGGCGTTCACCCTGCTGTCTATAATATTCTTGTCCATAATCATTTATCAATTACCTTTCCACCATTTGCTCTTTTTCTTACGCTCGCGCACAGTGGTTTTTTCAATACCATTGTCGTCGGTCTCAATATCGTAATACCCGTTTTTCTTGAAGAGCTTGAAATTTATGGGTATTGTAAGCTCGGCAGGAACAGGCACGCCGTTCTTTGTACCGGGTACCCAGTTGGGCATACTCCTCACCACCCTCACAGCCTCTTTGTCGAGCGAGGGCGAAACACCTCGCAGCACTTTGGCCATTGAAATGTATCCATCCTTTTCTACACGGAAACTCACAATAACCTCGCCCACCTCCTCGCGCTCATATGCCTCGTAGGGATATTTTGTCTCCACAAGCAGAAAATCGAGCATCTTTTTGTGCCCGCCGGGGAACTGCGGCATCACAATAACATCCTTGCTTTTGCTCTTGCTTTTCTTTTTCTTGTCGGGCATTGAAAAAGCCGAAACACTGCAAAACAACAGCAACACCGGGAGTATTAAAAGAAGAAACTTTTTCATTGAATATATACTATTTTATTATAAGCGCGTGCGCGCACACGCACGCTTCAATTGCAAAAATACCCAAAAGCCCCAACAATTAAAACAAAACAGCCATTAATAAATGTAAAAAGAGAAAGTTTGGAATAATTTTCATCAAAAAAAGCCACCAACTATTGCATAATTAAAAAAAACTCGCTACCTTTGCAACGCTTTTGGTTAAGAAACCAGCAGCAATATGGTGGTTATAGTTCAGTTGGTTAGAGCGTCAGATTGTGGTTCTGAATGTCGTGGGTTCGAGTCCCACTATCCACCCGAAGAGAGAAACAATTGTTTCTCTCTTTTTTGTTTATGGCGCATTGCCAAATCCGGGGCACACGCCGATTTTGCGGCTCAACGTAAAACGTTGATGGGCGGTGTTATTTTGCAGCTATTCTATCAATTAATTGAGTTTCTTTTATGTTCTTTCGTCACGCGAAAGAACCAAAGCGCCGGCACAGAGATTCGCGATTCAAACAAAGCTTTGCGTTCCGGTCGCTTTGTTTTCGCCGTTGTTGTCTTTACGCAGCAAATTCGGGAACAGAGCAACTCGCTGCCCGTGCACACCGTGCAACGCTGCTTTCCCAACGCTCAAACAAGCTCCGTTCTTTTTCCTCGTTTGCCGCTAACAACAACTCACGCTCATACAGTGCCGTTTTTTAGAAGAATACTCCTGCTGTTTTTTTTTCGTAGCATAAGTAATTTCTAACCCCGGCACCGTTAAAAATTGAGGGAGACACCGAGTAATTTAAGGGCCATTGTGTGAAAATTCGTGCCAATGAATTTTTCAATTAAGCGAGCGAAAGTAAAACTTGTTTTAACTTTAGCAGCGAGCGAACGAAAAATCAACAAAGTTAAATGGGCGGGAATTTATTCACGCACTCAACGAGTGCAGCCGAATTTGCGCGAAGCGAGTATGTT
>JAZTWX010000042.1:0-106711 GCA_045636125.1 Bacteroidaceae bacterium
AAAGCTTTAAGCAATAATATAGATGTTGACCCGTCGATGTCATCCCGACAGAGCGTAGCGACGAGGGATCTCTAAAAACTATATACGAGATATCTCACATACGTTCGATATGACACATACGCAGTGTTTTCTAAAAATGGCTCAACTGCTATATTATTACCAAGCTTTGTTTGAATCGTGAATCTCTGTGCCGGCGTTTTGCTGCGCGAAACTGCTTCGTTCGCTTTGTGTGCAAGCGAGTTTTCACCCGCTCACTTACTCGCAGTTTTGCTGCCCTTTTGCGCGACAAAAGGGCAATAAAGGATTTAATTAATTGAGAGAATGGCCGCAGAATAGCACCGAGGAGTTTATAGAATACAAATTTCAAACACTCGTAATTCATTGTGGCAATGTTTGCCCGCGTTACCCTCTAAAAAGGGTAGTGTAAAAACACCGGTTACGCAAGGCAAGAAGAGAGTATAAAACAACGACAGCGGCTTTGTAGCCGCTGTCATTTAAAGTATGTAATTAAAGGTTTTAATTACTTATTTCAATGTTCGTTTCTTATTCAACAAGAGTCTTCACGCCGTTGATAATGTAGAGGCCGGGAGCTGTGATAGCCTCAATCTTGCGGCCTGTGAGGTCGTAGATAGCTTTCTCGCCTGCAACAGCTTCAACGCCCTCGATGCCAGTTGTGCCTTCGAAATTGAAACCGTAAGAGATTGCACCCTGCGCTGCCTCAACTGCGAGGTAAGCCTTGTGAGAGTTGTTCACAAACTTGTTATCGGTGAACTCATCTTTGTAGAGGCCAACGCCGTTATCGCCCTTTGCAAGGATGTAGTAGTAGTATGTTGCGTTGTCAATCGCTGTTTTTGCAACAGTACCCAGGAGAGCGTTGTCTTTAACGGTTGCATCGGTGGTTGTGATTGCTAAGTCGTATGCACCTTCTTCACCTGCAAGTATAACACCTGTGTTGGCAGGGATAACACCATCCTCAATCTCGGTCAATGTCGCCCATTCACCGTTTATTGTAACAGTGTTTGCTGTAACATTCTCGGGTACTTCAAGTGCCACGGGAGCGTAGAACGAAGCGTAGCCTGCATCGCTGATAGTAACGGGGAGTGCCTCAACCTCTTCTATTTTCCACTCACAATTGTTAGCAGCGTAACCACCATTACGGTTGATTTTTGTTTCATGATCGTAAATGTATTTCGAACCGCTGTAGTCTGTTTTGAGTGTAAAATATCCGGCGTTGCCACTCTCTGAGGGGTTGAATGAGATAATGTGTCCCTCTGCTGTGTCTTCAATCAATGAGTATGTATTTTTCAAGCCAGTTCCGGTGAGGTAGCTTATCAATCTGTTGTTTTGGTCAATGTAGAAGATGCTACCTGCTGCGTTACGCTCGTTTGCCGGCTTCATGCTTACTTTTTTATCATTGTCAACAGTGCTGCTGGCGTCGATGTAATTTCCCGAAGCTTTACCTTGCAAACGGTAGTAGTGTCCCTTTTGGGGAGCATTGAACTTTGCGCTCTCTTTTGCGCTACGCAAAGCCTTGTAAGCATTTTTGTAATCGTCGTTGGTAGCGTCCTCGTCGGCAATAACAGTTGCTGCGTTGTTCCACGCAGTGTTGTAAGCTGCTGCGCCTGCGTAGTAACCAAGGCCTTCGCCTTCGGGCAACTCGCCAAGTGTGCACTTAACATCTTTGTAAGCTACAAGGTTATTGCGCCACATAGAGCCGTCGATGTTTGTGCGTGTGAAGGTGAAGAGTGAACCACCGTCTCCTGTGGGGTCGCCGCTCCAGAATCCCATCTTGTTGCCTGTACCACCGTTGTTGCTGAAGTAGTTGCTGTCGTCACCGGCTTTAATGTTGTAGGTTCCATTTTCGGCATTTACCTGAATAATCTGCCACTCGTCGTGGTTCTCAGTACCTATGGGAGCTGCCCAAGTTGCTGCGGGGCTGTTACTTGTGCTCTTTGCTGCAATTACATCGCCACCACCGAGGTAGGGGTGAATGTATACCTTGCCCTCTGAAGCTTTTGTAAAGTACCAGGCCTGATCTTGGCTACCTTCTGCATTGTCTGCAATACCGAACATATTGGTGGTTGCAAGGTCGTAGTAGAGAACCTTGGTGTCGCCACGTTTGCTACCTATTTTATATATAATAGGATTGTTGCTATCGGTGGTTACAAGCACGGGGAGGCTGCCGCTCTCTATGGCTGCTACAAGCTCGTTGTAGGCTTTTTGCAGCGCTGCAAGGCTTGCGGTGTACTCGTTTGCTGTTTGTGCTTTGTTAACATCCTCTTTGGCTGTTGCAATTGCTGTGTTGGCATTAGTAACAGCTGCGGGAACCTGCACGGCATCGGGGTAGTTGTTTACATACTCGGCTGTGCGGGGCATAAGGTCGAGCTCGGCCATATGGAAATATGGGTGACCGCCAGCTTCGTTGTATCCACTATTGTTTGCGGTTACCGTGAAACGCAGGAAACTGTACTCCTTGTCGCAGTGGATTGCGGGCGAGGTGTAGTATTTTGTCTCATTGTTGTTGCCTGCGGGGAGGTCGGTTACTGTACCTACGAGTGCGTAGTCGTTGCCATCCACGCTTCCGTAAATTTCAATAGTTTTTGGGAAATTGGTTGCTGTTTTGCGGGTAGCGTATTTGAACTTGAACGACGAAACTGCATTATCGCTTCCGAGGTTAATGTCGATGCTGTGTGGTGCGCCAACATTTGTGCTATATTCCGAATGGAAGTGGTTTTCAACGCTGCCGTCTACAAGGTTGTCGATGGGGCCTTCGGCATCCTCTTGTGCGTTGGTGCTCACAAAGTATGCACCGCTGGCATTGCTTGTTTGCAATTCAGCCTCGGTTGTATAGTAGTCGAAGCACTCGTCTACAAGCTCTTGGGTTTGTGCAATGAGGGTTTCGAGGGCGCTTTTGTTTGTCTGTATAGCGTTTGTGAGGTCGATAACAATCTCGTCGCCGGCGTTCGATGCAATCTGGTAGCAGGGGAGGCCGCCGTGTGTAGTCTCATCGCCCAAATTGTAGCGTTCGCCGTTAACGGTTACAGTAGCCGCTGCAAGGCCGTTGCACTTAACGTAGAGGGGCTGGCCCTGGTTGTTGGTGATAGTCACCTTGCGTGCCTGGTTGCCCTCCCACTTGATGTCAACGGTAAAGTCGCCAACAGCTTTGAGGCCTTTAACGTATCCTTTGCTCCATTCGCTGGGGAGAGCGGGGAGAATGTCAATTACCTCGGTGTGGCTCTGCAACAACATCTCGTTTACACCCGATGCTGCACCAAAGTTACCGTCAATCTGGAAGGGTGCGTGTGAGTCGAAGAGGTTGTAGTAGATACCGCCCTGTCCCTGGTCGGTGCCGTAGGTTGTTGAGTGTTTCAACGCCTTGCGTAAGATTGCGTGTGAGCGGTCGCCCATCAAAGCGCGTGCCCACAAGTTAATCTTCCATCCCATAGACCAACCGGTCGATTCGTCACCACGCAGTTTCATAGAGTTGATAGCGGGCTCAAAGTAGGGGCTGGCGGGTGTAAGCTGGCTGAAGGGGAAGAGTGCCATCAAGTGTGACATATGGCGGTGACCACGCTCGATGCCCTTGTTATCTTCGAAAGTGCTGGTATATTTCCACTCACGCAAGATTGTATCGCCGGTTGTGATGCCGAAACCATCGCCCCACTTACCGTTGTATGCCTCGGTGTGCAAACCACGGTCCATATTGTCTCTGCGGTTTACAAGGAGGTTGTAATCATCCTGTGAGATAAGGCCGTTTGCTACAGCGTTAAGCTTGATAGCTGCGTTGATAGTGTTGTCGAGAGACTCCCATACAATCTGCTGTGCGTGTGCAACACCGTTCTCGCTGCCTGGACCGTGCTCGGGAGAGTACTCACGAGGACACTCGTATTTGCCATCTGCTGCAAGAATCATACGATCGGCCCAGAAGAGTGAAGAACCCTTCATTGCAGGGAACGCACGACGCAAGTAGTCGTTATCCAAAGTATAGCGGTAGTGCTGCCACATATGTGTTACATACCAAGCGTTGGCAATAACGTAGTTGGGTGCAAAGCCGCTAATACCACCGAAGATGTTGTTCTCTGTGAGACAGGTCCAAGCATCATCGCGTACAGCTGTAGTTGTGTGAATAGAGTCGTTAAGAGTCTTGATAGCATTGCTTGCTACAGTGTGCCACTCGGGCTGTGCAGCCTCGTTGATGATGTAGTTGAGGAAGGGCTCATACATCTCGTTGAGGTTACCTGCCGACACGGGCCAGTAGTTCATCTGCACGTTGATGTTGGCGTGAATGTCGCTGTGCCAAGGGGGTGTGCAGGTGTTGTTCCAAATACCTTGGAGGTTGTTGGGGAGGTCGACACCGCGTGACGATGTGATAGAGAGGTAGCGTCCGTAGTTGTAGTAGAGCTGCTCGAGCATAAGGTTGCGTGCACCGCTTGCAGCGTTGTAGGCTGTAATGAGCTCGTTGGTGGGGAGGTTGTTCTCCACGCCGTCGAGTTCCAGTTCTACACGGCAGAAATACTCCTGGTGGTCGGCAACGTGCTTTGCATAAGCAGCGTCCCAGCCTTCCTCTGCAACAGCATCAACAATAGCCTTGTTGTCATCGGCCAAGTATGGTGCACGGCCGTTTTGGTGGCTTGCATCGTTGCCCACAAAGTCGGTGCTTGCTGTGATAATGAGGAGTACCTCGTCGGCCTCTTCCACTGTAACACCGTCATTGCCGGTAGAGGTGTAACCACCCTTGGCAACAACTTTGAATGTTGCGTTGTAGCTTACAGTCTGCAATTTGCCGGTGAACTGTGCGTAACCGTCCTTGTAGCTTGTTTCAGCTTTTACAGTGGGCTTGCCGCTCTTCATAGTGAAGCGCAAGTTCAATTTGCCGGCCTCGCTTGCTGTAATCTTTGTTACAATAGCTTTGTGGGGGAAGCTGGTAAAGTATTGGCGGGTGTATTTTACTCCGTCGTTGTCCTCGTAAGTAACTGTTCCTGTTGCGGTTTTTAGGTTGAGGTCGCGGTAGTAGTTCTTAACGGGCTTCGACTCGTCGGTTGTAAAGTTACCGCTGATATCGTCGATGTATACCGAACCGAAGGGGAGGTAGTAGCCATACTCGTTGGGGCCGCCGCTCCACAGGGTCTTTTCGTTGATGAGAATTTCGTCGCGTGCAACGCCACCGAAGAGCGATGCTCCCAGCTGTCCGTTACCTATTGGGAGTGAGTACTCCATCCAAGGGTTAGAAACGCCTGCTGCTGTTGCGGGCTGTGTGTACCAGAGTGTGAGTTTCTCGGCGGGTGCTGTGGCTGCCGATGCTGCAATGTTGAACTCGTCGGGGGTTAGGGGCTCTTCTTCGGGAACGAGTATTGTTAGGGCGTTATTACCGTCGCCAGAAGACCAAATTCCAAGCTCTTTGCCTGTTCCTGAACCTCCGTTGGGGTTCATATATACGTTTCCGTTCTGTCCGTAAAGCTGTATCTCAAAATTGTTGTTACCGAGAGATTTAAGAGCCAGGGCTGTCTTGCTGTCGGCCGATTCCGTTGTTTGGAAACGGCCGGCTTCTGAATTATAAGTAAAGTAACGGCCGGCTTTATTCTTCATATAGAAGTTTTCTTCGTTACCCACCAATTGCCACAACTGTGTGTCGGTGTACGATTTTGAAGCTGTAACTGCGTTGACACCGGCTCCTTTATCCTGAATAACAGCGTCGCTGGTGTTGAGGTTAATCCACCAATATACAGGTTCTTCCTCGGTTGAGAAATAGGGGAGAGGAGAGATGAACTGCAAGGGGTTGTTGGTGTCGCCTGCATTCCACTCGCCAATCTCTTTGTCTGTACCTGCGCCACCCCATTGGTTGAATGTGCTTCCGGTTGTTGTACGGCCAATCTCATAGTAGCCCTCGGTTGCGTTTTTGGTGAGGTCGAGTTCTGTCTTGTTTGTTGAAGATGCTGTGAAGCGGCTGTTTGTGAAATATACATAGTTGCCGGCCTTGCTCTTCATATAGAAATTCTCGGGGGTACCGATGAACTGCCACAATTGTGTGTCGCTGTCGTTCTTTGTTGCTGTCTGCAAATTAGCACCGTCGCCCTTATCGGTGAGGTAGCCTGCACCGGCCTTGAACTGTACATTGAACCATACAGGGCTCTCCTCGGTTGAGTAGATTGCGGGCTCGTAAACCTCGGGGGTGAGGTCGTTGAATGAAACCTGGTTGCTCTCGCCGCAGATTGTTCCCTCGGTAATCTCGCCCATAGTGCTGCGCTTAACAGCTACCTCGCAAAGAGATTTTGTTGCGCCTTTACGCATAATCTCCCAACTGCCCTTGATGTTCTCTTTGAGTGTGAGGGCTGCTTTCTCGCTCTTGTTGGCTGTTGTGTAGTAACGCTTGGTTGTTGCGTTGTAAGCAAGGTAGTTGCCCATTTTGCTCACAAGGTAGAACTGCTCTTTTGTACCTACAATGTTCCACATCTTTGCATCAACCTCCTCGGCTGTTGCTGTTGCAGCGTTATTGCCGTCGCCCTGGTCGCAGAGTACGTTGCCTGTTGCGCCGAACTTGATGTGGTGCCACACGGGGCTCTTCTCGCTCGCGTATGTGGGAGGCAGAGCCGAAAGGGCTTCGTATACATCGGCGGGGAGAATGTCCTTTAATTTAAGGGGCAAGTATACCATTGAATAGCCGCCGGGAGCCTCCTCGTAGAAAATGGCAAGTGTCTCGCCGTCGGGGAGGAGTGCCATTGATGAGTAGGCCGATTCTTCATCGGAGATAGGGATTTTTGTCCAGTCGTTTGAAAGTTTTGTGGGTGTGTAGTCTTCGGGGTTGTTGCTCAATACCTTGTAGAAGATTGAAACATCGCTACGGCCTTGGCCTGTGGGAGCCGACTGGAACAATACGTTACCTACGCGCAAGGGCTCGCCATTGGTAGAGTTTGCACCCCATTTGAGGTTGCCCACTTTGTCTGTGTCAACTTCACCCATCCAAGCGCCTTCGCCTTTCTCGGCATTGGTGTAACGGAATACGTTGAAATAACGTCCATAACCTTTGCGGCTGCTCAAAAGCACGCTGCCGTCGGGCAGCTCCTCGCATTTGGGCTCATTACCCCATTTTGAGGGGCAGTTGTCATAACCAAGCTCTCCGAGGACTTTCCAACTCTTACCGAAATCGTCGGAATAGAGGGCGTAGTTGTGGTGCTGTCTCTGTGTCATTGTTACGCACCAAACAGCGCAGTACAAGCGGTAGTGTGTGCCCACCTTAATTTTGCTACTCTGTGCAATGCGGCCTGCACCGATAAACATTGAGCTTGCGTGTACGTTGCCGTCTTTGTCTTTGAACAAGGGGTAGATGTCGTATGTAACCTCTTGGGGCTCGCCCACCTCCCACTGCTGTGTGCTCTCGTTGAATGTGATGTAAAGACGAGAAACGCGGTTGGGGTTTTCGGGGTTCTCATCGGTGCCTGCTCCGTAATTGCCGTCCCAGCAGGTGCGGTTACCGCAAACGCTCATAACGAGTATCTCGTTTGTCTCGCGGTCGGCCACAATGGCGGGGTCACCAAAGCCAAGTTTCCATATTCCTTCGTTGGCGTGTCCCAAACCGTCGGCAATGGTTACGGACTCGGTCCAAGAGTGTCCGTCCCACTCGCTGCCGGCAGCGGTGCTGTGGCGCATTACGAGGTCTACCTCGCCGTAACCAATATCGTTACCGCAGGGACGGTAATCGTTTATTGCAAATACGTAACCGTTGGCTGTGGTTGTAATGGCGGGAATACGGTAAGGCTTGCCGTTGGGGCCGGGTGAGTAGTAGAGGTACTGATATTTGTTGTCGGTATCCACTGCTATGTTTACATTAACTGTGAGGCCGCCTGCGGGCAGTGTCTGCTCGGCTATGGCCTCGCTGCCGTTGATGTCCATTGTCCAGCCGTGGCACATAAAGCCTTTTGATATGCCAAAGACTGCGCCCTCGGGCAGGTACATAGCATCTGACGATGCGGGTATTGTTGTCTTTTCGAGCATCGAGGTGCTTTTGTTGCCATCTACGTTAATGGCGAGCTCGCCTATCTTGTAGTTCTGCTCGTAACCACCCTCGGTTTGTGCGTTGTAGTTAATCTTTAGAGCTTTGCTTGTATCAATCTTTTTGATGAGCCATTTTGAACCGCCGTCGGTTGAGTCATATAATTTTATGTTGTTGCCCTTGCCGCCGTGCATATTGAAGCTTTGATTTTTGTTGGCTACGGGACATATTGCAAATGAACCGTCGGCCTGTGCTACAAGACACAAATCGGTGCCATTGGCTGTGAGTGTCGCAGCCGAGCCCGCACCTGTGCCTGCAAGGGTGAGGGCAAGGCCGGTACCTGCAGTGCGGCTGTACATCTTGAACGATTCGGCGTTACCTACAAGGTACCATATTTCGTTCTCGCCGTATGTGCTGTTGCCACTGTTCACCGCATTGCCTGTGTAGCTTGTTGCGCTGTTCATCTTTATGGCATAGCCCTTGTCGCGGCTGTTGTAAAGGCGCACGGGAACGGGGTTGCTGAGGTCGGCCGAGAATACGTCGAGACTGTAACGTGCCTCAATTTCAATGCTTGCCTCTTCTAAAGAATTAATTGTGTACTCTTTACCCAAATTGGTGCTGCCGTTGAAGAAACCCAAAAATGTGTAAGGGCTGTTTGCTGTTGCAGTGAGTGTTACGGGAAGAGTCACTGTGTTCTCCCATTTTGTGTAGGGGAGTGAGGTTGCTGTGCCGTTCGCAAGAAGCTCGCCGGTACCGGCAATGTTGCTTGTTACCTGTAGCTTGTTGCCTGTGGGCACTACATACTCCACAAATACATAGTCGGTACACCAGTCGCCTGATGTCTGGTCGTATGTGCTTGTTGCCTGGTCGAATGTAGAACCGTCGTTCTTGGCCACAAGGTAGCGGCTTGCGCCGTCCGACCAGATGGTGGTGCCTTCGTGTCTAGCATTTTCTTTTCCAAGTGTAAAATTGTAGGCTGCATCGGCAAGAGCCTTGTGAGCAAGGTATTTTGCTGTGTTGCCTACATTTTGGAAAGTATACTTTCCGTTAGTCACAGTGCAGGTCCATACGTAAAAATCGCTGCTCTCGTCTACAGCGGCATTCATTTTGAGAGTACCGTTGTCGTTGTAGAGGTAGCGGTTCACATAGGCTCCTCCTGAATAGGTGTCGGCATAGATGTAGTACTTCTTGCCGTTCTCGGGCGTGCCGGTCTTGGTTGTACCAAGTGCGGGTAATCCTGCCCAAACATTTGTAATGCTCGCGATTAACGCAAACACGTACAAAAAGAATCTTTTGGTTTTCATAAATGTGATTAATTAAAGTTTATATAAATTGAAATTATTTTCGCGTTTTGTTGCAATTTGCAAAATAAGTAAAAATAATGCAAATACTATCGTGTTTTTAGTTTTTTATTTTATATATTATATTAATATTTTAATTTTCGCCGGCACGCGTGCTTTTTCTCTTTATCAAGTTTGCTTTTCACGCCTCTTTGTCTTATCTTCGCGTGGTGATGCGGTGGAGCGTTTCCGCTGCGCGAAAAAGATTTTTTTATGAGTCAGATAGTTTCTCCCTCGCTCCTGTCGGCCAATTTTGGCAATCTTCAGGAGGATTTGAAGATGATTAACCGCAGTGAGGCCGATTGGTTGCACATTGATGTTATGGATGGTGTGTTTGTGCCCAATATATCTTTTGGTCCCCCGGTGTTGAAATATGTTGCCGAGCTGTGTGAAAAGCCGCTCGACGTGCATTTGATGGTTGTCAACCCAATGAATTACCTCGATGCGGTGAAAGCTCTCAATGCCCGCATTATGAATATTCACTACGAAGCCTGCACTCACCTGCACCGTGCTGTTACTCAAATAAAAGACGCGGGTATGATGGCGGGTGTTACTCTTAACCCCTCTACGCCTGTGTGTATGCTCAAGGATATTATTGGCGAGCTCGACCTTGTGCTCCTTATGAGCGTGAACCCCGGCTTTGGCGGGCAGAAATTTATTCCCCACACTGTGGAGAAGGTGCGCGAGCTGCGCGGGCTCATAGACAAGAGCGGCTCGAAGGCGCTTATTGAGGTCGATGGTGGCGTGAACGAGCAGACTGGTGCATTGCTTGCTGCTGCGGGCTGCGATGCGCTTGTGGCAGGCAACGCTGTGTTCAAGGCCGAAAATCCCGAGGGCGTAATATCGGCTTTGCGCGCTTTGTAATGCGGCTCTCCTTTGTGCCGTGGACGGTGAACTGAAAATAGAGAAATATCCTCTGCTCAAGCTGGCGGTTCCGCTGGTTGTGGGCATTGTAATAGGGTGGCAGTGCAACGTGAGTATGTTGCACATTACCACCTTGTTCGTTTTTTCGGTGGCAGCGGTGGCGGTGGGGCTTTTTTCTATTGCCCCACGTTGGCTTTTCGGTGCGGGTGCAGTGGGTGCGATGCTTGCTGTGGGGCTCTTTTCCATAAATTGTGAAAAGGGTGTTGCACAGCCGCAGTGGAGCGGGCAAAAGGTAGCTTGTGAGGCCCGTCTTCTTGAGGTGCCCTATATGAGTGGAACGGCCACCCGTGTCCGCGCTTTTGTAACCGCTTGCGACAGTACTCCCGGTGCTCGCCGCGAGGGTGTCGTTGATATCTATTTTGCAAATAGTGTGGAGGCTGAAGCCTTGAGGGTGGGGGAGCGCGTGCGTTTCACGGCGGCGGTGGAAAACCCTGCCAATAGCGGCAATCCTGCGGAATTCGATGTTGTGCGCTATATGCGTGTGAAGGGTATCAGCGGTTCGCTTTTCCTGCCTGTGGGTGGGTGGGAGAGTGCGGGTGTTGAGCCTTTGGGGTTGCGCGAACGTGCTCTTGTTCTGCGCGACAAGGTTGTGATAATGTATGAACGGCTGGGCTTCGATGGTGATAACCTGTCGATGTTGTCGGCCTTTTCGGTGGGCGAGAGGCGTGGCTTTTCTGCTCAATTGCGCGAGACTTATGCGCAGGCGGGCGTGAGTCACTTGCTTGCGCTGTCGGGTCTTCACTTGGGAATCTTTTATATGGTTGTGGCCGGGTTGCTCTCGTTGGTGGGCGGCGGTTACAGGTTTTTGCTTGTGCGTGAACTTGCGGCGTTGCTCTTGTTGTGGGCGTTTGCCTTTGTGGCGGGGCTCGCTCCGTCGGTGGTTCGTGCGGCGGTAATGTTCTCTGTAGTGTCGGTGGGTCGATGCTTGCGGCGCGACGGCGCTGTGCTCAACACCCTTGCGTTTGCTGCGGTGGCAATGCTTGTGTGGCAGCCCCGTCTGTTGTTCGATGTGGGTTTCCAGCTCTCTTTTGCTGCGGTATTTTCCATTGTGCTTTTTGTGCCTGCGCTGCAACGTGCCGCGCATTGCGAAAAGCACGGGCGGTTGTATAACTTTTTCGTATCGCTAGCCGCGGCTTCTTTAGCTGCGCAGGTGGGCGTATTGCCGTTTGTGTGGTATTACTTCGGGACTTTTCCGCTCTATTTCCTTTTTGCCAATATGTTGCTTGTTCCCCTCGCTTCGTTACTTATGGCGCTGGTGGTTCTTTTGCTTGTCTGCACGCCTGTGCCGTTGCTGCAAAGTGCGGTTGCGTGGCTGCTTGAACTGCTTTTGAGCTTTATGAACGGAACGGTGAAATTCGTGGCTTTGCTCCCCGGCGCTTCGCTTATGTTGCCGCAGGTGGGCCTGCCGGGTGCTTGTTGCATAGCGCTGCTTGTGGTGCTTGTTGTGGTTGCAGTCGTTGCACGCAAGTGGTGGCCGGCGGTGCTTGCGACGGTGGTTGGCAGCGTTCTTCTGTTGTTGGGATTTTTCTTAATGCCCGAGAAGGCGCGCAACTATATCCTTGTGTTCAATAACCGCAAGGCGGCTGCAGTGCTTGCGGTGGCGGGCGAGGAACGGGCCTATATGCTCTCGTCGGTGCCTCGTTTCGACTTCGACGGAGCTCGTGTGGTGGAGCCTTTCCTCTTGAGAGAGGGTATTGAAAAGCCTTGTTGGCTCGAAGATGGTGCTTGCGACAGCCTGGCAAGCTATTCAAACGGCCTTTTGACGTTTGCGGGGCTGCGTGTGCAGTTGCTTGCCGACGATTGCTGGCTTGCCGACAGCGTGAGCCGCCCTGTGGATGCGCTGCTCTTGTGCCGTGGTTATTTGGGCAAGGTAAGCGACCTGCTTGTGCATTATCCCGCCTCTTGCGTTATTCTCGACGGCTCGCTCTATGAACGCAGCCGTGCCCGTCTGTTGCGCGAGTGTGCAGCTGCCGGGGTGGGGTGTGTCGATGTATCTACGGTTGGCGCAGTGCGGCTTATGGGAGGCGGCGATACTTTTGCCGTGGAGACTATGCGTGGAAAATAGCGCAGAAAAAGGGCATAAATATTGCCAATAAGGGCGTTGTTTTGTATTTTCGCACTCTATAAAATATAAAAGAAAAATAGGTTTATGCTCGATATGTTAATCTCCGCACCGCAGGTTGAGGCCTTGCGCTGTGCAATTGCGAGAAATTCAAAATTTGTTGTTGCTGCTCACAAGAACCCCGACGGCGATGCCGTGGGTTCTACCCTTGCTATGATGCTCTATCTGCGCAGCATGGGCAAGGAGGCTTGCGTGGTGCTGCCCAACGCTTTCCCCGAATTCCTGGGCTGGTTGCCCGCTGCCGACGAGGTGTTTTTCTACGATACTCACAAAGAGGCTGCCGACGCTGCCATTGCTGCTGCCGACGCAATTTTCTGCCTCGACTTCAACTCCCTCTCCCGTTTGGGCGATATGGGCGATGCCGTTGCTGCATCGCGTGGCGAGAAAATTCTTGTCGACCACCATCTGCACCCCGACGAGGGCTTCTCGGTGGCTGTGTCGTGCCCCGAAGCCTGTTCGACGTCGGAGCTGGTGTTTCGCATAATTTACCGCCTTTCCACCGTCGAGGCTCTCTCGCTGCAAATGGCGCAGGCAATATACACGGGTATGATGACCGACACGGGCTCGTTTGCATATGCATCGAACAGAAAGGATATTTATCTCATTGTTGCAGAGCTCATTGCAAAGGGCGTGGACAAGGATGCCATCTATCGCAAGGTGTTCTATAATTATTCCGAGTCGCGTTTGCGCCTTATGGGCTATGTGTTGCACAAGAAGCTGAAATTCATTCGCGGGAAAAATGCAGCGCTCATTACTCTTACAAACGAAGAGCTCAAGCGCTTCAATGTTGCAAAGGGCGACACCGAAGGGCTTGTGAACATACCGTTGCAGAAGAAGAACCTGCGCCTCTCCTGTTTCTTGCGCGAGGAGATGCCCGGGAAAATAAACGTGTCGTTGCGCAGTGTGGGTGATTTTCCCTGCAATACTCTTGCTGCGGAATTTTTTGGTGGCGGCGGCCACAAAAATGCGTCGGGCGGCGAAGTGCGCGACACTATGGAGGCTGCGGTTGCTGTTTTTATGAAGGCTGTGGAGGCTTATGGCGAGCAATTGGTGTAGTTTTTTAGTATTTTTATAATTAATATAACATTTAGGTAACAAAAAATTGTTTTTTGTTTTTGTAATTTTGCAAGCGGGTATTATATTTGAATAATTTTTTCGGGCATTGCGCCCGTTTGCAAACAAAGGAAAGAAATATGACAAATAAAAAGTGGCTTCTTGCGCTGTTGATGCTCTTGCCTGCGATGATTTTTGTGGCGTGTGACGACGAAGTATCATATTCCGAAATGAAGGAGCGTGAGCGCGAGGCTATAAACGATTTTATTGTAAACAACGGCATAAAGAAGATAAAAAGAAAGCAGTTCGAAGCCGCCGACAGTGTTACCGACATTGCAAAAAACGAGTATGTGTTGTTGGGTGATGTGTATGCGCAGTTCGTGTGTAACCCCAAAGAACAGCCCGGTGCAAAAAAAGTGGAGGACGGTACAGGTCTTAACCTGCTTGTCCGCTTTGTGGAGTATAGCATAATGGACCAGGATACCATAAATACCAACCGCGGCGAGGGTTACACCCTCGACGAAATGAGGGTTGAAAATGAAAGCGGCTCGTTCACGGCCTATTTTACAAAGGGAGAAATGTACAGCAAGTACGGTTCGCCCGCTGTGCCCGAGGGGTGGCTCACAGTGATGCCTTATCTCTATTTTGCCCGCTCGCAGGCCAATTTGGCCGAAGTTAACCTCATTGTTCCGCACACACAGGGTACATCGCTTGCAGCAACATATGTTTACCCTTGTTTTTACAACATAACGTTCCAGATGGAAAATTAATCAACCTTATTAAAAACTTATATAATGACACTTATCAAATCAATCTCGGGAATCAGAGGTACCATCGGTGGTAAGGCCGATGAGGGACTTACTCCTCTGGATGTAGTGAAATTGACATCGGCGTACGCAGCGCTGATACGTAAGACAACTACAAAAACAAGCAACAAAATTGTTGTAGGCCGCGACGCTCGTCTGTCGGGTGATATGGTAAACAAAATTGTTTGCGGTACTCTTATGGGTATGGGCTATGATGTTGTTGATATTGGTCTTGCATCTACCCCCACAACCGAAGTTGCAGTTACAATGGAGGATGCTTGCGGTGGTATCATCCTCACAGCAAGCCACAACCCCCGTCAGTGGAATGCTCTCAAGCTCCTCAACGAGAAGGGTGAGTTCTTGAACGCTGCCGAGGGTAAAGAGGTGCTCCGCATTGCCGAGGCCGAGGAATTCGATTATGCCGATGTTGAGACACTCGGTAAATATCGCCTCGACGAGACATACAACGCAAAACACATCGACGCAGTTCTTTCTCTTCCCCTTGTTGATGTTGAGGCTATCAAGGCTGCAGGCTTCAAGGTGGCTATCGACTGCGTGAACTCTGTAGGTGGTGTAATCCTTCCTATGTTGTTCGAGAAATTGGGTATCACAAAGGTGGACAAGCTCTACTGCGAGCCCACAGGTGACTTCCAGCACAACCCCGAGCCTCTTGCAAAGAACTTGGGCGACATTATGGGCCTTATGGCAAAGGGTGGCAACGATGTTGCTTTTGTTGTTGACCCCGACGTTGACCGCCTTGCAATCATTTGCGAGAATGGCGAAATGTATGGCGAGGAGTATACACTCGTTACCGTTGCCGACTATGTTTTGAAACACACACCCGGAAATACTGTTTCTAACCTCAGTTCTACACGTGCTTTGCGCGATGTTACAAATGCTCACGGTTGCGAGTATTCGGCATCGGCTGTTGGTGAGGTGAACGTGGTTACAAAAATGCGCGAGGTGAACGCCATCATCGGTGGTGAGGGTAACGGCGGAGTAATCTATCCCGCTTGCCACGCAGGCCGCGACGCATTGGTAGGTATCTGCTTGTTCTTGAGCCACCTTGCTCACGAGAAAAAGACTGTAAGTGAGTTGCGTGCAACTTATCCCGCTTACTTTATGGGCAAGAACCGCATCGACCTTAAACCCGGTTGCGATGTTGACGCTATCCTTGAGAAGATTAAGGCTACATACGCCGGTAAGGCCGAAATTAACACTATCGACGGTGTTAAGCTCGACTTCCCCGAAACTTGGGTACACTTGCGCAAGAGTAACACCGAGCCCATCATCCGCATCTATTCAGAGGGCCCCACACAGGAGGCTGCCGATGCTATTGGTGAGGAGATTCTTGCTCTCGCAAACAGCTTGATGTAATAGTCATTTCTATAAAAAGTCATAGGGCAGGTTCGTCGAACCTGCCCTATGACTTTTTATAGAATTTCTTTGCTGTATCTCCAAAGACTTTTGTAAGTAAACAGCATTCAAACCTATTATAGTTAGTTGCTTTGCATATTTTTCTCACATTTTTGTTGTTGCTTTAATTTTATTTTATAAACTTTGTGGCAAACAAATAATTTATAGCCTATGAAACATTAGCACTAATCGTGCGCACAATTTAGACATATTGGGATTAAGCGTTTAGCTTGTATTCTTGTTCTTGAAACTTCGACACTTTCAACGACAACCAAGAGTAAAGCGATGAACGCTCACGCCATTGGCGTGGGCTTTACTCGTGTATTTGGTTGTCAGGTAGTCGAAGACCTCAAGAACAGATAATCGGGTTTTGTCCACGCTTTTCTTTTGTGCGTATTGTAATAATCGGACAGCATTTGTTTTATTAATTGATTATTAAAAATACGATTATGAAAAAGTTTATATTATTTCTGTTTGTTATTTCAATGTTGTTAGTGACAGTTTCTTATGCGAAAGATTGTTGTCGTGTCTTAACTAATTCAGATGTTGCTATGGAAATCTCTGCGGAGGATGGTTACGAATTTGTGGGCGAATATTCTTTCTGTACACTAAATTCTTGCTCATCAGTTTATTTCAATGTTTATCTGAAAGGAAAAACTTATTATGTCGAAGATAATAGAAAGTATTATCGATTGATGCCAACAAAGGTGAAAGATTTTGATTATAACTATTATTATTCACGTCAAGGAAAAAAATATTATGTTCATCTATAATTAAAATTTGCTATGCGTAAATACATATTTATATTTATCTTTATTTCGTTTTTTACGAATTGTAGCACTATCTCAACATTGTTGGAGTCTGGTTATGACGATCCTGTAAAATTGTTGAATTCGGCGATTGATGATGTAGCAGTTGCAATACAACCTTCAATAGATGAGAACTTTGATAAAGAGGTTGCGGCATTCTTTGAACAGAATGAAAGATTTACCAATCCTGAAAGTCCAGATTATGACCCGTATTTTGAAATACGATATGTAATAGATAGCGATAATCGTTCAATAACTCGTCTTTCGAATGATTCGGTAATAAAACTGATTAAAGAGATGAATATATCTCTAGAGACTGACGAGATTAAGAAAGATATGATAGAGTATTCAATAGTTTCAAAATTTGAATATGAGGAACTGTTTGCAACTGCAGAATTAAGAGAACAGAACAGAGAACGTTATTTAGAGTGTTGGGCAAAACTTAGAGAATTACGTACTATGGAATATTTTGCCTCAAAACAAATAGATAACACCTCTGACGGTTCAGAAGAAACAAACAATGTTGCAGAAATAGATGAGGTGAAAAATAACCATGTTTATGAAATTGTGAATCCTGAAAAAACGGTTCAGCCTGCAACAGATGTGGACGATATGATACAAACGGATAAAAGCATCGGCTCACGTTTGGTATTTGTTATAGATGATTATGGAATAAATGAATTCGAACTCTCAAAGAATAAAGAGGTTGAGCTACTTTCCATTTGTGAATCTATTGCTTGTAAAACAGTTAAAAGAATAATAATAGAAGGACACACTTGTGACTTAGGTACAGAGGCTGTAAATAATAATGTTGGTTTGAATAGAGCTAAGGTCGTAAAAACTTTTTTGAATAAGTCTGGTGTGCAATGCGATGATGTTGAAGTCAAGTCTTTGGGCGCGTCATTTCCTGTAGTTGATAATAAAATAAACAAACGTAAAAACAGGAGAGTGGTGATTAATGTGATTGTAGATCTATAGAATTAACATTTCTGATGTCGAACTTGAGGATGACTCAGAAACTATTTTGCAAAGAAAGTAATCCTTGCTAAAGAATACTTTGGCAGGGATTACTTGTTTAGAATGTGGATTTTTGAGTCACTCTCATACATATATAAACTCCCTTATCACCGCGTCGCTCACAAAAATGCCTTTTGGGGTGAGCGTGAGGCACCCGTCGGCTGTCTCGCGCAGGTTTCCGGCTGAAATTCCTTTTCGCGCAGCTGCCATCATATAATTATATAAGGTGTCGCCGAACTCCTTTTTAATATATTGGAGCGGTAGGCCGTCGGCGGTGCGCAGGCGGGTGAGCACGGTGTCGTTGTATTTCTCCTCGGTGGTGAGCGTTTCGCTCTCGAACAGCGGCGCGCCGCTGTTTATACCTTTTATATATTCGGTAACGCTGGCAATGTTCCAGCGGCGTTCGGTGCCGTTGTAGGAGTGGGCGGCTGCACCGCAACCTGTGTAGGGTATTCCGCACCAGTAGCTGCTGTTGTGGCGGCTCTCATAACCGGGGAGTGCGAAATTCGAAATTTCGTAGTGGCGGTAGCCGGCTTTTTTCAGTTCATCGATGAGCATAGTAAACTGTTGCAGGTTCTCTTCCTCGCTCAGCTCGGTAATTTTGCCCTCTTCCAAGTCGCGCAACAGCGGGGTGTCCTCTTCGTACATAAGGTTGTAGGCGCTTATGTGGGTGGGGCGCAGGCTTATGGCTGTGCGCAGGTCGTGCAGCCAGCTTTGCGGTGTGGAGCCGGGGAGGGCAAAAATGAGGTCGATGCTTATGTTGCTGAACCCTGCGGCGCGGGCGTTCTTTACAGCCTCGCACGCTGCGGCGGCTGTGTGGCGGCGGCCAATGGTTTTGAGGATGTCGTCGTCGAAGGTCTGCACGCCCATACTTATGCGGTTGAAGCCGCAGGCGGCGAGTGCGGCGAGGCGCTCTGGGGTGAGGTCGTCGGGGTTGCACTCTATTGTAATTTCGGGCTCGGGCGCAATGGCGTAGTTCTCCTTTATTGTGCGCATAATGCGCTCAATTTGCTCGCAGGTGAGCATCGACGGGGTTCCACCGCCAAAGTAGATGGTGGAAACGGGCTCGCCGGCATACTCCTTGCGCAGGGTGAGCTCGCGGCATAGCGCGTGGGTATATTCGCCGCGCTTGTCGTTGAGGGTGGTTGAATAGAAGGCGCAGTAGCGGCACCTTTGTTTGCAGAATGGGATGTGTATGTAGAGCCCTGCCATAGCGTGTTTTTGTTAAACAATCTTTAATTGCGCCTGCGAAGATACCTTTTTTCTTGCTTTTTGAAAAAACCTTTTCTTTCTATTTGCTTTTTCTAAAGAAAATTCCTAAATTGCTACCGCTTTATAACTAACTAACCGAACAGGGCTGCTTGGGAGAGTGAGCAGAGCGGGTAAAGACATTTCCTGAATGAAAATGATTATCGGCTCTTGGCTTATCTTTTTTGTGGTCTTGTAAAAACCAAAAAATAATATGAAAACTTATCAAACTAACGAAATCAAGAACGTCGCAATTGTAGGATGCTCCGGCTCTGGAAAAACCACTCTCACTGAGGCTATGCTCTATGAGGGTGGTATTATAAAACGTAGAGGCTCTGTTGAGGCCAAGAACACAGTGAGCGACTATTTCCCTGTTGAGCAGGAGTATGGCTACTCGGTGTTCACTACCGTTTTTCAGGTGGAGCAGGCCGGTAAGAAGCTGAATCTCATAGACTGCCCGGGTGCCGACGATTTTGCAGGAGGTACGGTGTGTGCGCTCGAGGTATGTAACCTTGCAATGGTTGTTATTAACGGCCAGTATGGTGTTGAGGTGGGAACACAGAACTGTTTCCGCTACGTGCAGAAGTTGAAAAAGCCTGCAATGTTTGTTGTAAACCAGGTGGATAACGAAAAATGCGACTACGACAATGTTATAGAGCAGTTGCAGACTATTTACGGCTCAAAGGTGGTGCCTGTGCAGTATCCCGTTGCCGCAGGCCCCGGTTTCAACTCGATTATCGATGTTCTTTTGATGAAGAAACTCACTTGGACAGCCGAAGGACAGGCTCCCATTGTTGAGGATATTCCCGCCGACCAGTATGAAAAGGCAAAAGCTCTCCACACCGAGCTTGTTGAAAAAGCGGCCGAGAATGAAGAGGAATTGATGAACAAGTTCTTTGACAGCGACGACCTCACTACCGACGAAATTCGTATGGGTGCCCGCTTGGGTCTCTCTACAGGTAGTGTTTACCCTGTTCTCTGCTGCTCGGCAGCAAATGACGTTGCTGTGGGCCGTTTGCTTGAATTCCTTGCCAACGTGGCACCCGAGGTGGACGATGTTCCCCAGCCCGTGAACGCCGACGGCGTTACCATTCCCTACGATAGCAATGCTCCCACATCGTTGTTCTTCTACAAGACTTCTGTGGAGCCCCATATAGGTGAGGTTAATTACTTTAAGGTAATTAGCGGAACTCTGAAACCCGGTATGGATTTTGTAAATGCCGACCGTGGCTCGAAAGAGCGTATAGCACAGATATATTGCAGTGCCGGTGCCAACCGCACACCTGTTGATGAACTTAAAGCGGGTGACCTTGGCTGTACAGTGAAGTTGAAGGATGTTCGCATTGGTAATACCCTTAACGACAAGGATGCCAACAATAAGTTTGTTCTTGTAAAATATCCCGCATCTAAATATTCTCGCGCAATCAAGCCTGTAAACGAGGGTGAGATTGAGAAGCTTATGCAGGCGCTCAACCGTATGCACGAGGAGGACCCCACTTGGCGTGTAGAACAGTCGAAGGAGCTTCGCCAGACAATCGTGTACGGACAGGGTGAGTTCCACTTGCGCACCTTGAAATGGCGTCTCGAGCACGTTGAGAAGATTCAGGTTGTTTACGAGGAGCCTAAAATCCCCTACCGCGAGACAATTACAAAGGCTGCACGTGCCGACTATCGTCACAAGAAACAGAGTGGTGGTGCCGGACAGTTCGGTGAGGTTCACCTCATTGTAGAGCCCTACGAGGAGGGCCAGCCTATGCAGGAGGTTTACCGCTTCAACGGTCAGGAGTTCAAGGTGAACGCCAAGGCTACCGAGGAGGTTACACTTGAGTGGGGCGGCAAGCTCGTGTTCGTGAACAGCACTGTCGGCGGTTCAATCGATGCCCGCTTTATGCCCGCTATCCTTAAAGGTATTATGGAACGTATGGAGCGCGGACCGCTCACAGGTTCTTATGCCCGCGATGTGCGTGTTATTGTATACGATGGTAAGATGCACCCGGTAGACTCTAACGAGGTATCGTTTATGCTTGCAGGCCGCAACGCGTTCAGCGAGGCGTTCCGTGCAGCAGGTCCCAAGCTCCTTGAGCCCGTTTACGATGTTGAGGTATTTGTGCCATCCGACAAGATGGGCGATGTAATGAGCGATATCCAGGGACGCAGAGGCCTTATCATGGGTATGGAGAGTGAGAACGGTTACGAGAAACTTTCGGCAAAAGTGCCTTTGAAAGAGATGGCTTCTTACTCGACATCACTCAGCTCGCTCACAGGCGGTAGAGCTTCGTTCATAATGTCGCCTTCTTCTTATGAGCTTGTTCCTGCCGATGTCCAGGATAAACTTGTGAAGGAGTTTGCAGCGAAGGAAGAGGAGTAAGGGTTTATTTCCCATATTATCTGGCCAGCTCGGGTAACCGGGCTGGTCTTTTTTGTTAAAAATAGCGTGTATTTTACATAATTGGGGTTGTAGAATTAAATTAAGTTGTTAAAATCGCATTTATAAAATTATTCAATGTTAATTAAAAGTAAATGTGGCTTAAATACTGTTAACAAATTATTGAAACTATTGCAAGAGTGATTATATTTGTGGCAGACAGCTAATTGATGGCTATATGAAGAAGCTTACGATATGGATAGTTGGGCTCATAATGAGCGTTTGTTGTGTGGGGTTGCTCTATCTGCAGCTTACCTACATTGAGGCGATTGTGAATATGCGCCGCGAGCATTTTAAGGAGGGGGTGCGCCGCAGTCTCTATCAGGCGGCCTATGGCCTGGAGCTCGAGGAGATGCGCAACTATCTTGCAAGGGATATTCAAAGGGATGTGCACCGCGGTTACATACAGGACGGTTTCTTGAAACTGGAGCATAAGTACATTGCTGCAGCCGAGAGCGGAAAGGTGGTTTCGGCCTTCGAACTTAAAACCGTGGTGAAGAAGCCCGCGCAGCCTGCGCCGCAGATAAATATAAAAAACGGCAGGGGAAATGTGTCGGTGAGCGGCGTGCAGGCGCAGACAATGGATATTTTGAGCAAACGCTACAAATATCAGCGTGCAGTGCTCGACGAGGTTGTCTATAATATGCTCTACCAGGCAAGCGAGAAGCCGTTGCAGAACCGCGTGAATTTTCAGCAACTCAACAAGAGCCTCAAAAACGAGCTTGCCAACAACGGGATTCTGCTGCCGTTCCACTTTAAGGTGCTAAGGGGCGACGGCAAGGAGGTCTACCGCTCGGCCGGTTATGTGTGCAACGATGAGGATGAAAAATATAAGGAGTTGATTTTCAAGAACGACCCTCCTGCTCATATGAGTGTGCTGGAAGTTAATTTCCCCGCATCCATTTTGAACAAATATATTTATAGTTCGGTTAAATTTATGATTCCTTCGCTGCTGTTCACTTTTGTTTTGTTAATAACATTCGTGATAACGCTTTATATGGCGGTAAGGCATAAAAAGATAACCGAAATGAAGAACGATTTTATAAACAATATGACGCACGAGTTCAAGACTCCCATCTCCACCATCTCGCTCGCAGCGCAGATGTTGCAGGATGGCTCGGTGGCAAAGTCGCCCGAAATGTTCTGCAAGCTCTCGGGAGTTATTGCGAGCGAGACCAAGCGTCTGCGTTTTCAGGTCGACAAGGTGTTGCAGATGTCGATGTTCGACAAGAACGCCACCGCTGCGCTCAAGCCGAAGGAGCTCGACGCCAACGAGCTTATCGAGGGTATTGTAAATACTTTTGCCGTGAAGGTGGAGCAGAAAGGTGGCACGCTTAATTGGGAACTCGACGCCGACGATCCTTTTGTTTATGTCGATGAGATGCACTTTACCAACGTTGTGTTCAATATTATGGACAACGCGGTGAAGTACCGCCGCAGCGACGCACCGCTTGAGCTCGATGTGCGCACCTGGAACAGTAACGGCAATTTTATGCTCTCTATAAAGGATAACGGAATTGGAATACGCAAGGAGGACTTGAAAAAGATATTCGATCGCTTTTATAGAGTACACACCGGCAATGTACACGATGTAAAGGGCTTCGGCCTCGGGCTCGCCTACGTGAAACAGATTGTAGAGGCTCTGCGTGGCTCCATAAAGGTGGAAAGCGAGCTTGGTGTGGGAACAACTTTTGTAATTGTATTACCTTTAAAATAAATTATTATGGACGAGAAACAAAGAATTCTGTTGTGTGAGGACGACGAGAACCTGGGTATGCTCTTGCGCGAGTATTTGCAGGCAAAGGGTTATTATGCCGAACTTTGCCCCGACGGCGACGCAGGTTATAAGGCTTTTTTGCAGGGAAAATTCGATATTTGTGTGCTCGATGTTATGATGCCCATTAAGGACGGCTTCACGCTTGCACAGGAGATTCGTGCTGTAAACGCCGATGTGCCCATCATCTTCCTCACCGCAAAAGACCAGAACGAGGATATACTCGAAGGCTTCAAGAGGGGTGGCGATGACTATATGACAAAGCCTTTCAGTATGGAGGTTCTTGTGTCGCGCATTGAGGCTGTTCTGCGTCGTGTGTGCGGTAAAAAGAGTAAGGAAAAGGCTCTCTACAAGATTGGCCGTTTCCAGTTCGACACACAAAAACAGCTGCTCTCAATCGATGGCGAGCACAAGAAGCTCACAACAAAGGAGTCGGGCCTGCTTAACCTGCTCTGCGCTCACGCGAACGAAATTCTGCAGCGCGACTATGCGTTGAAGACTGTGTGGACAGCCGACGACTATTTCAATGCCCGCAGTATGGACGTGTATATAACAAAACTGCGCAAGCTGTTGAAGGCCGACGAGTCAATTGAGATTATAAACATTCACGGCCGTGGTTACAAGCTCATTGTTCCCGAAGTGGAGGAACAGGAGTAGTGCCATATAAAAAGGAATTGCTGAATATTCAGTAATTTTAGCATAAAAAGCAGGATGACACGTAGCGTGTCATCCTGCTTTTTGTGTGTTGTGTAGCAATTTATTGCTCTTCCAAAGCTTTTTTGCCGGCGATGATGTAGGTTACAAGGCCTACAACCATACCTGCGTATGCGCCAACGTTCAAAGCGTTAATATTATTCCATCCCAAAAAGTGGCTGAGGATGAGGAGCACAGCGCCGATGAGAATCAATGCAAGCCCCGCGTACTTGATTTTTGTTGCCATAATCGTGTTATATTATTTATTAGTTATTTCAAAAATGGTGGGCGGCGTGCCTGCCGCGCGCATTATTGTGCAAAGAAACATATAATTATTTACAGAACGAAATTTTTTTGATAAAAAATGGGTGCTTATGCCTTGTAATTGCCTCTTTTCTTTGAAAGAGCGGGTGGGCGCTCCGTTTTATATAAATGTGCGCTGTTGTTCCCGCATAGCCGTTGCCGGGGCTAATGTGCCTTGAAAATAAAAAGGTTGCTCTAAAACTTTGGTAATTCAAAAATTATCATTACCTTTGCACCCGCGTTTAAGTAAACGAATGTTTAACCAATTTATTAAGTAAAAATGAATCAATACGAAACCGTTTTCATTTTAACTCCCGTTTTGTCTGACGCTCAGATGAAGGAAGCGGTAGAGAAATTCAAAGGCATTCTCACTGCTGAAGGTGCTGAGATTGTCAATGAGGAGAACTGGGGTCTTAAAAAGCTTGCTTACCCCATCGAGAAAAAGTCAACTGGCTTTTATGTAATGTTTGAGTTCAATGCCGAGCCCAAAGTTATCTCAAAGTTGGAGTTGCAGTATCGTCGCGACGAGCGCGTTATTCGCTCTTTGGTTGTTAAATTAGACAAGTATGCCGCTGAGTATGCTGCTAAAAGAAGAAATCTTAAAGGTAATAAGGAGAATTAATTATGGCACAGACACCTTCAGAAATCAGATATTTGACACCTCCCACAATTGATGTCGAAAAGAAAAAATATTGTCGTTTCAAGAAAAACGGTATCAAGTACATCGACTACAAAGATCCCGAATTTTTGAAGAAATTTTTGAACGAGCAGGGTAAATTGCTTCCCCGTCGCATCACCGGTACTTCTTTGAAGTTCCAGCGCCGCATTGCTCAGGCTGTTAAGCGTGCACGTCACTTGGCTTTGCTGCCTTTTGTTACTGACCAGATGAAATAATAGGAGGAATAATTATGGAGCTTATATTGAAAGAAGACGTAATCAACCTTGGTTACAAAGACGATATCGTTAAGGTAAAAGACGGTTATGGCCGTAATTATTTGATCCCCACAGGTAAAGCTGTCATCGCTACCGAGTCTGCAAAGAAAGTTCTTGCTGAGAACCTTCGTCAGCGTGCTCACAAGCTCGCTAAGATTAAGGCCGACGCTGAGGAACTTGCTAAGAAGATGGAGGGCGTTTCTTTGACAATCGCTACAAAGGTGAGCGCAACAGGAACTATCTTCGGTTCAGTTGGTGCTATCCAGATTGCAGAGGAGCTCGCTAAGCTCGGTTTCGAGATCGACCGCAAGATTATTGTTGTTGAGGCTGCTAAAGAGATTGGTAACTTCACTGCTACCGTTCGCTTGCACAAAGAGGTATCTGTTAAGATTCCTTACGCAGTTGTAGCTGAGGCTGCTGAGTAATTCGGTAGTTGACAATAACAACTAAATATAAAATGCACACTCAAATTTGAGTGTGCATTTTTTTGTAATGATATAGCAGTTGTCTCAACAGTGTTTGTTCATACAGGGTGTAGCGAGGTGTCTCTTCTAACGCGTGGTTTTGAGGTTCAATGTCGGCATTGTTTATCTATTATGCGCGGTTCTCTCTGTTGCTTTTTCTAGCTCTCTCTTAAATATAACTTTACAAATGTAACTCATTAGTATTGAAATTACCACCTATTTGTTAAATTTTGTTCTGCGGGCGTAGCCTTTTTCTTTACAAAGGGCTGCGGTAGCGTGCATAAACAAAAGCTCCACAACCTTTTCGGGGTTGTGGAGCAATGCTTTGTAATATGAAATTGTTTACTGGATGTTCTTCTGCTCGAGCCCGTAACCGAATTTCTTGTCGGCTTTTTTTAGTAATACGGCTGTAAGGATAGCTACAAGGCCGAAGAGGGCGAAAATGCTCATAGGCATGGTGTAGTCGTATGTTGTTGCGCCGTCGGCGGTGGTTATTGTAGAGTATTTCTGAATAACCGAGCCAATGAGCACAGGTACCATTGAAAGGCCTATATTCTGAATGTAGAATATTATTGCATAGGCCGAACCCAGTTGCTTCATAGGAATAATCTTGGGCACTGAGGGCCACATTGCCGAAGGAACGAGCGAGAATGCAATTCCCAGAAGTATCATATTGAAAATGGCAAAGCTCCAGGTTCCGTCACAAATGGGCAGTGCAAAGAGAATGTGTACCACTGCAAGCATTGCCGAGCCTATAATCATTAGTGTTACACCTTTACCCACGCGGTCGTAGAGCGAGCCGAAGATGGGGGTGAGGGCGATTGTTCCGAAGGGGAGCATTGCGGGTATGAGGCCGGCAACCTCGGCTTCTACACCATATTTATATATCATGAGCTTTGTGGCGAACTTGAGGAAGGGGAACACGCCCGAGTAGAAGAGCACGCACAGGATGGTGATGAGCCAGAAGCCTGTGTTCGAGAAGATGAGCTTGAGGTCGCTGAGTTTGAAGCTCTCCTCGCTCTCTTCGTTGGTGGCGGTGAGCGATGCGTCGAGCTTGCGGTCCATTACACAATATACAAGGTATGCAATGAGGCCGATGCACAAGAGCGCTGCACCCAACAGAATGGGCGAAGCGGTGTTGCCTGTTGCCTGTGCTACGGGCAAGCTGAATGCGAGGGCTGCTGCTGTTCCGATACGTGCCATTGCCACCTGAAGGCCCATTGCGAGGGCAAGTTCGTGGCCTGCGAACCATTTTGCAATTACTTTGGTAACGGTGATACCGGCAATTTCGGCTCCCACTCCAAAGATTGCAAAGCCAAGCGCTGCAATTACAACCTGCATGGGGTAGCCCATGAATGTAGCGTCGCCGAACGAGCTGTCAACTGCCCACCATTTGATTATTGCGCCCACGAGCATAAGCGCGCTGCTGGCTGTTCCTGTGAAACGTATTCCGCACTTGTCGAGAATAATTCCACCAAAGAAGAGCATAAGCAGGAACACGTTGATGTAGCCGTATGCGCCCGAGAAGAAACCGTACTCGTCGCTTGTCCAGCCAAGGCCACCTTCGGCAACCGTCTTTGTGAGAAGGTCTTCGAGCGGTGCCATAACATCGGTTATAAAGTAGCCGCACATCATTGTGAACGACACAATTATGAGCGCGGTCCAGCGTGCCGCTGCCGAGTCGCTCAGCTTTTTCTGAATTTTTTGTGTTGTTGTCATTTGTTTGTGTTATTTGTTTTTTTACTGTTTTTTCAACCATCTGTCGAGCCACGCAAAGAAGGTGCGCTGCCACAACATACCGTTCTGCGGGCGCAGTACCCAGTGGTTCTCGTCGGGGAAGAGGAGCAGCTGTGCAGGAATGCCTTTGAGCCTTGCTGCGTTGAAGGCTGCCATTGACTGTGACGAGAGGATGCGATAGTCGCGGTCGCCGTGTATGAGCAATATGGGGGTGTCCCATTTGTCGACAAACTTGTGGGGTGAGTTTGAGTAGGATTTCTGTACCTGCGCGCTCTTCTCATAGGGTGCGCCGCCCAAGTCCCAGTTTGTGAACCAGCTCTCCTCGGTCTCGTAGTACTGCTGCTCCATGTTGAAGAAGCCGTCGTGGGCGATGAACGCCTTGAAACGCTTGTTGTGGTGTCCCATCATCCACATTGCGGTGTAACCGCCGAAGCTCGCGCCTATGCAGCCGAGGTTGTCGCTGTCTACGTAGGGTTCTTTTGCAATGTCGTCGATGGCTGCAAAGAGGTCCTTCATACAAGCACCTCCGTAGTCGCCGCTAATCTGCTCGTTCCACTCCGAGCCGAAGCCGGGGAGGCCGCGACGGTTGGTGGCAACAATAATGTAGCCCTGTGCTGCCATCACACGGAAGTTCCAACGGTAGCTCCAGAACTGGCTCACGGGCGATTGGGGGCCGCCGTTGCAGAAGAGCAGTGTGGGGTATTTCTTGTTCTTGTCGAAATTGGGCGGGAACACTACCCAAGAGTGGAGTTTCTTGCCGTCGAATGTGTCGCACCAGCGTGCCTCCACTTTAATGTCGTCGAGCTGCGAGAGGATGTGCTCGTTCTCGGCTGTAAGGCGGGTGATTGCGCCGTTGCTGCCGATGCTGTATATGTCGGTGGGCTCGCTTATCGACTGGCGTGTGACAAGGAGGTTGCCGCCGGCTGTGGTTGCAGCCGACAGGTAGTCGTAGTCGCCGTCGGTTATCTGCTTGAGCTCGCAACCGAGGGTTATGTTGTATACCTGTGTGCAGCCGTGCCAGGTGCCTGTGAAGTAGAGGCTTTTGCTGTCGGGTGCCCAGCTGTATGTGTCGACATTGCTGTCGAAGAGTATTTTGCTGCCGTTGCCGTCGGTGAGGTATTTCTGCTCACCTGTTGCAAGGTTCATAACGCACAGGCGGTTGCGGTCGCTCTCGTAGCCGTCACGCTTCATACTTAACCACGCAATGTAGTTGCCGCAGGGCGAGAAGGTGGGGTTTGTGTCGTAACCGTAGTTGGCTGTCTGCCCGTTCATTTTACAGAGGTTTGTGGTGCTGCCGCTCTCGGTGTCGTAGAGGTAGATGTCGGTGTCGGTACTCACTGTGTATTCGGCACCGGTCTTTTTAATGCATGAGTAGGCTATCTTTTTTGAGTCGTTGCTCCACGCAAGCTGCTCGGCGCCGCCGAAGGGGCGGTTGGGGCAGTCGTATGTGGTGCCTGCGAGGAGGTCGCAGCCCTCGTCGATGCTCTCGCCGTTGAATGTGGCGATGAAGGGGTGGGGTGCGTCGGTGAGCCACTCGTCCCAGTGCTTGTACATAAGGTCGTCAACGATAAAGCCCTTTGCTTTGTCGAGGTCGGGGTATTTGTCGGCTGTTGTCTCCTTTATTTTAATGCGTTTCACAAGGATTACCTTCTCCTCGTTGGGTGAAAAGAGGAACGCCTCGATGTCGCTTGCGTCGTGGGTGAGCTGTTTGCGGTCGCTTCCGTCGGGGTTCATCTCCCACAATTGGCTGCTGCCGCCCTCGTTCGAGAGGAAAGCTATTTTGCTGCCGTTCTTTATCCACGCTGCGCCTGTTTCGTTGGCTGCGGTGGTGGTAAGGCTCTGCTTGTTGCTGCCGTCGGCATCCATTATGTTGAGTGTGTGATGGCCCTTGTCCTGCGCCACGCTGTAATAGCTTGTGCTGTAGAGTATGCGGCTGCCGTCGGGCGAGGGTGTTACGCTGCCTATGCGTCCCATTGCCCAGAGGGCTTCGGGGCTGAAAGTGCCGTTCTCAATTTTTATCTCCTGCTTGCCGATGATGGCTGTCGGCTCCTCTTTGGGGCTGTCGGCGCAGCCGGCCAGCATAGTTCCTGCGATTGCTACTGCTGCCATAATTGCTTTTGAACTGTTCATATTCTGTATTAAATGTGTATAATTATAATCTATTCGTTTATATCTTGCAAAAATAATAATAATTATTCTTTAATACAAATGTGATATTCATTTTAACGCCTCGGGCACTGCTGTTGCAGGTTTGCAAAATATTGCCCCGGTTTTTTTCTACTCTCTCTCTATTTTTGTACTTTTGCAGTAAAGCGCGAAGAATGATAGACAAAACAATTTATAAGGACAAGAAAGCGGTGTACTACACGCTTGGCTGCAAGCTCAATTTCTCGGAGACTGCAACCATAGAACGTACATTGCAGGAGGCCGGTATACGCACCGCTCGCCGCGGTGAAAAGGCCGATATATGTATAATCAACAGCTGTGCGGTAACCACCGAGGCCGAAAAGAAATGCCGTCAGGTAATTCACAAGCTTGTGCGCCAGCACGAGGGGGCGTTTGTGGTTGTTACCGGTTGCTACGCACAGCTCTCGCCCGAAAAGCTATCAAAGGAGGCGGGCGTTGATGTGGTGCTTGGAATAGACAAGAAGGGCGAGGTGCTCAAGCACTTGGGCGCTCTCGAAAAACGTACCGAGGGTGGCGACTGGTTTGCCTGCCCCACAAAGGATGTGCGCAATTTTGTCCCCTCCTGTTCGCGCGGCGACCGCACCCGTTACTTCCTGAAGGTGCAGGACGGTTGCGACTATTTCTGTACATACTGCACAATTCCCTTTGCCCGCGGCCGCAGCCGTAACCCCCGCATTGAGGAGCTTGTGGCACAGGCCCGTAACGCTGCTGCCGAGGGTGGTAAGGAGATTGTGATAACAGGCGTAAATATAGGAGATTTTGGAAAATCGACCGGCGAGAGTTTCGTTTCGCTAGTGAAGGCTCTCGATGCTGTTGAGGGCATTGAACGCTACCGCATATCGTCGATAGAACCTAACCTTATAACCGACGAGATAATTGATTATATGGCCTCTTCGCGCAGTTTTATGCCGCACTTGCACATTCCTTTGCAGGCGGGTAGCGACGAGGTTCTGAAGCTTATGCACCGCCGCTACGACACGGCTTTTTTTGCCGAAAAGATAGCAAAGGTGCGCGCAACGCTCCCCGACGCATTTATTGGCGTGGATGTTATTGTGGGTACCCGCGGCGAGAGTGAGGAGCTTTTTGAAAAGGCCTACAACTTTATAAAGGGGCTCGATATTTCGCAGCTGCACGTTTTCAGTTACTCGGAGCGTCCCGGAACACAGGCGCTTAAGATAGATGGTGTTGTTTCGCCTGCCGAAAAGCAGCGTCGCAGCCGTCTGCTCATTGAACTTTCCGAAGAGAAACGCATTGCCTTCTACAAGCGTCACATTGGGCGCGAGGCGGTGGTGTTGTTCGAAAAACCGCGCCCCGGAGCCCCTGTGGGTGGCTTCACTGCCAACTATATTCGCGTGGAGACGACCGCCGGCAATGTGCCTGTGAACAAGCCTGTGCGTGCGCGTCTGGGCGGCTTTAACGAGGATTGTTCGGCTCTTGGAGTAGAAGAGATTATGCAGGCATAAAAGGGACTTTTTATGGAAAAGAGCGTAGCGGTAGTGATTCTCAACTATAACGGCGAGCCGATGCTTGCCCGTTTCCTCCCGTCGGTGGTTAAAAACAGCGGTGGGGCGCGCATCGTGGTGGCCGACAATGGTTCTACCGACTCATCTGCGGCCTTCGTACGCGAAAATTTTCCGCAGGTGCAGCTCTTGGAGCTTGGTGAGAATTTTGGCTTTGCCGATGGTTACAACCGTGCCCTTGCGCAGGTTGAGGCCGAATATTATGTTCTTTTGAATTCCGATGTAGAGGTTACGCCCGGTTGGTTACAACCTATGCTGGCTATTATGGAGGCCGATGAGGCTGTTGCTGCCTGCCAGCCGAAGGTGCTTGCCTGCAACAACAGAGAGTATTTTGAGTATGCGGGTGCATCGGGTGGTTTCATCGATAAATATGGCTATCCTTATTGCCGCGGCCGCATTTTCGACACTGTTGAAAAGGATAGCGGGCAATATGACACTCCTTGCCCTCTCTTTTGGGCAACAGGTGCCGCTCTTATGGTGCGCAGCGCTGTTTTCCGCGGCGTTGGCGGGCTCGACGGCACATTCTTTGCGCATATGGAGGAGATTGACCTCTGCTGGCGAATAAATGCTCGCGGAGGCGTTGTGATGGTTGCCCCGCAGAGTGTGGTCTATCACGTGGGTGGCGGCACGCTTTCAAAAAGCAACCCCCGCAAAACCTATCTCAATTTCCGCAACAATCTGCTGTTGCTTTATAAAAACCTTCCGGCCGACGAACTGCGCAGCGTGCTGCGTGTGCGCCGTGTGCTCGACTACGTTGCAGCGCTCAAATTCCTGCTCACAGGTGCTGTGGGCGACTTTAAGGCGGTTGTAAAGGCGCGCCGCGATTTTAATGCCATAAAAGAGAGTTACGCCGAAAAGCGTCGTGAGAATATTGCGGCAACAAAGGTTGCACCCGTTCCCGGCCGTACCGGGTTTTCGCTCTTGTGGCGCTATTATGCCTTGCGCCGTAAATATTACAGCACGTTGGGGGAGTGAGGCTTTTTACAACGCATTACTTTGTGAACAGCATATTTTTCGTCCCAATTGCCGTAACTCACCATTTTATTTGTACCTTCGCGCAAAATTAACACGATGGAAACAGCCCTTTACCTTATACCCGTTACTCTTGGCGACACGCCTGTGGGCAATGTGTTGCCGCAGTACAACAGCGAAATAATAGCCGGCATACGCCATTTTATAGTGGAGGATGTGCGCTCGGCGCGCCGTTTCCTGCGCTCGGTCGATGCGCAGTTCGATATCGACGGCTCACAGTTCTTTGAGCTGAACAAGCACACCTCGCCTGCCGATATTTCGGGTTTCTTGGCTCCGTTGCACGACGGTAAACCTATGGGTGTTATTTCCGAGGCGGGTTGCCCCGCTGTGGCCGACCCGGGTGCCGACGTTGTGGCAATTGCGCAGCGCAAGGGGTTGACGGTTGTGCCTTTGGTGGGGCCGTCGAGTATAATATTGTCGGTAATGGCGTCGGGGTTCAACGGCCAGAGCTTCGCTTTCCACGGTTACCTGCCGATAAAGCCCGATGAAAGGGCGAAAAAGCTGCGTCAGCTGGAACAACGTGTGTATAACGAGGACCAGACACAGCTTTTTATTGAGACCCCTTACCGCAACGGTAAGATGGTTGAGGATATCTTGAAAAATTGCCGCCCACAGACAAAACTGTGTATTGCGGCGAATCTCACTTGCGAGGGGGAATATGTGCGCACGCGCACTGTGAAAGATTGGAAAAACCGTGTTCCCGACCTCTCTAAAATTCCCTGTATCTTTCTTATATACAAATAATTGTCTTTTTGCTGAAGTTCCGGTTACAAGCGTGAAAAGTCGCTTCCTGCCGGTGCCTGGAATGCCTTTATGCCGAATTCGGGGAGCTTTGCGATGAGGTGCTCAAAAACATCGGCTTGCAACTGCTCGTAGGCAATCCACGCTGTGTCGGCTGAGAAGAAATAGAGCTCCAGAGGCAAGCCCTGTGCAGTGGGTTGCAGTTGGCGCACCATAAGAATCATCTCCTGGTTCACGCGAGGGTTGTTGCGCAGGTAAATATCTATGTAATTGCGCAAAACGGTGAGGTTTACAATCTCTCCTTCGTTCTCGTCAATACCTTTTAACCATCCTTTGCGAGCGAATTTCTCAACCTGCTCCTTGCTGCAGAAGCCAACGGAATTCATATCTATGTATATAGAACGTTTTATGCGTCGGCCGCCGCTGTCGAACATACCTCTCCAGTTCTGGAACGACTCACTGACAAGAACATAGGGCGGTAGTGTGGTTATGGTCTTGTCCCAGTTCTGAACCTTCACTGTTGTGAGCGTTACCTCCATTACCATACCATCGGCGTCGTGCTTGGGCAGTGTTATCCAGTCGCCAGGGCGCAGCATATCGTTTACCGACAACATTATACCGGCTACAAGGCCCATAATGGGGTCCTTGAATACCAACATAAGCACTGCGGCCATTGCGCCGAGGCCGGTGAGAACATTTGTGGGGTTCTTGTCAATTATTATGCTTATGATTATTATGGCTCCAACGCATACTGCTATAACCTTGAACATTTGAAAAACACCTTTCAAGGTTCTGTTCTTGAAATTCTTGTTTTGGTTCGAGAGGTTGTACAATGCATTCAGTATTGCGAATGCCATTCTGATGCCGCAGGCTGTGATATAAATGTCGAGTGCCTTTGTGACCCAAAAGAATATCTCGCCGTTGGTGTCGAACATCCTTGGCAGAATGATGTATAGCAATATTGGAGGTATTATTTGGCAGCAACTGGTTATTACATCCTTGTGGAGAAGGGTCTCGTCCCACGTCGATTCTGTGCTTTTGGTAATTCTTTCGGTAAGTGGAACGAGGTATTTAAGGCAAAGCAACTTGGTGAGGTGTAGTAGCAATATGCCTGCGGCAATGAATACTGCGAACCTTAATACGTCGTTTTCGTGCCATATCTGTACTATGTTGTCTATGCTGATGAAATTCAAAGTTTTCATAATGGTGATTTTGTAAAATTTTGATATTTGTGCAAAATAATGCAAATGGGCGTAATTCCTTATCGTTGTTTTTTGTTTTTTAGCAACTCCTGCAGCTTGAACATTTCGTCGCGGTACTGTGCTGCCTCTATAAAATCTGTTTTGTCGGCGGCCTCTTGCATAAGTTTGCGAGTGCGCTCTATGTTCTTCTGCAGCTGTTCGGCTGTCATATATTCAACAACGGGGTCGCAGGCGATGGCTGTTGTAACCGTCTCTTCGGAGTACATTTTCGCCAACTGGTTCTTCTCGCTTTTTTCCACCGCAAGAGTGTTGCTGATGCTTTTTTTGATGGGGGTGGGTGTGATGCCGTGTTTTTTGTTGAAGGCCATCTGTTTCTCGCGTCGGCGTGCCGTCTCGTCCATTGTCTTTTTCATACTGGGAGTTATCTTGTCGGCATAAAAGATTACAAGGCCGTTTACGTTACGGGCTGCACGGCCGGCTGTCTGGGTGAGTGAGCGGTGGTCGCGCAAGAAGCCGTCCTTGTCGGCGTCGAGCACAGCAACGAGTGAAACTTCGGGGAGGTCGAGTCCCTCGCGCAGAAGGTTTACTCCAATGAGTACGTCGTAAAGTCCCTCGCGCAGGTCGGTCATAATTTTAATGCGGTCGAGCGTGTCTACATCGCTGTGAATGTAGTTGCAGCGAACGCCGTTCTTCAAAAGGTGTTCTGTGAGCTCTTCGGCCATACGCTTTGTGAGGGTGGTTACAAGAACGCGTTCCTCGCGTTCCACGCGTATTTGTATCTCCTCCATAAGATTGTCCACCTGATGGGTGAGCGGACGCACCTCTATTGCGGGGTCTAGAAGGCCAGTGGGGCGTATGAGCTGTTCCACAACAACGCCTTCGCTTTGCTGCAGTTCATAGTCGGCGGGGGTGGCGCTCACATATATCACCTGTGGTGTCATTTGCGTGAACTCCTCGAATTTGAGCGGGCGGTTGTCGAACGCGGCGGGCAGGCGGAAGCCATATTCCACAAGGTTGCTCTTGCGGGCACGGTCGCCGCCGTACATTGCGTGCAGCTGAGGCACGCTCACGTGGCTCTCGTCTATTATGAGAAGAAAATCTTTCGGGAAAAAGTCGAGCAGGCAGTAGGGGCGTGTGCCGGGAGCGCGTCCGTCGAAATAACGCGAGTAGTTCTCTATGCCCGAACAGTGCCCAAGCTCGCGCATCATCTCAATGTCGTACGTTACGCGTTCGTGCAGGCGTTTGGCCTCCAACGGACGGCCAATCTCCTGGAAATATTCCACGCGCTCGGCGAGGTCCTTTTCAATCTCTCTTATGGCTCGTTCGGTGCTCTCCTTTGTGGTCATAAAGAGGTTGGCGGGGTATATTTTGTAGTCGTCGAAAGTGGTGAGGCGCACGCCTGTGAGCCCGTCAATTTCTTCAATGCTTTCAATGTCGTCGTCCCAGAATGTCACGCGCAGAATGTGGTCGCTGTATGCGAGGCTCACGTCGACCGTGTCGCCCTTCACGCGGAAGTTACCGCGGTTGAGGTCTATGTCGTTGCGGGTATAAAGGCTGCCCACGAGCTTGCGCAGGAACACATTGCGGTCGAGTTTGTCGCCCACTTTTATCTCAATTACATTGTTGTAGAAATCGGCGGGGTTGCCCATGCCGTAAATGCACGACACAGAGGATATTACAACAACGTCTTTGCGGCCGGTGAGCAGCGCCGATGTTGCCGAAAGGCGTAGCTTGTCAATCTCGTCGTTGATGGCGAGGTCCTTTTCAATGTATGTGTCGCTCGATGGTATATAAGCCTCGGGCTGGTAGTAGTCGTAGTACGATACATAATACTCCACGGCGTTCTTGGGGAAGAATCCCTTGAACTCGTTGTAGAGCTGTGCTGCCAGGGTCTTGTTGTGGCTCAAAATGAGGGTGGGGCGGTTAATCTCCTTTATCACGTTGGCAATGGTAAAGGTCTTTCCCGACCCTGTTACTCCCAGCAGTGTCTGTGCGGGCACTCCGTTTCTCACTCCCTCCACAAGCTGTGCAATAGCTTCGGGCTGGTCGCCCATAGGTCTGTATTCCGATTCTATACAAAAATCCATAAATCCACGTTTGCATTGAATTTTGCGAATATAGCAAGAAACGGGCAAAACATAAAGCATGCTTTGAGGTTTTGTGGTGATATTTCTATTTTTTTGCGCTTTTTCGTGCCCCGTGGCTTTTGCTGTGTGTTGCAGCCATTGGTATTTAGTTATTTTTGCAATTTAATAATAAATAATAACAAGAAATTCGTTGCTTCTTTTTTCAAAAAATGCTATCTTTGCAGGCAATTTGTGGCTTTTGTGCCCTTGTGGCTAGTCGCAATGCAGAAAAAAGTTATGAACAGAGTATTCGGAATATTGATATTTGTTGCCACATTGGTTTTCACCTCCTGCTCTACGTACAACCACGTGCTGAAGATGCGCGATGTTGAATACAAGTACGAGGAGGCGAAGGCGCTCTACCTTAAAGGCGATTACAACAAGGCGTCGCAGCTCATTGAGACACTTGTTGCAATGTTCAAGGGAAGCGACAAGGCCGAGGAGTCTATGTTTCTCCTTGCAATGTGCTATTACGAGTCGCACGACTATGTGACCGCAGCACAGTGCTTCAAAGCCTGTTACAACAACTATCCCCGTGGAATATACACCGAGCTTGCCCGCTTCAACGCAGGAAAATCGCTCTTCAAGAATATTACCGAGCCCGAGCTCGACCAGACAGACACCTACACCGCAATTGAGGAACTTCAGCTCTTTATGGAGTATTACCCCACAAGCGAGTATGTGCAGGAAGCGCAGAACATGATGTTCGAAATGCACGATATTCTTGTGATGAAGGATTATCTGTCGGCAAAGCTCTACTACGACCTTGGCGATTATATGGCCTACGCCGGCAACAACTACAAGGCGTGTATAATAACAGCACAGAACGCACTGAAGGATTACCCTTACACAAAGTTGCGCGAGGATATTTCAATGCTTATACTGCGTGCCCGTTACCATATGGCGGTGAACAGTGTGCTGGAGCTGCAGAACGAGCGTTACCGCGACACGGTTGACGAATTCTACGCCTTCAAGGCCGAATTCCCCGAAAGCAAGTATATGCCCGAAGCGGAAAAATACTACAAGAAATCACTCGAGAAAATTGAAAAATAGAATATAAATCAAAAAAAAATAAACGATAATGGATTACAAAAAAAGTAACGCCCCCACAAACACTGTTACACGCGATATGGCCGACTTTGTAACAGAGACAGGAAATGTGTATGAATCGGTAGCTATCATCGGCAAACGTTCTAACCAGATTGCTGCAGAGATGAAAGAGGAGCTCTTGAAGAAACTCAACGAGTTCTCTTCTTCGGCCGACAACCTCGAAGAGCAGTTCGAGAATCACGAGCAGATTGAGATTTCTCGTTACTACGAGCGTCTTCCCAAGCCCACTCTCATTGCCGCACAGGAATTCATCGAGGGTAAGGTTTATTTCCGCGATCCTTCGAAAGAGGCTGCAGAGGAGGTGTAAATTATGAAATTCCGTTTCTATCAGTTGTACTATCTGCTGGCAGCAGTCTCGCTTATTGTTGCAATGTGTGGCGTAGCCGGGCGTTGCATTGCTGATAATGGTGCAGTATATACTATAAACAATTTTTCGTTGTTGACGCCCGACGGCACAACCTCTTATTCGGTGGTTGCCCTTGGTGTGGTACTCGTGGTTGCCGTGCTTGTTGATGCTTTCGGCCTTTTTGTGTCGTTGTTCAACAATTTTGAGCTGCAAAAGAGATCGTCTATCTTGTCGATGCTTCTGCTCACAGGGTATTACATATTGTATGCGCTGTATGTCTTTTTGATAATATATAGCGATGAGACTTTGCTGACTCTTAATCTGGATGATATTGCAATTTTCTTGCCGTTCGTGGCGCTCATATTTAATTTTATGGCGTTCTCATCGGCTCGTCGCACCGAAGCGCAGATTCTTGCAAAGGCATCGGGCTTCCGTTTAAGAGATTAATTACTGTATGTAGAATATTAGAATGCCGGTCCCGCAGGACCGGCATTTTTTTGTACAACATTTCGGCACCTTCTCTTGTTCTCTACAAAAAACAATGAGAACAATGAAGAATTTGAAAATTACGGTTTTTGCCGACCCTGTGTGCACCTGGTGCTGGGGTAGCGTGCCTGTGTTGAGGGCTTTGGAATATTCTCTTGCCGACAAGGTGGAGATAGAGTATGTAATGGGTTGTATGATAGACGATATTAGAAAGTACAACAACCGCAGGCTGGGCATAGGCGGCGATATTGCGCTGTCGAACAGGAATATTATGAATGTGTGGAACGAGGCTTCGGCTGTTCACGGAATGCCTGTGTGCGAAAAGGGTTTTCACCTTTTCAGTGAAGAGTACACCTCCACAGTGCCGCAGAACCTTGCCTATATTGCTGCTACAATCTATCATCACAAGGTGGGCGGCAAGGAACTTTGCCCAAAAAGATTCTTGCGTCGCCTGCAGGAGGCTACCGCCATTGATGCAGCGCTCACTTGCAAGGCCTCTGTTATTGCCGATGTTGCGGCAGCTGTGGGGTACGAGCCTGCGCGTTTCAAAGAGATTATGCAGGGACGCGAGGCGCGGCAAGTTCTTGAGGAGGAGAGGGCTTTGTGCCGCCGTTACGATGTCAACACCTTCCCCACCTATCTGCTCGAGTACCGCGACACGGAAGTAATGCTGCGTGGCTTCACTTCGTTCGAAACGTTGGTGCAGAACATCTCGGAAATGAGCTATGGTAAAATAAAACTCCCCGACGATGGCCGTCTCCTGCCAACAAAAGAGAATGTCCGTAGTTTTGTGGAGCGTTACGGAAGTGTCTATCCGGTGGAGATTGCAACAGCCTTCTCGTTTGACCGCAAGAGTGGAAAGACGGCTTTGAATGTGGAGTCTTATGAGTGTCTTCCCGACATTATTGAGGAGCTTGTAGCCGAGGGGCATATTGCGATGAGGCCTCGCGGAAACGGTTTTATAATTTACGCAAAAAAGCATATAGAGGCGCACAGCTTCCCGGTAGATGAACTTGTGGAGGGTGCTCTTTTGTAAAATGTCATTAATATTGCTTGTGGCCGGCCGATTGGTTGGCCGCAAGTGCCTTTTTTGAAAAATAATTTTGTACCTTCGCGCCGTGTAAGCGTTGGGGCATAAACCGGCCCTTGTGGTGAGAAAAGTTTACGCACAATATTAATAATATAATAAGGTGGCGTGTGCCACGGTTTATTCTTATGTTGGAAATTGGAGATATTGCACCCGATTTTTTGGGAACAGACGAGGAGGGTAACGAAATTCGTGTGAGCAACTACGCGGGCCGCAAGCTTGTGGTCTATTTTTACCCCAAAGACAGCACGCCCGGCTGCACTGCCGAAGCCTGCTCGTTGCGCGACGGGCTTGACGACCTTGCTGCCGCCGGATATGCGGTGGTGGGTGTGAGCGCCGACAGCACAGCATCGCATCGCCGTTTCAAGGAGAAACAGGGGCTTAATTTCCCTCTTGTGGCCGATGTAGAGCGCAAGACAATTGAGGCTTTTGGCGCGTGGGGCAAGAAAAAGATGGCCGGGCGCGAGTATATGGGTATTTTGCGCACCACTTTTGTTATTGATGCAGCGGGAAGGGTTGAGCGCGTGATAACAAAGGTCGATACAAAAAATGCGGCAGCACAAATATTGAATAACTGATAATTTTAAAAAATAATTACTATGATTCTTGATTTTATTATGGCAACGGCGGCAGTCGCGAGCGACTCCATAAACAACGTTGCAAAGCTCGACGAGGCATTGGCTGCAGTGTCGGGTATGACAATTGCCGAGGTTACCAACATTGTGGTTACATTCTCTCTTTCAATCGGTTGGAAAATTCTGAAAGTGGCTCTTGTGTGGATGGTCGGCCGCTGGCTCACACGCCGCTTGCTCAACATTATTAAGGTGTTGATGGAGAAAAAGAACACCAATCCCTCTGTCAGAACATTTTTCGTAAGCACAGTGGATGTGGTTGCTCTCATTCTGCTGCTGGTTATAATAATAAGCATTCTTGGCATCGACACATCGTCGTTCATTGCGCTTTTTGCATCGGCCGGTGTTGCTGTGGGTATGGCATTGAGCGGTACTTTGCAGAACTTTGCAGGTGGTGTGATAATTCTCCTCTTCCGTCCCTTCAAGGTGGGCGATTTCATAGAGGCTCAAGGACAGGCGGGTACTGTAAAGGAGATACAGATTTTCAATACTCTCATTTGCACAGGCGACAACAAGTCTATTCTTATTCCCAACGGCCCCCTCTCTACCGGTATTATAAATAACTACTCGCGTGCGTCGGTGCGTCGTGTCGATTTTGTATTCTCAATATCGTATGGCGACGATTTTGAAAAGGCAAAAGAGGTGCTCACCGAGCTCATAGCTGCCGACAAGCGTATTCTGGACACTCCCGCAGCTCCTTTCATTGCTCTTAAAGAGCTAGGTGCAAGCTCCATTGATATTGTGGTGCGTGTTTGGGCTGCGCAGAGCGACTATTGGGATATATATTTCGACCTCAACAAGGCTGTTTACGAAACATTCCCCAAACGTGGCTTGAACTTCCCCTTCCAGACATTTACTGTTAACGTAACAAAGGAAGAATAATGACATTAAAGGATTTTATAGGCAAAGGCGACCGTTTCGCTGCAAATTCGGGCGTGAAGGTGGTTTCTGTGGGGCAGGGTAGTGCCCGTGCCGAGCTTTTGGTTACTCCCGAGCACCTGAACGCCGGTGGTGTGTGCCAGGGTGGTGCAATTTTCACTCTTGCCGACACAGCTCTTGCCTGTGCTGCCAACAGCTGTTTGAATCTCACTCTTTCGCTCGATGCAACAATACGTTTCCATCGTGCGGCGCGCGAGGGCGAGCTTCTCATTGCCGATGCTGTAACGCTTAGCGCACACCCTAAAATCCCCTCGTTCGATGTAAAGGTTACGAATGAAGGTGGCGAGCTCATCGCTTCGTTTATAAGTAGCTGTTACACAAAACCTGTACCGCTTACGGGCATAGAGTCACTCGAATAATCTGTTCCCCAATAGGCAAAAAAGGAGAAAGCTTTCGTGCTTTCTCCTTTTTTTGTGTTTCTGCAGCTATTAAGTTCTTCATAAAAAGAGTTAAAAAAGATTTTTTTTGTACCTTTGCACCGCATTTTCGGCAAGTGGGGTGCGGGTGTTGTTTCGCACGGCTTCTACGGTTGCCGAATTTTCATTTGCTGGGAGTAATGATAAATATTGTAACAATATGAAAGTAAAGAATTTAATCGATTTCCATCCTAAATTTTTCGATGCCGTGAAGAGCTATTCGCGCGAGAAATTTGCAGCCGATGCTATGGCCGGTATTATTGTGGGTGTTGTTGCTATTCCTTTGGCTATCGCTTTTGGTATTGCCAGCGGAGTTGGTCCCACCGAGGGATTGGTGACCGCTATTATTGCCGGTGCGCTTATATCTATCTTCGGCGGTTCAAAAGTGCAGATTGGCGGCCCCACAGGTGCGTTCATTGTAATTATCTACGGCGTAGTGCAGCAATTCGGCCTTTCGGGCCTTGCCATTGCCACAATTATGGCCGGTGTAATGTTGCTCATTATGGGCCTTTGCCGCCTGGGTGGTATAATTAAATTTATGCCCTATTCCATTATCATAGGTTTCACCGCGGGTATTGCAATAACAATCTTCTCAACCCAGATAAACGACCTTTTGGGTTTGGGCATTGAAAGTGTTCCCGCCAACTTTGTCGATAAATGGGTGTGCTACTTCAGAAACATAGGCAATATCGACTGGTGGAGCGCTGCTATGGGTATTGCCAGCGTTGCGCTTATAGCCGTTACTCCCAAATTCTCGCGCAAGGTGCCCGGTTCGCTGCTCGCGATTATTGTGATGACCGTTATTGCGTGGCTGCTTAAGGAGTTTGCAGGTGTAACGTCAATTAAAACAATCGGCGACCTATACACGCTCCCTTCGGGTCTTCCCTCTTTCTCGCTCCCGCAGTTGAATTTTGAGGATGGTTCGTTCTTTGCAACCATCCAGGCGCTTGCTCCCGTGGCATTTACAATCGCTATGTTGGGTGCGATAGAGTCGCTCCTCTCGGCAATGGTGGCCGACGGTGTTATAGGCGACCGCCACAATTCGAACACCGAGCTCATTGGCCAGGGTATTGCAAACATTGTTGCTCCTTTCTTTGGAGGTATACCCGCAACAGGAGCCATTGCCCGTACAATGGCCAACATAAACAACGGTGGCAAGACCCCCGTTGCCGGCGTAGTGCACACTCTGGTGCTTTTGCTTGTGCTTATGTTCCTGGGTGGTGTTGTGGGCAAAATTCCTATGCCCTGTCTTGCCGGTGTACTTGTGATGGTGTCATACAATATGAGCGGCTGGCGCACTATCGTTTCTATGTGCAAGGCTACAATGTCGGGCACCAGCGTGTTGTTCGTTACAATGTTGCTCACGGTGTTCTTCGACCTTACTTTCGCAATTGAGATTGGTCTTTTGATGGCCGTTGTGATATTTATGAAGCGTGTTATGGACAGCACCACAATTTCTGTTGTAACAGACGAACTCGCGGTGCACCACGACGGCGAGCACGACGAGGTTCTTTCAATCCCCGCCGGTGTCGATGTGTTTGAGATTGAAGGCCCCTTCTTCTTTGGTATTGCAACAAAATTCGACGAGCTTACACGCGTGACTCACGCTTCGCCTGTGCGTATAATACGTATGAGAAAGGTTACTTTCATCGACTCTACCGGCTTGCATAACCTCGAGATTTTTGTGGAGGCATCGATGAAGGAAAAGCGCGTGGTAATCCTTTCGGGTGTGCACGACAATGTGCTCGAAAAACTCAAGAAATCGGGTATTGCTAAAATGGTGGGCGAGGAGAATATCTGTGTCGATATCCACTCGGCCATTGAGCGTGCAGGCAACATTGTGCGCATAATGGGAATAGAGAAATAATCCACAACCATTCAATAAAATAGCGACACTCTGCTGCAGCAGAGTGTCGCTATTTTATTTTGTTTAATCTCTATCCTATCGGTAGGCAGCGAGTGTCTTTTCGAGAATTTCGCGCCAGTCTTCGCCGTTGGCCACTTTAAGAACATTTATTCCGGCTTTTCTTGCTGCTGCAATGTTCTTCTCGCTGTCGTCTATAAAAAGAACCTCTTGCGGGTGCATATTCCCCTCGAGTAACATTTTCTGGTAAATCTCCCCGCTGGGCTTTGAGCAGTTCATCTTGTAGCTGAGGAAAAGGCTGTCGAAATAGTCGTCGAGCGATTTTCCGTCGGGCGTGAATGCGCTGCTGCGTGCCCATCCCTGTATAAAGGGGTTTGTGTTGCTCAGCACGGCAAGGCGGTAGCGGGGACGCAAAAGTTGCAGGAATTTCAAAAATTCGGTCTGTACCTTCACTATAAAGCCCATCCAGGCATACTCGGCATCTTTGTAAGTGACCTCGCGGCCTGCAATTTTCGAGAGCTCCTCGCAGAATTCATCGGCTGTTATGTCTCCGTTCTCGAGATGGAAGAACGGGCCGCTCTGCAGGTAGGCGTTGATGTACTCTTCGGGGTGCTCAATGCCAATCTCACGGAAACGCTCCATTGCCTGCTTGGTGTCAATGAGCGTGAGCACTCCGCCAAAATCGAAGATAATATTCTTTATCATATTCTTGTGTCAAAAAAAATAAACGGTTGCAGCCGTTTTATGTATGTGGTAGGTGCTTGGTGCCTGTCGTTGCTTCACGGTGTGTAGATAATGCAAGCGTGAGCAACGCAAGTTACCTGCCGGTTGCACAGTGGATGCAGCCTATATTCGCATTTCAATGCAAAGATAATGCTTTTTTGTGGCATTTTTGTTGCGGGGTGGGGCGTGAGGCGATAAATTTTGTTATTTTTTTGCCGAGTGTGGCTAAATTGTGTACTTTTGTGTGTGAATACATTATAACGGATTTATGGAAAACTTGGATGGACGCTTGGTTGTGGGTGTGTCGTCGCGCGCACTTTTCGACCTTGAAAAGGAGAATGAAATATTTGAACGCGATGGTATCGCAAAATATAGAAAATACCAGGAGGAGCACGAGGATGAACCGCTGGAGCGCGGAACCGCGTTCTATCTTGTAAAGAGCCTCCTGGAACTTAACAAACAGGCCAACCGCCCCATAGTGGAGGTGGTGGTTATGTCGCGCAACAGCCCCGAAACGGGTATGCGCATGCTCAAGTCGCTCGATGTATACGGCCTCGATATTACCCGTGTGGCGCTGTCGGGCGGCGAGGCTTTGTCGAAATATTTGAAGGCCTTTTCAATTGACCTTTTTCTCTCGAAAGACGAGAGTGATGTGCAGCGTGTGATTGACTCGGGCATTAGTGCTGCTGCGCTCATTTATGCTCCTCCCACCGACTTCAACCCCGAGGACAGCCGTGTGAAAATTGCGTTCGACGCCGACGCTGTTATCTTTTCCGACGAGTCGGAGTGCCGTTTCAAGGAGGAGGGCATCGATGCTTTCTACAAATATGAAAAAGAGAATGCCGACATTCCTTTGAAGGAGGGCCCTTTTGCCAACCTGTTGAAAAAACTATCGGCCATACAGGAGTGCTTGCCCACATCAATAGAGCTCTCGCCCCTGCGCTTGGCCATTGTAACCTCCCGCAGCCTTCCATCGCACTTCCGCGTAATTAAAACCCTACGCAAGTGGGGCGTTTATGTCGATGAGGCCTATTTCTTGGGTGGCTTGCGCAAGGACGAGCTTTTGAAGGCTTTCGGTGCACACATCTATTTCGACGACCAGGATACCCACCTCTCTTCGTCGAGCAAATATGTTCCTGCAGGCAAGGTACCTTATCACTCTTCGTCGCAGATAAACGATGTTATAAAGGCACGTGAGGCCGAAAAGGGCAAGGAGTAAATTAAAAATTCCAGTATAAGAGGGTGGCTGCGGTCATCCTCTTTTGCTTTTTATCCACTCCCTTTTATTCATTGGAACAAATTAGCTCCCGCCGCTGTTTCAATGGAAAAATGTGTGAGTATGAAACGCTTATTTCCAATCCTTATCTTTGTTGCGATATGCTTTTTTGCCGGTTATCTCTCGCACCTGCTCCAGGCATCGTCGCTCGAAACGTGGTATCCCGGCATTGTAAAATCGCCGCTTACCCCGCCTGCAATGGTCTTTCCTGTTGTGTGGGCTGTGCTCTATCTGCTTATGGGCGTAGCTGCCGGCATCCTTTGGGGCGAACACAGTGTCTATCTGCGCCTGCTCTTTACGCTTTTTGCAATGCAGCTTGTGCTTAATGTGGTGTGGAGTTTCTGTTTCTTTTATATGCAGTCGCCGCTTATGGGCCTTGTCACGCTGCTTGTGATGGATATGCTCGCGCTTATGTTTGTGGCAGGTTGCTTTGTGGTGTGCCGGGTAGCCGGGTGGTTTATGGTGCCTTATCTCGTGTGGCTGCTCTTTGCTACCTATCTTAACGGTTACACGGCTGTGTATAACTGATGCGGGTGAGTGATTTTCTTTCGTTGATGCTGCGGGTGAGCTTACGACTCACTCGCAGCTTGTCTTATGAGCTCTTTTTGCCTGTTGTTCAGTTGCGGAACGGTTGCGTTGAGCGTTACAATGAGGTCGCCGCGCTCGCCGCTGCGCTTGTAGAGCGGGAAGCCCTTTCCCCTTAGGCGTAGTTTGCTGCCGGGTTGTGTGCCGGCTTTTATGTTCACGCGCACAGTGCCGTCGAGCGTCTCCACGGTTGTTTCGCCGCCAATGAGCAGAGTGAAAATGCTGGTGGTTACGGTAGTCAACAGGTCGTTTCCCGTGCGTGTGAAGGTGCTGTCGGGCTCAATGGAAAAGGTTATGTAAAGGTCGCCCCTGCTGCCGCCGGGCTGCGGTGCTCCGTGTCCTTTTAGGCGAATCTTTTGCCCGTCGGCAATGCCAGCGGGAACGGTTATTCTTATATTCTCGCCGTTAATGCTGAAGCTTCTTTTGTGTGTAACGGCTGCCTCGCGCAAGGGGATGGAGAGGGTTGCCTGCAGGTCGCTCCCGCGGGCTGTGCTGCGTGCTCTCCCGCCACCGAAAAGCTGCTCGAAAAAATCGCTGAACCCGGCGGCGTTCCCGCTGCTGTGAATGAAATTCTCCCACTCGCCGCCGTAGCCTTGCGTGCTGTAACTCCTGTTGCGCGCCTCATATTCGCGCCGCTGTGCCTCAAACTCATCGGCGTGCCGCCAATTTTCGCCATACTCGTCGTACTTCTTGCGCTTTTCGGGGTTACCGAGCACCTCGTTGGCCTCGTTTATTGCCTGGAATTTCTCTTGCGCGTGAGCATCGTCCTTGTTGATGTCGGGGTGGTACTTTTTTGCAAGCTTGCGGTAGGCCTTCCTTATGTCGGCGTCGCTTGCGTCGGGCGAAACGCCCAGCACCTTGTAGTAATCTATAAATGCCATAATATTGTTGTTTGAAGGAGTAACAAACGAACAGCGCGCTATGTTGAGGCTGTTACGGGGGTTATAAAAAATGTTATTTTCTCCCATTGAATGGATATTTTGCATTATCTTCGCATTTGTAAATACATTCAAAAGGACTATGAAAAAATATCTGTATATGTTTATGTTGCTGGCGGCAGTCTCTTTTGCAGCCTGCAGCGACGAAGAAGTCTCTTACAATGCCGACAAAGCCGAAAGTACATACACCCCCTCTACGGGCCGCAAGGTTGCGTCGTTGTACACCACGCGCACGCTCGACGGCAGGGATTATTCGTGGAAACACAATTTTACATACGATGCAAAGGGACGTATAAAAGAGGTTAATTCGGTGATGAAAGAGCACGAAAAATACACCCCTATGGGCTCTTCTATGGAACTATACGAGGAGTGTGACATAACCTCCACTGCTCATTACTATTATTATGGCGAGAAAATAGGGGTAAAGTGCTCGGTAAAGTATTCTTATCCCAATTATTCGGTAAGGAACTTTTCGGTGAAAAACACCGACTCGGGTGTTCTCGATGCCGATGGCCGTATTTCGCATTATGTCGCAGCCTACAACGGATTGTCGCTCGGCTTTGAGTGTCAGTACAGTGGCAATAGGCTCACGGAAGTGAATTACGATGGTGGCTATAAATGTGAATTGACACGCGATGCCGGTAACGATGTTGATGGTTATATTTACACGGGGGATGAGGCTGTTACCAATAATGGTCACATATACGAAAACGAAGTTGGCCTCGAAAATCGTACAAACTTCGACTTTTCGGCTTATTTCGGCTATTGGGGACACGAACGTTATATAGGTGCAATGAGTGCCTGGACACGCGCTTCGTACCAGCTTGCGGCTTTTGGCTTCTTTGGAGAATGCAACAAGAACCTTCCCTTGTGGAAAAAGAGCGATGTCTCGGAGGCCGACAAGGGAAAAAGCCCTTGGCGTCTGCAGGGCGGTTACCCTGTTGAGTATACAAGCCCGTCGGGTGTTGTCACAAAAATTACATACGCCGACTGAAACCTCGCTGCTGCGCAGTAAAAAAGGACGTTATTTGTTGTCGCGGTGCTGCAAAAATGTTAATTTTGCAGCCGTTTAGGAAAAGAAAATGTTAAATTAAAAAACAATAAGAAAATGAAAAAATTATTTGTATTCTCTCTTGCAGTGTGTTCGTTGTTTGCATTTGCATCGTGCAAAAGCTCAAAATCGGAGTATAAGAAACTCTACGATACTGCTCAGGAGCGTGAAACAGCCGAGGGACAGGGCCAGGCAAGCGAGCCCATTGAGATTGCTCCCGTAACATCTACCACCACAGCTTCGGCTACCAATGTCGATTCTTCTTACCGCACCGAAAAGGTTGTTCTTGCATCGGGTGCCGAGGGTTCTTTGAAGGACTTCAGCGTAGTATGTGGAAGCTTCTCTAAACAGGAAGGTGCCGAGACTGTGAAGGCTACTCTTGTTGCAAAAGGCTACAACGCAATTATCGTTCAGAACCCCGAAACAAAGATGTATCGCGTTGTTTGCGGCTCATTCGACGACAAACAGCAGGCTGCAGAGTTCCGTGCTCAGTTCAAGGCTGCCAACCGCGACAATGCCGATTTCCAGAAGGCTTGGTTGCTCTATAACAAGTAATTGAATGGAAGAGAAAGGCTACAAGGCAAAATCGCACGGCTGCGAGGTTAAACGCTACTGCCGCACGCTCGACCTGAAAGACTCTCCCGAGCTTATTGCCGAATATCGTCGCCGCCACAGCCAGGGTTGTGTGTGGAACGAAATTCTCGATGGAATACGCCAGGTGGGTATTCTCGAAATGGAGATATACAACTTGGGGACAAAGCTCTTTATGATAGTTGAAACCCCGGTCGACTTTAACTGGGACGAGGCAATGGCCCGCCTGGCCACTTTGCCCAGGCAGCAGGAGTGGGAGGATTATATGTCGTGCTTCCAGCAGGCAGCTTCGGGCTCGTCTTCTTGCGAGAAATGGACGCTTATGGAGCGCATCTTCCACCTTTATGAGTAAACAAGATTAAAAAATTGCGGCTTTGGTCGCAATTTTTGTTAATATCGGCTTTTTTCTTTCGCACGGCGGTTGCTTTACCGCTATTTTGGTTACCTTTGCACATATGGCACGAATATTAGCGATAGACTACGGAAAAAAACGCACGGGCATTGCTGTTACCGACGAGTTGCAGATAATTGCCAACGGCCTCACCACTGTGGCCACCACGGAGCTCGAAAAATTCATTCTCGACTACGTGGCCCGCGAACCGGTGGAGAGGATAATAGTGGGCTTGCCCAAGCAGATGAACAACCAGCCGTCGGAGAATATGGGGCGCATTACTCCCTTTGTAAACCGCTTGCGCAAGCTGCTACCGGAAATTCCTGTGGAATATTACGACGAGCGTTTCACGTCGGTGCTTGCCCACCAGGCTATCCTGGCGTCGGGCATAGGAAAAATGGCGCGCCGCGACAAGGCGCTTGTCGACGAAATAAGTGCCACAATAATTCTGCAATCCTATATGGAAAGCCGCAGAATGCGTAATTAAGAACAAATAACAGAATAAGATATGATACTCCCAATTTACCTTTACGGGCAGACGGTACTCCGCAAAGAGGCCGAGGATATTACCCCCGATTACCCCGAGCTCGCAACGCTCATTGAGAATATGTTCGAAACAATGCACAGCGCCGAGGGTATCGGTCTTGCTGCTCCCCAGATAGGCCTTGCCATCCGCCTGGTGGTGGTCGACCTCGATGTCTTGAGCGAGGATTTTCCCGAATTCAAGGATTTTCGCAAGGTGTATATCAATGCCCACATTCTTGAGACATCGGAGGATACCGACTCGATGGAGGAGGGCTGCTTGAGCCTCCCCGGCATACACGAGAAGGTTACACGCCCTTCACGCATACACGTAAAGTATATGGACGAGAACTTTGTGGAGCACGACGAGTGGGTCGAGGGTTACCTCGCACGCGTGATGCAGCACGAATTTGACCACCTCGAGGGCAAAGTGTTTGTCGACCGCCTTTCTCCCCTGCGCCGTCAGATGAACAAGAACCGCCTTATGAACCTCCTCAAAGGCAAGGCTCATTGCACCTACAAGACCAAGCGCGTGCTTAAATGATACTGCGCAGGGCACTCTTCCTCGTCGTTATTGCCGCGCTTGCGTGTCTGCTCCCCGCAGGGGCGCAGCTCAACACCGAGCGGGTGATGATAATAGGGCGCAATGCGCTCTATTTCGAGGATTATGTGCTCTCAATACAATACTTCAACAAGGTTATCGAGGCAAAGCCCTATCTGCACGAGCCCTATTTCTTCCGTGGCCTTGCGAAATTCTATCTCGATGACTACAAGGGTGCCGACGAGGATCTTACAAAAGCCATTGAAAAGAACCCTTACGTATCGCGCAGCTATCAGTTGCGCGGTATGTGCCGTGCAAAAAGCGACAGCCTGCCACTTGCCGTGGCCGATTTTCGCCGCGCAATAAAGTACGACCCGCAGAACCCTGTGCTGTGGCAGAATCTTGCAGCGACAATGATACAGGGGCAGGAGTGGGGTGGTGCCGCCTCGGTGGTCGATTCGCTTTTGCTCTTTTCGCCCCGCTACCTCACAGCCTATCTCATGCGCACCCACATTGCCGTGAAGCAGGGCGACACTCTCACTGCCTTGCGTATGGCCGATGAGGCTCTCTCTGTGGACGCCTTTTCGGCCGATGCCCATGAAATGCGGGCAGCCGTTAATGCGCAATATGCCCGTTACGAGGCAGCCGAGCGGGGGTACAATCGCGCGATAGAACTTTTCCCGTCGCGTGCGGGCAATTATGTGAACCGTGCCCTTGTGCGCTATCACCTGAACGACCTGCGCGGGGCAATGAACGATTACGACAAGGCTCTCCATATTGAGCCCGGCAATTTCGTGGGGCACTACAACCGTGGTCTTTTGCGTATGCAATTAGGCGACGATAATAAAGCCATTGAGGATTTCGATTTTGTGCTGGGCGTGGACCCCGACAACACGATGGCGCGCTTCAACCGCGCTCTTCTGCTCGAGGAGACGGGTGATGTTGACGGCGCAATAACCGATTACAGCCGCGTCCTTGCCGATTATCCCAATTTTGAATACGGTTACAGCCGCCGTGCGGCAGCGTTTCGCAAGGTCGGCAAGGTTGCAGCCGCCGAAAAAGACGAAGCGTGGCTGCTTGAGCGTGCAGCCCGTTCCGTTACAGCCTCGCAGGGTGGTGAAGAACCCTCCGAGGACAAAACCCGCAAACGCTCGGACCGCAACGTGAACAATTACAACCGAATGATTGCAGCCGATGACATTGACCGCGACTACATAAGCGAGTATCGCGGCAAGGTGCAGGACCGCAGCACCCCCGTGGAGCCCGAGCCAATGTTCGTGCTCACATACTACGAAGATGCCCGCGAGCTGCGCAACGGTGCTTTCTTTGCACCTCTCCTGCAATTGTCGGCCGAAAAAGCCTTCCCTGCCAAGCTGCTGATAACCAACCGCGAACGTGCTCTTGCTGCTCACGAGGTGAGCCGCCATTTTACAAGCATAAACAACCTCTCGCGCAATATTGCCGACAACCCTGCAGATTATTCAAACCGCCTTGCAAGAGCAATAGACTACTATCTTGTGCAGGACTTTTCATCGTCTATAGAAGACCTCGACGCTGCCGAGCAGGCGGGGCACACTCATTGGAGCCTTTACCTCACACGCGCCGTGGTGCGCTATAAAATGCTCGAAAGTGAGCACCTTGCGCAAATAAACGCCGCCACGCAGTTGCGTCCCAAACGCGACACGGGGCTGCCCAATCTCGACTACCGCCGCGTGAAAAGCGACCTCGACAAGCTCATTGAGCTTGCTCCCACTTTTTCTCACGCCTATTTTAACCGCGGGAACGTGTATGTGAAGTTGAGCGACTTCAAGTCGGCCGTGGTCGATTATACCGCCGCCATTGAGCTCGACGACAAATTTGCCGAAGCCTACTACAACCGCGGCCTTGCGCGCATATATCTGGGCGACAAGGAGCAGGGCTTTGCCGATTTGAGCAAGGCCGGAGAGCTTGGAATATATTCGGCCTACAATGTCATAAAAACCCACAACGGGCAGGCCGAATAGTTTATAGAGCCTTAAATGGTTTGTTTTTGTGAAATTACATCAAAAAATATTTGCGGGCATTGCGGGTTATCCATTTTTCTTATATTTTTGTGGCAACAAGAATAAAATAAAAAAACAGTATATGATAAAACTTATTTTCCCTAACGGAGATGCACAGGAGTTTCAGCCCGAGGGTAAGTCTCTTATTGAGCTTATCTCTTCGATTGACCCCAAACTCCTCAACAGCGTGGTTGCCGCAAAAGTGGGCGGCAAGGTAATAGACCTGCGCGATGTAATCTCCACCGATTGCGATGTTGAACTCATTGGTATAGAGAGCAAGGAGGCGTTGCACGTTCTCCGTCACACAGCCACACACATTATGGCCGAGGCTGTAATGCACCTCTTCCCCGATGCAAAACTCACCATAGGCCCTGCAACCGACAGCGGCTTCTTCTACGATTTCGACTGCCCTCCCTTCTCAAAGGAAAACCTTGCCGAAATTGAAAAGGAGATGAAGAAAATCATAAAATCGAACCCACGCATCGAACGTAAGACAGTTACCCGTGCCGAGGCTATCGAAATTATGAAGGCAAAGAACGAGCCCTATAAACTCGAGCTCATCGATGCCATCCCCGAAGGCGAGAATATTACTATCTACTCGCAGGACGACTTTGTAGACCTCTGTATGGGTCCCCATTTGCTCAACACAAAGCTCATCAAAGGCTTCAAGTTGCTCTCTACCTCAACCGCATACTGGCGTGCCGACAAGAACAATGCTTCTCTCGCCCGCATATACGGTACAGCGTTCTTCTCAAAAGAGGATCTCGAGGCGCATCTTGCCCATCTGGAGCACATCAAGAATATCGACCACAACAAGATTGGTCGTGAAATGGAACTTTTCACCACGGTCGATGTTATCGGTCAGGGCTTGCCTCTTCTTATGCCCAAAGGCGCAAAAATTGTGCAGACACTGCAGCGCTGGATAGAGGATCTCGAGGATAACGAATGGGGTTATATACGTACAAAAACCCCTCTTATGGCAAAAAGCGACCTTTACAAGATTTCGGGCCACTGGGATCACTACAAAGATGGTATGTTCGTTCTTGGCAATGAGGAGACCGACAAGGAGGTCTTTGCTTTGCGCCCTATGACCTGTCCCTTCCAATACTACGTATACAAGGCTACACAGCACTCTTACCGCGACCTTCCCTTGCGTTACAGCGAGACATCGACTCTGTTCCGTAACGAGGATTCGGGTGAGATGCACGGCCTCACACGTGTGCGCCAGTTCACAATCAGTGAGGGACACCTCATTGTGCGCCCCGACCAGATGGTTGAGGAGTTCAAGAAATGTCTTGCTCTTGCAAAGCACGTAATGGTTACACTCGGCCTGCAGGACGATGTTACATACGTTCTTGCAAAGTGGAACCCCGAAAACCGTGCAAAATACATTGGCGACGCCGAGGTGTGGGAGGAGACACAGCAGCACATACGCGAAATGCTCACCGAACTCGAAATTCCTTTTGTCGAAGAGGTTGGCGGTGCAGCTTTCTATGGCCCCAAAGTGGATATCAACGCCAAGAACGTATACGGCAAAGAGGATACAATGATTACAGTTCAGTGGGACCCCTTGCTTGCAGCGCAGTTCGATATGTTCTACATCGACCAGAACGGCGAAAAGGTGCGCCCCTACATTATCCACCGTACAAGTATGGGCTGCTACGAGCGCACACTCGCCTGGCTCATTGAGAAATACGAGGGTAAGTTCCCCACCTGGCTCTGCCCCGAGCAGGTTCGCGTGCTCCCTATTTCGGAAAAGTATGGCGACTACGCCCACAAAGTGGCCTACGAACTCAAAAAGAACGGCATTCTGTGCTCGGTCGACAACCGTTCCGAAAAGATAGGTTACAAGATTCGCGATGCACGCAGCAACCGCATCCCCTATATGCTTGTCCTTGGCCAGCAGGAGGAGGAGAACGGCACAGTGGCAGTGCGCAGCCGTTTCGCAGGTGACGAGGGCGTAAAACCCGTTGCAGAATTCATTGCTGCAATTTCCGAAGAGATTCGCACGAAGGCTATTCGCAAGGAAGAGGCTCCTGCAAATTGATAAAACGGGAGTGGTTGACAATAGTAGGGTGGGCTTTTGCTCACCCTCATTTTTCTCCGCTTTACTGCCCGTTTACCTGTTTGTGCTCCCTTTTTTCAAAAAAAATAGAAAAAAAGAGCAAAACCTCTTCTTTATGTGATAAATAAGTAGTAAATTTGCGACGATTTTTTTACGCATGGTGTAAAAAGCAATATTTTAAGCACTTTATCAAACAAAATTAATGAAGAACGATAACCTTAAGAACCAATATCGTATTAATGAACAAATTCGTGCAAACGAGGTGCGCATTGTGGGCGACGACGTTGAATCAATGGTACTTCCCTTGCACAAGGCATTGAACCTTGCCGAAGAAAAAGGGCTCGACCTTGTTGAAATATCACCCTCGGCCAACCCTCCCGTTTGTCGTTTGATAGAGTACTCAAAGTTCTTGTACCAGCTTAAAAAACGCCAGAAAGAGCAGAAGGCCAAGCAGGTGAAGATTGATGTGAAAGAGATTCGTTTCGGTCCTCAAACCGACGATCACGACTACAATTTCAAGCTCAAGCACGCAATCAGCTTCTTGCAGGACGGCGACAAAGTAAAGGCTTATGTCTTTTTCAAAGGTCGCTCAATCCTCTTCAAGGAGCAGGGAGAAATCCTCTTGTTGCGTTTCGCTAAAGACCTGGAAGATTACGGTAAGCTCGATATGATGCCCGTTCTCGAAGGTAAGCGAATGACAATTATGGTGTCGCCCAAAAAGGCAGCTCCCGCAAAGAAAGAGAAGCCCGCTCGTCCCGAGGCTCCCCGTACCAATGAAGAAAAAAGCGAGTAGTGTTGTATAGTACGCTACCGATAAATATTAACTAATAATTTTTTATAAAATGCCAAAAGTTAAAACTAACTCCGGTGCCAAAAAAAGATTCGCTCTTACCGGAACAGGTAAAATTAAAAGAAAACATGCTTTTCACAGTCACATCCTGACTAAGAAAACAACAAAGCAGAAGAGAAACCTCGTACACGTTGCTATGGTAGACCCTGCTAATGTTAAGAGTGTTAAGGAATTGTTGTCATTGCGTTAAGTATTGTATTATTAACCGAATGTATTAGCTTTAAGCCCGTTAAAATGGACGGCGCTAACATTCAAAAGAATTAAAACTATGCCAAGATCAGTAAATCACGTTGCTTCAAGAGCAAGAAGAAAGAAAATTTTAGGTTTGACCAGAGGTTACTTTGGTGCAAGAAAAAATGTGTGGACAGTAGCCAAGAACACTTGGGAGAAAGGTCTCACCTATGCGTTCCGCGACCGTCGTAACAAGAAACGCGAGTTCCGCGCTTTGTGGATTCAGCGTATCAATGCAGCAGCTCGTCTCGAGGGTATGTCATACTCACAGTTGATGGGTGCATTGCACAAAGCAGGTATCGAGATTAACCGTAAGGTTCTTGCCGACCTCGCTATGAACAATCCCGCAGCCTTCAAAGCTATCGTGGACAAGGTTAAGAACTAATTAACCGTTTTTTAATAGAAAGCAGCCGAGAAATTTCTCGGCTGCTTTGTTTTTATATTGTAGTTATTGATGTGCAATATGTTCGATTGTAGTTAAAAATGTGATATTGATTAAAAATGGTAAAAAAACGGCGGCAATAGTTGCTTGTGTATAAAAAAAGAATTAAGTTTGTATAGGTTTTGCTGTACGGGCGACTGGGAAACTCATCAAATTTATCTGAAAACCGAGATATGCTTCATTATCCAATGGCGGGCCACAACCTTCGGGTAGCTTTAGAGAGCCGGTGGATTACAAAGGATTAGGGCACTCAAATCTTATTCACTCGGAGTTTCATCGTTCTCGTCGTGCAGCAAAACTTTTTTGTTCTATAGTCTCCAATTTGGGGACTATTTTTTTGTATCCGGCAGATGGGTGCAAAAAGGGAGTGACTGTTTGTCACTCCCGGTAGAAAGGGTGGCTGGCCACCCTTTTGTTTTTTTTGTTGGAAAAGTGTTATTTACACTCGAATGAGTGGGTGTAGTATTTCACGCCGCCAATGTCGAGTTTGTACTTCTCGTCGCCGCGTGAAAGGTCGAGCTCTTTTATTGTGCCACCGGCAGCAAGCTGTTTAAGTGTTTCGCACAACAGAATGTACCCGGGCGAGTAGAACTTGTAGTCTATATCTATTGCGAGGCGCGGCACAACCACGGTACTGTGTCCTCTGTCGGTAATGCCACTGAAGAAGCCTGCAGCCTTGCCGTCGATATAAAGGATGGCGTGGAAGGCGTTGTCGAGCGAGAAGAGCGATAGTGTGTCGTGCTTTATGTGGTTGTATTTGAATTTTCTTATTGTTGTTTCAATGGGTTTGGGCTTTTTGTATTTTGTGAAGAGGCGTTTGAGGTAAAGAGCCATTATTTCGTTGCGCTCTTTCTTGCCCAGCTTGTCGGCGCCGTCGAATATCTTGAGTTCGTAGCTTTTGCCGTCGCGGTTCAGGCGGTTGTACGCTGTTCTGATATTTTGGCGGTTAGACGAGGAGAGGGTGGCGAAAAGGTCTTCGAACTTTTCGGGTACGGGAATTGTGACGCACACCGTAGTGGCCTTCTCTGGGTACTTGTCGGCTCTCTTTGTGAGGTAGCTGTAGAGTGGGTTGTTGGGTTTTACACGGTTGATATTTAACAGGTTGCCTGTCTTGCTGAAGATGGCATCGAGGCACGCATCCTTGGTGGCTTCGTCGAGTGCAGGGTCGCATATGCAGCCTGCCGCACCGCTGCCTTGTATGTCGCACAGCAGGTTGTATTTGTTGAAGATTCGCTTTTTGAGCGGCATAATCATTAGCATCTTGCCATCTTTGTCGCTTACGCACATAATTCTGGCTGTGTACTTTATGGCCCAGAAACGGTAGAAGTTATATATGAATTTCGAGTACTTGTAGTACAGAAAGGGCGAAACGCTTGCATCGTTTTCCCATTTTTCCCAGTTCTCCTTTACCTTTTTGTTGTAGATGGATAGTTTTTCAACTATTAAATTCGGCTTCATATCTTTTGTGGCTTTTTAGTTGTTGCAGTTGCTACCTGCGTGGTACAATTTCAAATGGAACACGCACCGATACTCCTTTTTTCATCAGGTTGGTGATGTTGGGGTATATGCGCTCCTTGAAGCTGTCCCAGCTGCGTTTCGGCATCTGTGTCCAGCCGGCCTCGGCGAGTGCGAGAGCACGGGGAAAGGCCATATATGTCACGCGGTTGATGTCGCGTATGGCTTCGCTCCACAGCGTGCCCATAATGCCTATGATGTGGCTTTGTTCCTTTTGTGGGAGTCCATAGCCGGGGTCGAGCTTGTATGTCGTCTCGAGTGTTGTCACGGGCATTCCCCAGTTGTTCCATTCGGGGAGGTCGCCGTTGTATTGCGGGTAGTCGAGGTAAGCGTGCTCGCCGGGTGCCATAATGAGTTTGTGCCCGTTCTTGCGTGTGAGCTCAATGCATTTTGGGGTGAGGGCGTTGCGCCACGTTACTAGCGTTACGTCGGCGGGGTAGGGGAAGAGGTAGTCGTTGGCCGGTGGCCATATGTTGTCGAGCTCGCACCACATTACAGGCTCCTTGCCGTAACTGCGTATAATGTCAATCATTTTACCGAAAAATATGTTCATTAGCTCCTCGGGGCTGTTGTAACCGCTCTTTTCCATCAGCTCGAGGCAGTCGGGGCATTTTGCCCAATTCTCCTTCACTGCAGCCTCGTCGCCTCCAATGTGTATGCGTTTCGAGGGAAAAATTCCGGCAATCTCACGGAATATGTTGGCGTAAATGGAGTATGCATCGTCGCTGCAGGCGCACAACATCATATTTGTGGTGGAGCCTAAGTGCTTTTCTTCGTTGCGGCGGAATGTGCAGCCAATGTGCGGGTAGGCGCAGAGAACTGCAACCGAGTGTCCGGGAATATCGAGTTCGGGGATGACTTCAATGCCTCGCTGTGCGGCGTACCGAATAATGTCCTTAAGCTCTTCTTGTGTGTAGAAACCGTTGTCGGGGCCGTTGTTGCCGCCCTGTTTGTTGCGGAAGGCTCCCTTCTCTGTGAGCCTTGGGTGGCTCTTTATCTCCACTCTCCAGCCTTGGTCGTCGGTGAGATGAATTTGTAGCACGTTGTATTTGTAGCGCGCCATCTGGTCTATGAAGAACTTTACATCCTCTACGGGGAGAAAGTGACGTGCAACATCCAACATTATGGCACGGAACCCGTAGCGTGGCTCGTCGTCGATGCTTAAGCAGGCAATCTTCTTGTTTACGGTGTTCACATAGTCGCCCAGCAGAATCTGGTCGAGTGTTTGTGTGGCGCGCAGAATGGCAATTTCGGTAGCGCCTTTTATTGTTATGCCTTTTTTTGTAACCTGCAGTGTGTAATGTTCTTCACCTGTTAGCGTGGTGTCTTTTTCCACCTTTATGTGCGCACCTTTTTTGTTTGTAACAGTGGGTGCTATGCCTATGTGCTCCTCAATTGTGCGCTGTATTTCCTTAATGTAAAAGCAGTCCTGCGGCAGGTTGGTTGCAATGGTGCACTTTGCGGGTAGTGTGAAAGTGTTGCCGCGCGGGCATACTGTCACGCTGTTGGGCATTGGGACGAGCGCTGCGGTGGGCGATTGTGCAAGCGCTGCGGTTGCAATGCTCGCAAAGGCAATTAATAAGGTGATAATTCTTTTCATTTTTTTATCTTGAGTTTGTTCAAAGCTTGTCGGTAGCGCTTGGCGTTGGCGTTATGCGCTGCAAGGGTGCTTGCAAAGTTATGTGTGCCCGAAAGGTCTTCTTTTGCACACATATAAAGGTATTTGTGCTTTGCGGGGTTGAGCACACTCTCCATAGCCTGCACCGTGGGTATGCGTATTGGGCCGGGGGGTAGTCCTTTGTGCTTGTAGGTGTTGTATGGCGAGTTAATCTCTAAATCATCGTTTAATATGCGTTTGCGCGCAAAATCGCCCAGTGCGAATTTCACCGTGGGGTCGGCTTGCAGTGGCATACCTTTTTTCAGTCTGTTTAGGTAGAGGCCTGCCACAATTGGTTTTTCGCTGTGGTTGTTTGTCTCCTCGTCCACTATCGATGCCAGTGTTGCAACCTCGTGCGGGGTGAGCCCGAGAGCGGCGGCTTTTGTGCGGCGGCTTTTGTTCCAGTAGAGGTCGTGCTCTTTGAGCATGCGCAGCATAAACTTTTCGGGGCTTATGTTCCAGTAAAGTTCGTATGTGTTGGGGATGAAAAGCGATGGTAAGGTGCTTTTGTTGTAATTGATGTGGGAAAGATAGACTTCGTTGCAGGCGATTTTTGCAATTGCGGCCGAATCTATCATAAGTTGTTTGCCTACAGTGGCAAAAAGTTGTTCCACGGTGCGTGTCGACGGCACTGTTACCATTATGGGGGTCTGTTGGTTGCTCACGATGCGACGGTAGAGCGCGTGCATATTGTCGCCATCGTAAATTGCAAAGCGGCCGCTTCTCTTTTGCTTGTCGAGGTTGTTGTGATGGGCGAGCAGGCGGAACCCGAGCATTGTGTGCGGGTGGGCGGTCTCTTCAATCTGTTTCATTATGTCGGCCGCGCTGTCGGTGGGGTATATGTGGATGTAGGCTGTCTCGTTGAGTGAAAATTGTGCCCCTTTCAAAATATAGTATCCACCGGCAGCCACTGCCGCTACGATTATCGCAAGCAGTGATGTCGTTGCTATAATGGCTTTTTTCATATCCTTGTTTCTTTTTGTTGTGAATATGTTGTTTTTTGCTTGCAGGTTTATCTACGAGCGCATCCTGTTTTCGCTTCAGTTATGAAGCAAAGATAATCAAAGCGAGTTAAACGCAAGCTTGCTTGCAAGTTTTCCCACGAGCGCCTCCTGTTTTCGCCTCCGTTAGGAGGCAAAGATAGTCAAAGCGGGCGAGAAACAAACATCGAGCGGTGCTTTTTCGCGTTTTTTTTGTGCTTTTCTTTGTTTTGCTGTGCTTTGGCGTGTTAATGGATGGCTGTTACAATTTTTATAATAAAAAATGCTGCTTTTTACTCCAAAACGTTTATATTTGCAAATTATTAAGGAACTGCGCTTGCTTGTTCCCATTATGGTGTATTGATTGAAAATTAATAATCTATAGTAATTATGAAACTATTCGGTTGTAAAATGTCGGGCTTGTTGCTTCTTGTGGCAATTGTTGTCTCGTCGTGTACTTCGTACAAAAAGGTTCCCTATCTGCAAAACAGCGATGAACTTGCAAAAATGGAGCAGAGCGCTGCAGTTTATGAACCCACAATTCAGTCGGGCGACTTGTTGAATATTATTGTAACCTCACCCAATGAGCCCACGGCTTCGTTGCCCTACAATTTATCGGTGGCAATTCCTTACAATAGAAATAGTACTTTAACCGCACAGCCAACATATCAAACTTATCTTGTCGACTCTGAGGGTAATATAGAAATGCCCATTATTGGTAAAATGCACGTTGCAGGTCTCACACGTTTGGCGCTTGAAAAAGAGGTTTACGAAAAGGTAAAAGGTGCTTTTACAAGTGCTCCCGTAGTGACAGTCCGTTTTGCCGAATATAAAGTGTCGGTTCTTGGCGAGGTTGCCTCTCCCGGAACTTACAACGTCTCAAATGGAAAAGTTAACGTCTTTCAGGCACTTGCTCTTGCAAGGGATATGACCATTCACGGCTTGCGCGAAAATGTAAAGGTTATTCGCGAGGGTGCCGATGGAAAAACCATTGTAGGCGAGCTCGACCTCACCGACGCATCGGTAATTTCTTCGCCCTTCTATCAACTGCAGCAGAATGATATTGTATATGTTACCCCCAATAAAGCCAAGGCAAAAGGCTCTGACGTGGGCAGTACCACCTCTTTATGGTTCTCGGCAACATCTATTCTGGTTTCTCTTACTTCACTCTTGTATAATATCTTAAAATAATAAACAATGGATAACGAGCGTAATTTTGTTCAGGAAGAAAACGATAGCGATTTCAATTTAGGTTTGCTTCTGCGCCACTTTCTGCTGAATTGGAAACTCTTTGCGGTGTCGCTGGCCGTTTGCCTTGTTGTAGCTGTATTTTATGTATACAATTCGACAAGAATCTATAGTGTGTCGGCAAAAATCCTTTTGCAGGACTCTGAAAAAGGATCATTCGCATCGCAGTTCGATATGCTTGCCGATTTCGGTTACAAAAATACCGGTTCCAGCGTTGAGAACGAGATTGAGGTAATAAATTCTGTTTCCGTTGTAAAAGCTGCCGTTCAAGAGGCTGGTTTGTATATCTCTTATTACAGGCCTAAACTTTTTGGTTTCTCACCCATATACAAGATGAGTAGCCCCGTGAATGCTGCTATTCAGGAGGAGGATCTTGCGCAGCTTCGCAGCTCGTTGCAGATAACTCTTGAGGTTGAGGAGGATTCCACTTATAATGTCTCTTATGCATATAAGAATATTGCCGAGGGGCTCGAGGTTGAAACCGAACCCCAAACAATCAATGAATTTCCTTATCTGCTTGCCACTGAAAAGGGTAACATACTGCTCACTCTTAACGAGGGAGTAGAGTTGCCTTCCGATGTTAAAATTGTAATATCTCCCCTTTACAGTGCAGCATTGGCCTATAAGGGCTCGCTTGCAATCGCTCCCGTGTCAAAAACTGCATCGGTTGCCATTGTTGCAACAAACACCGCTGTTCCTGCTAACGGAATCGACTTTATCGATGCTGTAATAAAGGGCTACAACGATGTTACAAACGAGGATAAGCGTCAGGTAGCGAAAGATACCGAGCGTTTCATTCTCGAACGCATAGACTCCATCAGCAACGAACTTGGCGAGAGAGAAAGACGCCTTGCCAACTACAAGAAAAACAACCAGATGCTCACTCCCGAGCTCGACGCTCCCCAGACTCTGCGCAGCAAGGTGGAGTATGTTAAAAAGATGGAGGAGATGGAGATTCTTATGAAAAACTGCAAGTACCTGAGCGACTTCATCAACGACTCAAAGAACGACTTGCAGGCAATCCCCTCAACAATGGGTGTTATAAATGAGCCTGCAATGGCATCGCTCATAAACCATTATAATTCCGAAGTTGCCGAGCGCAATCTTCTCTTGCTCACAGCTACCGCCGAGAACCCTGCGCTCAAGGTGCAGACCGAACTTGTGCGCACTTTGCAGAGTGATATTCGTGGTGCAGTGAAAGCTTATGACGAATCTCTGCAAGTACAGTATAGTTTGCTCGAGAAACTTACTCGCGAGTATACCGATCGCCTTGAGATGTCGCCCGACCTCGAGCGCTCTTTGGCCGAAATTACACGTGAACGCGATATCAAGTCGCAGCTCTACGTGATGTTGCTCCAGAAGTACGAGGAGAACGCCCTTACACTCGCTGTTACAGCCAACAATCTCCGTTGTATAGATCCAGCAATGTGCTCTTCGGCTCCTGTAGCGCCCCGCACAAAAATGATATATCTTGTAGCATTGATGCTTGGTGTTATTTTGCCCGCACTCTATGTCTACATTAAAGAGATGCTCCGCACTAAAATATCGAGCCCCGAAGAGGTGGAAAAACTCACCACAATGCCCGTTGTTGCAAGCATTCCTGCAAAACACGGTATGTCGGGCCGCAGTTCTTCGCTTGTTGTACGTGAGAATAAGAACGATATTATGGCCGAGGCTTTCCGCACCCTGCGTACCAATCTCAATTTTATAATCAAAAAGCAGACTGGCAACATTGTAATGTTTACCTCAACCGTTTCTGGCGAGGGAAAGACATTTGTGTCGTCAAACTTTGCGATGAGCGTTGCGCTGCTTGGTAAAAAAGTACTTATGATGGGTGTCGATATTCGCCGTCCCCGTCTGGCCGAGGTCTTCAATATCAACCCTAAAGCCGAGGGTATAACATCGTACTTGTCGGGCGATGAAAAGGATGTTGCGTTGCTCGACAGCCTCATTCTGCAGTCGACCGAGTCTCCAAACCTTCATCTGCTCCCCGCTGGTATTGTACCTCCCAACCCCGCAGAGCTCTTGGCAAAAACAAACATAGAGACAGCACTCGATTATTTGAGCAAGAAATACGACTACATCATAATGGATTCTGCTCCTGTAGGTCTTGTGAGTGACTCGTTTATTCTCAGCCGCGTGGCCGATGTTGTAGTGTATGTAGCCCGCATTGATTACACCGAAAAGAACTCGTTCGACTTTGTAAACACTGCTGTTAAGGATGGCAAGCTCAAGAATGTTTCTATTGCAATCAACGGCGATGATGTAGAAAAACGCCGCGGTCTTGCCAATAATTACCTCAAGAGCTATTATTACGGTTATACATATATAGCCGATGGGACAAAGGTAAAGGAGCGTAAGGAACGTAGAGAACGTAAAAAGAATTAATATAACTAAACTTGTCACCCCGCATCATGATGCGGGGTGATTTTTTTTAAGGTACAAAGGCGGTGCGGTGTTGCTTTATTCCTTAAAAAAAGATTGTTTCCCTTAAACAAAAATGCATAAAAAGCATTAATAATTCTTGGAGCGGAGAATTATGAAATTTTGCACACTGTAGCAGTGTAATCTCCGATGCAAAAATTGTGTTAGTTTATAAAAAATGATTATCTTTGCACGTCGAAATAAAAAAATTGCGCAAGCGAGTCTTTAGGAGTTAGTTGAAATGGGCATTTTAAAAGATAAATACGCGAAGTACGACCTTCCACAGCGTTTTATGGCTATGGGAGTATATCCTTATTTCCGTTGCATTGAAAGCGAACAGGATACCGAGGTTCTCATGAGCGGTAAAAAAGTGCTTATGTTCGGCTCCAATTCTTATATGGGGCTTACCAATCACCCCCGTATAAAAGAGGCCGCAATAGCTGCCACTCGCAAATATGGCACCGGTTGCGCCGGTTCGCGCTTTCTCAACGGAACGGTCGATATACACCTGCAACTCGAAAACGAACTTGCGCAGTTTGTCGGCAAGGACGAAGCGTTGGTATATTCGACAGGCTTTCAGGTGAACCTGGGTGTATTGTCATGTATAACAGGCCGTCGCGACACAATCCTTTGCGATGAGCTCGACCACGCGTCTATTGTCGACGGTCGTCGTCTCTCGTTCTCCACGGTGCGTAAGTTCCGTCACAATAATATGGAGAGCCTCGAAAAGGAGTTGCAGGCTTGCGCTCCCGACACAATAAAACTTATTGTGGTCGACGGTGTCTTCAGTATGGAAGGTGATATTGCCAATCTGCCCGAAATAGTGCGCTTGAAAGACAAATATAACGCAAGTATAATGGTAGACGAGGCGCACGGCCTTGGAGTTTTGGGCAAGCAGGGTAGGGGTACTTGTGACCACTATGGTGTAACCTCCGATGTTGACCTCATTATGGGAACGTTCAGTAAATCGCTTGCTACCATAGGAGGTTTTATTGCCGGCGATAAAGAGGTTATAAACTACATCCGCCACAACTCGCGCTCCTATATATTTAGCGCAAGCAACACGCCGGCGGCAACTGCGGCAGCGCTCGAAGCGTTGCACATTATTCAGGAGGAGCCTGAGAGAATGGAAAACCTCTGGAATATTACAAATTATACGTTGAAAAATTTCCGCGACCTGGGATTTGAGATAGGTAATACATCTACCCCTATTATTCCCTTGTATATTCGCGACACCGATAAGACATTTATGGTAACCAAGCTGCTGTGGGACGCAGGTGTTTTTGTAAACCCCGTTGTTCCGCCTGCTTGTTCGCCGCAAGACACGCTCATTCGCTTCTCGCTTATGGCTACACACACCAAGGAGCAGATAGACCGTGCGTTGGATGTGATGGTACCCATCTTCAAGCAATTGGAGATAATTAAATAAAAACAGGTTACGGGGTGTAGCGCAGTCCGGTAGCGCACCTGGTTTGGGACCAGGTGGTCGCAGGTTCGAATCCTGTCGCCCCGACCCTTTTCTCTTGCAGAGCTCGTTTTTCGAGCTCTGCTTTTTTGTGCTGCGCATAGTGCAATGTCGTGTGTTTTCTCTCGTTAGCGTCCTCATCTTTGCGTTTGGGACCAGGTGGTCGCAGGTTCGAATCCTGTCGCCCCGACCCTTTTTCTTTTGCAGAGCTCGAAATGAGCTCTGCTTTTTTTATGCGTGTGCTGCGGCGATAGTGTTGTCCCCGCTTCGTATGTATGCGGAATGAGGTGCTCTCGATGTGATGATGTGTGTTTGCCTCGTAAGCGTCCTTTTCTTTGTGTTTGGGACCAGGTGGTCGCAGGTTCGAATCCTGTCGCCCCGACCCTTTTCTCTTGCAGAGCTCGAAATGAGCTCTGCTTTTTTTTATTTTACTGATTTGAAATTTTTCTTATACAGATTAACTAAAATTTTTGCATAGCCCCCCCCCAACTTTTGCAGGTGAGCCCCTTTTTGTCCACCCTGCCAGTTTTGAGGATATAAATAAAGAGAGAAAACCTTGTTTTAAGATTTTCTCTCTTTGTACGCCGTCAGGGACTCGAACCCTGGACCCATTGATTAAGAGTCAATTGCTCTACCAACTGAGCTAACAGCGCATCTTTTGTTGGTTGTTTTGTAGCGCCTACGGGAATCGAACCCGTGTTCCATGCGTGAGAGGCATGTGTCCTAGCCACTAGACGAAAGCGCCGTGCTCTAAGGGCTTGCTTGCAGAGTTTGCTAAATTTGTTTTGTAGCGCCTACGGGAATCGAACCCGTGTTCCATGCGTGAGAGGCATGTGTCCTAGCCACTAGACGAAAGCGCCGTGCTCTGCAAATCTTCGAAGCGGAAGCTGGGGGATTCGAACCCCCGGTACGGTAACCCGTACGGCAGTTTAGCAAACTGCTGGTTTCAGCCACTCACCCAAACTTCCGTTTGAATTAAAGCTTACGCCCTTATTTTGCGTTGCAAAGGTACGGCGCTTTTTTTTAATATGCAAGCGTATGGGAGAATATTTTCAAAAAAAATGTTGCATTTTCTTTGAGATGTGGCTCAAGCGAGCTTTTTTACTTGGAGTTCCAGAAATTGATGTACTCCTGTGCTACCTTCTCGGGTGTATGATGGCGCACAATGAGCTCACGGCTGTGGCGCTGCATTTGCGCTATTTCGTTTTTGTGTAGTATTACATTTTTCAGTTTTTCGTATACATCTTCCTCGTTTGGCAGGGTATTTATAATGGGGCGCAGTGTTTTCTCGCCCAGCAGGGTGTAGTATTCTTCCTCTCCGCCGCCCACAACAATCTTCCCTTTGCTCATTGCCAGGAGAGCATTCATTGCGGGAGAGTAGCCGTATAGTTGGTCGAGCAGTATGTCGCAGTTATCTATCATTTTTTGGTATTCGGCAAACGGCACGCTCTCGGCTACTGTAATTTCGCAGTCGTCAGGGTAGTCGCGGGCTATGCGTTCAAGGGCGCGTAGCATGATGTCGGTCCCTTTGTAGATGCTGCGTTCGCGGTTGATACCTATGAAGAAGCGTATCTTGCGGTTGCTGCTGTATGTGGGTTGTTCCTCTTCGGCGGCTACAGGGAAGGGGATGTATGTGAGCTTTTGGGCGAATTCCCCTTGGTAGACGGTGTAATATTCGTAGAGGCCGGCAATTATTCCGTTGCAGTCGTTGGCGATGAGTCTGTTTAGGGCTGCCTTGGGTGTGTTTCTCCAGTCGGCTTTCTGCTCTCTTGTGTAGTCGTTGTCTATGGGGGTGTCGCCTATATTAAAATCGGAGTAACGGAAGAGTGGAGGTGTGGCTGTGCAGCCTTCTACCCAGTAACGGTCCATACCGAATGCTCCCAGAAATACTTTTTTATTATTGTGTCGCAGGTAGCGGTATATGGGTTCTATGCGCTGGGCGGCGAGCTCCAGAAACATAGGGTTAATTATTTGCACAACGTCGTAGCCGCGCAGCTTGGGAAGGGTGATGAGTGTCTTAAGCAGCAGACGCGCGCCGCTAAAGGGGCCTTTGTGGCGAACAAGCGAAATGTCGCGCTTGTAGTTTTTCCAGAAGTCGCCGTTGCTGGCAACGCACACCTCGTGCCCGAGAGCGCGCAGCCCTTCGGCCAGTGTCCAATGCACGTTGCTGTATTCGCCTAAAAGCAGTATTCTCATTTTTGTTCTTTGTGGTAGGTGGGCACTATGAGGCGCAAGAAGCTTATCCCTGCATTGTGGTTGGCCAGCAAGCGGAAAAGATTGAATTTTATGCTGTAGTCGCCGTTTCTTATGGGGTAGAGCATCAGGGGTGAGAAGCGCTCTTTGAGCAGGGTGGATATATTCTGTGCGCTCTCTCCTGCGTACAGACGGTTTATTATGTGGTCCACGGTGAGGGTTGCGAGTTTGCGCTCGAGCCCTTTTTTTTGTATGTTGTTGCTCGAGTGGTTCACGGATGCCTTGAAACTGCAGAGGTGCTCTATCACGCTCAAGTGGTCGTTGAGGCGTTTTTCCACGGCGCTCTTTTCGCAGTTCTTTGTTATGGAGCCGTTGCGTATGCAGTAGTTGTATATTTGCGCGTTGCTTGCTATGAGTGTTTTTGCGTGGTAGTGGGTGAGGGTGTTGAATTCCTCGTCTTCGTGAAAAATGCCGGCACGGAAGCGTATCTCCTTTTTGCAGAGCAGCTCTTTTTTAACAATGTAGCACCACAGGCAGCCCGAAAGATTGTTTTCTTTCATATACAGCGCTCCGCTTATGGTGTTGCTGAATTTTACGCGGGTGTTTTTTATTACGGACCTTGTGCGTGGTGCAGTGGATAGTTTGAAATTGAACCGCAGGATGTCGGGGTTCTCTTTTTTGAGTATTTCAATGCACTGCTGCATTGCGTTGTTCTGTTGCAGGGTGTCGTCGCTGTCGACAAACTGTATATATAGGCCGTTTGCGGCTTCAATTCCTGCGTTGCGGGCGGCTCCGGGGCCTCCGTGGGTATTTACTATGAGTTTTATGTTCTCTTGTCCGAATGTCTCCTTTAGCCACAAGGGTGCTTTGTCCGACCCGTCGTCTATTACTATTATTTCATAGATGTTTGGGTCGAGCCCTATGCTCAAGATGCTCTCAATGCAACGTTTGAGCAGCTCTGCCGGCAGGTTGTAATGGGGTATTATTATAGAAAGTAACATACTCGCGCTGTCTTTGTGGTTAGCAGAGCTTGCGGTGCAGAAGCGCGCGCAGGCGGCAGTGCAACGGGGCGCCCAGCAGTGCAAGAGTGGTGTATTTTATCTTTTGCAATGTGGGAATCTCCATCTTGTAGAGCTCTTTTATGCCTATTCTCTCCTTTTGCAGCATTGCTGCAGCCTTGCGGTAATCCTCTTTCTTGCCGTCGCTGCAGCGGAAAAGGTCGGTGAGACGGTCGGCACAGGTGAGCAGAATGTCATTGGCCTCGTCCTGCATTTTGTGCTGTTTTACCTTTGTGTAAAGGTTTACAAGGTTGCGGTAGAGGAAGAAGCGGGTGGCAAAGGTGTAGCTGTTCGATATGCTGCCTTTTTGGTCGATATAGTAGTAGAAACCACAATCGGAGTAGTAGATGCAGTTGCTGCTCTCAATGAGTATGGGGGTGGTGTAGAGGTCTTCGAAAACCTCGCCCTCGGGGAAACGCACGAAAAGGAAAAGGTCGGCCCGGTATATTTTGTTGCAGGCGTAAGAGTGCTTGTATCCCTTGCGCTTGATCCAGTCGGTAAAAATGTCGTTGCCTGTTACCTTTTCGGGCTTGAACGAAACAATCTCGCTTTGAGGTGTTTCGTAGTGTATGTTCACGGGGTACTCGATGATGTCGATGTCGGGGTTGGCGAGCAGAATGCGCATATTGTAGTAATATGTGCCCGATGCTATAATGTCGTCGGCATCGACGAACGTGATATATTCGCCGCGTGCCGCAGCAATACCTGCGTTGCGTGCCGACGAAAGGCCGCCGTTCTTCTTGTGTATTACTCTCACCTTGTCGCACTCTTGTGCGTAGCGGTCACACACGGCGCCGCTGCCATCGGTGGAGCCGTCGTCCACAAGGATGAGCTCATAGTCGGTGTATGTTTGCAGCAGAATGCTTTCAATGCAATTCTGCAGGTGCCTGCGGGCTTTGTACACGGGGACTATGATGCTTAATTTCATCTATGCGGGGTTGTCTTTGTTATATGTGCGAAGATACTACAAGATGGTGGTAATTGCAAAAATATGTATACTTATTTTGTAAAACTGTTTTGAAAATATGGAGCTCTTGTCCGCAATGTATGAATAAATTATTATCTTCGCGTAAATTTATATATCATATGGTAAAAAGATGTTTTGTGTTACTTGTTCTGCTGGTGTTGTATGTAGCGGTGCCGGCTCAGGAGGGGTGTGCAAAATTCTCTTTGCCGTTTGATTTTGAGATCTTGCTGAGTGGAAATTTCGGGGAGCTGCGCAGCAACCATTTTCACGCCGGTCTCGACTTTAAGACGCAAGGGGTTGAGGGCAAGCCCATAAAGGCTGTGGCCGACGGTTACATTGCGCGCGCAAAGGTTACCCCCGGTGGTTACGGCCGTGCGTTATATGTGGTGCACGACAATGGCTATATGACGGTGTATGGGCATCTGAAGAGTTTCCCACCTGCCATTGACGCAGCCGTACGCAGCCGCCAGTATGAGAACGAGTCTTTTGCTGTGGATATTGATTTTGCGCCTGGTGAACACCCTGTGAAAGAGGGAGAGGAGTTTGCTCTCGCAGGCAATAGTGGCTACTCGTTCGGTCCTCACCTGCATTTTGAGGTGCGCAGCCTTTGCGGTGAGCGCCTCTATAACCCGATGCAGTTCTATTGCCACCGCATAAAAGATACCTTGCCACCGGTTATTTCGGCTGTGGCTCTTTACCCGCATAGCGGGCAAGGTGTGGTGAACGGAGGCTCGCAGCCTGTTGTGCGAAGGGTGAAAGAACGCGCTGTGGCCGACACGCTGCAGGCGTGGGGCCGGGTGGGCTTTGCTGTCAAGGCTATCGACTATATGAACGGCACCCGCAACAAATATGGGGTGTATGCCTATGAATTGTATATCGACGATTCGCTGCATTTTTCTTCTCGCGCCGACTCCTTTACCTTTGCCGAGAACAGGCTTATAAACGCTTGGGCCGACTATGAAAAGCTGGCAGCCGGCGAGGGGTGGTTCTTGCGTTCGTTCCTGCTTGCCAACAACCCTCTTGGAATGTTGTCGGCTGCAGAGGGTAACGGATGGGTTTATATTTGCCAGGAGCGCGTGTATAAAGTGGAGTACCGCTTGCGCGATTATCACAATAACACAGTGTCGCACACCATCTACATACAGGGTAGGGCGGCGGACATTGCTGCACCTGCTGTGCGAGGTCACCATTTGCGGTGGTATCTTGCCAACAAGGTACAGGGCAATGGCTTTTCGCTTGAAATACCCCGTGCTGCGCTTTTTGATGATGCGTGGGTGGAGGCGCGCGACAGCGTAACAGCTGCGGGCGCGCCGGTGTGTTTGCTTGGCAATGAGAGAGTTCCTTTGTGGCATGCAGCCAAGCTGACAATGGATATTCCGCAGAAAATGCTCCCGTTTGCCGGGAAATGTTACATTGAGCGTCTTACGTCAAAAGGTGGCTCGGCCGTGGGTGGTGTGGTTAAAGGCGGCTCGGTTACTGCCGATATTTCGCAGCTTGACAGTTACGCCATTGCCGTTGACACGGTGGCGCCCGTGCTTAAACCTGTGGGTGAAAAGCTGTGGGCAAGGAACGGGAAAATTGTGTTTGCGCTCGCCGACAAAGGCAGTGGCGTGGAGAGCTGCAAGGGTACTATAGACGGGGAGTTTGTGCTCTTTGAGTACAGTAGCAAGAACGGCCGCCTTGTGTGCAATTTGCACCGTGAGGGCGTGAAGCGTGGCACCCACACGCTGAAAGTTGTGGCACTCGACAAGGTGGGCAACGAAAAAGTGTATGAAAAACAGATAAAATATTGACAAAAATGAATGTAAAGAAATTTTTAGCATTTGCGTGGCTGGCATTGTGTGTGTCGGCAGCTCCTGCCTGTACCAATTTCCTGGTAGGCAAAAAGGCCTCGGCCGATGGTTCGGTTTTTGTGTCGTATAGTGCCGACAGCTTTGGAATGAGCGGTTTCCTGGCTCATTTCCCCGCTGCGAAGCACCCCGCAGGCACTATGCGTGAGGTGTACGATTGGGACTCGGGGAAATTCCTCGGTTCAATACCCGAGGCTGCCGAAACCTATAACGTTATAGGTAACATAAACGAGTATCAGGTGACAATTGCCGAAACAACGTTCGGTGGTCGCCACGAGCTTGTGGATACCACAGGATTAATAGATTACGGTTCGCTTATGTATATTGCACTGCAGCGTTCAAAGAGTGCTCGTGAGGCCATTAAGGTTATGACCACACTCACCCAAGAGTATGGTTATTACAGCGAGGGCGAGAGCTTCTCGGTTGCCGACCCAAACGAGGTGTGGATTCTCGAAATGATTGGAAAGGGCAGCGAGAAGGGTACTGTGTGGGTGGCTGTACGCATCCCCGACGATTGCATTGCCGCACACGCCAACCAGGCTCGCATTCACAAGTTCGACCGCCGCGACAAAGAGAATGTGATGTACTCGAAGGATGTAATAAAATTTGCCCGAAAAAAAGGCTATTTCACCGGAAAAGACGAGGATTTCAGCTTTGCAGCAGCCTATTGTCCTCCCACCTTTGACGGCCTCCGTTGGTGCGACGCTCGTGCGTGGTCGTTCTTCAATATGTATGCCGACGCCGATATGAACGAATATCTTCCTTGGGCTTCGGGAGATGCAACAGCAACCCCTATGCCCCTCTATTTCAAGCCCAAAAAACAGCTCACTTTGCAGGATGTCCAGGCAGCAATGCGCGACCATTTTGAGGGCACGCCTTTTGATGTTACAACCGATATTGGTGGTGGAATATACAATATGCCTTACCGCTTGTCGCCCCTTACTTTTGAGTATGAGGGCAAGGAATATTTCAACGAGCGCCCCGTGTCTACATTTCAGTCGGCTTTCACATTTGTGTCGCAGATGCGTGCGCATATGCCTCGTGAGGTTGGCGGTGTTATGTGGTTCGGCTGCGACGATGCCAATATGATTGTGTACACTCCCGTCTATTGCTGTCTCGACCGCGTGCCCGTTTGTTATTCGGCCGAAAAAGCCGACCCTGTGACATTCTCCTGGGACTCTTCTTTCTGGGTGTTCAACTGGGTTTCGAATATGGTTTATCCCAAATATTCGCTTGTGATAGATGATATGCGCCGCGTGCAGAGCAGGCTCGAGGAGAAATACTTTGCAGCAACAGCGCAACTCGAAAAAGCGTGGGCTGCAGCGCCTGCAGAGTCTCTCGATGCAATAAGGGAGTTCTCGTGCAATTGTGCCGAGGAGGCTCTTGCCGAGTGGAAAAAATTCGCTGAGTTTATGATTGTAAAATATAACGACCTTGTGGTTAAACCCGAAACTGACGGAAAATTCCACCGCACATCCACCGGGTTGGGTGTTCCCCCGCAGCGTCCCGGCTATCCTGCGAGCTATTTGAAACGTTTGGTCGAAGAAACCGGCGATAAATATTTATTTCCTGTTTCAAAATAAATATAATTAGTTATATTTGCGCCATAGCACGTTATAGGATGCGCCTCGGTGGTTTTTCGCTCTGCTTGAGAGCGTGCGGAGCGTGAACAAATTTGTGGAGACGCAATTAAATGTATAGTCAACATTTTTTGTAACAATGTAATTGATAAAAATATTAGAATTATGGATTTGGAATTAATTAAAATGGTAACAGAGAAGGCTACCGAGTGGCTTTCTCCCGCCTACGACGAAGAGACACGCAAAGAGGTTCAGGCAATGCTCGACAACGAGGATAAGACTCCTCTCATTGATGCTTTCTATCGCGAGCTTGAGTTCGGTACCGGTGGCTTGCGTGGTATTATGGGTGCAGGTAGCAACCGTATGAATATCTACACCGTGGGTAAGGCTACACAGGGATTGGCCAACTATTTGAACGACTGTTTCAAGGATAAAGAGCAGATTTCGGTGGTTGTAGGCCACGATTGTCGCAACAACAGCCGTCTGTTTGCAGAAATTTCGGCAAACATCTTCTCGGCCAATGGCATCAAGGTTTATCTTTTCGAAGATCTTCGCCCCACACCCGAAATTTCTTTTGCTATCCGTCATCTGGGTTGCCAGAGTGGTGTGAACATCACAGCCAGCCACAACCCCAAAGAGTACAACGGTTACAAAGCTTACTGGGACGATGGTGCGCAGATGCTTTCTCCCCACGATGTGAAAACAATTGAGTATGTTGAAAAGGTGCGCGTTGAGGATATCAAATTCCAGGGTAATCCCGCGCTCATCGAAATTATCGGCGAGGAGGTTGACAACGCTTATCTCGACAAGGTGAAGACTCTTATCATCGACCCCGAGGTGATTGCAAAGAACAAAGACCTTAAAATTGTTTATACTCCCATTCACGGTTGCGGTCGCGTGCTCATTCCTGCGTCGTTGCGCCGTTGGGGCTTCGAGAATATCCACTGCGTAGAGGAGCAGATGGTAAAAGACGGTAATTTCCCCACTGTCGTTTCTCCCAACCCCGAAAATCCCGAGGCTATGACTATGGCGGTTAATCTTGCTAAGAAAATCGACGCCGACCTTGTTATGGCATCAGACCCTGACGCCGACCGCATAGCAATTGCTTGCAAGGATTTCAATGGCGACTGGGTGATTGTTAACGGTAACCAGACCTGTATGATATTCCTTTACTACATTATTACCCAGTATACAAAATTGGGCAAGATGACAGGCAAGGAGTTTGTCGTAAAGACAATTGTTACCACAGAGGTTATCAAGAATATTGCCGAAAAGAACAACATCAAAATGTATGACTGCTACACCGGTTTCAAGTGGATTGCAAAGGTTATACGTGACAACGAGGGTATTATGCGCTACATTGGCGGTGGTGAGGAGAGCTTTGGTTTCTTGGCCGAGGACTTCTGCCGCGACAAGGACTCTGTTTCGGCTTGCAGCCTTATAGCAGAGATTGCTGCTTGGGCAAAAGAGAACGGAAAGACTCTCTACGAGATGCTGCTCGACATTTATGTTGAGTATGGTTTCTCAAAAGAGATAACAGTGAATGTTGTTAAGCCCGGAAAGAGTGGTGCCGACGAGATTCGCCAGATGATGGAGAACTTCCGTGCCAACCCTCTCAAGGTTATGGCAGGCGAGAAGGTTGTTTGCTACAAGGATTTCAAGTCTTTGAAGGCTGTCGATGGCGATGGCAATGTAACCGACCTCGATATGCCCGAAACATCTAACGTTCTGCAGTACTTCACAGAGAGCGGCCACAAAGTATCGGTTCGCCCCTCGGGTACAGAGCCCAAGATTAAATTCTATATGGAGGCAAAGGCTAAAATGAACAACCGCGACGAGTATGCCGCAGCTTGTGCAAAGGCCGATGCTGTTATTGCCGAGATGAAGGCTTCGATGGGAATCTGATAGCTCACGGCTGCATACAATAAAAAAGAGGCTGGGTCAAAAGTGATTTTGGCTCAGCCTCTTTTTTGTTATAGGGTTATTTTATCTCAGATTCCTCTTTCATATCAATCTCCTTGCCGGCCTTGTCGTAGAAATGGTATTCAAGGTAGGCGACTTTTTGGTCGGGGATGATACGTATTCCTAAACTGTATTTCATCTGCCACTTGCGGTAGAGTGATATTATACCTTTCTTTAAGTAGGCAGCTACGTAGGGATGAACGTGTAGCTTGAATCTCTTTATTCCAAGGGTGTTCACCATTGTTTCAATCTTACTCTCCAATGTGTCGGTAAATAGTATCGACGACTGTATTTTTCCCTTTCCGAAGCACACGGGGCAGCTCTCTTCCACGGCGAGGTTTACTGCTGGGCGCACTCGCTGGCGTGTTATCTGCATAAGGCCGAATTTGCTCAACGGCAGAATGTTGTGCTTCGCACGGTCGCGGCTCATATTCTCGGTCATACGCTCGTAAAGAGCCTGACGGTGTTCGGCTTTGTCCATATCGATAAAGTCGACCACGATAATTCCGCCCATATCGCGCAGGCGCAGCTGTCGTGCAAGTTCGTCGGCTGCACCGAGATTCACTCCAAGGGCGTTCTCCTCTTGGGTACTTGCGTTGTTGCGTGAGCGGTTGCCGCTGTTTACATCGACCACGTGCAGTGCTTCGGTGTGTTCTATCACAAGGTAGGCGCCGCCCTTGAACGAGACTATGCGCCCGAATGAGGATTTTATCTGTTTGGTTATTCCGAAGTGGTCGAAAATTGGTTGTTCGCCTCGGTAGAGCTTGATGATGTCGGTGCTCTCGGGTGCTATGATTGATACGTAGTCCCTTATTCTCTTGTAGACATCGATGTTGTTTACGTGTATGCTCTCGTACGAGGGGTTGAAAAGGTCGCGCAGGAGCGCGAGTGTTCTGTCCGACTCTTCGTGAACAATGGTGGGTGGCTTGGTGCTTTTCTGCACTTTGCCCACAAGTGTCTCCCAGTTGTTTACAAGGCTGCGCAGTTCGGCGTCGAGCTCGGCAACCTTTTTGCCTTCGGCAACGGTGCGCACTATTATCCCGAAATTCCTGGGTTTTATGCTTTGCAGCAGTTGCTTGAGCCTTGTACGCTCCTCGGGAGACTTTATCTTTGACGATACTGATACCTTGTCCTCAAAAGGTATGAGTATTAAAAAACGGCCGGCAAAAGAGAGCTCACAGGTGAGCCTGGGTCCTTTGGTGTTTATGGGTTCTTTGGTTATCTGTACCAAAATCTCTTGCCCGGTCTGCAAAGCTTCCGAAATGTTGCCCTCCTTTTTCTTTTCGGGCATTATGGAAGCCTTTGATATGGGGAAGGTTTTTTTGCGGTCGCTTGTTACCTGTTTAAGGTATTTCTGTAGAGAGTAGAATTGTTCTCCTAAATCTAAATAGTGAAGGAATGCTTCTTTTTCGGAACCTATGTCAACAAAGCAGGCATTTAGCCCGGGCATAATTTTCTTTACACGCCCAAGGTATATATTGCCCACAGAGAATGTTTCTGTCTGTTCCTCCTTTTGGAATTCTACCAACTGCTTTTCTTCGGTGATGGCAATTGCAATTTCGTTGGAGTGAACATCTACAATAAGTTCGCTTGTCACAATAATTCGTTATTTTAGATTCGGTGAGCCTCTTTGTTCAAGGTGAGCCTCTTTGACCTTTTACGTTTTTAGGGTTCGTTTCTTTTTCAAAAACAAAAAACAAACTTGTAGATAAGATTCCTATCCTTGCAAGTTTGTTTTTTGTGTCTATTCAGACTGAGCTTACTTGCTCTTATGTCTGTTCTTTCTCAATCTTTTTTTACGCTTGTGCGTAGACATCTTATGTCTTTTTTTCTTTTTTCCGCTAGGCATAGTCGTTAATAAATTTATGAATTAATAATTAATTATTTTTTTACCTCCTCGATAAAAGTTTTTGCAGGCTTGAATGCGGGAATATCGTGAGCGGGAATGATAATAGTCTTTTCCTTGTGTATGTCACGGGCTGTTTTTTCGGCTCTCTGCTTAATGATGAAGCTACCGAATCCGCGTAGATATACCGGCTCGTGATTTGCTAAAGATGTCTTCACAATCTCCATGAATGATTCTACTGAAGCAAGAACCATTGCCTTCTCAATACCTGTCTTCTTTGCAATCTCGTTTACAATCTCTGCTTTTGTCATTTTGTTTGTCGATTTTATATTATGAATGATTCATATTCTAATTTCGGAAGGCAAATATATAGCTTTTTTTGTTTCTATCGAAATTTAATGGCTTTTTTTTGACTAAAAAACGCTGTTTCTCACCTTCTTGTGCCATTTTTTCGCGGTTTTTTCGCTTGGCTGTTGCATTTATTGCCCCCGCTTTTCTATTTTTATGCAATTCTGTTTCATTTGCGGCAAATCTCCTCGTCTGCTTGGCTGTGCCTTCGCCCGCTTATTTGACTTTGGCGAATCTGCTTTCGTTCGCTGCAAAAATCAAATAAATTTGTTTTTGCTCGCTTACTCGCAGATTTATTATTATATTTGCAAAATATTTCAGTATTATATATTAATTTAATATTTTTGAATGCCCGCGTCGCGGGCGTTTCAATAGAAATTGTAATAATTAAAATTTTAAGAATATGTCAGTAAACAAAGTTATTTTGATTGGTAACGTGGGTAAGAACCCCGATGTTCGTCATTTGGATCGTAATGTGGCTGTGGCCAATATGGTAATTGCTACAACCGAGCGTGCTTACACTTTGCAGAATGGTACACAGGTGCCCGAGAGAACCGAGTGGCACAATGTGGTGCTTTGGGGTGGTCTTGCTGAGGTTGCCGAGAAGTATGTTCACAAAGGAGACAGAATTTATGTAGAGGGAAAAATAAGAACAAATACTTACGAGGACCAGAACGGTATACGTCGTTACCGCACCGAGATTTTGGCCGAGACAATGGAGATGCTTTCGTCACGTGGAACAACTCCCTCGCCTCTCGAAGGTCCTGCAACAGATAGTTCGGTTTTTTAATTAATGCCTTTTATTGATTGATGATACCTGCTTTTTTGCAGCTTTTTGCATTTGCACTCCCCGAGGTTAGCGTTACAGCTCCCTCGGCGGGTGCAATAATAGCTTTATTGCTTGCCTTTGTGCTGTTGCTCTTTTCGGCTTTTGCATCGGGTTCCGAAATTGCCTTTTTCTCGCTCACCCGCAGTGAGCTTGAAGAGGCGGCTGAGAGCCGTTCGGTGTCGGCCCAACACTTGCTTGCAATGTTGAAAGAGCCCGAGCGTTTGCTGGCAACAATTCTCATTATTAATGATTTTGTTAATGTGGGCATTGTAATGCTGCTCAACTTTTTCTTTATGTCGATATTCTCGTTCGGCGAAAATGCTCGTTGGGTAGAGTTTCTGGTGCTCACAGTAATCCTTACATTCCTTCTGTTGCTCTTTGGTGAGGTGATGCCGAAAATATATTCAAAGAACAATGTGCACCGTTTTGCATACGCAGCCTCAAACGGTCTTTATTTGCTCTTTCGTCTTTTGACTCCCTTTTCGTCGTTGCTTGTGCGCTCGACCGCATTCACCGAGCGTTTGGCGTCGAAGGCCAACTATTCTCTCTCGGTAGACGAACTTGAGCAGGCGCTCGAGCTTACCGACAAGAAGGAGATTGGCGAGCAGAAGAATATGCTGGAGGGTATTATACGCTTCGGCGATGAGACGGTGCGCAGTATTATGACCTCGCGTCTCGATATTGTGATGCTCGATATACGTGCGTCTTATACCGATGTTCTCCGCTGTGCGGCCGATAATGCTTATTCGCGCATTCCCGTGTACGCAGGTACGCAGGACGATATTCGTGGCGTGCTCTACATCAAAGACCTTTTGCCCTATCTTAACCGTGGTGCCAATTTCCGTTGGCAGTCGCTCATACGCCAGCCCTATTTCGTGCCCGAAACAAAGAAAATCGACGATCTTCTGTGCGATTTCCAGACTGTGCGCGTGCATATGGCCATTGTGGTCGACGAGTTCGGCGGAGTTTCGGGTCTTGTTACGCTGGAGGATATCATAGAGGAGATTGTGGGCGAGATTAACGACGAGTTCGACGAGCCCGATACTTCGTATGAGCGTATAGACGACCACACTATTGTGTTCGAGGGAAAGACTATGTTGTCCGATTTCTACAAGATAATGGACCTCGACGGCGACCTTTTTGAGGATGTTGCCGGTGAAGCCGATACGCTTGCGGGCCTCCTCCTTGAAATAAAAGGCGAGTTCCCGCGCTTGCACGAAAAGATTGAATGTGCGGGCGTTGTGTTCGAGGTTATGGTAAAGGACAAGCACCGTCTTGTGAAAATTAAAGCGACCGTGCCTCCTGTGGCTTGACATCATCTCTTATGCCGCTTTTTCGCAAATACAATTGTGCGGGTGCGCTTGTGGCTGTGTGGCGCATAACAGAGAGTGCCGAGTGGCTGCTCTCACAGCTGTCGCCTGCTGAGCGCGAAACTGCATTGGCTTTTCGTGGCGAGCGACGCAGGAGCGAGTGGGCGGCAACCCGCCTGTTGTTGCGTGAACTTTTGGGTGCCGGTGCGGCCGTTGTGTACGATGCTTGCGGCAAGCCTTCCCTTGCCGGTGGTGGCAATGTGAGTATTTCCCACACGCGCGGCTATGCGGCGGTTGCTCTTTGTGAAAATAATCCCGTAGGGCTTGATATTGAGCTTTGCGACAGGGTGGTGGGGGCTGTTAAAGAACGTTTCCTGCTCGAAGGGGAATTGGATTGCTATCCACCACAGGAACTTGATGCAGCGGCTCTCTTGCGCTGGACAGCGTCGGAGGCCCTCTTTAAGCTTGTTGGTGATTTGGGCGGTAACTTCCGCGACAATATTCTGCTTGGGCATAAAGCTCCGTTGCAGCCTGCCTCTACATTGGAAATGAGTGTAGTGGGTCTGCAATGCAATGATAAATTCTGCTTGACTTATGCTTTTGATGTTCCGTTACTGCTTGCCTTGTGCTGCAGAAATGTTCCCTCTTGCAAGGGCGGCTCTTTTGAGCTCATTTACGGGGCTGAGAAAATTGAGTAGTTTTTTTGAGTTTTTATTGTTGTGGCGCGGAATAAAGTGCTGCTCTTTTGTTCTTGAATAAATGTGTAATTGTAAATTGTAGTCGTTATGGTAAACGTGGTTGTTCGCAGTTTGAGTGTAATTGTGCTTGGTGTGCTTATGGTGGTGTTGCGTGAGCAATTCTTGCCCGTGATAATTCAGTTTATAGGTGCGGCCTTCGTGGTGTCGGGCGTGATTGCGCTTTTCAACCTTTATCTGGTTGCTAAACGCGGAATGTCGCGCGTGCTCGATACAGTGGTGCTTGGTGCTGCGGGTTCGGCCGGGGTTATTCTGGGTGCGTGGCTGTTGCTGTCGCCCGGTTTCTTCCTCTCGCTTGTAATGACAATATTGGGCGTGCTGCTGTTGCTGTCAGGCATTTACCAGCTGGCTCTTTTGCTTGGTGCGCACAGACGTGTCGGTGTGTCGGGCTACCTGTATGTTGTTCCCGTGGTGCTTGTTATCGCCGGGGTTTTTGTTATTGTTAATCCGTTCGGCGCAGCCGGCCTTCCCTTTTTGCTGGTGGGCGTGGGCGCTGTTTTTGCCGGGCTTTCCGATGTTGTGAGTTATTTCTATCTGTTGCACCGCCGTCGTGTGGCCGGCAGCAAGTAGAGCGTGGCTCATTTTTTTTCTGCACGGGCAAGTGAAAAAAGTGGTTAGGAAATGTGCTTTTTTCGTAAAAAAATGACATCTTTGCATTTGTGATGCCCATAAAATGTAAAAACCTTTGAGAATGTCTCGTGGGTGGGGTATTTGTTTCTTTTGTAACCTGTATTGTGGCAGCGTTGCAATAATTTTGACACTATGAATGAAATAAACGAGTTTTTTCAGCAATTTGTATCGCAGATGACGCTCTTGGAGATTGTCTTCAAGGGGGCATTGATTGGAATAATAGCATCGGCGCCTATGGGTCCTGTGGGAATTCTGTGTGTGCAGCGTGCGCTCAACAAAGGCCGTGGCTATGGACTTATAACAGGTCTTGGAGCTGCGGTAAGCGACATACTCTATGCGCTTATAACAGGATACGGCCTCTCTTTCATATACGATTTTATCCACAACCGTTCGGCGCTCTTCTTCTTGCAATTGGGTGGCGCTGTGCTTATGTTTATTTTTGGTGTCCACACTTTCAGAACAAAACCAGCCAGCGACGGCTGCAAGGTGAGCCGTAACAAGAGCAGTTATGTGCAGAACGGCGTAACCGGTTTTTTCCTCGCTTTCTCGAACCCCCTTATAGTGCTTCTGTTTCTTGCACTTTTCACACCAATGAACTTTATGCTCCCCGAGCTTCCTTTGTATAACCAGTTTATCGGGTACCTCGCAATCTTCGGCGGTGCAATGCTGTGGTGGTTCTTTATTACTACTGTTGTGAGCAAGTTGCGCGAGCGTTTCGATGTGCGCGGCGTGTGGATTATAAACAGGGTTATCGGTGTACTTGTGATGGCCGGCTCGTTGATAGGTGCCATTCTCATTGTTACCGGAATATATTCTTTTCATTAAAAAATATTGAGTTTTGTTTGTTTCAAGAGAATTAAGAAATAAGAATATAGCAGAATATCTGCTGTATATGTGGCAGGTCGAAGACCTGCTTCGTGCATATAATCTGTCGGTCGAAAATGTGAAAAAGGCATTGGTCGACCCTTATAACCTGCCCCAGGAACAGGCTGCCGAGCTTGTCGAGTGGTACGGGAATCTTATAGAGATGATGCGTCAGGAGGATGTGAAAGAGAGCGGTCACCTGCAGATTAACAAGAACGTCATTATTGCGCTTGCCGAGCTTCACCACCGTCTGCTAAAATCGTCGAAGGCACCCTTCTATTCGGCTGCCTATTACAAGGCTTTGCCATATATTGTGGAATTCCGTACAAAGAGCGATGGCCGCGAGAAGGGTGAGCTTGAAAACTGTTTCGACGCGTTGTATATTGTGTGGATGATGAAGATGCAGAAACGCGAAATAAACGAGGAGACATTGAAGGCTACCGGCGAAATAGGGAAATTTATCTCGATGCTCGCCCTTTATTATAAGGAGGATAAGGAGGGTAAACTCGACATTGACGATGAGGCTTGAATGAACTCTCCATTGATAAAAGAAAAATAATTGATATAACGATATAAACTACGAAGTTCAAATGAACGTAAACGAAGAGATTGGAAGAAGACGAACTTTTGCGATTATTTCGCACCCCGACGCGGGAAAAACAACACTCACCGAAAAACTCCTGTTGTTCGGTGGTCAGATTCAGGTTGCCGGTGCGGTAAAATCGAACAAGATAAAGAAAAGCGCAACATCCGACTGGATGGAGATTGAAAAACAGCGCGGAATTTCGGTAACTACATCGGTTATGGAGTTCGACTATGAGGGTTACAAAATCAACATTCTCGACACTCCAGGTCACCAGGATTTTGCCGAGGATACTTTCCGCACCCTCACCGCTGTTGACAGCGTAATTATTGTGGTGGACAGCGCAAAGGGTGTGGAGACACAGACACGCAAGCTTATGTCTGTGTGCCGTATGCGCAACACACCTGTAATTGTGTACGTGAACAAGATGGACCGTGAGGGACGCGACCCGTTTGAGCTCCTCGATGAGCTTGAAGCTGAATTGCAGATATCGGTGCGCCCGCTCAGCTGGCCCATAGACCAAGGTGCGCGTTTCAAGGGTGTATACAATATCTTTGAGCAGAAGCTCGACCTTTTCACCCCCAACAAGCAGCGTGTGACCGAAAAGGTTGAAATTGACATAAACAGCGACGAACTCGAGCAAAGCATAGGTGAGGATCTTGCCTCAAAACTCCGTTCCGACCTTGAACTTGTCGATGGCGTTTACCCCGAATTCAACGTGCAGGATTATCTCGATGCAAAGGTTGCTCCTGTGTTCTTTGGTTCGGCGCTCAACAACTTCGGTGTAGAGGAACTGCTCAACTGCTTTGTGAAAATTGCCCCCAGTCCACGCCCCGTGCAGGCTGTAGAGCGCATTGTGCATCCCGATGATGCAAAATTCACAGGCTTCATCTTTAAGATTACGGCGAATATCGACCCCAACCACCGCTCGTGCGTGGCTTTCTGTAAAATATGTTCGGGAAAATTTGTGCGCAATATGCCTTACCGTCACATTCGCTTGGGCAAGGACCTGCGCTTTTCGTCGCCCACACAGTTTATGGCGCAGCGCAAGAGCACAATTGAGGAGGCTTACCCCGGCGACATTATCGGCCTTCCCGACACCGGTAACTTCAAGATTGGCGACACACTCACCGAGGGCGAAAATCTGCATTTCAAGGGATTGCCCAGCTTCTCGCCCGAAATGTTCAAGTACATAGAGAATGCCGACCCCATGAAGACCAAGCAGCTTGCAAAAGGTATCGACCAGCTTATGGGCGAGGGTGTTGCACAGCTTTTTGTGAACCAGCATAACGGCCGCAAGCTCATCGGTACAGTGGGCCAGCTGCAGTTCGAGGTTATACAGTACCGTCTCGAAAACGAGTACAACGCAAAGTGCCGTTGGGAGCCTGTGAACCTCTACAAGGCCTGCTGGATTGAAAGCGACGATGCTGCCGAGCTCGAGAATTTCAAAAAGCGCAAGTACCAGTATATGGCAAAGGATATTGAGGGCCGCGACGTGTTCCTTGCCGACAGCAATTATGTGTTGCAGATGGCGCAGAACGACTTCAAGAGCATTCGTTTCCACTTTACCAGCGAATTTTAACAAAAAGAGCCTATGGGAACAATTGCAGATGAGGCTAAAAAAGCCGTCGAGGTTATGCGTAAGGGTGGCGTAATCCTTTATCCTACCGACACCGTGTGGGGAATAGGCTGCGACGCCACCAACCCCGAAGCCGTGAAGCGCGTATATGAAATTAAGCGCCGCACCGACAGCAAGGCGCTTCTGTTGCTTGTCGACAGTGCCGACCGCCTTGCGCGTTATGTGGGCAATGTGCCTGCGGTAGCGTGGGACCTTATAGAACTTACCGACAAACCTTTGACAATTATATACGACGGTGCGCGCAACCTTGCCCCCAACCTCATTGCCGAGGATGGCAGCGTGGGTATACGTGTGACATCGGAACTTTTTTCGAAGGAGTTGTGCTACCGCTTCCAGAAGGCGGTGGTTTCAACATCGGCCAACATAAGCGGCGAGCCCACTCCCGCAAATTTCAGCGAGATAAGCCAGGAAATTATCGATGCTGTCGATTATGTGGTCAATTACAAACAACTTGATATGGGACGCCCTAAGGCGTCGAGCATTATTAAGCTCGGGGCCGACGGCACTGTTGCTATTGTAAGAGAATGAGCACGCAGAAAGAAATTGAGAAGAGCCTGCTTGACAGGTTTATTGAGTGGCGCGAAAAGCATTTGTCGCAAAACCAGTTTATCCTTATATTGAGTTTTGTGGTGGGTGTCTTGTCGGCTATTGCAGCCTTTACGTTGAAGCACCTTATACATTTCATACAGGATATGCTCACCGGAGGGTTCGACAAGGACTCTTTCAACTGGCTCTATCTTGTCTACCCTGTGATAGGTATCTTCTTCACAGGATTGTTTATCAGGAAGGTGGTGCGCGACGATATAAGCCACGGTGTAACAAAAGTGCTCTATGCTATCTCTTGCCGTCAGGGCCGCATACGCAGGCACAATACGTGGTCGTCGCTCCTTGCGAGTGCAATTACCATCGGCTTCGGTGGTTCGGTGGGTGCCGAGTCGCCTATCGTAATGACCGGCTCTGCTATCGGCTCGAACCTGGGTTCGTTCTTCAAACTCGAAAAGAAGGTGATGATGCTGCTCATCGGGTGCGGTGCTGCGGGCGCGGTGTCGGGTATCTTCAAGGCGCCCATTGCCGGCCTTGTGTTCACGGTGGAGGTGCTTATGCTCGACCTTACAATGTCGTCGCTCCTGCCGTTGCTCATTTCGAGCGTTACGGCCGCCACGCTCTCATATATTTTTATGGGTACCGACGCAACCTTTGAATTCCACCTTGAAAATACTTTCAATATTGCCCGCGTACCTTATGTAATTATGCTTGGTATAATCTGTGGCCTTGTGTCGCTCTATTTTACCAACGTGACAACAACGATTGAGGGCTTTTTCAAAAAGATTGACAACCCTTACAAGAGGCTTGCTCTTGGTGGCAGTGCGTTGAGTGTACTCATATTCCTCTTTCCCCCGCTCTATGGTGAGGGTTATGATATGATTCACCACTTGATAAACGGCTCTTCGGCCGATGTTATCTTGAATAACTCTTTGTTCTACGGCCACGCGCGCTTCCTGTTCCTCTATATGTTCCTTATAGTGGTCTTCAAGGCGTTTGCTTCGACTGTAACCAATTGCGGTGGCGGTTGTGGTGGTATTTTCGCGCCCAGCCTTTTCCTCGGCTGTGTTTCGGGCTATCTCTTTGCGGGCCTGTGCAACGCGGCGGAGTGGGGTGTCGCCCTCTCGGACAAGAACTTTGCGCTTTTTGGAATGGCGGCTGTGATGTCGGGTGTTTTTCACGCTCCGCTCACGGGTGTCTTCCTCATTGCCGAACTTACGGGTGGTTACGCGCTCTTCCTGCCCTTGATGATTGTGTCGGTGTGCTCTTATCTCACCGTTAAGGTGTTCGACAAGAATAACATCTACGCGGTGCGTCTTGCGCAGCGTGGTGAGCTCATTACCCACCACAAAGACCAGGCTGTACTCACGATATTGAAGGTGGAAGATGTCATTGAGAAGAATTTTATGCGCCTTACCCCCGATATGGACCTTGGGCAGCTTACCGCTGTTGTTGCAAAGACCAAGCGTAATATATTCCCTGTTGTGAACGCGAGCGACCGTCTTGTGGGTATTCTCTTCCTCGACGATGTGCGCCACATAATGTTCCGCCAGGAACTGTATCACCGCTATAAGGTTGCCACACTTATGCGCGAGGCGCCTGTGCGTTTGAGCATAGAGGAGCCTATGGAGGCTGTTATGCGCAAGTTCGAAGAGACCAATGCGTGGAACCTGCCCGTTGAGGCTGTGGGTGGCGAGTATATAGGCTTTATCTCAAAATCGGCAATATTTACTGCCTACCGAAAAACTTTGTTGGAATTTACATCCGATTGATATATGAACGATAAATTAAGAATAGTATATCTTGGCACGCCCGACTTTGCGGTGGAGCCTTTGCGCAGGCTCTTGGAGCTGCAGCGCAGCGACTCGGCTTGCGGGTTCGAGGTTGTGGGTGTTGTTACAATGCCCGACAAAATGATAAATAAACGCGGCAACCAGTTGCTTATGAGCCCTGTGAAGCAGTTTGCGGTGCAGGAGAATTTACCTGTGTTGCAGCCCGAATCGTTGAAGAACGAGGAATTTCAGGCTGAACTTGCTGCTTGGAAAGCCGACCTGCAGATTGTGGTAGCCTTCCGCATGTTGCCCGAAAGTGTGTGGAATATGCCCCGCTTGGGTACTTTCAACCTGCACGCCTCGCTCTTGCCGCAGTATCGTGGTGCAGCGCCCATAAACTGGGCTATTATAAACGGTGACAAGGAGACCGGTGTTACAACCTTTTTCCTGAAACACGAAATTGACACAGGTGATGTTATTTACCGCGATATTGTGCCCATTGACGAGCGCGACAATGTCGGCACGCTCCACGATAAACTTATGTTGCAGGGTGGTGACACGGTTGTACGCACAGTAAAAGCGATAGTAAACGGTACGGTGGAACAGGTGCCGCAAACAGAAATGTTTGCCAGTGAGGCCGAGTTGCGCCCTGCACCCAAAATCTTCCGCGATACTTGCCGCATAAACTGGGAACAGCCCTGCGCTGCAATATACAATTTTGTGCGCGGAATGTCGCCCTATCCCGCCGCCTGGTGCGAGCTCAAGGACGCAGCGGGCAACATCCTGCCCATAAAGGTGTACGAGATTGAAAAGGAGCCGGCTGCGCATAATTTTGCAGTTGGGCACTTGCTCACCGACAATAAGACCTATGCAAAAGTGGCAGTGGCCGACGGTTATATTTCGCTCCTCTCGTTGCAGATTCCGGGTAAGAAGCGTATGCCGGTGGGCGACCTTTTGCGTGGTTTCCGCATAAATGAGTGCGAAATTGTGAAATGAATTTTATAGTTCTTTATGCAGGCGCTCCCTTTCTCAGGGGGCGCTTTCTGCAACGTAGCGCGGGCGCTTATATTGTTAAAAACGGCACATTTTTTTTGCGATATTTGTTTTTTACAATTTTATTTCATTACTTTGCACCGTTAATTCAAATTAAATAACCTAAAAATCAACCGCCTATAGAAAAATTCTACTCCTAATTTATAAAAAACATCTTAATGGAGAATTTGAAACAGATGACCGACGACAAGTTGGTGTCGCTGTATATAGGAGGCAATAATCAGGCATTCGACATATTGTTGGATCGTCACAAGGATAGGTTATATTACTATATATACTTTATTGTACGCTCGCGCGAGGTAGCCGAAGATATCTTCCAGGAGACATTTGTGAAGGCTATTATCAAATTGCAGGAGGGACGCTATCAGCCCGACGGCAAGTTTGGTGCGTGGATTACCCGCATCGCCCACAATCTTGTAATTGACCAGTTCCGTCAGGAACGTAACGAGAATCTCGTTTCCAACGATGAAACAGAGGTCGACCTCTTGAACAACGCAGCTTTTTCCGAAGGCACCATTGAAAACAAGATGGTGAAAGACCAGGTATTGCGCGATGTACGCGCGCTTGTCGATGAATTGCCCGACTGTCAGCGCGAGGTTGTGTGTATGCGTTATTATCAGAAACTTTCGTTCAAGGATATTGCCGATATCACAGGTGTAAGCATTAACACCGCGCTTGGCCGTATGCGTTATGCAATACTCAATATGCGCCGCATTGCTGCCGAAAAGGAGATAAGCCTTGTAATGGAGTAGTGGGCTATAATCCATAATATGTATGCCGCTGTAATTTTTTTTACGGCGGCATATAATTTTTGTAGGTTAGTTGCGTTAATATAATAGAAACAACCAAAAAAGCGCCGCGTTGCGGTGCCCGAACTTAAAACCAATTAACCGACAGCCTATGGATAAAAAATCTACTCAAGAATTTAACACACAAGGAACTATTATCGCAAAGGCGTTACGTGGCGAGAAAATGCCCAAGCCTTCGGAAGCATCCCTTGCTTTTATAAGAAATTTTGCCCGTAACTTCAAGGTGCAGAAATGCGAAGGCGGTGCGGTGTGCGATTTTGTATTAAACTAACTTTCTATAACTTAAACTAGCCTTGTTTGCTTTTTGCATACATCAAGAGAGGATGGCTCAAAGGCCATCCTCTCTTGATGTATTTATGAGTTCTATTATTCTTCGGCGAAAATAGCCGAGCCCACCCTCACGTGATTGCTGCCGTGGGAGACGGCAATGGGGTAGTCGTCGCTCATTCCGGCAGAAAAGACCGAAAAACACTCGTCGGCAGGGAAATAGTTCCCTTTTATGGTGTTGAAAAGTTCTTTCACCGCTGCAAACTCACTGTTAATCTGTGCCTCGTCGGTGGTGTTGCTGGCCATACACATAAGCCCGCGTATTTCCACGTTGTTAAGGCCTCGCCACTCGCCGCCGGCAAGCATTGAAAGGCACTCCTGTGGGGTGAAGCCGAATTTCGTCTCTTCCTGTGCAATGTGAATCTGCAACAGGCAGGGGATGCGGCGGCCCACCTTTGCGCCTTGCTTGTCTATTTCGGCAAGGAGCTTGTAGCTGTCGACGCTGTGGATGAGGTGCACAAAGGGGGCAATATATTTTATTTTATTGCTTTGCAGGTGTCCTATGAAATGCCAGCAGATATCGGCTGGCAAGGCCTGCTGTTTCTTGGAGAGGTCTTGTGCCTTACTCTCCCCAAAATGGCGTTGTCCGGCGTTGTATGCGGCCTCGATGGCCTCTACCGGGTGGTATTTTGACACGGCTATGAGCGTAACCCCCGCGGGGAGGGTTGCGCGCACGGCTGCAATTCTTTGGGCAATGGTGTTAGAGGATGGGCTCATAATGGAAAATATCCACAATTGAACTTTCGCTCACCGATGCAAGGTCGTATGTCATTACCGAATCTTCCATATGCTTGTTGAGCGCGGCCACTGCTCCTGCGCAGTCCTCGGCCTTAACGAGAATGATAACAGATGTCTTCTTCTCTTTTGCGCTCACCTCGTCGATGGTTACGAGCACAATCTTGCACTTGAACCACTTGTCGGCTGCCTCGCTGGGGCTGTCTACAAGCTCGCCATACTTTGTGCGTTTCATTTCGTTAATTGTGAACTCGCCTGTTACCGAGGGCTGAATCTCAAGGGTTAGGCGCTTTTCAATCTCGGTGAACGAGAAGCCCTGCACAAGGTACACTTCGTTTACTTTTGTGTTGAGGCCTTTTTCGCCTGCACGCTCATAGGTTACTTTACATTCGAACCAACTTTGTGTCATAGTATTTAGTCTATTTTTTGATTTTTATTAAATGCTTGCGCTGTGCGCGACCGCAAAGTTAGCAAATGAAAAGTTTTTTTGTTTGTTTTTTTGCCGAAATTTATTCTCTTTTTTCAGCTTGCTGCTGCGGGTTACATATAATACTCCTCTTCGTCGGTGTCGTAGACGGGGTCATCGTCTACGGGTGGAACGCTGTCGCGGTTGTAGTCGTTGTAGACCTCTTCGCTGTCGTCAATGTAGGTTTCGTCCAAGAAGAGATAACGCCTTTGGTTGTGGAGTTGCTGGGTTGTAGGGTTCTTTTTCATAATGGTCTATAATTGGTTCATTCCTTTGTTGTATCGTTTGTGAAGCTGCTCCTTGCCGCCGTTGTGGGGGTGGTGGCAGTGGTGCGTTTCGTGGTGGGTGCGGCAACGGAGAGTCTCTTCGTATTCGCTCCACGACGGTATCTCGCGGCGTGCAATACCGCTTTTAATTGCTGCTCGTGCTACGGCTGCCGACACTGTGGTGAGCAGACGAGGGTCGCCCATCTTGGGCAGTATGTAGTCGCGCCCGAATTTAAGCTCGCAGTTGTAGAGCTTCTTTATCTCGTCGGGTACGGGCTCGTGGGCAAGGTTGTTAATAGCCTTTATGGCGGCGGTGAGCATTTCGCGGTTGATGCTTGTAGCGAGCGTGTCGAGAGCGCCGCGGAAAAGGTAGGGAAAGGCGATGGCGTTGTTTATCTGGTTGGGAGTGTCGGTGCGTCCTGTTGCCATAATGGCGTCGGGGCGGGCGGCTTTTGCATCGTTGTAACTTATTTCGGGGGTGGGGTTGGCAAGTGCGAATATTATGGGGTTTGCTGCCATTGTGCACACCATCTCACGGGTTACAATGTTACCAGCCGAGAGGCCTATGAAAGCATCGCTGCCGTTCATTGCCTGTGCAAGGGTGGTGAGGCTTGTGTCGGTGGTTGCAAAAAGGGCTTTGTAGGGGTGGAGCATGCTGCGCGAAACGTTTATCACTCCTTTGCTGTCGACCATTGTAATCTGCTCCCTCTTTACGCCCAGTTGTGTGAGGGTGCGTGCCGTTGCAATAGCTGCCGCTCCAGCTCCGCTTATTACTATTTTGAGGCTATGGAGCTGTTTGCCTGCAATTTCGGCGGCACCGAGCAGTGCTGCGGCAACGGTTACTGCGGTGCCGTGCTGGTCGTCGTGCATCACGGGAATTCCCAAAAGGGCGCGCAGGCGCTCTTCTATGTAGAAACAGTCGGGGGCTTTAATGTCCTCGAGGTTTATTGCACCGAAGGTGGGTGATATCTCCTGCACGGTGGTTACGAATTTGTCGGCGTTGCTCTCGCCAATCTCAATGTCGAACGCGTCGATGTCGGCATATATTTTGAAGAGCATTGCTTTTCCCTCCATCACCGGCTTCGACGCTGTGGCGCCTATGTTTCCCAGCCCAAGCACCGCGCTGCCGTTTGATACTACTGCCACAAGGTTGCCTTTGTTGGTGTAGCGGTAGGCCTGCCAGCGCTCTTTGCTTATGGCTGCTGCGGGAGCGGCAACCCCCGGGGAGTATGCAAGGGCAATATCCTGCGGAGTTGAGTGGGGCTTTGTGGGTGTTACCTCGGTTTTTCCCGGGCGCCCTTGTGAGTGGTAGAGAAGCGCCTCTTCTTCTATGTTCCTGTCCTCCATTGTTCTTATGTTTTTGCTATAAACACCCTGTGTGCGATTATGTTGGGTGGGCTTTGTGCTTGTTTTTGTTTTCTTATCTCTTTTTTGCTCTTTTTGTATTCCTCTACTCTTTGAGTTTTAGGCAGATTATTATATCTTCGCGTGATTTATTAAAATTACGCTTTCATTATGAGTAATTATTTCGATTTGTTGAAGAACAGACGCAGTTGCAGGCTTTTTACAGGAGAACCTGTCGATAAAGATGCTGTTTGCAATATTATGCGCGCGGCGCTTATGTCTCCGTCGGGCCATCGTTACAACCCCTGGGAGTTTATTCTCGTTGAGGACAAGGAGATGTTGAAGTCTCTGTCGGTGTCCAAGGCGCAGGGTGCGGCTCTCCTCGAGGGTGCGGCAATGGCTGTGGTTGTTATAGGTGACACCGAAAAGACCGATGTGTGGATTGAAGACTGTTCAATTGCTACTATCATAATGCAGCTTGCTGCACAGGAATTGGGCCTCGGTTCGTGCTGGGTGCAGATTCGTCGTCGCACCGACGCCGAGGGCAACCTGGCCGAGGATAATGTGAGAAAGCTTCTTGGTATCCCCGAAAAATATGCCGTTCTCTCAATTGTGGCTATTGGGCACAAAGCTCGTGAGGCAAAGCCTTTTGACGAGGAGAAAATGCAGTGGGAAAAAATACACGTCGGAGCGTTTGGCGGCAAGTGATAAAATAGCGCTTGTGGGTGCTGGCGGCGTTGCAACATCGGTGGGCGTGGCGCTTGCACAGGCTGCGGCAGCCCCTGTTGCAGTGTGGAGCCGTACACGCGAAAAGGCTCTTGCGCTCGCCGAGCGTACAGGTGCTCTTGCGTGCAGTGAAATTGAGGATATCCCGCAGCAGGTGGATATTGTAATAATTTCGGTTGCCGACGATGCCATAGGCTCTGTTGCACGCAGAGTGGCGGCGCATCTTCCCGCAGCTCTCATTCTGCACACCGCGGGCAGCATACCACAGGATATACTGCGTGAGGCTGGTGCCGCGAATTACGGTGTGCTCTATCCAATGCAGACATTCAGCAGCAGCCGCATTGTGGATTTTTCAAAAGTCACCGTTTTTGTGGAGGCCTGCAATGAACTTCTGGCCGAAAAAGCCGACGCTGTTGCGCGCACACTTGGTGCAACGGTGGTGCGTGCAAGCAGCGAACAGAGGCGTTTCCTGCATATTGCGGCGGTTTTTGCCTGCAACTTTGCAAACGCTGCCTACACAATGGCTGCGCAGCTGCTCAAAGAGCATAATCTGCCGTTCGAGGCAATGTTGGCGCTGATTGATGAAACGGCTGCAAAGGTGCACAGGCTGCATCCGGTTGATGCGCAGACGGGCCCTGCTGCCCGTGGCGACCATTCGGTGATGAACGCCCACAAAGCAATGCTCCCCGAGCAACTGAAAAACATATATACTGCGATGAGCGACTATATTGCCGCGGCGCAGCAAACGAAAAAACTTTAAGACAATGATAAACTACGACCTTAAGAAAATAAAAGCCCTTGTGTTCGATGTTGACGGGGTGTTGAGCCGCGAGACAATTACAATGTATCCCGGCGGCGAGCCTATGCGTACCGTGAACATAAAGGACGGCTATGCGTTGCAGCTTGCTGTGAAGGCGGGTTACCGCGTGGCCATAATAACCGGCGCACGCACCGAGGCTGTGAAAGTGCGTTACAACGGCCTGGGAATAACCGATGTGTATCTTGGCGCCTCAATAAAGCGTGACTGTTTCGAGGAACTTATGACAATGTATGAGCTTGCCCCCGAAGAGGTGCTTTATATGGGTGACGATATTCCCGACTACGAGGTGATGCAGATGTGTGGCCTCCCCTGTTGTCCTGCCGACGCAGCGCACGAAATAAAGGAAATTTCGCGCTATATTTCACCCCGCCGCGGTGGCGAGGGTTGCGGCCGCGACGTTATTGAGCAGGTGATGCGTGCACAGGGCAAGTGGATGGACGAGTCGAATGCATTCGGTTGGTAAAAAAGTGAGAATATGCTCGAAAATATAAAGAAATACAAGATTATATTGGCCTCGGCCTCGCCCCGTCGTAAAGAGCTGCTTGCAGGGCTCGACATTGAGTTCGAGGTGCGCGCGCTGCCCGGTGTCGACGAGTCGTACCCCGCAATGTTGCAGGGCGGCGATATCCCTTTGCATATATCAAAGAAAAAAGCCGATGCCTATCGCCTCCTTATGGCTGCCGACGAACTTGTGATTACCGCCGACACCATCGTGTGGCTGGGCGCAGAGGCGCTGGGCAAGCCTGCCGACGAGAACGACGCGCGCAGTATGTTGCGCAGCCTGTCGGGCAACACCCACACTGTGTACACGGGCGTTACAATAACCACAAAGGAGGAGCAACGTTGTTTTGTGGCAGCCTCGGAGGTTACGTTCGCCTGTCTCACCGGTGAAGAGATAGATTATTACGTTGAAAAATACCGTCCTATGGACAAGGCCGGCTCTTATGGAGTGCAGGAGTGGATAGGTTACATAGGTATTACGGGCATAAACGGCTCATATTTTAATGTGATGGGGCTGCCCGTGCAACGTTTGTATAATGAACTTAAACTTATTCCGTAAAATGAAAATAGCCGATAACCTTACCGCCCTCATTGGGAACACTCCTCTCTTGCGTGTGTCGCGTTACGCAGCAGCGCAGGGCTTGCAGTGTGCCCCCATTGTGAAAATGGAATATTTCAACCCCGGCAGCAGCGTGAAAGACCGCACTGCGCTATCGATGATAAACGACGCCGAGGCGCGCGGAATTTTGCGCGAGGGGGCAACAATCATTGAGCCTACAAGCGGAAATACAGGTGTGGGGCTTGCCCTTGTGTCGGCTGTAAAGGGGTACAGGCTCATTCTCACAATGCCCGACACAATGAGTATTGAGCGTATGAACCTTTTGCGTGCCTATGGTGCGGAGCTTGTGCTCACCCCTGGTGCCGAAGCTATGGCCGGTGCCATAAAAAAGGCCAACGAGCTTGCAGCCGAAATTCCCGGCAGCGTTATTCTGCAACAATTTGAAAATGGTGCAAACCCCGCTGCACACACCGCCACCGCCGACGAAATTTGGCGTGATACGGGTGGCGAGATTGATGTCTTTGTGGCAGGAGTGGGCACAGGCGGTACAATAACAGGCACAGCCCGCAGGCTAAAAGAGCTTAATCCCGCGATAAAGATTGTGGGTGTTGAACCGGCATCGTCGCCCGTGCTGTCGGGTGGCGAAAGGGGCGCGCATAAATTGCAGGGAATAGGTGCAGGCTTTGTTCCAAAGATATACGATTCTTCGGTGGTCAATGAAATAATACCCGTTACCAACGAAGATGCCATTGCAACCTCACGCGCTCTTGTGCGCACCGAGGGGCTCTTGGTGGGTTACTCGTCGGGCGCGGCGTTGTGGGCCGCAACCGCTCTGCTGCGTGCAGGGGAAAAGGGTAATGTGGTGGTGCTTTTGCCCGACTGCGGCGAGCGTTACCTCTCCACCGACCTGTTTTTTGAAAAATAAACTAAAATATATACAGAATGAATAACGACAAAATTGCCTCGGTGTTCTCGTCGGTGCTCGACGGGCTCACAGGAAATGAGGCCGAAAAAGATATGTTCAACCACCGTCGCGATGGTGAACCTATGCCTTCGTGGCGTGTTCTCGGCGAGGTTGTGAACCTTGTGCGTGCAATTGTGTTCCCCGGCTATTTTGGAGAGTCGGTGCAGGAAAACCACACGCTTGTGTACAAGACAGGAATGAACGTGGACCGCTTGTACAAGCTCTTGTGCCAGCAGATTTATGCAGGCTTGTGCTACGGTAACCCCGACGCTACGGCCGACGAGGCTCACGCAACAGCGCAGCAGATGGCGCTCGACTTTATTGCCTATCTTCCCACCCTGCGCGCGAAGCTTGCAAAAGATGTTGAGGCTACCTACAACGGCGACCCCGCAGCAACAGGCTTCGGTGAGGTTGTAAGCTGTTACCCCGGCGTGAAGGCGGTGAGCAACTATCGTATGGCGCATCGTCTGCTGGAATTGGGCGTTCCCCTTATTCCCCGAATAATATCGGAGATTGCCCACAGCGAAACTGGTATCGACATTCACCCCGGCGCGCGCATCGGCGAGTATTTCACAATTGACCACGGAACGGGTATCGTTATCGGCGAAACCTGTATCATTGGTAACAATGTAAAACTCTATCAGGGTGTTACGCTTGGTGCAAAGAGCTTTCCGCTCGACGAGAACGGTAACCCCATTAAGGGTATTGCCCGCCACCCCATACTGGAGGATAATGTAATTGTTTACAGTAACTCCACAATTCTCGGCCGCATAACAGTGGGCGAGGGCGCTGTCATCGGCGGTAACATCTGGGTAACCGATAATGTACCCGCGGGCGCGCAAATTGTGCAGCGTAAATAATTGCCCGCCGCAGCCTTTTTGCCCGTGAAGAACTTTTTTTTGTTTGTGGCGAAAAAAAAGTGAACATTTATAAATAATTATAATAAAAATCACTATCTTCGCGGGTGTTAAAGAGCTGTGGGCTGTTATTTTGCAGGCCTGTGGCAAAAAAAGGTTTACAAATTAACAAAAACATAATGTTTGCACACAACACACATCATCACCACCGCAACCACGCTCCACGGAGGGCAGGGTAAGTGGCGTGTGTGCTATGGCAAACGCCGTAATATTGAGCTTACCTGCAAAATGGTGGGCTCTTTTTTTATTTAAGAAGAACAAAAAATAGAAAATAATATGTTAAGAATTGCAGTACAGACAAAAGGTCGCCTCAACGAGCAGAGTATGCAGTTGTTGCGCGACGCAGGTGTTACAATAAAAGAGGAAAAAAGAAAGTTCTTGATGCGTGCATCGGATTTCCCCGTTGAAGTTCTCTTCTTGCGCGACGACGATATTCCTCAAACAGTTTCTATGGGTGCAGCCGACCTTGGATTCGTTGGTTACAACGAGGTTGCCGAGCGTGGCTACAATGTTGATATCTTGCAGAAGTTGGGCTTCGGAGGTTGCCGCATATCGCTTGCAATTCCCAAGGCCGACAAATATGAGGGCCTGAGCTACTTCAATGGCAAGCGCATAGCAACATCTTACCCCAACGTCCTTTCGAAATTCTTTGCCGAGAATGGCGTTGAGGCCGAAATTCACACAATTACCGGTTCGGTTGAGATAGCACCCGCTGCCGGCCTTGCCGACGCTATCTTCGACATTGTATCGTCGGGCGGCACACTCATTACAAACGGCCTTGTGGAGGTGGAGCAGGTGTTGCACTCCGAGGCGGTACTCATTGGTACCCCCGGTCTTTCGGAGGAGAAGATGGCAATTGCCCGCCAGCTTATGTCGCGTTTCGAGTCGGTGCTCAAGGGTGCAGGCAAGAAATATCTTCTGCTCAATATTCCCACCGCAGCTCTCGACGAGGCTGTCAAGATTCTGCCCGCAATGCGCAGCCCGACAGTAATTCCTCTTGCACAGAAAGACTGGTGCTCGTTGCAGACTGTTGTGGACGAAAAACAATTGTGGAACGTTATTGAACAACTCAAAGGTATCGGCGCCGAGGATATTCTGGTGCTTGCCCTCGAAAAAATTGTATTGTAAAAATGATAAAGAGATATATAAACCCAAGCCGCGACTCGTGGAGCAGCTTGTGCCAGCGAGTGGTAACCGACGACGCTGTAATTGCCGGTCGCGTGGACGCTATAATTGAGCGTGTGCGTCGCGACAGAGATGCTGCCATACGCTCTCTTGCGCAGGAAATTGATGGCGTTACTATCGATGCCATTGAGGTGAGCGAGGAGGAGAAACGCGAGGCTTTTGAGCAGGTGCCCGCGCAGTTACGCGATGCCATTGCAAAGGCTGCCCGCAATATCACCCGTTTCCACATGGCGCAGCGTTTCGACGATATTGAGGTTGTTACCTCGCCCGGCGTTAAGTGCGTGCAGCGTGCAGTGCCCATACAGAAAGTGGGACTTTATGTTCCCGGAGGAACTGCGCCGCTCTTTTCTACCGTGCTTATGCTTGCCGTGCCTGCAAAGGTTGCAGGTTGCAAGGAGATTGTTCTCTGCACCCCGGTAAACAAGCAGGGCAAGGTTGCGCCTGCAGTGCTTTCGGCTGCAATGGTGTGCGGTGTCGACCACATTTACAAGGTGGGTGGCGCGCAGGCTGTAGCTGCTATGGCCTACGGAACCGAGACTATTCCCGCGGTCGACAAAATCTTTGGCCCTGGTAACCGTTACGTGACAAAAGCAAAGGAGCGCGTAACCGGCAAGGTTTCTATTGATATGCCCGCAGGGCCCTCGGAGGTGCTTGTTATGGCCGACGAGACAGCAAACGCCGCTTTTGTAGCAAGCGACCTTCTCTCGCAGGCCGAGCACGGAACCGACTCGCAGGCCATTCTCGTGTGTGGTTCCACAGCCATTGCCGACGCTGTTGATGCCGAGCTTGCAGTGCAGCTCGAAAAACTCCCGCGCAAGGAACTTGCGGTGAAGGCTCTCGAAAACAGCCGCACCATTGTGTTGCCCACATTGGAGGAGCAGGTGGCGTTTGTGAACGAGTATGCCCCCGAGCATCTTATCGTGTCGGTGAAAAACCCCTGGGAGGTTGCAGCCGATATTACAGCATCGGGCAGTGTGTTCATTGGAAACTACTCGCCCGAGAGTGCAGGTGATTATGCATCGGGTACGAACCACACACTCCCCACAAGTGGGTGGGCGCGTTCGTGCAGCGGTGTGAACCTCGACAGCTTTGTGCGCAAAATAACATATCAGGAGCTCACCGAAGAGGGTATAATGGAGCTTGGCGATACAATTGTTACAATGGCCCGTGCAGAGGGGCTCGACGCTCACGCGGCGGCAGCGCTCTTGCGTATGGGAAAAGAAATCTAATACAACAGTATGAATATATCAGATGTTTTGTCGTTGGTGCGTGGGAATATAAGAGCGCTTGCTCCATATTCCACTGCGCGCGACGAATATAAAGGGGCGTTGGGAGTTTTCCTCGACGCCAACGAAAATCCTTTCGAGAATGGTTACAACCGTTACCCCGACCCTCGTCAGGCTGAACTGAAAGGTATTATCGCCCCTAAAAAGGGAGTAGAGGTGGAGCAGATGTTCATTGGTAACGGAAGCGACGAGGCGATTGACCTCTGTTTCCGCATCTTCTGCGAGCCCCGCATCGACAATGTGGTAGCAATAGCCCCCAGTTATGGTATGTATCGCGTCTCGGCCGACATTAACGATGTTGAGGTGCGTGAGGTGCAGTTGCGCAGCGATTTTTCTCTGCCGGTGGGCGAGCTTCTTGCCGCTGCCGACGAACACACAAAGCTTATGTTTATCTGCTCGCCCAACAACCCCTCGGGTAATATATTCCCCATTGAGGCTGTACGCGAGTTGCTCGACAGCTTCAAGGGTATTCTTGTGGTAGATGAGGCTTATATCGATTTTGCATCGCAGCCCAGCCTTACAACCCTTTTGGGAGAGTACCCCAATCTTGTAGTGCTTCAGACTCTCTCAAAGGCCTATGGCCTTGCGGGTTTGCGATTGGGCCTTGCATTTGCCCACCGCGACATTATGGCGCTTTTTGCAAATGTAAAATACCCTTACAACATAAACCTTGCGGGAATGGAGCGTGCAAAAGAGCTGCTCGCCCGCGATGTGAAAAGCGAAATTGAACTTATAAAAAGCGAGCGCGACCGTGTGGCCGTTGCACTCGGGCAGATGGAGTGTGTGAAAAAGGTATACCCTTCTGACGCGAATTTCCTGCTTGTGCAGGTGAGCGACGCAGTGCGTCTTTACAATGCACTCATAGCCGAAAAGGTTATTGTGCGCGACCGCTCGAAGGTGAAAGGTTGCAGTGAGTGTCTGCGCATAACAATCGGCACCCCCGATGAAAATGATGCAATGCTCGCAGTTGTGAAAAATTGGAAATAAAAGTATGAAAAAGGCATTATTTATAGACCGCGACGGAACAATAATATGGGAGCCCCCCGTAACCGAGCAGGTTGACACTTTGGAGCAGCTGGTGTTTATGCCGGGTGCCATAGGAGCTCTTGCGAGAGTGGCCGAAATGGATTTTGAGCTTGTCATTGCAAGCAACCAGGATGGTCTCGGCACGCCGGGTTACCCCCGTGAACAATTCGATGTTGTACACAACAAAATGTTGCAGGTGCTCGAAGGCGAGGGCATCACTTTTGCCGACCAGCTTATTGATGTTACCTACAAGAGCGACAACCAACCCACCCGCAAACCCGGTACAGGTATGTTCGGCAAGTATATGGGTGGCGCATACGACCTTGCTGCCTGCTATGTTATAGGCGACCGTCTCACCGATGTTGAGCTTGCCCATAATCTTGGTGCAAAGGCCATCCTCTACACAACCGACGAGGCGCGTGTAGAGCAGTTGAAAAACGAACCTTATGCCGCTGCCTGCGCGCTTGTTACTGGCAGCTGGAGCGAAATTGCAGAATTCCTGCGCAAGGGCGAGCGTGCAGCAACAGTTGCCCGCAAGACCAACGAAACGGATATTACCGTTTCCATAGACCTCGACGGCAAGGGCGTGTCGGGCATCGATACCGGCCTTAAATTCCTCGACCATATGCTCGACCAGATTGTGCACCACGCAGGCGTTTCACTCAGCGTGAAGGCTGCTGGCGACCTTGTTGTCGACGAGCATCACACAATGGAGGATATTGCCATTGTGCTGGGTGAGGCTATAATAAAGGCGCTCGGCAACAAACGCGGCATCGGTCGTTACGGCTTTGTGCTCCCAATGGACGAGAGCCGTGCAATGGTCCTTGTCGACTTTGGCGGCAGAATCGATTTTTCGTGGGATGTGCAGTTTACCCGCGAATATGTGGGCGATGTTCCCACTGAAATGTTCAGCCACTTCTTCAAGTCGCTGGCTGCTGCAATGAATTGCAACCTCCACATTCAGGCAAAGGGCGAAAACAACCACCACATTGCCGAGGGTATTTTCAAGGCCTTTGCGCGTGCGCTGCGTCAGGCGGTCAAGTGCGAGCCTTTCAGTTACGAACTTCCAAGCAGTAAAGGTGTACTATGATAGCAATTGTTGATTACGACACCGGTAACTTGCGCTCGGTGTGCAATGCGCTCAGCCGCATAGGTGCCGAGTATTGTGTTACCGACAATCACGAAATAATTAAGAATGCCGACAAGGTGCTGTTGCCCGGTGTGGGCGAAGCCTCTTCGGCAATGCAGAAATTGAGCGAGCGTGGCCTGTGCGACGTTATCAAAGGGCTCAAACAGCCTGTGCTCGGTATATGCATTGGCTTGCAGCTTATGTGCAAGAGTAGTGAGGAGGGTGATGCAACCTGTCTGGGAATTTTCGACACGGTGGTGCGCCGTTTCGAGGCCGCCCCGCAGGATGGAGTGAAAGTGCCCCATATGGGCTGGAACGAGATAGGCAACCTGCAGTCGCCCCTTTTCAAAGGGCTCGACAATGGAGCTTTTGTCTATTTCGTACACTCTTTTGCACCCGATATATGCGATGGTACAATTGCAACCGCAAGCAACGGTCGCCCGTTTGCTGCGGCAATCAACAAGGACAATTTCTATGGCACGCAGTTCCACCCCGAAAAGAGCGGTGCCGTGGGCGAACTTATTTTGAAAAACTTTATCGAATTGTAAATGGAACTTATACCTGCAATTGATTTGATAGACGGCTGCTGTGTGCGCCTCACACAGGGCGATTATACCGAAAAGAAGGTGTATGGGCAGAACCCCGTCGATATGGCAAAAATGTATGCCGACTGTGGCGTGAAGCGCCTGCACGTTGTCGACCTCGACGGTGCAAAGGCAAAGGAGCCTTGCAACCTGCACGTGCTCGAGCGTTTGGCCACAGAGACCTCGCTCGACATTGAGTGGGGCGGCGGAATTAAGAACGGCGAGGCGTTGCGCCGTGCAATTGAGGCGGGAGCCAACCGCGTTATTTGTGGCAGCGTGGCTGTGGACAACAGCGAGCTTTTTGCCGAGTGGTTACAGCAATATGGTGCGGGGCACGTTATTCTTGGTGCCGACATACGCGACCGTTACGTTGCTACACACGGCTGGTTGAAGGCTTCGCAGGTAAGTATAGATGAAATAATAGAGCGTTTCCTGCCTCACGGCCTCAAACAACTTGTGTGCACCGATATTTCGAAAGACGGTATGTTGCAGGGCCCCAATTTTCCCCTTTACGTTGAGCTGAAGGAGAAATATCCCACAGTGGACACTACATTGAGCGGTGGAATAAGCTCAATGGACGACATCCGCAAGGCAGCATCTCTGGGCTTGCACAGCGTAATCATAGGAAAGGCCATTTACGAGGGCAGAATAACATTAAAAGAGATTGAACAATGGTTGCAAAACGAATAATACCCTGCCTCGATGTAAAAGAGGGGCGCACTGTGAAAGGTATCAATTTCGAGGGGCTCAGGGATGTGGGCGATGCAGTTGAGCTGGGCCGCCTTTATGCACAGCAAGGAGCCGACGAGCTTGTATACCTCGACATTAGCGCCACAAAAGAGGGGCGCAGCACTTTTACATCGCTTGTAGAGCGTATTGCGCTTAATATAAACATCCCCTTTACTGTGGGCGGTGGAATATCGACAATTGACGACGCTGCACGTTTGCTCGATGCCGGTGCCGACAAAATTTCAATAAACAGCGCGGCGGTGCGTAACCCCTCGCTCATAGACGAGATAGCATCGAAATATGGCAGCCAGTTTGTGGTGCTTGCAGCCGATGCAAAGCAAATAGACGGTGTGTGGCGCATTACCACCCACGGTGGCAGCAAACTCACCGAAAAGGAACTTTTCAGCTGGGCCTATGAAGCACAGGAGCGCGGTGCGGGTGAGCTGCTCTTCACCTCTATGGACCACGACGGCACACGCAACGGTTACCCTTGTGACACATTTGCGGCTCTCGCTGACAAGCTCTCAATTCCCATAATTGCATCGGGCGGTGCAGGTGGTGTTACCGACATTGCCGATGTCCTCTCTAAAGGCCGTGCCGACGCGGCTCTTGCTGCCAGCATTTTCCATTATGGCGAAATTACTGTTGAGGAACTTAAAAGACAGCTCCGCAGCCGCGACATTAAAGTAAGATTATAATATAAAAACCAAATAAAATATGAAATTTTCCGATTTTGATTTATCGAAGAGCGGCGACGGCCTTCTCACCGTTGTTGTGCAGGATTATGCAACACTCAAGGTGTTGATGGTCGCCTATATGAACGAAGAGGCATTTGAAAAGACCGTAGCAACAGGAAAGGCTACATTCTACAGCCGTTCGCGTCAGGCGTTGTGGACAAAGGGCGAAACAAGCGGCAACTTTATTGAGGTTGTGAAAATGTACCCCGATTGCGACAACGATACTCTCCTCATTATGGGTAAGCCTTACGGCCCTGCCTGCCACCGTGGCACAACAAGCTGTTTCGACACTCCCGAAAACGAGGGTTTTGTGCGCAAGCTCGAAAAGGTTATTCAGGGTCGTCACAAGGAGATGCCCGCAGGTTCATACACCACAATGCTTTTTAACAAGGGTGTGAACAAAATTGCACAAAAAGTGGGTGAAGAGGCTGTTGAGAGCGTAATTGAGGCTATCGACGGCAACAAGGAGCGTTACCTCTACGAGGCTGCCGACCTCATATATCACCTTCTTGTGCTCAACGAGCAGATGGGCCTTACACTTGAGGATGTAGAGCGTGAGCTTGCCGAAAGACACAGCTGATTATGAAAACGCGTTCCATTTGCACAGCATTGCTTTTTCTTTTGCTCGCCTCTTGCGGCGGCGAAAAGAAAGAGCAGCCTGCTGCTAAAATAATAGACCCCGTGTGGGGGCTGTGGGTGCAACAGATACCCGATGGCACAGCAAAGTTCGAGCTTATGTTCAACGAGGACAAGTCGGGCTTTCTGTTTGTTGACGATGCTCTGAAATTCAAGATAGAGTGGGAGCAGGATTCTCTGCTGCATGTGCGTTACAAAGAACCGACGAACCCCGCCGAAGTTGTTGTGACAAAGAGTTTCGAAAAGACAATGAAGGGCGATACCTTGTGGTTGAGGGATATCGATAGCAATAATTCAGAAAAATTGCTATATTTGCGCTTTAAGCAGTAAATAAACTTTAATAACTATAATATGAAAAGAAAACTCATTGGTTTAATTGCGGTTTTTGCTTTGCCTCTTTTGGCATTTGCCCAAAATCCCCCTCTTATGGGTTGGAGTTCCTGGAATACTTATGGTTTCCAGATTAATGATTCTGTGATTAAGGCACAGGCCGACGCGATGGTGAAGCTTGGCTTCAAGGAGTGCGGTTACAACCACATTAATATCGATGATGGCTTTTTCGGTGGCCGCTACGAAGATGGCAGGCTGAAAATACACCCCGAACGCTTCCCCAATGGTTTGCGCCCGCTGGTCGATTCTATCCACAGCAAGGGCTTGAAAGCCGGTATCTACTCCGACGCGGGCCGCAACACTTGTGCCTCTTACTGGGGAAAACCCAAGGATACCATTGGCATAGGAGTGGGTCTTTATGGTCACGACGAGCAGGATATGACCCTCTTCTTCAATGAGTTGGATTTTGATTTTATAAAGGTGGACTATTGTGGTGCCGACCCTGGCAATAACGCCGAGGGACTTAACCTCGATGTTGAGGACCGTTACAAGGAAATTGCAGCCGCAATAAAGGCAACAGGCCGCCCCAACGTTACCTGGAACATTTGCCGTTGGGCGTTCCCCGGTACTTGGGCTTGTGAAATTGCCGATTCCTGGCGCACAACCGAGGATATCTACCTCGGATGGGAGTCGGTAAAGAGTATCATCAACCAAAGCCTCTACCTTTCAGCTTATACAACCTATGGCCATTACAACGACATGGATATGTTGGAGGTTGGCCGTGGACTCACCGAAGAGGAGGACAAGACACACTTTGGAATGTGGTGTATAATGAGCTCTCCTCTTCTCATCGGTTGCGACATGAACGACATAAAGGGCAATGCTCTTGAACTTATGCAGAACAAGGAGCTCATCGCTCTCAACCAGAATACTCTGGGCTTGCAGGCTTATGTTGTGAAAAGAGAGAACGGTGGTTACGTGCTCGTGAAGGATGTTGAAGAGAAATATGGCACCACACGTGCTGTGGCATTCTACAACCCCACCGATGCTGCAATAAATATGAGCATCGATTTCTCAAAAGTAGACCTTGCGGGCGAGGTTATTGTACGCGACCTTTTCGAAAAGAAGAATATTGGCGTTTTTGAAGATTCATATTCGGTTTCTGTGCCCGCTCACGGTACAAGAATCTATAAATTCACTGCTGAAGAGCGCCTTGAACGCACTGTCTATGAGGCTGAAACTGCGTGGTTGTCGGCCTATCAGGAGATAAAGAACCACGAGGTTGAGGGTACAGCCGTCTATTCCGAAAAGGGTATCTGCTCGGGTGGTGTAGCTGTCGGTTGGCTCGGTAACAATGCTGCCAACGACTTGCAGTGGCGCAACGTGTACAGTGCCCAGGGTGGCGAGTATAAACTGCGCGTATATTTTGTGACGGGCGACAACCGTACTATGAAATTGAGCGTGAACGGTGGTGAGGCTTTGGAATTTACAGGAAATTCGGGTGGCTGGAACACTGTGGGCTATACCGAATTCGATGTTGTGCTCGAAAAGGGCGAGAATGTTATTCGTCTTTTCAATGAGAGTGGCTGGATTGCCGACATTGACAGGATGGAACTTATAAACAAGAACGCTGCAACCGAGGATGGCGACAACTACTATCCCATTATAATTGACAAGAACCAGGATTACACATCGAACCGCCGCCTTAACAGCGTTTCGCTCGGTGCACAGGTGGTGCAATTGCCCACACCATTGAAGGTGTACAGCAGAATTGACGATGCTTGTTTCACAGCTGTTGCGGGTGAAACTCTCACTCCCTCGTTCGGTTATTCGGGTAACTGGATGAATGGTTTTGTATATCTCGACCGTGGACAGGATGGAGCCTTCGATGCTGCGTTGAACAGCGATGGCTCTTTTGATGAGGGCAGTGATATTATGGCATTCTCGTATGCCGAGCCCACTCCCGGCACAGGCCCCGGATACAACAGCAATGGAGTAACCGTTTCAAATGCCAACGTGCTCAATCCTCCCTCTTTTACTCTCCCTGCTGATATTGCCCCCGGTTTCTATCTTATGCGATTCAAGGTAGATTGGGCAAGCATAGACCCTGCCGGCCGTCGCGAGGATGGTAACGGAATTATCAAAAACGGTGGTGCTATATGCGATGTGCGCCTGAACGTTCACGGCAGCACTCACAGCCTCTCGGCAATAGCGAAAAACGGCGCACTTTATGCAGCCGATGGCTCGCAGCTATCCACCGAGGTTGCTTTTGCCCAGGAACTGAAAGTTAAATATGTTCCCGCCAACGGTTATGCGCTCGATGCATTTATTGTGCGTCACGGCCACAACCTGCAGGGCGAGCAGTATATATGCGGTGTAAAGCAGTACGACGAAATAATAATTCCCGCATACACAATAGAGGGCGATGTTGTAACAATCCCTGCAAAATACATCGACGGAGATGTTGCCATTGAGGCTGTCTTTGCCGAAAAGGGTGCCGACACAGCAGGCGGTTACGCCCTTTCGTTCGACCAGGAGGCTGCGCCCGAGGTTCCCGTTGCCGGCACTATCGAGTTGAGAGCCGGAAGCTATATCTACGATTATTCACTCTCTCAGGACAATGCCTACAAAATGTACACCGAGTTTAACACGGTGGGTGCTGCTCCTGGTGACAGAATAATGGTGAATATCGGTGGAACAAGCGAAGAACTTTGCTACTATATGTACATCGACTATAACAACGATGGAAAATTCTCAGTACTTTTCAACGAGGAGGGCGCACCGGCCTATTCGAGCGAGCTTGTTTCGTTCACCGCTCACAACGGAAAGAACAGCAAGGGTGAGGTAATTGAGGGTGCAGGCGGTACTGTATTGCCCGCCTTCGAGTTGCCGGCTACCATTAAAAAAGGTGTGTACCGTGCGCGCGTGAAGGCCGATGTGGAAAATGCCTCATCGGTAGGTTCTGATGAAATTCTTTCACAAGGCGGCTTTGTGGCCGATTTTCTGATAGGTGTGCTCGAGGGAGAGGCTATCCTCGACCTTAATACCATTAATGGTAGTATAATTGCTCCCAACAACAGTGCGTTGCCTGTGACTGTTCCCGCAAACTCATTGCTTTCTCTTGAATTGTTGCCCGGTGCTCCAGGCTTCGAAGCAAAAGAGATTGTGGTGCGCCACGGTCATAACCTCGACGGTGAGCAGTACGATGCCAACGGCAACCGCCAGTGGATTGAAATGGTTATTGATATGAAGGGTAAAACCTCTACTGCATTGTCCGGCTTGGGCATTGATGGCGATACACGCATCTCTGCAAACTTCGAAAAGAGCGAGACTGGCGAGTGGGACGTTGTCTTTGCCGACGAATTCAATGCCCCCGACGGTACACAACCCTCTAGCGAGTGGTGGAGCCGTTGCTTGCGTCAGGGTGCTACCTGGAACCGTTGGTTGAGCGACAGCGAGGAGGTTGTTTACATTAAGGATGGCAAGCTGGTTACACGCGCAATCCCCAACCCCGACACTACAACCGACAATGTACCTATGATTACCGGTGGTATATGGAGCCGCGACAAATTCGGCTTTACATACGGCCGCGTTGAGGGCCGCATAAAGACTCACGGCTGGATAGGTAATTTCCCTGCATTCTGGATGATGCCCGAAGATCAGTCTCTTGGCTGGCCCAACGATGGCGAGATAGATATTTGGGAGGTTATCGACGCTTCCGAGTATGCTTACCACACAGTACACTCGAACTGGACTTGGAATTTGGGTAACACTAATAACCCCCGCTCTAGTTTCAACGAGTACACAGCGCTCGACCGCTACCACACATTCACACTCGACTGGAGCGAGGATGCTATCGTGTGGTTCGTAGATGGTAAAAAGGTGGGCGAGTACAACAAGTCAACCTCGGCCGATGCACTTTCAAAGGGTCAGTGGCCTTTCGACGACCATTTCCACCTTATTCTCAACCAAAGTGTGGGCAATGGAGCTTGGGCTGCTAATGCCGATGTTACACACACATACGAAACACTTTTCGACTGGGTGCGTGTGTACCAGAAAAAAGGTATGGCAAACACAGTTGATGTTGCCGAAATTGTTGCCGAAAACTATATCTCATTTGCAGCTTTTGATGGCGGAATTTCGGTGTCGGTTAAAACCCCTGCCGTTGTTGCAGTGTACGACCTTGCAGGCCGCAAGGTTGCCGATGCATTTGTAAGCGACTCGCACGCTTTCTCGCTTTCTGCAGGAGTATATATTATAAATGGTCACAAGATTATTGTAAAATAATTCAGTCAATCGAATAGAGTAGATAGGGCGGCTCGAAAGAGCCGCCCTATCTGTTTGTTGCAAATATCGGCTTGCGCTCTTTGGCTGCGTCCCGCTTCGTTTACCCGAAATACTTTGGATAAGATTTTTCGCCTCGGGATAAAATATAAAGGTAATAATATAGCAGTTGACCCATTTTTAGAAAACACTGCGTATGTGTCATATCGAACGTATGTGAGATATCTCGTATATAGTTTTTTGAGATCCTTTGACAATCCTTGCTTGTCGCAACCCACGCGGCAACACTTTTA
>JAZTWX010000043.1:0-3284 GCA_045636125.1 Bacteroidaceae bacterium
AGAGCTGAAATCCCTTTTTGCAAGAGCATCGGGTGATATCAGAAAATCGAGTACCCCGAAATCCATAAAATTCAAGTCAAAATCCATCCCCGAAAAGGAGTCTACCTGCAACAGAATCTGCCAATCCTCAAAAGGCGGGTCTCAGTATGCAGCCGCCGGCAGCATACTGGGACCCACCGCTCTTGGTGCGTCGTTTGTAGCATCGGGAGTAGCCGTGGGAGGTGTCGCCATAGGCACCACAGTAGCCCCGCTCGGCGCGTTCCTCATGCTCGCTGCGGGTGGCGAGGCCGTAGAAAATTCACTGGCAGCCTTCAACACCTACAAAGAGTACAACAGTGTAACCTTTAAGGTTGGTTGCCTCCCGCAGGCAGGCGTAAAAAGCGAAGAGCCCGAGCGCCTCATGATTGGTGCCGACCACAATGTTATGGCCAATATTGCCCTGTATGAAAATATGGAGCCTATGGAGTTTACAGTTCCCATTGACGGATGCGAGCAGTTGATATTCTGGCTTGCAAACAGCGGAGGCAATTCGGCACAATACTTAATTTACGACATTGTTGTAACAAAGGATAAGTTGCCGCTCAACATTCCCGAGGCGGCCCGTATGCCCTTGCCCGAGGTTTCTGCAGAGTAACTCCTGCAGGTAACAAATGGGGGGCTGTGCAGTGAGTGCTGCACAAACGAGCGGTGTTAACGCAGAGGAACACCTGTGCGGTTGCTGTAAATTAATCGGTGGCGCGGGAGTGGCTTTATTGCAAGCACCCTCCCCTCAGCTCTTCGGGCACTTCTTTAAGAACATAAATATTGGTATTTATTAATTTCCCTAGCCACAACGGAATAAAAGAAAACGTTTCACGCTTCATAAAAAGCTGCACCAATCAGCAGCAATATTCGCTAAACAAATACCTAGCAAGCACATAAGACTATCCAACATCATCTGTTGCTTGGTTCCAAATTTGCGCAAAGCCCATATTTATGCCTTTTTATATCTTTTTTTCAGATTATTTAACGATAAAAAAGGCATAATAAGTTTTAACGTTCCTGTTTTTTCACCAATTTTGCGGTTATTGAATGAAATAAAAAACAAAATATGAAAAATCTACTTTTATCGTTATTGCTTCTCACATTCTCGGCACTTACGTTTGCCCAAAAGAAAGATGTGCTGGGCATTTTTATGAAAGACGGCACTTCGGTCTATTTCCTTTTGGAAGAGAAGCCTCTAATCACTTTCGAAAATACCGATGTCAAAGTCGTATCTTCGGCCGATGAAGCCGTTCTCGAGCGTTCACAGGTCGACCGCTTTGAATTTGTGAACGAGATTCCCACCGCCATCGAAGATGTTGAAGAAGAGGTTAACCGCGAAAAATGCGAGTTGACACACAATGCAATCTACCTCAGCGGCCTCGCCCCCGGTTGCAAGGTGCAGCTTTTTTCCATCGGCGGGCAGTCAATTCTTGCAACTTCTGCCAACGGCGACGGCACCGCAACCATCACAATCGATTCTTTGCCGGCAGGCATCTATTTAGTAAACTATAACGAAAACACCATCAAATTCATAAAACAATGAAAAAACTTATTACCTTGTCCATACTGTCGCTATTTGTAGCAACACTGTCAGCGCAAGAAAAGGCTGATACAATGTATATATCCCTCTCGCGCGGACGAGTGGTCAAATATGCTGTAGACGAAATACTGAGTATGGGTTTTGAGCCCGTGGCAGCTCCGGAATTTCCTGCGGCCGACAATTCGCAGACGCTGAATGTCGGTAACCCCGCAGCAAGTGCGAGCACATTGCTCAACAAGGCAGGTATAGAGTGCACCGACACTTTGGGCCGTGCCGAAATTAAAGATGCCGAATATGCCGAAATAAAGGCTTTTACCGACAACCTTGCAAAGGGCTTGACAAGCCAGTACGACATTTATATGAAGTGCTACGACTGGGTAAGAACAAATGTAAGCTATGCTAACGGTGCTTCTGTCGATAACAACCCCTACCCTGTGTTCATTGAACGAAAAGCCGTGTGTCAGGGATATGCCAACCTGCTGTTCATTATGTTGCACAGCCAGGGTGTGCCTTCTATGATTGTAAACGGCATGTTGGAACCCGTGGGCGGACACGCCTGGAATTATGTCAACTGCGATGGCACATGGTATGTAAGTGACCCCACAAACAGCAAGAGTTTCAAGATGTCGAATATTGCCGACTACACCCAAGGCTATAACAAATGGTTCCCCTGGTCAATGGATGTGGTTCTTTTCAAGGAAAACGATTGCTGGTTCAACTTCCTCGACCGTCGCCTGAACGTATGTAAGGTGGTAAGCGAGGGAAGTACTTTCGTTGTTCCTTATAGCGTAAATGGAATAAAGGTGACATCGTTCAACCCCACAGAAACATTGCCACCCACAGTGCGTGAATTATACATAGGTTCGAACATTGATTATTTTGGCGAAAACAACTCTGAGGGCTTGAAGAAATTTGCTCCCAATGTAGAGTATGCCTACGTTGATCCCAAGAATACAGAATTCCGCAGCTATGCAGGTGTTGTATATCTTGCGTGGGCTCCCGTACCTGTATATATTCCTGCAGCTATGAAGCGTGTTGAACTTATGCCAATGGATAAGATGGAGAAGAACACCTTCTACAACCACGATAGTATTGAAGAGATTGTCATTGCCGAAGGCACAACCTACATCGAGAATTGGGCTGTGGAGAATTGCCCTAACTTAAAGGTTGCTTACGTTCCGGAATCAACCAAGATTGAAAGTAATGCTTTCTACAATGTACATAATGATTTCAAGATTATCCGTACAAAATAATATGTCGTATATATAAACTTACGCGTTAAGGCTCCTCAGTGGCCCAAGAGCTTTTCTTGCTTTAACGACTGTTTTATTCCATTCTTTTCGTGCGACGAAAAGAAACAATATTGCGAGTAAGCAAGCGGATGAAAGCTTGCTTACTCGCAGTTTTGTGCCCTCTTGAGCGACAAAAGGGCAATAAAGAATTTACTTAATTGAGAGAATAGCCGCAGAATAACACCGGGAAGTTTATAGAAAAGAGCTCACGCGCTACCGCGAAATTAAAGCGCAAATCCACACTTCATCAAATATTTTTGCCCATCGCCTCTTAAACCACCCTGCAACTATGTTGAAAGCACAATAGCCCTCACAGAGCTGAAATCCCTTTTTGCAAGAGCATCGGGTGATATCAGAAAATCGAGTACCCCGAAATCCATAAAATTCAAGTCAAAATCCATCCCCGAAAAGGAGTCTACCTGCAACAG
>JAZTWX010000044.1:0-7774 GCA_045636125.1 Bacteroidaceae bacterium
AGCAAAAACAAATTTATTTGATTTTGCAGCGAGCGAAAGCAGATTCGCGCGACAGCGCAAATAGCAAACAAGCGAGCAAAAACAAATTTATTTGATTTTGCAGCGAGCGAAAGCAGATTCGCGCGACAGCGCAAATGGCAAACAACGAACATAAAAGCCACATTCCTTGTTAAAGAAACTGAACTTAATTTTAATACAAAGAAAATGGCAACAATTGTAAAAAGCAACACCGGCTTCAGAATGCCCGTACTCCTCTACCCCGCAGGCGCGTTGGCACCCGTTATAAGCCAAGCAACCATTGAGTATCACTACGGCAAACACCTGCAAGCCTACGTAAACAAAGCCAACGAGCTTATCGCCGGCAGCGAATTCGAAGAGATGACCCTTCGCGAGATTGTGGAACAAGCCCCCGAAGGTCCCTTGTACAACAACGCCGGGCAAGTGCTCAACCACTCGCTCTATTTCGAACAGTTCACCCCCGACGCACCTGCAGCCAACCACCCCACAGGTGCACTCCTGAACGCCATACGTTTCGATTTCGGCAATTTCGACACACTTAAAAAGAAGATGGAAGAGGCCGCAGCCTCGCTTTTCGGCTCAGGGTGGACGTGGCTGGCACAAGAAGAGAGCGGCAAGCTAAGCATAATAAACTGCCCCAACGGCGACAACCCACTGCGCCACCACTGCACGCCACTATACGGCATCGATGTGTGGGAGCACGCCTACTACCTCGACTACCAGAATCGCCGCGCCGACCACGTAAAGCGCCTTTGGGAGATTGTCGACTGGGAAATCGTGGAGAGCCGAATGAATATGTAATAAAAAGAGGGTGACCCAAAAGTCATTTTGCAAAGAGAACAAACCCTGCCAGAGCACATTCTGACAGGGTTTGCTTGTTCTTAAACGGGGCTTTTAGCCAACCCCTTTATATAAAGCCTATTTAGCCTCTTTCACCAAATAGATAATCACCGGCAAGTGGTCGCTGTAACCGTTGAGCCACACACCGCCCGCGTGGGTACGTTTGGGCGAGCCCTTGTACTTTCCATCGGTCTGGAACATATAGCTGCGCGAGAATATTTCGGGCTTGTAATATTTAAGTGTCGAGCGCTCCTTGCCCACCATATTGGCAGTGAACACCACCTGGTCGAAAAGGTTCCAGTCACCCTTGTACTTGAGCGTGCCCACACCATCTTCACGCAATATTTTCCACCACGGGTTATACAAGTCCGACGGAGCCTTCAAATCCTTTCTGTCACGCTTTGCACCAAGCGAGGTTTTCATACTCTTGTCGTCGGGGTCGTCGTTCATATCACCCATAATAATCACTTTCGCCTCGGCATCGGCAGCCATAATAGAGTCCTTAAGAGACTTCACCTGCACACCGGCACGCTCGCGAGCGGGGGACTGCGCATAGCGCGAAGGCCAGTGATTCACAATAATATGCACCTTTTCGCCACTCATAAGACCGCTCACAATCAAAAAGCCGCGTGTCTTGTACTCGTCGCTGCCGTTTTCAAGCAAATAAGGGGCAAGCTTGCAGGAATAGGGCTGAAAGAGACCGGGATTATAAAGCAGAGCACAATCTACTCCACGCTTGTCGGGGCCCTCAACGTGAACATATTTCCAACCGCGCGGCGCAAGCGCCTCCGACTCCACAAGAGCCTGCAACACCCTGCTGTTCTCAATCTCCGAAACGCCCACCGCGGCCATTCCCACGGGCAACATATCGGTTGCCATTTCGGCAAGCACCTCCGACATATTCTTCACCTTGTTCACATATTTCATTGTGCCCCACTTGTTGGTACCGTCGGGCAAAAATTCATAGTCGTTCTTGCCTTCGTCGTGAATGGTGTCGAAAAGGTTTTCAAGGTTATAAAAGCCCACAGCGTAGAGCTCGAAACGTTTCTGCTGTGCACTCAAAGGCGTTGCAACAAAAAGCAGCAACAGTAGCAGCGATGAGAGATATTTTTTCATAGTACAATTATTTTCACGTGTATAATTTTGCGTAAAATTAGCACATTTATTTCACAAGCACACAATATTTGCTGCAATATTTTCACATTCAAGGCAAAGGCACGCTTTTAGCTAAAAAAGTGCCCACAAGGCTTCTCTGTTAAGATATTTTTTATCATCTTTGCACATTATAACATTACGCGTGCCCGCGCACGCGAAACCACTGGAGAAAAAGTTTTATTAAATAATTCTATTACACAAATGAAAAGGATTTTGAAGTATGCAATGCTCTTTTTCTTTGGCATAATGCTGTGCAATAATGCCCACGCATTGACCGAAGGAAAAGATTCGGTGCAGGTTGTCTTTAGGTTTGTGAACGGGGACGATACGTTCTATGTCCCCTGGAACAAAAACGGAGAAAACCTTGACTCGCTATGCAACGTATTGCGTGACAATTCAATGGGAGCCGGCACGGTTTATGTCGACGGTTACAGCAGTAACAAACGCTTGTCAATGATACGCTGCAACCGTGTAAAATCGGCACTTATTCTGCGCGCAGGCGTAACAGAAAGCACATTCAGCACCACGAACAATGCCGGCACATTCAACGGAATGAAAAACGTGGTGGTTGTAACCGTTGTTGTCCCCAAAGAGCAGGAGGCTGCAAGCGAAAATGCTCCCGCAGCCACCGAACCGGCAACAACAGCTAAACCCGCCGAACAGCAGCAACCCGAAAAGAAAGAGGCTGTAGACATACCACAGCACCATTTCGGCCTTTTTGTAAAGGACAGCACAAGCAACAACGCTGCAACCGGTATCATCGTTCCCGAATTCAACAACATTAACATCGACCGCGACCAGTTCACCTTCAACGAGAGCATGCTCGACGAAGACGAAGATGTCATTCAGGGAGCAACTGCACTCACAACATCGAGCGACGACTATTTCCTCTCCGAAGTGGGCTACCGCTGGAGCTCGATGCGTTTCAAACAACGCGGCTACGACTCGCAGTACAACAAAGTGTACGCCAACGGCGCTCTTCTCAACGACGCCGAGCGCGGAACATTCAGTTATGGTATGATTGGTGGCTTGAACGACGCCACACGCAACCAGGAGAGCAGCGTATACCTCGAAAACAGCAGCTTCGGTTTCAGCAGTGTGGGTGGAGCAAGCAACATCAATATGCGCGCGGCACAATATGCAGCCGGACACAAGATGTCGTTCGTTGCCTGCAACCGCAACTACCTCGCCCGCCTCATGTACACATACTCTACCGGCCTCATGGAAAACGGCTGGGCGTTCACAGCATCGGCATCGTACCGCTGGGCAAACGAGGGTGTAATAGAGGGTACATTCTACAACTCACTCGGTTACTATTTGAGCGCACAAAAGGTTATAAACGACAAACACAGCCTTTCGTTTGCAACCTGGGGCTCGCCCACCGAGCGCGGACAGCAGGGAGCTGCCACCGAAGAGGCCTACTGGCTTGCCAACAGCCACTACTACAACCCCAACTGGGGATACCAGAACGGCGAAAAGCGCAACGCGCGCGTAGTAACATCGTACGAGCCCACAGCGCTTGTCACCTGGGACTACAAGGTTAACCGCGAGACAAAGCTCACAACATCGGCAGCTGTGAAATACAGCATCTACGGCTCAACAGCACTCGGATGGAACGGCAACGCCGCCTACCCCCGCCCCAACTACTACAAGAACCTCCCCAGCGCAGCCTACAACGTATGGGACCTCGACTACTACGAAGACGCATCGAACGCCCTCTCGCAGGAGGACAACCGTGCACAGTGGAAAGAGCTCTACGACTACTGGAAGGCAAGCAAGGCCAACCGCCAGATAAACTGGGACCAGATGTATTTTGCCAACCAGCAGGCAAACGCCACGGGCGAGGAGTGCCTCTACTACGTTGAGCGCCGCCACAACGACCAGCTTATGTTGAGCATAGGTTCGGTACTCGACCACGAATTCAACAAATACAGCCGTGCCAACATCGGCGTGAACATAAACACCACAAAAGGTATGCACTACAAGAAGATGGACGACCTTTTGGGTGCCGACACATACATCGACGTGGACAAATTCTCCATCGGCGATCACGGCCGCGACAGCTATGTGATACAGAACGATGTCGACAACCCCAACCGCCGCATCAAAGAGGGCGACGTTTTTGGCTACGACTATAATATATATGTAAACAAGGTAGACCTCTTCACGCAGTACCAGTACAACAAGAACAGGTTCCACTTTTATGCAGGAGCGAACATCGACGGTACCACAATGCAGCGCGAGGGTAATATGCGCAACGGCCGTGCCACATACTACGACAGCAACGGCAAGATGTTCGATGTTTCAAAAGGCAAGGGCGAGGTAGCAAAATTCCTCGGCGGCGGTGCAAAAGCATCTCTCATTTGGGATATCAACGGAAACAACAAAGTGATGATTGGTGGAGGATACTCGCAGCGCGCACCCCTCGCCTATAATTCATTTGTTGCCCCCCGCATACGCGAGGATTTTGTTGAGGGACTCGAAAACGAGAACGTATTCAACGGCGAGGCCTCTTACGCATTCAAGTATGGGGCATTCGCAGCAAAGGTGAGCGCCTTCTACACAAAGATAACCGACGCCGTGCAGCAGAGCGCCTTCTACAACGACGACGAGGGCAAGTTCACCTACCTCACAATGACAGGTGTCGACAAGACCAACTACGGCGTTGAAGCAGCTTTTGTATACAACGTGACATCGGCCCTTTCGTTCAACATTCTCGCAGCCTTAACCGAGGCCGAGTATACAAGCAACGCACGCGGCTCTATGATGACCGAGGACCAGCGCGAGCTCGACCACGCTTTGCAGAAGGTTTATATGGACGGCGCAAAGATTGGCGGTTCACCCCTCACTGCAGTGAGTTTAGGCGTCGACTACAACGTAAACGGCTGGTACCTCAGCGCCAACCTCAACTATTATGACCGCATCTATGTAAGCCCCTCAATATACGCACGCCTCGAAACAGTTGCAGGCAGCAACGGCGGTGTCGATGTAAACGGTAACCCCGTGAACAAGCTCGACATCCCCTCGCAGTTCCGTGGCGAGGACGGCTTTATGCTCGATGCATCAATAGGCAAGAGCATCAACCTCAAGGGCGGCAAAAAGCTCAACATCAACCTTAGCCTCAGCAACATTCTCAACAACGAGAATATGGTTACAGGCGGATATGAGCAGAACCGCAGCGACTACAGCAACGACGAGAAAAAGATATACGTTTTCTCAAAGAACCCCTATCTGTACTACGCAAACGCATTCAACGCCTATCTTAACGTAGGCCTACGTTTCTAAAAGCAAGAGGAGGACATAAATTATGAAGATAACAAAATACATATTAGCGGCATTTACACTTGCATTAGGCCTCGCATCGTGTATGAACGACTTCGACGAGCCCTCATTCGGCAAAGCCCCCTATGGCAACAACTCGATAGGCGAGCCCAATATGACAATTGCCGAATTCAAGGAGAAATACAATATCGAGTTGCACACCGAATCGCCCACCGAAATAACCGAGGATATTATTTTAGGTGGTGTGGTAGTGAGCAACGACGAAACAGGCAACGTCTACAAGCAATTGGTATTCAGCGACGACAGTGAGACAGGCGAGTCTATGCTCATTGGAATAAATGCATCGGGCCTATACGCCTACCTCCCCCGCGGACAAAAAATCGCGCTCAGCCTCAAAGGGCTCTCAATGGGCTGCTACGGCAAGCTGCCCCAGATAGGCGTCCCTTACACCAACAACAAAGGCAATATTGCTGTTGGACGTATGAGCGAAAAGGTTCTTAAACAACACATAAAAATTGTGGGCGAGCCCAGCAACGATTATGCCGAAATGACACCCACCGACCTCACTGAAGAGTGGATGACAAGCAGCAACCGGGAGACACTGCCCCGCTACGTTCGCCTCAAAGGCGTTACATTCCAGGAGGCCGACGGTAAAAAGACCTTTGCCCCCGAGGAGGAGATGGTGAGTGAAACTAACAGGTTGGTAAACAGGACCGTGAAAGTGGGCAGCAAGAAAATTGTGTTCCGCATGAGCACATACGCCGACTTTGCCAATATGGTTGTTCCCACAGGCAAGCTCGATATCACAGGCGTTCTCACCTGTTTCAACAGCGACTGGCAGTTTATGCTATCATCGGACAAAGACATTGTTCCGGCAGAATAAAACCAAAAAGTAAATAACGACAAAAACACAAACAATATGAAAAAGTTAAAGTATCTGTTCATAGCAGCACTTGCAGCGTTCACACTCAACGCCTGCGAAGATGTCCCCGCGCCCTACACCTTGCCCATTGGCGGCGGAAACGGCGGAGACGAAGAGATTGAACTCACAGGTACCAACCTCCTTGCTAACGCCTCCTTTGAGGAGTGGGCAAGCAACAAGCCCACCGGCTGGGCAGGCCCTGCACACACAGCCACAATAGAGCAAAGCAACGACGCGCAGGACGGTGCAAGCGCGGTAGTTATTAAAGGTGATGCAAACAGCAACAAGCGCTTCACCTCACAGGAGTATGCACTTAAAGCCGGCACATACGCAATGGCGTTCTATGTAAAGAATGCAGGCAGCGAGGCCGGAAAATACAGTGTAGGTTACGCGAAACTCACCAACGGCACGGTAGCCGACACAAGCAACGACTACATCTACATTGAACAGCAAAAGGCCGTTACAAACGAATGGCAACAGGTTGTTGTTCAGTTCACACTCGACAAAGACACCAACCTTGCGCTCATTATAATGAACAGCAAGTATGGCAACGGAGCCCCCATTCTGGTTGACAACGTTATTCTTGTAACAAATAACGGCGGAACAAATACACCCGAAGAGATAATTATCCCTGACACCCCCAGCCCCATTGCCGATGTTATTGCAAACGGCGACAACGGGCAAGCTGCACGCATTGAGGGCACAATTGTTGCAACATACAGCAAAGGCTTTTTGGTAAAAGACGACACCGGTTACATCCTTGTTTATCTTGGAGCCGAGCACACCTGCAAAGCAGGCGACATTGTAACCGTGGGCGGAAAACCGAGTGAGTACAACGGTATGCTGCAATTTGGTGCAACAAGCATCTACGAGGTTAAGGGAACAACAACTTTTGAGCACCCCACCCCCATAGAGTATGCAACAGCCGATTTTGAGCAATATGCTGCCGCCCCCTCCATCGTATATGTAAAATACAACGGAACATTCGTATTTGACTCGCCCTACTACAATGTAAATATAGGCAGCGAAACAGTAACAGCATCTATCTCCTACCCCAATGCCGACCTTTTCGACGAAGAGGCTTTGAATGGCAAGACAATTGAGGTTTACGGCTACCTGATAGGCACCGCAAGCAGTGGCAAATATGCGAACACAATGGCAACATCTGTAGCCGAGCCCGCAAAACCCATAAGCACATACAGCGCAAACGAGTTTAAGAACACATTCACCCAAGATGCCGAAGACAAGCTCTACCTGAGCGGTTACATTGTGGGTTGTATGCAACGTGGAGGAACCGTCAATTTTGGAGTACCAAGCTCTAAACAGAACACACTGCTTATTGCCGATGACCCCGAGGAGACAAACAAGGAAAACTGCGTGATTGTGGACATAGCAAATATGCTTAACGAGTTGAATCTCAAAGACAATGCCGACAGTTACAAAAAGAAGATCAAAATTCTTGGATATGCAAAGTCTCACACGACATACAACAATGAAATCTCTTTGAGAGAGATTGAGGCATACGAAATTGAATAAACATTTTCATCTACCAACAAG
>JAZTWX010000045.1:0-21098 GCA_045636125.1 Bacteroidaceae bacterium
ATTTTTGGCAAAGGATGATGAACTCGGTAGAGCATTGCAGGATATGAATCTTCCTCAGCGTGAAAGGGCGTCTAAAAAGGAGTAATGTGCTATGAAGAAGTTGTATGTATATGCCGATTTTGATTGGCTTAAAGAGATTGAACTCATTGGAGAACTTGGCTATGAATCACTTCGTGGCTCGGATAGTTATAGCTTCAAATTTGCTGATAGTTGGATTAAGAAGTATAATGCCATCGTTCTAAGCGAAGACCTTAACAACTATCCTGGAATACAATATACCCAGCCGAATAAAGATATTTTCGGCTGCTTTGCCGATGCATTGCCCGACAGATGGGGGCGCACTCTTCTTCTCCGTCGTGAGCAGATCTTGGCACAAGAGGATAATAGACCTGTTCGCCGACTATCATCGTTTGACTTTTTGACGGGCATTGATGACTTTTCCCGTATGGGCGGGTTCCGTTTCAAAGAAACTCCTGATGGAGAGTTTATAAACGCGGACAACTCTTTGCGTATTCCACCGTTGACCGACTTGCGAGAACTTATTGCCGCAAGTAAGGAAATTGAAAAAAGCGAGGACGCTAATATCCTTCCCGAAAAAAGATGGATTGCCCAACTTGTGCAGCCGGGTTCTTCGCTTGGTGGTGCTCGTCCCAAAGCAAATGTTGTAGATACGGACCGCAGTATATATGTTGCGAAATTCCCATCATTGAAGGATGATTACGATGCAGGATTGTGGGAACATTTCTGCCATATATTAGCCAAAAATGCGGGCATAAACGCAGCCGAAACAAAGGTTATTATCACCAACGATAAGCATCATACACTGCTTTCTCGTCGCTTTGATAGAACGGACGATGATAGAAGAATTCACTTCGCATCCGCAATGACACTACTCGGGTTAAATGATGGCGACAACGCTACAACAGGTAACGGCTATTTGGATATTGTTGATTTTATCATTAGCGGTTGTACCGATGTTGATGCGAACTTGCAAGAGTTGTTCCGCCGAGTTGCATTCAATATCTGCGTAGGCAACAGCGATGATCATTTCCGTAATCACGGATTCTTACTCACGGCTAGGGGCTGGACACTATCGCCTGCATACGATATGAACCCAACGCTGAATGCTCACCAAAGTTTGCTCATCAATAGCAAGACCAACAAAGCAGATTTATCTATCCTGCTTGACTCGCGTGAGGAGTATATGCTCACACCAGAGGTGGCTAAGAATATCATCAATGAGGTTGTTGCAGCGGTTAAGGATTGGCGAGTGTTGGCAAACAGATTAGGCATTGCAAAGCGAGAAATTAGTTTGTTCGAAGATGTGTTTGATAATAGGGTTAAAGATTTAAACAACCTTTGAAAGAAGATTATAATTCTAAATAATTATTAAGGCAATTAAAAACAACATTAAATACTACATATATGGGAAACCAAAAGAATAAAGATAAGAGATTTGATAAATCGTATATTGAAAATAAGGATATACTAAACACATCGTGGCTTTATTTTCAGCAACATGCTCAACAACGTATATCTTATTTTAATTTTTTTGTGGCATTTTCCACACTTTTAACTACAGGAATGATAAGTACATTTCAAGGAGATTTTAAAAATCATTATATTGGGATATTCCTTGGTATAACGCAGGCTTTCTTATCTGTTATATTTTTAAAAATTGATAAAAGGAACAAGGAACTGACTAAACACGGTGAGAATATAATAAAGAAAATTGAAAGGACATATTATAAAGATAAAAGTTTGAGACTTTTTAGTATTGAGGAAAATGAAACCGAGAAAAAAAGAAATCAAGAGCGCAAGAAGTATCCTTGTATATGGTGCAAACGAGGTATGAGTCATGGTAAAGCTTTTTTGCATATCTTTTGGGCTTTCTTCATTATAGGACTTATTGGAGCGATGATATCACTGTATATGCTATTTTACGTTGACGAGAACACAAACACAAACAATAAAACTATAGAGCTTAATTATTATCAAAATAATATCTATCACAACGACCATATAAAGATGGATGATAATATACCAGACGTAAAATCAACAGAAGATACCATAAACAATATTCATAAAAAATTGACATTAAATAAAATAGAGTCTACGATAGTTTCAAAACACTTCACTACTTTGGCTTCGCCGAAGGTAGGCGGCGCCTCGGATGAAAAAATAAACTCATTTATTTTGTTCTCCTCTCGGCTTGCACTACCTTTGCATCAAAGTAGGGACTCGTCTCTGCGAGACACTGCAGAATGGTGCAGAAATTAGGTGGAGCAATAGCGGGAGATTACGTTAGGAGCATTTCTATAATGACAAAAATAACACAAACCGAGAGCAGAGATAAACTTGTTTAGCTATGCCGAGGTGCAGTTTATTTTCGCGGAGACCGCAGAGATATAGAGCCATTTAGAAAAGAAACTCATTTTCTGGTGGCACCACTTGAAAGAAACGCTAATGACTTACAAAACAAGTTATTAGCGTTTCTTCTTTTACCTTCGGTCCTAATTTTGGCTACAATTTGACTACATTTTCTACTGAGCCATTTTTTCTACTGAGCCATTAATATCACTATATTATTGCTTCAAACATCCTATCGGCACTATGTAAATACCATCTTTAGTAGGGTGATAGCATTTTATCAAATTTTTGCCTACAAGTTTGATTTTTATATTTTCGGTAATTTGGCTCATATTAGTTCGGTGGTTTGACTCTTTACATAACTCTCACTCGTTCTTGCAACTCTTTCATTTTCTGTATAAGTGCATCAAACTCTAATGATTCACCGTAAATGAAAAATCGCCTCATATCAGCATAATCATCTTGCCACGCCTCCATAGCCGATTCCGGTATTGTAAAGTTGATGATTGAAGGGGAATGTAATTCATAGTTTACATACTTCAAAGCATAGTAAGCCTTACGATGCTCAACAATGGCATCATATAGTTCTCGATTTGATAAGGCTTCTACACCATATTTGGTATCCATCAGTTTTTCCAAATCATACAGATGTCGTGACATTCGTATACTTCTGGGCTTTTCTTTTTGGAATTCTTCCGCCAAGAGAAAAAGTTTCTCAAGGAACGTGCGAGTAGGAATTACTGTTCTAACAAGACTTTCTGCATCAGTATCTTCGCCATCAAAACTTTCACCTATTAAAGAACGAATTGGTCGTAATTCCGTAGGTTCATCCATTGAAAGGCAACTAATCTCAATCTTTACACGTGGAGGAATATAATTTATCGTATCTTCAAGAATTGACGGATAGTGTAATAGAATCACCGTAGGATCTTTGTCTGAATCTATCGGTCGCCATTCTCATTCTTTATCTTGGACTTGAGATACATTCTCTATACTGTAACCAGAAACTCCTATTTCTTTCAAGCGAGCATCTAATTGAGCCGAAAGGGTCTCCTGAATATATGCTCGTGCCATTTTGCGTAATTTCTCACGCTGACTTTTACCGGTCTTCTCAATACCAAAGAATGAATGACTGATTGCCAAGTCAATGTCTTCAGAGAAACGCTCAATGATGCCAAAACCTTTTGACAACGATGTTCCGCCTTTGAATATCAAAGAATCACGGCAATCTGTTTGGAATAATGCCTTCAGCGTAACTGTTACCCACCAATCCTTTTCTATAGCTACTTGATTAACACTAGGATGTGCAACCTCCGTCTGCTGTAACATAGCTAAACGGTCCACTATCTCATTGTTTAACCACAGCTTTCTCATAATCGAATTCTATTTCAAGCGGTTAGCATTGGTTTTATAATTCGTTTCATCCACGCAGGCATCATATCTACATCTTTGACAAGTGTCTCCTTGTCCGTTTCTTTCAATACCAATTGTTGGATTATATTCAGTTCTTCTTCTCCTACATTTTCTTTTTTCAGAGCCTTGAGAGCTTGAACAAGTAAAGAGATGAGGCGAGTCCCATAACAGAAGTTCTTGGGCACACCACGTTTTAATACCACTTTCCTATTGGATAAGTTTACAATTCTTTCACTACCGGTAGTTAGGAAGGTGTAATTCATCGGTACTTGAGTCGATAGCCCTAATGCATTCAGAGCTGTCATGCCTGATGGCAATACCTCTGCGTTATCTCTAGCAGCAATTGCTTGTACTACCTTATCAACAGAAGGAAGCACAATACCTAATCGACTTTTTCTCGGCTTGGCATATATTCCATGTGCAATTTTAACAAGTACACCTTCTGTCGTTAATTCAGACAAAATACTTCCCACAAACTCCGTGTGGTATTCAGGAAAGTCTGAACGAAACAGTATACAATCCTCTGGCATCGTTTCTATGCGTTGCCTAAGAGTTGTACTATCTATTGAATATTCATTAGTCATATCACCTTTGAAATTTTGATGATTTTTCAAATGCGAAGATACGAAAAGGATTCAAATAAATGATGAATTGCCAAAAATTTTATTCTGTAGACTCATATCATACCGCTTTGTACAATTTGTAATATGAATACAAATAACCTTAAACAATAAGATTGTTGGGGTTTACATTAGTATTTAGTTGTAATATAAATAGGAATTATCCCCTAACAATATCAAGAAGTCTATTTCACTCTCTTTTCGCTGGTATAAACTCTCCATCACCTTTTGCCTCATCCTATTTGCTTCATAGGTATTCAACCGAAACGCAAGTGTAATAACCACTTCAAAATTATATAATGTTGCCAAATCGCATCATTTGGTGATTGCAGAACAAAGTATTCCACTCTTGTATATTGCTTTGATGGCAGCTCGGAGTGTCGGGGCTATCATACAGAATAGCTCCACCAATTCCATTTCGAACATCTAAACATTGCTGCTTAGGATATTCACTCTACCACTTTCGCTGATTGTTATTATTGCTCGTTCCACAGTTACATTGCTATTAAGATTTCACCTAACGATTAATTAAGTCAGTTGCTGGACATAGTCAAATCCTTGTCGATTTTCTCAGTAGTAATCTTGGCATACTTTTGTGGAGTAACAATGTTCGTATGCCCCAATACTCGACTTACACTATCAATGAGAACTCCTTTGCTCAGAGCCAATGTCACGAACCCATGACGGGTGCAATGAAATTAAATATCCTTAGAAGATCCTACGCACCATAAAGGAAATACCACCAGTAAGTGTCGGTGCACACGCTCATTGCCCCTTCGGGGCTTTTGCGGTGTTCAAGGAATTCATTGAACCTTGCCTGCAATGCGGCATCCTCAAAAGGCAGTTCAAACGAAGGCACCACATAAGAATAGAGCAAGAGAGCCTCTTTGTAGTGGCGCGGAAGATTGTCGCTCACCTTGTAGAATTCATATACCTTGTCGCAAAAATCGACCAGGCGGCGCTCGGCAAGCAGGGCGCACAAATAATAATCAACGGCAACGGTGCTGTTTTCTGCCACACGTTGCAGGAACTCCATCACACGTTCGCCGGCAACAGGCAGCGTTCCCAAAGCGGCATACACCGTATCGGGCACAATGGGAGCATCCCTTTCCACCGACGGCAACAACGCATCGGCACCAAAGAGAATGGGAAATTCAAAGAGCCTTTCGCCCAGTTCACCCTTCTGCGACAGCAGGAAAGCACGCTGCGCCGTTAGTTGCATCGAGGCGTGAGGTGAGCGCTTCCCCACTCCCAATGCGGCGTCAATGTCGCCACGCACGAAATGCTTGTACTGCACCACCTCGCTGTTGAACGAGCAATCGCCGGCCGACAGGCAGCCGACAGCAAAGAACACAACCGCAAGCCCTATGGTGTTGCGCCAAAGAATGCGGTTGAGCATCATTGTAGGGTTCTTAATCTTTTCAAAGAGTATGCGACGGAGCACAAACGCAAAGAGCGCATACACCAGCATCACCCCACCAAAAAGCCATAGCCACGGCGCAAATGACATATTACCCGTGAAGAAAGAGCGGTCAATATCGGTAACAAAAGCCAGCAGCACAGCCGACGGCACAAAGGCCATAGCCGTCCATTCACGTTGGAACTTGGCAAAGCGGTTCAACCACAATGCCAAGCCCACGAGAATAGCTGTAACCACCCCGGCTACAACATAGGCATTGAACTGCAGCCTTCCTGTCGCCACACTGTCGTACACCACCTGCAACACGGCAGCTTTGTACACCGCCACGAAGAAAAAGGAATACGCCGCAAATGCTGCGGAGCAAAGGAAGGTCACAAGCCTCTGCAAACGTTTCTCACCGGAGTTTCTCATATTTTTTTACTCTTTGTTCTTTTTAAGAACCAACGCTGTGCGGGCGGGCAGATAGAGCATCAACCAACCCTTCTTGCGACGAGCGTGCAATTTATCGTACTGTGTAAAGTGAGTCTGTGTCTCATCGACAAGCGCGTTACCACCGAAACGCTCCGAATCGGTATTAAGCACAATGTTGTACGAACCCTCGGGCACCAGCAAACCATAATCGGTAAACGAGCGTGTGGGGCTGAAGTTGAAGACAAATATCAAATCCTTACGCGAGAACGCAAGCACCTGGTCGCCGTCGTTGTGCCAAATTTCCTGCACGGGACGGTTCTGGAAATTACGCACGCCACCCACCAGTTTCACAAGCTCCTCGTCGAACTTGCCAAGCAAGGTGTAGTTGTAGTTGGGGTTGTCTACCAAGCTCCACTGGCGACGGGCATATTTGTGGCTCCAGCCGTTACCCTCGCGCGGGAAGTCAATCCATTCGGGGTGACCGAACTCATTACCCATAAAGTTGAGATAACCACCGTTGATGCTTGCCAAAGTCATGAGACGAATCATCTTGTGCAAAGCAATACCACGGGTAACAGTACCAGTTTCGTCGCCACGGTTGAAGTGCCAGTACATATCGGCGTCGATGAGGCGGAAGATAATAGTCTTGTCACCCACTAGCGCCTGGTCGTGACTCTCGGCATACGAAATTGTCTGCTCATCCTTGCGGCGGTTGGTAAGCTCCCAGAAAATTTCCGAAGGCTTCCAGTCCTCGTCCTTCTTCTCCTTAATAATCTTTATCCAGAAATCGGGGATATTCATTGCCATACGATAGTCGAAGCCGTAGCCGCCATCCTCAATGGGCGCAGCAAGGCCGGGCATACCCGAAACCTCTTCGGCAATAGTAATGGCCTTGGGGTTAACCTCGTGAATAAGCCTGTTGGCAAGTGTGAGATAGCAAATTGCGTCGCCATCCTGGTGGCCGTTGAAATAGTCGCCATAACCGCAGAAAGCCTCGCCGAGACCGTGGCTGTAATATATCATCGATGTTACACCGTCGAAACGGAAACCATCGAACTTGAACTCTTCGAGCCAATATTTGCAGTTCGACAAGAGGAAGTGTATAACCTCGTTCTTGCCATAATTGAAGCAGAGCGAATCCCACGCATTATGCACGCGGCGGTCGCCCGAATGGAAATACTGCGAGGGGTCGCCGTCGAGCAATCCCAGTCCCTCCAGCTCATTCTTCACAGCGTGAGAGTGAACAAGGTCCATAATAACCGCAATACCCATACCGTGAGCAGCGTCAATGAGTTCTTTCAACTCCTCGGGAGTACCAAAGCGCGACGACGGTGCAAAGAAGTTCGAAACGTGGTATCCGAAGCTGCCATAATAGGGGTGCTCCTGAATAGCCATTATCTGAATGCAGTTATATCCGTCGGCAGCCACACGGGGGAGAACATTATCCTTGAATTCGCGGTATGTTCCCACCTTCTCCTCCTCCTGCGCCATTCCCACGTGGCACTCATAAATGAGTAACGGGGTGCGTTTGGGAGTGAATTTCTTGTTCTTGAAAACATACTCCTCCTCGGGAGCCCACACCTGTGCGCTGAATATTTTTGTAGCATCGTCCTGAACCACGCGGCGCACCCAAGCAGGAATACGCTCACCGCAACCACCGTTCCAGTAGACCTTCATTTTGTAGTGCTGGCCGTGCTTCAACGCCTTTTTGGGCAAGCGACGCTCCCACACACCACCGGCGAGCTGTTTCAGTTCATACTCGGGCAACTCCTCCCAGTTCGAAAAATCTCCCACAAGAACAATTCTTGTTGCGTTGGGAGCCCACTCGCGGAAAATCCAGCCGGTTGCAGTCTTGTGCAAACCAAAATACAAGTAACCCGAAGCAAAGTCCGACAATGTTTGACGGCCGTTCTTTGTCAAATCTCTCTCTCTCTGCAAGAAATAGCGATAGCGGGCATCGATATCCAAATTAAATGGCGCCAAGTAGCCATCGCGTTCGACAAGTTTCAGCATAGTTATAAGTTTTTAAGTTAGTATTAATCTTTTCCTGATAAGCGCACGCTGTGTCAGTCAACAGCAATCTTCACAATAATCTTTTTCACAGGCACGGGAGTAACCGCGGGAGCGTGTCCGTCCTGGGGGAAGAAGATAGTGAACATAGAGCGTTTCACGTTAAAATAGCTCTCGGCCAGAGTTCCAACGGGGTAAAGGGTTACATCGTTGGCTTCGCTGTATTCACCCTCGGGAAGTTGCTCAAGGGGAGTGTAGCCCATAACCTCATCGGCCGAAATGGGCACCTGAATATCGATATACTTGCGGTGAACCTCCAAAGGCACCTCTTCCTTTGTACGGGGTTGGGCCTCCATTACATTTGCAAAAATTTCATCACCCTGAATTTCGTTGCGGCCAAGAGGAAGATTTGCAAGGTCACTGGTGAGCAAGAATTCCATTGCTTTTGCAAAACGGGGGTGCAAGCCCTCGTAGTTTTTCAAGTTTTTAAGTGAATCGAGAATCATAGTCGTATTTTATTTGTTGCTTATTTTTCCAAGACTGTAGACACACTCCCTGACAATGTTGCCCGAAGCGTCCTTTATTATGAATTTTCCGTGGCGTTGCCCCTCTTCAAAAGTACCCTCGTAACGTGTGCCGTCGGCATCAACCGCAACACCGTTGCCGTGCTCCTCTCCATTAAGGAAGCCACCACGATATTTCATTCCGTTAGCAAGACGCAAAATGCCCTCGCCGTTCATTATATCCTCGCTCCAACGGCCCTCGTACACATCGCCGTTGCCCCAAGTGTATTTTCCTTTTCCGCAGCGTTCGCCGGCAACCCACTCACCCTCGTACACCGCGCCATTCTCGTAGGTCATCTTTCCATAGCCCTGGCGCTCGCCCGCCTGGAAATCACCCTCGTACACCGCGCCCGTTGCAGCCACGTAAACACCTTTACCTTGCTGGCGGTCGTTCAAATAATCACCGGTGTATTTCGAATTATCGGCATACGTGTATTCTCCCTTGCCCTGACGCGCACCGTCGTGCCACATACCACGGTATTCATCGCCATTGGAGTAATAACAGGTACCCTCGCCTTGACGCGTTCCGTTTTTCCAGCCACCTACATATTTTGTATTGTCGCTCCATATAAAAGTGCCCATTCCATTATAGCGGTCGTCCTTCCACTCGCCCGAATATGAGGCACCATTGGTGTAGAAATAACTACCGGTACCGTTGCGTTTGTCGGCACTCCACGAACCCACATAAACATCGCCGTTGGGATACTCCATTTTGCCATAGCCGTGGCAATAATCGCTCTCCCAGAAACCATCGTACTTGCGGCCGTCGTTAAAGAAGTAGACACCTTTTCCGTGCTGGCGGTCATCCACAAAAGCACCCTCGTAGCGTTCGCCGTCGGCATAAGTATAAATACCGCGTCCCTGGCGCACGCCACGCACGAATTCGCCCTCATAAGTATCGCCGTTGGCATACTCGGCCTTTCCATAGCCGTTAGGCTTTTTGCCTTTTGCCTGGCCCTCATACTTTACACCACCCTTCAGGGTGAGAACCTTTACATCAGTAGCATTTTTTATTTTTGCCGAAATCTCTTCGCGCAAAGATGTTTTTTCTCCGTCGGAATGTGCAACAGAAACAATGTCGGCAACCGTAGTCACCCCCATCTGGGCATAAGAGAGAGCCCAAGCACAAAGGAGAGAAAGAGTAAATATTATTCTTATTTTCATTTGTTGTCTTTCTTAAAATCAATGCGCCCACGCAGGCTTAAAGCACGCATTTTCACGCATTACGTACGGCAAGAAAGCTGCGCCCAAAAGCGCATAATATTCTCGCTGTTAACAAAGATAGAAAGAATGAAATAAAATCGCAACAAACAAAGAAAATATTTTTAGCAATATTATCACATCCGGCCCCGGGAGCAGAGTTGTCCCGCCCTTAATCAAGCGGTAAAAAACAAGCGCGCGGCTCACTTGCCGCACGCCACTCTCCACAAAATCAACCTCCTGGTTTTCTACAGAAAGAAGAACTTACCAACTTAAAACAAAGCAAGGAGCAAACACAAGAGAGAGAGAGTTGAAGTGAACCCCAAAGTTTTTTGTCCAAACTTTGGGGTTCACTTCAATCTGTGGAACAGTCTCTTTTATATCTCTACAAAATTTCCGTAAAGCTTTTTAGGGAGGCAAGAGTAGCATCCTTCGCTAATTATTGCCTTTACATTCTTGTAGTAGTCGCTTGCGCCGGCAGGCACCTTTATAACCTTTGGCGAAGTTTCATCGCCCCAGAAGGCACAATCTCCAAGTTTACTTATCTTTGCCGGGAGTGTAATTTCCTCCAATGGGCACTTGTTGAAGGCATTGCTTCCAAGTGATGAAATCCCATTGGGTATGACAACATTGGTGAGTGCGGTATAGCAAAAAGCCCCTTTACCAATCTCCTTTAGCCCCTCGGGCAAGACAATGTTTGCGAGTGCTTTATTCATATAGAAAGCGCAGCTTTTAATCGTCTTTACCCCCTTGCCTATGGTAAGGTCTCTAAGTTCATGACAGTGTGAGAAAGCGTATTTTCCAATCGTTTCTACACTGTCAGGGATATTGACCCTGGTAAGATGAGTGCAACTCTCGAAAGTGTACTCAGCAATACTCGTTATACTATCAGGTATATCTATTTCGGTAAGGCCGCATTCAGCGAAAGCCCGTTCCTCGATATTAGTTACACTGTGTGGGATGACAATGCTTTTGAGTTGTCTGGCATCCCAGAATGCACCACTTCCAATCACAGTCACGCTGTCGGGAATAATCGTTGTGCAGCATCCATACAACAATTTGTTGGTTGCAGTCTCAATAATGGCATTGCATCCTTCGCGTGAGTCATAGCGAGGATGCCCCTCGGCAACGGCAAGACTCTTGAGCGCATAACATTCAAGGAACATTCCCATTGATATATCTGTCACACTCTTGGGCAACACAAAACTCTCTAAGTTGTGGCATTCATAAAAGGCTCTATATCCAATAGTCTTGACACCTTCGGCGATAGCAATGCTTTTCAGCGAATCGCAATGAAAGAACGCATCTTTACCAATCTCGGTCACTCCCTCCTCTATAGTAACGCTTGTTAGGCTACAGCAGAATTCAAAGGCTTTCTCGCCAATGGTCTTCACATTACCTGGAATTGTTATTTCTGTAATGTTGCTCTGCTTGAATGCACTTCGTTCAATGGTTGTAACACTGTCGGGAATCTCTATTTTTGTAAGCTTGCTATCACTGAAGGCATAATCTCCAATAGTTGTCACGCTGTTGGGGATAACCGTTGTACTGCATGTGTATAACAGTTTGTTGGTTGCGGTCTCAATGATGGCATTGCATCCTTCGCGTGAATCATAGACCGGATTACCTTCGGCAATGATTATGCTCTCATAACCGCTAGTTTGATAATTACCTAATCCTATTTTAGTTACACTCGTTGGAATGGTGATGCTCTTGAGTGCCGGGCAAGATCCGATGCCATACAAGTCTGTGGCACCTTCCTCTATGACTATGCTTTCAAGGCTGGTGCAACCAGAGAAAATACCGTAGCCGGTAGTCTTTAGACTCAAAGTTTTAGGGAAGGTGAGGCCGGTTATCTTGCTGCAACCTTTGAAAGCGTAATTGCCAATACGTGTCAAGCCTTCAGGGAGAACAAAATCTGTAAGGTTATTGCATCCCTCAAAAGCGTTTTCACCAATCTTCTTAAGGCCTTTTTCCATTGTGAGGCTTGTAAGCCCGGTACAGCCCGCAAACGCACCCTTGGCAATTGTGCTCACACTCTTGGGGATTGCCACACTCACAAGCCCGGTGCAACCCGCAAAAGCCTCCTCGCCAATTTTCTTTACACCTTTGGGGAAGGTGATGCTGGTAAGTTCGGTACACCCCTTGAAAGCCTCGTTCTCAATTTCTTTCACTCCGGCAGGGATAATTCCCACGCCGTCCTTGACTTCATATTTTGCCATAGTATGTCAGGTTTTATCTATTTGTAATAAGTTTATTTTTGTGTAGCGTAAAAGTAATATAAAGAAAACAATCCCCCCATTTTGTTAAATTATGTTAATACAAAATATTTCCTTTCTACAGCTGGAAAGTGTAGGTTCTTTATTCCAACTTTTTCAGTTCTTCAATAGCATCGGTATAGCCTTGTTTGCAGCCTTGCTGTACCACTTTACGGCCTCTTCATTGCCATCGGCAAGGTAATAGAGCCAGCCTAGTTCGAACTGGGCTTCGCAGTGTCCCAGTTCAGCTGCTTTCAAAAACCATTCTTCGGCTTTTTCTTCATCCTCCTCAACACCTCTACCGGCATAGTAATATCCCTTTATTGGGACAAGCAAGCGTAGCCACCCCTTTGGAGTAATCCTTATTTTACCTATGTACGAATCTATGATTCCAATGTTGTAGGATGTCAAGCCGCGCTGTTTCATATATTTCTTGATTGACTCAAGAAACTCCTTTTCTTTTGCATTTATCATAAAATTGCACTTTAATAAATACGCAACAATGTTTCGTCATCCACAACCTTGCCGATGGTTGTACTGTCAGGGAGTGGGGCGTTGATGCAGTCGGTAAGCAACTGTTCATACGACAATCCATTCCTTACCATTGTACCTGTAATGTCGCGGAAGCTCCAATTGCCACGGAGTTCGCCATTGGCTTTGAGTACGGGAATCACATTGAAATCGAGCCTCTCGCGCAGATGCTCTTTGAATATGTCAAGCCTGAGCAATCCGGCTACACTATGGTTGAGCAGTGTATCGAACGGAACATACCCCAATGCCTCCAATGTCTTTTCCAAGTTCTCTACAGCTTTCTCCTCGTCTTCTGCGCCATTTGCGTCAAGCGCCTTTGCCAACGCTGTGCATTGCGCATTGAGAATAGTGTATGCCTTGTCGGCAAATGCAAACAGCGAATAGTGGTAGATATAAGTCATAAGGTTTGCCTGTGCTTCGGCACCCGCAAGTTGCTCAATGTTGCAAGGCAAGAGTTTTTGCGATGATGGCAACAAATCAATAAGGGCATTCTGCAACTCGGTCAACAGAGTGCATCCGCTCTCGGCAGCCTCCAAAAGTTCAGGGTAATCATACTCCAGAAATTCTCTCATTGTGTGTGGCTGGTACAGTTTTCCGCATCTCATCATAGCAATAATTTTTATAGGCTTGTTTTATATATTCTTGTTTGTTGCTTGCCGAATGAAGCATATATAATATAGAAACAAAAGGAAAAAATTTCAAAGTCAAGGGCATGTTTCAGCAGAAATAATTTCCAATGCATTGAAACATAACGATATGCAAAGTGTTAAATTTTATTAAAACCACATTGAAGGCTGATTGCAGACACAAAAAAACACCCTGCCGATGGGGCTGGGTGAGTCTGTTGATGTGGTATTGTCAATACCTCTTTTTCTTTGCTTTTGGACAACCGCTAAAGGCACCTCTCAACCACAGTGTTCTCTGGAATCATTACTCTCTTGAGGGAAGAGCAATTAAGGAAAGCCTCACATCGAATATGCGTAACCGATTCTGGTATAACGATGCTCTCGAGAGAAGTGCAAGCTGCGAATGCACTTTGTCTTATACGTGTGGCACGGTTGGTAATTATGCCCACACCATCAATGATTTGGGGTAATGCAATGACTTTATGTGCGATTACCTACTCATCGCAAGGTTTTATAAGTTTTGTATTTTTTTGTTTTCATACTGCTTCAAGTACTTTGCAGAATCTTTCATATTTTTTTACAGGTTTTATAAAGTGAGTTCAAAATCACTCTCCCACCACTATTTCGAACATATTTTCGCGCTTCAAATATTTTTCGGCCACACGACGCACACGTGCAGGGGTAATCTTTTTAACAGCCGCAATATAGCGGTTCACGCTCTCGAACTCCTCACCAGCCAGCCACGCGTTTATAAACACCTCGGCCTTTGCGGCAACGCCCTCATATTCGCGGCAAAGCTCGCCCATAATGTAATTGCGCACAAGCTCCACCTCGGCAGCCGACGGCTCTTCGTTTCGCAAGCGCTCAAACTCGCCATAAAGTTCGCGCAACAGCGGCTCCACATAACAAGCATCGGCCTGCGAGCTCACCATAAAGGCATTCTCCCTGCCATAAGCATCCATCTCCGACACTATATCGTAAGTAAAACCGTTCTTCTCGCGAATGTTGCTCATGAGCCTGCCACCGAAATATCCGCCCAGCAGCACATTCATAAAACGGAAGTCGTAAATATCGGCAGCGGCAGCGGGCAAAGACCAACCGCCCACCTTTATAGCACTCTGCACCACTCCCTCAACCGCAACCTTTTTCTTGCCTGTAAACATAGTAGGTGCGGCTACATTCATCTTCACAGCCTCGCCACTGCCCCACGCCTCGCAGCCGAACGACTGCGCAACTGCATTCACAACAGCCTCGCTTGCACAGCCCGACAGGAATAACGTGCAGTTACACGACGAATAGACACGCCCGTAGTAACGCCAAAGGTCGTCACAGGTGATGTTATCATAATCCTCGGGCACTACAATCTGCCCCAGAGGGTGATTCTCACCCCACAGAGCCAGCTCAAAATGGCGCTGCGCTACAACATCAACCTTGCGGCTGTTAATAATGTAATGCGCCTTGTTGTTTCGTCGCACCGTGTCGAGGCTTGCCTCCGGGAAAGCAGGGTTCTTCACAAACCCCTCTACAAGCGGCAAAAGAGCGGGTATATATTTGGGCAGCGCATACAGCGTCAGGTGATTACATTCCTGCGAGGAATAAGTATCAATCCACGCACCGCAGAAATCGAGTTTCTGCGATATTTCCAGGCCCGTGAGCCCGCCACCGCCCTCGCGCAACATGCGCCCGGCAAAGAGAGCTTGCAACGGCTTGTCCTGCACCGCATAACCACCTTTGAAAAGTATGTCAAGGCGCACAACGCTCTCCTCGCCACCCTCAATGAGGTAGAGAGAAACACCATTTGGCATCACCCTCTTTACGGGCAATGCCAAAAGCGATATTTTAACAGGGTTCACCACAGGTGGCTGCGGCACACCGTTCATCAATCGTTCCATTGGAAACCAATAGAAGCTGCAAACTCTTTAGCGCGCTCCAAGTCCTCGGGAGTGTCAATACCAATAGTCTCAATGTCGGTCACACCCACCTTAATTTTGTAGCCGTTCTCCAGCCAACGGAGCTGCTCAAGCGACTCGGCCTTTTCCATTGGCGACTGGGGCAGTTTGGTAATAGTTTCCAATATATTCGCACGGTAGGCGTATATTCCCAAGTGCTTGAAGAAGACGTGATTGTCGAGCCATGCCTCTTTTTCCACCCCACGCAGGTAAGGAACAACCGAGCGACTGAAATAAAGCGCAAAACCCTGCTCGTTCAACACCACTTTGGGCGAGTTGGGCGACTCAAGACGCTCAATGCCGTCGCTCTTTTCAAAAGGCTTCACAAGTGTTGCAATATCTGTTTCGGGGTTATCGAAACAGGCAATGAGCGCATTCACCTGCTTGGGCTGTATAAAGGGTTCGTCACCCTGAATATTCACAATAACATCGCAGTCGAGCCCCAGACGCTTGTAAGCATCCAAGCAACGCTCGGTACCATTATTGCAATTCTCCGATGTCATAACCACATTGCCGCCCCACGACTCCACACACTCTTTAATGCGCTCGTCGTCAGTTGCAACATACAGGTCATCGAAACAATCCTTCACCTGTTCATACACGCGCTGGATAACGGTCTTCCCGCCCAGCATTGCCAAAGGTTTTCCGGGGAAACGCGTCGATGCGTAACGAGCCGGAATAATTCCCACAAATTTCATATCTTAATCATTGAAATAAATCGTCAAAACCACCCATATTCACACTCTCCTCCTCTTCTTCCTGCTGGTCAATGAGGAAAGAGTTGTTTGCACACGGGTTAAAGCCAAAAGGAATATCAAACGTATCCTTTTGAGTGTATGGCAAGCTCTCGTCGGCATACACCTTATTCATATATAGGCCCCAAATGGGGAGAGCCATTGAAGCACCCTGTCCGTCACTCATCCTGTCGAAGTGAATGTCGCGCTCCTCGCCGCCAACCCAGCAACCGGTTACAAGGTTAGGGGTTACACCCATAAACCAACCGTCGGAGTTGTTCTGTGTAGTACCGGTCTTTCCGCCCATGTCGGCAGTAATTTTGTATACACGGCGTATGCGGCCACCCGTACCCTCATCGATAACCGCACGCAGCATATCGAGCATCTTGTACGAGCTCTCCTCGCTTATCACCTCATTCTTTTGTGCCGAGAAAGTAGCCACCACGTTACCCTGGTTATCCTCAATGCGGGTAACATACAAAGGCTTTGTGCGTATACCCTTGCCCACAAAAGCAGTGTATGCGCTCACCATCTCGCCCACCGACGCATCGCACACTCCCAGGCACAACGATGGGGTGGGAGCAATTTCGCGGTTACGCAAGCCGAACTCGTTCACAAGTTTCTTGAAGGTATAAGGGTTGAGCTTGCTCATGAGATAGGCCGATATCCAGTTGTTCGAGTTTGCAAGCCCCCAGCGCAATGTAACCATTTCGCCGTAACGCGCCTTCGAAGTATTCTTCGGGCTCCACAGCTTGCCATCCTCGGTAATAAGTGTCTGTTCAATGTTGCGTGTCTCATCGCAGGGCGAGAAACCATTCTCCATTGCAAGCGAATAGAGATAGGGCTTAATTGTAGAACCCACCTGACGGCGTCCCACGTTTGCCATATCGTACTTGAAATAGTAGAAATTGGGGCCACCAACATAAGCCTTCACCTCACCCGTGTGAGGGTCCATAGAGAAGACACCGGTGCGCAGGAAATGCTTGTAGTAACGCAAAGAATCCATAGGTGTCATAAGCGTGTCCTTCATACCATTGTAGCTGAACACACGCATCTCCTCCTTTGTGTTGAAAGCTGCCTCAATCTCCTTTTCGGTTGCGCCGGCCTTTTTCATTTCCCTGTAACGGTCGCTCTGGCGCATAGCCCTTTTCATTATCGCATCCACTTCGGCAACTGTAAGCTCGTCGGTGAAAGGAGCGGTCTTCTTGTTCTTTTTGGCAGCAAAGAAACGCGGCTGCAAATACTCGGCAACGTGCTCCTGCACAGCCTCTTCGAGGTAGGTCTGCATGCGCGAGTCAATTGAGGTGTAAATTCTCAATCCGTCGGTGTAGAGGTTATAGTTGCTGCCGTCGGCCTTTTTGTTCTTGTTGCACCAGCCAAACAAGGGGTCGTTCTCCCAGTCGAGCGAGTCCTCATAGAATTTCTGCATCTGCCAGCCGCGGTAATTCTTCTTTTCGGGCTTCTTGGCGGTCATCACACCACGCAGATATTGGCGGAAATATGTAGCAATACCGGCATTATGGTCGGCGGGGTGGAAGTCGAGTTTCATTTCAGTCTCCTTCAGTTCCTTGAACTCATCCTCGGTTATGTAACCGGCCTTCATCATCTGGCCAAGCACCACATTGCGGCGGTCGAGCGTAAGCTGGTGACGGCGACGCGGGTTGTAGAGCGAAGAGTTCTTGCACATACCCACCAACATTGCCGCCTCCTGAATATTAAGGTCGCGCGGCAGCTTGCCGAAATAGACATTTGCTGCACTCTTTATACCCACCGCATTATAACCAAAGTCATATTTATTGAGGTACATTGTAATGATTTCCTCCTTGGTATAGTGGCGTTCGAGCTGCACCGCAATAACCCACTCTATGGGTTTCTGGTAGAGACGCTCCATTTCACTGCCCGACACCTCGGAATACAACAGTTTCGCAAGCTGTTGTGTTATTGTACTGCCACCGCCCGCATTCTTCTGCATAAGAATTCCGCGCTTCACAACAGCTCTCAACACCGACCTCGCATCAATGCCCGAATGCTCGGTAAAACGCACGTCCTCGGTAGCAATGAGCGCCTGCACAAGACAGGGAGCAATATCCTCATATCCCACGAACATACGGTTCTCCTTGCTGTAGGACCAGGTGCCCATAGTCTTTCCGTCGGCCGAAATAACCTGCGAAGCAAACTTGTACGACGGGTTCTGCAACTCATTGATATCGGGCAGATAACCTATCCAGCCCTGTGAAATTGAGAAAAAGAACAACGCTACCGCAATAACAACAGCAAGCAGCGCCACCCACATCCATATCAATATTTTCTTAATCATATTCTGTTTCACTTACATTCCCGCCGCAAACCACTCACGGCAAAATACAAATACTAAATGCAAATTTACGAAAAAACGCTGGAATAATCAACCGAAATCGGAATAATAGTGCATCTTGTACTGATAATAAACGCATTACGCTGAAAATCTCGGAAATACGGGAAATAGCAATTTAGCAAATAAACGCAAGGTAATGAAATAGAACGGTTGCCTAATCGTTACCCGAAAACGAGTAAGTTTTTTCTTTGTGTCGTCACGTTTCATAGTTCTGCATCATATTGCGTAGCAATGTATAACTCGCTGATACATAATTTTGTAACCAAAAAAAAAGATTGGATTATGCGAAGTACATTTAAGGTGCTGTTCTACGTGAACGCAAGCAAGGAGAAAAACGGTATTGTTCCCATTATGGGACGAGTGACAATCAACGGTTCTGTGGCTCAATTCAGTTGTAAGCGTACCATTCCGAAAGAACTTTGGGATGTAAAAGGCAACCGAGCCAAAGGCAAGAGTAAGGAAGCAAGAGAACTCAATCTTGCTTTGGATAACATAAAGGCTCAAATCATCAAGCACTATCAACGCTTGTCGGATAGAGAAGCTTTCGTAACTGCCGAAATGGTACGCAATGCCTATCAAGGCATCGGAACAGAATATGAAACACTGCTCGGTGCATTTGATAAGGATAATGCCACATTCAAGAAACGTGTAGGTACAGACCGAGTGATAGCAACTTATATGTCAAGAGTACGGGCAAGAAATCATGTTGCAGCATTCATCAAGGCGAATTACAAGCGTAACGATATGTCTATGATTGAGCTGACTCCCGACTTTATCAAGGAGTTTGCGGTATTCCTCGCAACAGACAGAGGTTTGCAGAATGGCAGTATCTGGGCAAATTGTATGTGGCTCAAGGGTGTTGTTATGCGTGCCCACTACAACGGATTGATGCCGAGAAACCCATTTGCTCAATTCCACATAAGCCCCAATGTTAAGGAGAGGGAGTTTCTGACCGAAGATGAATTAAAAGCGGTGATGACACACGAGTTTGCGGACAAGAAGTTGGCTTATATTCGAGACTTGTTTGTGTTTGCAAGTTTTACAGCCCTGTCATTCGTGGATATTAAAGAACTGACTACCGATAATCTTGTAGAGATTAACGGTGAGAAATGGATTCTATCCAAGCGACACAAGACAAAGGTAAATTTCCAAGTAAAGTTGTTGGATATTCCATTGCAGATAATCAAGCGATACGAGAGATTCCAAGAGGATAAACTTGTATTCCCCAATCTCAACTATTGGAACATCTGTAAACCACTGAAAAAGATGATAAAAGAGTGTGGAATTTCAAAGGATATTTCATTCCATTGCACACGTCATGGATTTGCTACCTTGGCTCTGAGCAAGGGTGTTCCTATTGAGAGTGTAAGCCGAGTATTGGGGCATACGAACATTACCACAACACAAAAGTATGCCAAGATTACTACCGAGAAAATTGACAAGGATTTGACAATGTTCGGCAACAGACTCAATCAATCGTTTAGCGAAATCTCAATAGCAATGTAACTATGGAACGAGCAATCATAACTATCAGTGAAAGCGGTAAAGTGAATATCCCAAGTAGCAATATTTGGATGTCCGAAATGGAATTGGTGGAGTTGTTCGGGGTGATAGCCCCGACACTCCGAGCCGCCATCAGAGCGATATACAATAGTGGAATGCTTAACTCGGCAACTACCCAACGATGCGATGTCGCTACTCCTACAAGTTGGGCTACATTCTACAACCTTGAAGTGGTCATTGCCCTTGCATTTAGGTTGAATACCTACGAGGCGAACAGGATAAGAGAAAAGGTGTTGGAAAGTTTGTGCCAGCGAAAAGAGAATGGAATCAACTTGCTCATATCGTTAGGACATGATGCCCCAATGAACAGAATATTATCATAATTCAATAGGTAAAAGGTATTTAAGCCTGTTTGGTTACATTCCAACCGAAAATCTTTTATACCTTTGCATAAGGTTTAAGCAATAGAGAGATAAGACTATGAAGGATTTAACTGTTACAAGACCATTCAGCGAAGAAGATTATAACGAATTACTGCGACAGGCTGTCGCAGTAATCGAGACTTCGCGATTACAAATAGCAAAGCAGCTGAATACGGTTGCGATGTCTTCCTATTGGGAGATAGGCAAGTTGTTGGAAAAAAAGAAAATTGACAGTAAGCACGGTGATGGCATCGTCAAAAGATTGTCAGTTGATTTGAAGTCTAAATATCCCGATATGGGATTATCTCCAAGGAACCTGTGGGATATGAAGAAGTTTTATCTTCGTTATAATGAAGGGGATACAAAACTGCGACAGGCTGTCGCAGTTTTGCCATGGAGTCATAATCTGCTTCTAATGAGCCATAATCTGTCTCCTGAGCATATCGTATTTTATGCCAATGAAGTTGTTTCTAAGGGTTGGTCTCGCGATATGTTGCGTCACGCACTTAAATCTGAATACCATCTTTCAATACAAGCGGTAGAGAAGTCCAACAACTTTGATTCCACATTGCCTGCTCAGCAAGCGGATTATGCCAATGAGGTGTTCCGTAGCAGTTATAATCTCGGATTCATAGATGCTACTGAGCCATTGAAAGAGTTAGAATTGGAGCGTCGCCTTGTTCAGAAAATCACA